>NZ_JBHTZF010000001.1:436492-765750 GCF_042790435.1 Streptomyces sp. NPDC056738
CCCACCACGGAGGCCCCCCACCCGCGCACCCCGCGCGCCCCCCCCGGCCCCCACGACCCCCCCCCCCCCCCCCGCGCCGCCGGCACGCGGGCGCCGGGGCGCCGCGGCCCGTCGTGGGGCGATGGAGATTGAGGAGCGAAGAGCGGGCCTTGATCACCGTTGGCTAGGTTGGGGCCATGACGGGTGATTGGCGGACGGATCGGATCGGGGCCGCTCTACGGGGTGAGAACCCGACGGTGCTGCGGCGGCTCGAGTCGGGGTTCGCGGTGATCGGCGACGTTCAGTTCCTGCCGGGTTACTCGGTTCTCCTCGCGGATGACCCAGGTGTCGAGCGGCTGTCCGATCTGCCGAAGGCGAGGCGTCTGTCGTTCCTGTCCGACATGGACCGGCTCGGCGAAGCCGTCGAGCGCGTCTGCCGACGCCTGGACCCCGGCTTCCGCCGGGTCAACCTGGAGATCCTGGGGAACTCCGACCCGTTCCTGCATGCCCACGTCTGGCCACGGTTCGCGTGGGAGCCGGCCGAGTTGGTGGGCAAACCTGTATGGCTGTATCCGGGCAACCGGTGGAGGGACGAGGAGTTCCGGCTGGGGCCGCAGCATGACGTGTTGCGGGACAGGATCGGCGACGAACTGGATCGGTTGGGCTCGACGGTCTGACTGCGTGGGCAGCGCAAACGGCAGCGTCGCGACCGATTACACGAAGGCCACGGGCGGTGCCGACACTGACCTGCTGGAGGCGCTCCCGCTCATTGGGTCGGACGCCCTAGAAGGGCGGCCAGTCGGCACCGAGCGGCGGCACGGGGCGTATCCGTTCGCGCTTCTCGCCTCGGTCGTCGACAGGCCAGCGACCGTCGATGACGACGGCTGCCTCCCGGCACCCTGAGCAGGCCTCGTCCCAGTCGGGGAACCACGGATAGGGCGAGGGAACGATGCCCTCCTGCTCCATGCCGCACAAGGTCGTGCCGAAGTAGCCGTACGCATGAGAAACGCCAACGGGCGGTCCCGGCATGTCGGCCCACTCCCACCGCATGTCCACGGTCTCGTACCACGACCGGCTGATCAGCCCGGGGGCAGTCCCCAGCTCGGTCCACGCGTAGCACCAGGCGCAGAACCACCGCTCCCTCACCCGCGATTCCGTCGTCGGCACCTGTCGCATCTCGCACCCGCACACATCACACGTCACGGACCGATCCTTCCACCCACCCCTGACGAGACCGCTACGGCGTCGCTGCGACCAGCCCGGAGAAGGCCACGGACCGCACGCACGGGCAAGAGTGACGCCGCTTCGGCACGCTCGTAACAGGTCAAGGGGATGGGCGGGGTCCGGGTTCCTCGTCCACACGGTTGCGGCACACTGGAGGTCCTGTGCGGGCGGGGCCGGGGGGTCGCGATGGTCGGGTACGTGCGTCACGAGCTCATGGGGACCTGCACGGTGACGGCCGCCGCCGGTGTCGGTCTGGTGGTGGCCCTGCCCTTCCGCCCGCTGCCGGATGTGGAGCTCGAGGGGGATCTCGTCGCCTGGTCGGCGGGCATCCTCGTGGTCGTGTCGTGTCTCTCCGTCGCCATGGAATGGCGGAGTTTCCGGTCGGCGGTGCCGTTGCGGGATCCCGCAACGGTCTTGGCCCGCGAGCACGCGCCGCGGCCGCTCCTGTTCCACGGCGGGTTTTTCGCCTTCCTGCTGGTGATGACCCTGACGGCGGCCCTCGTGACGAACCCGCTGATTGCTCTGTGCGCGCTGCCTCTCGCGGCGCAGTCGCTGGTCAACGCCGTCTGTGCGATGTACTGGGAGCGGATTCACGGTCTGCGGATCTGGCGAGGCACCGCCCCGGAGCAGCCGCTGGGCAAGGGGCAGGTGTTCTACTCCTCCAGCCGGCCGCCGCGCCGCCGGGAGGATCACGATCTCCGGGCGGAGTACCACTAGGCTGCCAACCTGCACCGGCCTCAACCCTGGAGTGGATGTCATGGTCGACCCCTTCGGGAAGCACCCGTACCCCGACGCGTTCCGCCCGGACGACAAGCCCGCGCCGCACGCGCTGCTCGCCCCGGTGATCGGACTCCTCGGCACCTGGGCCGGACAGGGCCGCGGCGGCTACCCGACGCTCGACGAGGAGTTCGTCTACGCGCAGGAGGTCACCTTCAGCCACGACGGTCGGCCCTTCCTCCACTACGAAGCACGTGCCTGGCTGCTGGACCCGGACGGCTCTCCGCTGCGCCCGTCGGCCCGGGAGAGCGGCTGGTGGCGGATGCAGGCCGACGGACGCGTGGAGGCGTTGATCACGCAGCCCACCGGCATCGCGGAAATCCTGGTCGGGCGGGCCGCCGACGCTGCGGTGGATCTGACCACCGAGCAGGTGGCCCTCGCTCCCACGGCCAAGGAGGTCGTCGCCACGCGACGCCGCTACACCTTGGCGGACGCGGACACGCTGGACTTCCTCCATGACCTGGAGGCGGTCGGTCAGCCGTTGCAGCACCATCTTTCCGCGCGGCTCCGGCGGTCCGGCGAGAGCTGAGGAGCGGGCGGAACCGCTCACCGGTGCGGCGGCTGCCCGATGCGGGTGCCCATCACCGGGGCGGCCCGGGGCCAGAACCGGTCACCGGGGCCGCCCGACGCCGGAACCGCTCACTGCGGCCCGACCCCGGAGCCCGTCACCGGGGCCGCCTGACGCCGAACCACTCACTGCGGCCTGAGCCCGCAGCCCGTCACCGGGGCGGCCCGAGGCCAGAACCGCCGACCGGGCGGCCCGAGGCCGGGATCGGCGCGGCGCCCGCCTCCCCGTACACGGTGTCGTCGTATCCGTACCCTGGATGCATGCGCATGCGCCCCACCCTGACCTGGATCCCCTCCGGGGATCTCCCGCCCGGCACCACCGACCTGGAGCCGGTCGCCGCCGCGCTGCGCACCGGCGGTGTGCTGGTGCTCAGCGGGGCGGGCATCTCCACGGAGTCGGGCATCCCCGACTACCGGGGCGAGGGCGGGAGCCTGCGCCGGCACACCCCGATGACCTACCAGGACTTCACCGCCACCGCTCAGGCCCGGCGGCGGTACTGGGCGCGCAGCCACCTCGGCTGGCGGACCTTCGGCCGCGCCCGCCCCAACGACGGACACCGGGCCGTCGCCGCGTTCGGACGGCACGGCCTGCTCTCCGGAGTGATCACACAGAACGTCGACGGACTGCACCAGGCCGTCGGCAGTGAGGGTGTCGTGGAACTCCACGGAAGCCTTGAGCGGGTCGTCTGCCTCTCCTGCGGCGCCCGCACCCCGCGCCGCGAGCTCGCCCGCCTGCTGGAGGAGGCCAATCCCGGCTTCGCGCCGGTGGCCGCCGCCGTCAACCCGGACGGTGACGCCGACCTCACCGACGAGCAGGTCGGGGACTTCCACGTGGTCCCGTGCACGGTCTGCGGCGGCGTCCTCAAGCCGGACGTGGTCTTCTTCGGCGAGTCCGTCCCGCCGTCGCGGGTCGAGGAGTGCCGTCGGCTGGTCCGTGAGGCGACTTCGCTGCTGGTCCTGGGCTCCTCCCTGACGGTCATGTCCGGACTGCGGTTCGTCCGCCAGGCGGCCGATGCCGGGAAGCCGGTGCTGATCGTCAACCGGGACGCGACCCGGGGCGACCAGCACGCCCTCACCAGGGTCGCGCTCCCCCTGGGCACGGCCCTGACCACCGTGGCCGACCGGCTCGGCATCCCCTTGGACGAGACCGCGGCCTGACCCTGATGGGGTGACCGGCCGCCGCGGAGCCGCCGCGCGGGGGCGTGGTTCAGTGATCGCCCCGGAAGCGAGCGGCCCAACGGACCAGGGCCCTTCGCGAGCGGTGTGCACGGGAGCGGGCCGCTGGCGTGCGGTGCGCTGAACGCGCGCTGCCCGTCCCGCCCGCGCCGGGCTGCCCGTGGCCGTCGGGCGACAGGAGCGGCGCCTTGCGTTGCCTGTGTGCCTGAATCTCGACGTGAGCCGCGTGCGAGGTCGCGCGAAAGGCCTCTTCGTACGAGGCCAGGGCCGCGTTCACCGCCCCGCCGGCGAGACCCCTGGCGCGGACGCGGGCGGCGAGCCAGACCAGGAAGCCCAGGACCGAGGCGAGGCCGCCGAACATGACGGCGAAGGGCACGAGCGCATCCATGGGGTGAGGCTACTGGCCGATCGAAATCGGCTGGCGGCCGCACTGCCCGGCCCCTCGACGACCACACTCACCGATGAGGTACGGCGCTCATCCCCCCGCGCTCACAGCGCGGGCCCGCCTGCGCAGCTCCAGCCTGGCCGCGGGCATCCGGCCCGGCCCCGTCCAGAACGGATGCCACCACAGCCGGGCCGACAGCACCAGCAGACGACGGCGCAGCGCCGTGTTTCCGAGCGGGCGGGACCCGGCGAGGGCGTCATAGGTGCGACACCAGGCCACCTCCAGTTGGACCAGGTCGTGAGGGAAGGACATGTGCGACACGGACTCCATCGCTCTATTAGTTCACATGTTCGATTTCATGCTCAAGTCGACCCCCCACGCCCCAGACCCATCGAGTCGCCCGCTCGGATGAACAGCCGGATACTGGCTGTATGGCCCAGAAGACCGCGAAGGCACACGGGCCGTCCACCGTGACGGTCAAGGGGCGGGACTACCGGCTACGCAGCATCGGCTTCTTCGTGCTGGCAGCCCTCACGATCTGGTTCATCGCAGCCAATACCGGTTCGGTGACCATCCGACTCTGGATCCCTCAGGTCACCCTCCCCCTGTGGATCGTCCTGACCGTCACGCTTCTCGTCGGCATCCTCCTGGGGCTGCTGATCGCCTACCGCCGGGCACGCCGGTAGCTCGAGTTCCGCGTTCCGTCCTCGGTCGGGCCGCCCGGACCCGGGGCCTGCCCGACGGATCACGCCGGACAGGCCCACGCCGGCCCCGAGAGGCTCAGCGCTTGAGCGTGAAGGTGAAGTCGCCGGACACCTTGCCGCTCAGCCTGACCGCCGAGACGACCTTCCCCTCGTCCATCAGCCGCTCGACCTCGGCCCGCGACAGGCCGCAGCCGTCGGCGATCAGCCGGACCGGCCGGACGGGGATCCGCGCCGCGAAGCGGACCGCGACATCGATCACCTCGCGGCCCAGGTGATCCGAACCGCCGGTGTCGAGACGCCAGGCACCGTCCCAGTCGAGAGCGACGCGACTGCGGCGGCGCACGACCGGGTCCTGCAGCAACTCCGCCGCGAGGCCGGGGTCGTTGTCGTGCATCCGGTCCAGCAGGTCCGGTCGGATCGAGCGCACGTGCGCCCGCTCCAGGATCGTGAGCTTCGCCGTGTCCCCGCAGCCGACACAGAGCACGAGGAGCCAGGCGTCGAGGAGTTTGCGGTTCGCGTTGACACGGAACTTTCCGTCGGCCCGGAAACGCCCGGAGCCGCAGGCGTGGCATCGACGGAGAACGGTAGGCAGGCAGGTGGGCATGACCACCCAGCTATTGAGCACAGAAGTACACCGGTTTCAGTGAGAAGTCCGCAGCAAAAGGCAGCACGGCGCACGGATGCGACGCGCGACAGATCAGCGCTCGGGAGGTCTCACACGGTGTACAACGGGACGTCCTTGCCTAGACGAAGGGGCCGGGCAGCACGCTAGCGGCGGAGCGAGCCCCCACTCCACCGGTTTTTCGCACGCCCGACTCGACCGATCGCCCCGACCGTCCGGCTCGACACGACCACCCCCGCTGTGACGACCCCGACCGCCACCGGCCACCCCCACCCCCGGCGGCCGATACCCGACGTACGCCACATAGTCGCGCGCGAGTTGGGCAACCTCCCCAGATGGTGACGTCCAACCGATGGCGTGCGCCCACACGCAGAAGCGTCCTCCCGACGAGACCCGCCCGCGACCCGCGGTCCAGCGCACGCGGCCACAACGCGCGGGGAGGCGCGGTGTGTTGAGGTTCTTCGGCAAGGTGCGGCTCGCGGAGCCGGAAGTGTCCGATGCGGAGCGCGAGTTGTTCGGCGGTCCGTTGCGCTACGACATGGGCTGGTCCCAACACGAGCACGCGCGCCTCGACTTGACCATGCTGTCGGCACTGCGGTCCATGCCGACCCTGGTCGGGGCGACCTTGCGGATGGCATGGGGCACTGACCGCCGGGCCCTCATCGCGGTCGGCGTGAGCGAGATCGGGCAGGGTGTCGCCGCCGCCGTCGGGCTGCTCGCCGTGAACGCGGTGATGCACGCCCTGCTCGGGGCCGGCACCGCGGTCGAGCGGCTGCACGCCGTGATGCCGGGTCTGCTGGCCGCCGCCGCGATCGCCGTGGTCAACTCCGTACTGGCGGGCTGGTCCACGTCCCGGGCGGGCAGGCTCGAACCGCTCGTGGAGCGGATCGCCACCACCCAGTACCTGGCGGCCGCGGCCTCCGTCGAGCTGGAGGCCATCGACGACCCGGACTTCCGGCGGCTGATCGACATCGCCCAGTACGGCCCGGCGTCCGCCCGCCAGATGATCAGCGCCTCCGTGGCCGCGCTGAACAGCACCATCTCCTTGGTGGCCACGGCGGGCGTGCTCACGGTGCTGCACCCGGCGCTGCTGCCGATGCTCGTGCTCATCGCCGCCCCGCGCGGCTGGGGCGCGATGCGCGTGGCCCAGGAACGGTACGTGTCGGTGATCAGCTGGGTCGAGCACCTGCGGGCGAGCCGGCTCATCGGCAACCTCCTCACGGAACGAACCGCCGCCCAGGAGGTTCGTATCCACGGGGTCGGTCCCTTCCTGCTCAGCCGCTACGAACGTATGGCACGCAGCGCCGAGGCCGAGCAGGAACGGCTGGCCGCCGGCAAGGCGGTCACCGAGTGGGTGGCCTCCGCGCTGTCCGGACTGGCGATGGCCGGCACGTACGGAACCATGATCTGGCTGATCATGAGCGGGCACATGAGTCTGGCGGTGGCCGGCACGGCGGTGATCGCGGTCCGGTCCGGGTCGGCGAGCCTGGGCGCTCTGGTGATGAACGTCAACTCCCTGCACGAGGAGTCCTTGTACGTCCGCGACCACGGGCGCTTCCTGACCGAGGCGGCCGGGTACGCCATCCCCGAGACGGGCGCCCCGGTTCCGGAGCAGGTCAAGCAGATCACGCTCGACGAGGTCTCGTACCGCTACCCCGACCGCGAGGCTCCGGCGCTCGACCGGGTCACGCTCACCATCCCCATGGGCTCGGTCACAGCCGTCGTCGGCGAGAACGGCTCAGGCAAGAGCACCCTCATGAAGGTCCTCTCCGGCCTCCTGCTCCCCCAGGGAGGGACGGTCCGCTGGGGTGAGCTGGACGTCACCGGGCTCAGACGCTCACAGGTCTTCGAGCGCGTCGCCCTGCTCACGCAGGACTTCCAGCGTTGGCCCGTGACGGCGGCGATGAACATCCGGATCGGCCGTCCCGAAGTCGAGGCGACGGACGACGACCTGTGGGAGTCCGTCGACTACGCGGGGGCGGGCCCGGTCGTCTCCCGACTCCCGGACGGGATGCGGAGTCTGCTGGCCCGGGTGTTCCGCGGGGCCATCGAACTCTCTGGCGGCGAGTGGCAGAAGGTCGGTCTGGCCCGCACGCACTGGCGCAGCTCCACCTCGCGGGCGGACAGCATCCTCATCGTGGACGAGCCGACGTCCGCGCTCGATCCGGAGGCCGAGATCGCGGCGTTCGACCGCATCCGCGGACTCGCCGCCCCGCACCGGGCCGTCGTCCTCGTCACCCACCGCATGTCCGGGGTCCGCCACTCCGACCGCATCTACGTCCTGCACCAGGGGCGGCTGGTCGAGGAGGGCGGCCACGACGAACTCATGGCGGCCCAGGGCCGCTACGCGGCGATGTTCGCGGCCCAGGCAGCCCAGTACGCCCCCACCCTCACCATCCCGCACCCCGCCACACCCCCCTCACCCGACGCATCCGCCCCGCCCGACTCATCTGTCCCACCCGACTTATCCGACCCACCCGGCTCACCACCATCGCGCAGCTCATCCGACCCACCCGGCTCACCCGACTCACCGGCCGTGGCGGACCCGGCCTGACTCCGCGAGAGGAAACGAGCGGACGGGCGGTCGTTCCTGTTCCGTTCCGACGGTCCCGCGACCCTGGACGAGACACCGACCGGGGGTCCCGGTGTCGCGATATAGCGTTAGTCTTCTCCTCGCGTCGCGCCCGCGTCGCGCGGAGTCGTTCGACAGGATCAGGACGGAAGCATGTCGGGAGAGATCGCGCCCACCGGGAAGCCCGCCGGCCCCGGCTCGTCGCCCGAGCTGCGTGCCTCGCACGCGGACCGGGACCGGGTGGTGGACGTGCTGCGCATCGCGGCCGGGGACGGCCTGCTAACCGCGGACGAGCTGGACGAACGCCTGGAAGCCGCCCTGTCGGCGAGGACCTTGGGCGAACTGGCCGGGCTCACCGTCGACCTGCCGTCCGTCGGCGCCGCCGCGGCGGAGGCCAAGGACAGTGTCCGGATCGAGCAGGTCCACAGCGGCGCGGTCGAACGCGTGGGGCGCTGGGTCGTGCCGCGGAGGCTGCAGCTCGCGGTGACGTACTGCGAGGTGACGCTCGACTTCAGCGAGGCCGTGATCACGCACGACACGCTGCGCGTCGACGTCGGCATGGTGGGCAAGACCCTGACGCTGGTCACGCGGCCGGGGGTCGTGGTCGACACCGACGGTCTGCGGCTGGTGCACTGCAGGGTCAAACACCGTCCGGCTCCGGGGCAGCCGGACACCCCGGTCGTCCTGCGGGTCGAGCTGGTCGGCGAGAAGGCTCACGGCCGCGTGGTGGTGCGTCCGCCGCGCCGCACATTCGGACAGTGGCTGCTGCGCAGGCCCGCGGACGCTGCCCGCCGGTAATTGCAGGTGACCTGCGGGGACGGCACTGCTTACCATCGGGCGCTGCAGTCCGTGTCCGCTGTCCCTGATCGGTCGTCTCGTGAAGTCTTTGGTTCCTGGTGTGCTGCGTGATGAACCGCAGTTCGCCCGCCTGTTCATCGGGCAGTCCCTGTCGGTGCTGGGCGACCGTGTGTCGTTCGTGGCCGTGCCCTTCGCCGTGCTCTCGGTGGGCGGGTCCGCCTCCGACGTCGGGCTGCTCGCGGCCGCGGGCCTCGCGCCCATGCTGCTGTTCGCCCTGGTGGGCGGGGTGTGGGCGGACCGCTTCCGGCGCCACCGCATCATGCTCGTCTCGGACCTGGTGCGCTGCGCCGTGCAGGGGCTCGCCGCCGTCCTGCTGCTGACCGGCGTCGCCGAGGTCCGGCATCTGGTGCTGCTGATGGTCGTGTTCGGCACGGCCGACGCGTTCTTCATGCCCGCGGCCACAGGACTGATACCCCTGGTCGTCGGCGCCGACCGGCTGCGGGAGGCGAACGCCCTGCGCGGTTTCGTCCAGTCGGCGAGTCTGGTGGCCGGTCCGGCCGTGGCCGGGATCCTGGTGGCGGCGGCGGGACCCGGCGGTGCCCTGGCGGTGGACGCGCTGACCTTCGCGGCCAGTGCCGCGTTCCTGGCCCGGCTGACCCCCCGCGCGATGACACCCGGGACGGCGCAGGCGGCCCCGGGCGGAAAGTTTCTCGGGGAGCTGCGCGCCGGCTGGACGCAGGTACGAAGCCGGGCGTGGGTGTGGTCCGGCATGGCGGCGATATCCGTCTACCACGTCGTCGTGCTGCCGTCGGTGTTCGTGCTGGGGCCCGTCCTCGCGGAGCGCGAGTGGGGTGGCGCGGCCGCCTGGTCGATCGTGACGGCCGGCTTCGGTATCGGCTCCATCGTCGGTGACGTCGTCGCCTACCGGGTCAAGGTCAGGCATCCGATGGCACTCGCCGCCGCGGCGCTGGCGGTGGGCTCCTGCCAGGCGGTCATCATCGGGTCCGGCGCGCCCGTCGCCGTGATAGCCGTCCTCGAAGCGATCACCGGCGTCGGTGTCTCCCTCTACTTCGTCATCTGGGAGACCGCGCTGGGGACGCACATCCCCGAGGCCGCCTTGTCCCGGGTGAGTTCGTACGACTATCTGCTGTCGACAGGGCTCATGCCGCTGGGCCTCGTGCTCGCCGGCCCCATCTCCGACTCCTTCGGCGTGCGGCCCACGCTGTACGCGATGACGCTCGTCGCCGTCCCCGCGTCGCTCGCGCTGCTGTGTGTTCCCGCCGTACGACGTCTCCCCGCGCACGCCCCGGCCCCGACCGGCGACGGTGACGTCGTCCGCACCGCTCCGGAGGCCGGCGTCGCGTGAAGCGGGCGGCGGGGAGCGGTGGCCCGACGGCCGCCGGGCAGGGGCACGGGTGGCCGTGCCCCCTTGGCCCGTTCGGGGATGAAGACCGTTAGCCCATCCGTTTCCTGTGGTGAGACGGCCGTCGGCGCGCGTCCGCTTCGGGGACCTGCGCAAACGCTCCCGCGGGCGGCGGCAAGCCCGCTGCCCGGGTGACTCCTGGGCCGAATCCTCCTGTTGCGGAGCTGACGGAGCGTCGGTTTTCTCGTCGCAGGAGATCACAGGAGCGCCGAGCGGACAGGTCGGCCACTGCTTTGTCGGAGGATTCCCTTGCGAAACACACACGTTGGCGTCGGTGTCGGACTGCTCCTCGGCGTCCTGGCTCTGCAGAGCCCGGCCGCCGTGGCCGCCGGTGACACGGAACTCCGTATCGACCCGGGCAGCGCGGCGCCGGGCTCGACGGTCACGGTCACGACCACCGCCTGCGGCCCGGATGTGACGTACGGCAAGGGCGAGTCGGCGGTAGGGGGTCAGTTCCACATGTTCGGCGGCACCCGCAAGGGCGTGCTCGTCGGTGAGTTCACGATCCCGGCCGAGGGAGCGTCCGGCACCGACACCGTCACCGTGAAGTGCCCGCCCCGGATCAAGCTCACGGACACGTACGAGATCGCGGACCAGCAGCCGAACGGCGCCATCCACGCCGGGTTCGGAGACGCCCAGGACACCAACACCCAGGTCGCCATGGGCGGTGCGCTGATCACCGCGGCCGCGGCCGGGGCGCTGTACCGGATCCGCCGACGCGCGCACGGCGCCCGGCCCTGACCCTCCGCTCCGGCCGCCCAGGCCCCCGACCCCGTTCCCCGCACGGTGGGAGCGGACCCCATCCGGCTCCCTCCAGGCAAGAGGCCCGACGTTGAAGGAATCCAGGGACAAGGCCGACGCGCCGACGCGCACGTTCGTCCCACCAGTCACGTTTCTGATCGTGGCCCTGGTGGCGGGCGTCCTGCTGGTGCTCGGCACGATGGTCGACAGGCGGCCCCCGCAGCCCTCGGCCGACCAGGCCTTCCCCACCCCGCCGGCGGGTCATGCCGCCCCGCCGGCACACCGCGCCGCCCCGCCACTGCCTCGCTCCGAGCCCGTGCGCATCCGGATCCCCGAGATCGGTGTGAACGCCTCCCTGGCACGGCTGGGCCTCGACCGGGCGGGGGCTCTGCGGCCCCCGCCCGACGGCGCGCCCGATGTCGCCGGCTGGTACGGCGGGGGCACCGCACCGGGCTCGCGCGGCACGGCCGTGACCACGGGACACGTGGACACCCGTGACGGAGACACCGGCGTGTTCTACCGGCTCGGCGCCCTCACCAAGGGCGAGACGATCGAGATCAACCGGGCGGACGGCCGCACCGCCGTCTTCACGGTGGACGCCGTGGAGGTCTACGACAAGGACCGGTTCCCCGACAAGAAGGTCTACGGCAGCACGGGCCGGCCCGAACTCCGTGTGATCACCTGCGGCGGCGGGGCCGGGGACGGCGGATACCGCGGCAATGTCGTGGTGTACGCGACCCTCACCGGCTCGCACCGGACCGAGGTCCACACCTGACGAGGTGGCGCGCCACGCCGCCTGGCCCCGGTGAACAGCCGTCCTGGACGCTCTGGAACCCCTGCACGCCCAGGCCGAGAGCGACCGTCCGAGCAGTGGCCGGTCGACCGCTCCGCCCCCTGCGGGCACCCGACGGTTGATTTGCCCGCGTCAGCGGGGGAACTCGACGGGGGCTCGTCGGACGGTGTCTGTCGGAGGACAGGCAAGGCAGGAAGCGAGGTCGGCTCGTGGAGTACGAGTTGCGCGCGGAGTACGCGGAAGGCGCCCCGCCCGGGTCGGTCGGCTCCCGCATCGGGCTGTGGCACATGACAGGGGCGGGCGAACGCGTCTCGCTCTGCGGGCGGCGGCTCGATCCGGCCGCCTGGACCCAGCCGCCCACGGCCTGGGGCACCCCCGCGTCCGATCCCTTCTGCCCCGAGTGCGGGGTGAAGTATCTGCGCATGGGCGTGGGCTGATGCGTGTCTCGGCGGGCCCGGCCGGATCGGCCCGGGCGACACGGAGCGGCTTCGCTGGTGCCCCCGTGCGACGAAATCGAACGTCCGCGGCCTGCCGGTCCCCCCGTCGGCCGCGAGCTCGTGTCAACCGGCGACCGATGGGCACCCGGAGGCACCAGACGGACCATCCAGGAGCCGTCACCACGCCGGAGAGGTGGAGGACATGGGGCACGGTGGAAACGTCATCGACGAGCTGACGACCGATCATCGGGAGGTCGAGGAGATCTTCGGGCGCATCGACCGGTGCGCGCCCGGCGACAAGGACCGGAAGGTCTACGCGGACCAGGTGACGATGGAACTCGTACGTCACTCGGTGGCCGAGGAGGCCTACCTGTACCCGGCCGTGCGCCGGCACGTGCCGAACGGTGACGCGATGGCCGACCGCGAGACCGACGACCACTCCAAGGCCGAGCAGATCATGAAGGACCTGGAGAGCTACGAGGCGGACGACCCCGAGTTCGACCGGCTCCTCGCGACCCTGATGATCGAGATCCGCGCTCACATCGCCGACGAGGAGCAGAACCTCTTCCCGATGCTGCGCGCCGCGTGCCCTCCGGAAGCCCTGGACGATCTCGGGGACAAGGTGCGCCAGGCGAAGAAGGTGGCCCCCACCCGCCCGCACCCGTCGGCCCCCGACTCGCCGCCCGCCAACAAGCTCCTGGCACCGGGTATGGGCATGGTCGACCGGCTGCGCGACGCGCTGAGCGGCCGGGGCAAACTCGACTGAGAGCCGGCACCACGAACCCAGGACGCCCTGGCCGCCCGTACGACGTCGCGTCGCGTACGGGGGTCCAGGGCGCCCGTACACATCGGCGCCGCCCTTCAGACGACGAGCGCGCGGCCCTGTCCCAGACGGCCGGCGAGCTCCTCGTGATGGAGCGCCGCCACCGGGGCGAGCAGGTCGGGGTGGCGCAGCAGTGCCGCGGCTCGCCGGTCGCCGTCGTCCGGCGCCCTCAGACGCCCGAATGCCACGGGCGCGACCCTCACATGCTCCCCCTCGGCGAGCGCGGCGACCGCCAGATCGGCCAGCCGGGCGTCGGCGAGGAGGGACGCGGCCCAGCTCACCACGGCCTCGTCCACCCACGTACGCCAGGCGTCGTCGTCCGCCTCGCCACCGTCCTGACCGGTCAGGTCCGAGCCGACGACCATGTCGAGGTTTCCTGCGCCTCCCGGGCCCGCCATCGCCACCAGCGCGGCGTCCATCGGCGTCGGATACCGCAGCCATGCGGCGACGGTCACGGCCTGACGGGCCTGGGCCTCGCAGAGCGCGGACGCGAACGGCCCGCCGCAGGCCGGGTAGGCACGCGTCAGCCATTCCGTGGCGGCCGCGATGAGCGGGGAGAGATCTGCGAGCACTGCCGGCCCTCCGGGAGCTGCCGAGAAGAGTGAGTCACCTTCGACGCACGGTAGCTCCGGCCGGCGGCGACGCGATGTGGCGCAGCCCTCGGCGACGAGGTGGGATGCGACACAGGTTGCGCCACAGGTGTCTTTGTCGGCGAGCCGAGCTTCCCCAGCATCTGGACTCACCGGCCGGGCCGATCCGCGCGTCTCGATGTCCCGCGCCGAGCTTTCACCCGCCGTATCCGGGCATGCGGGCAAGGACATGGGCGAGCGGACAAGCCCGAACCGGAGACCAGACCGCGGAGGAAACGGTGGGTGGGGGCGACGAGGTGGACTCGACCTCTTCGACGTCGTCGGAGGCATGCGTCGCGGCGCGCCTGAAGGAGCTGGAGGGGGAGAACGTCCAGCTCCAGGAGGCGCTGCGGTCGCACGCCGTGGTGGATCAGGCGATCGGCGTCGTGCTGGCCCTGGGCGGGCTGACGCCGCACGAGGGGTGGGATGTGCTGCGGACGGTCTCGCAGCGGACGAACACGAAGCTGCGGAGCGTGGCGGAACTGCTCATCGAGTGGGTCAGGACCAAGGAACTGCGCGCCGACATCCGCACCGAGCTGGAGCGGCAGCTAGCACGGATCCCCGCCCATCGGCAGGCGGACACCCTGTGACCGCAGAGACCTGTGACCACCGCGGTCGGCCTCTCCACGGCTTCGCCCGCCCGGCCGGCGGAGGGCTCAGCGGCCGAGGCCGGACAGCCCGTCCCCGAGGACGTTGGCGCCCAGGAGCAGCAGCACGATCACCGTGATGACGGTGCTGTTGGTGACCATGAACCCTCTGACGGTGTCCAGGAAGGACGCGGCGCGTCGCCCTCCGCCGAGTTGGAGGGCGACGGAGCCCAGGACCGTGCAGGAGGCGATGAGGACGTAGACGGCGACGGCCGCGACGAGACCGACGTCGTGCGCCCCGGCTTCGACGATCGCCGTGGTGGCCGAGGCGGTCAGGACGAGGTTCTTCGGATTGGCTCCCGACAGCATGGCGCCCAGCAGCAGCGCCCGCCCGGCGGTGGCGTCTTCGAGGGAGGCCATCCAGCGTGGCTCGTCCGCCTGCTCGCCGCCACGCGGGCGTCTCCACCACGTGCGCACGCCCAGCACGACAAGGGCTCCCCCGGCGACGACCCGCCCCCAGTCCGCGATCGCCGACGAGGTGCTGTCCGGGTCGTCGGCCCCGCCGAAGAGCAGCGCGACGAGCGTCGCCGCGATCGTGAGGCCCGTGATCCAGCCGACCGCGAACAGCAGGCCGTTGCGGCGGCCGTGCGTGCCGGACAGGATCAGGATGATCCCGATCAGCGGGAAGGGACTGAGCGCGACCGCCAGCGCGGCCGGGAGCATCGCCCCCATCGCCTGGCCGAGCACGGGCTCCCCTTCCACATCGCGCGAATTCCACGTCGTACGACGTGCCATCGTCGTACGACCGGGACGGCACCCTTCGTGGAAGTCATCCCGATGCTGCCCCAGCGAGGGGCCACGCGCCTTTCGAACGCGCCGACGTCACCCGTCTGCGGAAGGCTCGCCTCCGGCCCTTCGGTCATGGGCCTCTGGCTTCGCCGGCCTTCAGGAGCAGCACGGCGATGTCGTCGGTCGGCAGGCCGTGGGGCCAGGAGTGGTGGATCAGCTCGTCTATGAGCCGGGCCGGGCGTGACGGGCCCGCGAGGAGCTGCGCGAGCTCACCGGTCAACCGGTCGAGGTCGGTGCCGTGCACTTCGACCAGTCCGTCGGTGTACAGGGCGAGGGTCGTGCCCGGGGGCATCGGAACCGTGGTGATCGGGTACGGGAGGTCGACGCCGATGCCGAGCAACGGACCCGGCTCGATCTCCAGCACGACGGGGCGTTCGCCGGGCCGGTGGAGCAGCGGTGGAACGTGGCCGGCGCTGGCCAGGCTCATCCGCCCGTGAGCGAGGTCGATGTGCGCGTACAGACAGGAGACGAGGAGATCGGGCTCCAGGTCGGCGAGGACGCGGTTGGTGCGGGAGAGCACTTCGTCGGGCCGCTCGCCCGCGGTGGCGTGGACGGCCGTACGGACCTGTCCCATGAGGGCGGCGGCCGCCATGTTGTGTCCCTGGACGTCGCCGATGACGGCCGCCGCGGTCGTGTGGTCGAGCCGGATGAGGTCGTAGAAGTCGCCGCCCACATCCATGCCGTGGCCCGCGGGGAGATAGCGCGCCGCCACCTCCAGTCCGCCGAGGGTGGGCAGGCTGCGCGGGAGGAGTGCCTGCTGGAGCGTGTGGGCCAGGTCGAGCTTGGCGTCGTAGAGGCGCGCCCGGTCGAGGGCCTGGGCGACGAGTCCGCCGAGCGACGTGAGGATGGCCCGGTCGTCGGCGGTGAAGGTGTGGGGGCGGGCGTAGGTGAGGATGCAGCAGCCGACGGGCCGGGCGTCGACGATGAGCGGGAGGAAGGCCCAGGCCTGCTTTCCGCTGATCCGTGGCGCGGCAGGATAGTCGCGTGCGAGTTCGTCGGGGTCGGAGAAGAAGAGGGGGATGCCCCTGAGCAGCGCCTCTCCGGCGGGCGTCAGGCTGGTGCCGACGGGAAGGCCGTCGAGGCGTTCGATGGTCTCCGCGTCGTAGCCGTGGTGGCCCATGATCCTCAGGCGTCCGGCGTCCGCCGCGGACAGGACCATGCCGTCGGCCCCGAACGCGGGCAGGATCTGGACGGCGACCAGGTCGACGACATCCTGCACGCCGACCACGTCCGTGAGGGCCGCCGCGAGATGCACGAGCTGGTACAGACGGCCGACGGACGCACCGGGCGTCGCCGGAGAGGCCGCCCTCGGCGAGTCGCCGGGCCCGGAACGGCGAGCGTCGAGGCGGACGCTGATGCCGCTGGCGTCGGGGTGGAGTTCGATGTCGAGCCAGGTGTCCGGCGGTCGCAGAACGGTGAAGCCGACGGGCTCGCGGCTGATGACCGCGGTGCGGTAGTGGTCCTCGACGAAGGCCTGGTCCATCCAGGGCAGGGACTGCCAGGGCCTGGTTCCCAGGAGGCGGCTGACGCGGCGGCCCAGGAGGGACGCGGCCCGGCCGGTGATGAAGGTGATCCTGCCCTGCAGGTCGAGGGCGAGGAAGCCCTCGGGCAGCCGTTCCAGGAGATCGGCGGGTGCGTCGGTGGACAGGGCGAAGCGCTCGGAGGCGCCGTCCAGGGGGATCATGAGGGGCTCGTCCGGTGGTACGAACGCTCTGCCGGCGTCCTCGATGACCCGGGCGATCCGTCGGCCGTGGGCGGCGAAGTTCCCCCTTTCCCTCGGCGAGGCCCGCCCGGAATGGGCGGCCGGCCAGAACAGGAACAGCGCGCCCCAGCTTCGGCTGCGGCCGGAGAGCGGCGCCGAGGCCAGTGCGTACTGGTAGGGCAGCGCCGCCGCGGTCTGCGGATAGGAGAGAGCCATCTCCCCCTGCGAGCCAACCCACACGACACGGTCGTCACGGAACGCCTCGGCGACCGGGACCGAGGCGGACACGGGCACCTGCCACCAGGAGTCGGCGACGTCGGCAGGGAGCCCGCAGCCCACCGTCAGTCGCAGATTCTCCCCGGTTCCGTCCACGAGGTAGACGCCTCCGCCGGACGCTCCCGTACGACGGACGGCCAGGGCCACCGACTCCGCCAGCGGCCCGATACCACTCGCCTTTCCGGCGGGCCCCTTGCCCGCAGGGCTCGACATCCCCGCACGACCAGGCATCCCCGCAGGGCCGGCCTTCCCGGCTGGGCCCGGCTCCGCGGCGGGGCTCGCCGGCCCGGCAGGGCTCGGCTCCGCGGCAGGGCGCGCCTCCCCAGGGCTCGGCTCCGCGGCAGCGCTCGACGTGCCGGCCTCGGCAGGGCTCGACGTGCCCGTGCGGATCGTCTCCTCGGCGCGGCCGGGATTCACCCTTCTCGGGTCGGTCGACACAGCGGCGAACCTCCTCCGCAGCCACCCTCGACGGTCAGGTTCGCGTGCCCCGGCACGCTCACAGGGCTGCGGCACGCTCCTGTCGGCCTACCCGTCCGGCCACCAGGTGCGCGCGATGTCCTTTCGGACCTCGGGACGCGGACGCTGCTCGGCTTCCTCGTGCGCGCGGCGACCGGGCTCGGGCTTCCTGTCAGGCTTCTTCTGCACCATTTCTCGACGCATCTTTCTGCCTCCTCGGCCTCTCCCAAGTTCCGCGTTATGCCCGTTTTAGACATTTTTCGAACGTATTGCTCAGATGCGAGCCTTCACCTCTCCGCGCTCCCTGTCCACCCACAGGCCCCACATCCTCGGGACACACGCCGCGCACCGGCAGGTGGCACGAAGGCCGAAAAGCAGTGGTCGCCCCGGCGGGCGGCCATGCCAGACTCCCGCGCATGCCCGTGCGATTCCCCAGCCCCTTGCGTCCCGGCGACCGTATCGGCGTCACCTCTCCGTCCAGCGGAGTTCCCAAGGAGATGCGGGAGCGGCTGGACGTCGCCGTCCGCGAGGTCCGGGCACGGGGGTACGAGGTCGTGGTCGGCGCGTGCATGGACGGCTCCGGGCACGTGAGCGCCCCGGCCGCCGAGCGGGCGGACGAGCTGATGGCGATGCTGACCGACCCGACCGTCCGGGCGGTCGTCCCGCCGTGGGGCGGGGAGACCGCGATCGACCTGGTGCCGCTGCTCGACTGGGACGAGCTGCGCGCTGTGGAGCCGACCTGGCTCGTCGGGTTCTCCGACCTGTCGACCCTGATGACACCGCTGACCCTGCTCACCGGGACGGCGACCCTCCACGGGAACAACCTCATGGACACGCCGTACCGCGTCCCCGAGGGCCTGCTGTCGTGGCTCGACATCGCCGCCGCGCCCGCGGGCCACCGGTTCACGCAGCGTCCGCCCGGCCGTCATCGGACCACGGGCTTCGACGACTTCGTCGGCCATCCCGAAGTACGCGAGTTCACGCTCGACACGCCCGGTACCTGGACCCGGCTGGACGGGACCGGAGACGTGGAGGCCGAGGGCAGGCTGATCGGAGGCTGTATCGAGGCCCTGTGCAACCTCGCGGGCACGGGCTACCTCGACACCTCGGCCTTCGCCCGCGCCGAGTCCCCGGACGGACTCCTGGTGTACGTGGAGGACGCGGGCAGCGACGTCTTCACGGTCTGCCGAAGCCTGCACGGCATGCGGCTCGCCGGATTCTTCGACCACGCGAACGCGATCCTCGTCGGCCGGAGCAGGGCGCGGGACCACAGCTCGCTCAGCCACCGGGAAGCGGTCCTGGACGCGCTCGGCTCCCTGGACGTGCCCGTCATCGCCGACGTCGAGTGCGGCCACGTCCCGCCGTACATGCCGATCGTCAACGGGGCCCACGGCCGCATCGTCCACTCCGCGCTGCGCGCCGAGCTGACACAGAAGCTGGCCTGACGTGCGGGCCGGTCACCCCTGGCGCACCTCCGATCTGTCCCCTGTCCGATGACGCGCCGCCTGTCACGGTCGTCCGCGGGCCGGGGCGATCTGCCCGTGACGATCGTGCACGCGTGTCTGCGCGGAGGCCGTGGCGGGAGTCCGACCGCGGTCGTCGCCGGGGGCCTCTCGACCTCGACCGACAGTCCGTTGACCGATGACGAGCGGCGCCGCGTGCCCGCCCTGGCCGGTACCTCTCATGCCGTCTTCCTCTCGAACGACCCCGCTCCGGCGGACGGTCCCGCGAACGTACGGCCCGTGGTCACGGCGCGCTTCTTCACCACCGAGGGGGCGCTGCCCGCGTGCGGCCACGGCACCGTCGCCGCCCTGGCCTTCCTCGCGGCGCGCGCGGGCCGCGAGGAGCACCGGGTCGAGGTACGGGTGTCGGAGCGGGTCATCACGGGGCGCGCGGTCCTCGGGGCGTCGGCCTCGTCCGTGGACGTCACCTTCGGGGCCGGCCCGATCGACCTGCGTGAGCCGACGCCGTACGAACTCGGTCTGCTTCTCCCCGCTTTGGGGCTCCCCGCAGCGGCCGCGACCGGGGCCTGCATCGCGACCCTGGGTCGTCCGCGACTGCTCGTCCCGGTGCCCTCCCGGTCCGCTCTCGCGGCACTGGCCCCGGACCTCGACCGGCTCACGGCCGTATGTACACGCCTGGACCTGCTGGGCTGCTTCGTCCACTCCCCCGGTGGGGCGACGGGCCGGGTCGCGGCCCGCATGTTCGCCCCGTCGATCGGCGTACCCGAGGACATCGCCAACGTGAACAGCTCAGCCTGCCTGGCCGCCCACCTCCTGGCCCGCAACGGAACGCCCCGGATCGAGCTCGACATGGGCGATGGATTGGGCTGTCCTGCCACCGTGACCGCTCGCGCACGCGGTGCTTCCCCGGGTGCGCTGGTCGACATCACCGGGGCCGCGCGGATCGGACAAGTACTGCGCTTCTCCGTGTAGTTGCGCGGCCCCGGGTCGACGCCGCCGCACCCGCGATCAGCCTTCACAGCAGAGCCACTAAGGTGAGCGGATGGCCGAAAACAGTACGAGGGACACGCCGGTGGCGCTGCCCGCCCACAGCATCGAGGTCGGGACCGAGCCGCTGGAACGGCCCGTGCGGAACTCTGTCGGCGGCTGGCCCTTCCTGGACGACGCCGACGACTGGCCCGAGTGCTTCTGTGGCGAGCGGTTGGCCCTGTTCTTCCAGCTCGACATACCCATGGACCTACCGCACTTCGGCGGAGACCACCTGATGGTGTTCCACTGCCGTGCCCACAACGACGCCTCCGAACCGGAGTTGGCCGACGGCCGCCTCGTCCCCCGGTACTGGGACGCGCCACAACCGCCCTACCCGCGTCCGTTCTGGCGCGTGCTGCTCCAGCGGAGCGCCGGCGTGCCCACGGCGGAAGCCGAACCGGCCGTCCGCGCACTGCCGTTGACGCTGAGCCCGTTCGTGGACACGCCCGGACCACGCGGACTGGGAGCCCAGGACTTCAAGGTCGGAGGCACGCCGTCCTGGGCGCAGGACCCCGAGTACTACCGGTGCGCGTGCGGCTCCGACCTGGTGTACCTCTGCCAGGTGCCGGAGAGCATGGAGTTCGCCGTCCACCCCGGCCTGCCGGAGCAGCCGTACAGCGTCGGCGCCGACACCTACAACCTGTTCCTGGCCAACGAGGTCTACCTGCTCGCGTGCCCGGACCACTGCGACCCTGCGGCGGTGTGGCCGGTGAACCAGAACTGAGCTCTGCTTCACCGACCACATGCCTCCCCCGCGGGCGCGGGTGTCAGCTCTTGGGCATCAGGACCGTGTCGATGATGTACACGTTGGCGTTGGCGGTCTTCACGTTGCCGCAGACCACCTTGGCGGAGTCGTTGACCGTGTAGGACTCGCCCGAACCGGACGTCATGACCTTCGACTTCTCCAGCGTGGTGAAGGAGCCGTTCTCCAGGTCCTTCGGCGTCAGCTTCTGGCCGACGACGTGGTAGGTGAGGATCTTCGTGAGCTGGGCCTTGTCGTTGAGGACCTTGTCCAGCGTGGCCTTCGGGATCTTGGCGAACGCGTCGTTGGTCGGCGCGAACACGGTGATGTTCTGGGCGTTGTTGAGGGTGTCGACCAGGCCCGCCTTCTTCACCGCCGTCACCAGGGTGGAGAGCGCGGGGTTGTTGGAGGCTGCGGTCGCGACCGGGTCCTTGGCCATGCCGTCGAACGAGCCGGCGCCATCCTTCGGAACGGAGGAACAGGCCGGGCCGAAGGGCTGGTCCATGCTGCTCGCGCTGCTGCCGGAGTCGGCCATCTTGTCACCGCCGGTTGTCGCGGACGCCGCCGCCGAACTGCCGGAATCGGACTTGCCCGAGTCGCTGCTGCCGTTGGAGCAGGCGGCCAGGGCCAGGGGCAGCACGGCCGCGGCGGCGAGAAGGCCGGAGGTACGACGGATACGAGTGTTCATCATGTTCTCCTGTTGGAAAGCGCAGCACGATGCGGCTGCGTCTGGGGTTGTGCGGACAGGTGGTTCGGGAGGGCGCGCGGGCCCTGTCGCGGTCCCGGCGCGGCTGGTCGCCAGGGGCGGGCGCGGCTAGTCGACGGTGACGACGACGGAGTGCCGCCCGCTGGCGCCGTCGGGAATGGTGCGGGTGCGTTTTTCGGTCTGCACGGCACCGGTGCGGTCCGTCGCGCGGACAGTGAGGGTGTGGCCGCCTCGGGTGGCCTTCCAGGGCATCGACCACTGGCGCCAGGTGTCGCGGGTGTCCTCAGCGGCCAGGTGGGCCTTCTGCCAGGGGCCGTCGTCGATGCGGACTTCGACCTTCTCGATGCCCCGGTGCTGGGCCCAGGCGACGCCGGCGATCATCACCGTGCCGGATTTGGGCCGGGCGAAGGGCTTGGGGGTGTCGATGCGCGATTCGGTCTTGATCGGGGCCCGGCGGGCCCAACCCCGCTTGACCCAGTACGGGTCGTAGGGATCGAAGGTGGTGAGCTCGATGTCCTCGATCCATTTGCAGGCCGAGACGAATCCGTACAGGCCAGGGACCACCATCCGTACCGGGAAACCGTGTTGGAAGGGCAGCGGCTCACCGTTCATGCCGAGGGCGAGCATCGCGTCGCGGCCGTCCATGAGTTCCTCGACCGGGGAGCCGATCGTCATGCCGTCCACCGACCGTGCCACCAACTGGTCCGCCGGACCTCCCCGGGACGGAGGCCTCACCCCGCACTCGGCCAGCAGATCGGCCAGGCGTACGCCGGTCCAGCGGGCGTTGCCCACGTAGGGGCCGCCGACCTCGTTGGAGACGCAGGTCAGGGTGATGTTCCGCTCGATGAGCTCCCTGTGCAGGAGGTCGTCGAAGGAGTAGATGGTCGGACGGCGTACCCCCTTGCCGTGGATGCGCAGTCGCCAGCCGGTGGCGTCCACCTTGGGCACCACGAGCGCGGTGTCCACCCGGTAGAAGTCGCCGTTCGGGGTGACGAAGGGGCTGATGCCGGGGACCCGGAGCCCGGCACCCCTGGGTACCGGTCGTGCCGCTGACCGAGGGGCCGGCAGCACGATCCTTTCGCGTGAGGTGACCGCTCCCCGGCCGCGCGAGGCGTTCAGTGACCGGCCGACCACGCCCACCGCGGCGGAGGCCGCGGCGGCCGACGCGGCCGCCAGGACGAATCCCCGTCGGTCCCAGTCCGCGCGCAGGGGTGAGTCCGCGCCCTCGGTGGCTGCCTCGGCCGGCGCCGGTGATGGCTTCACCGCGGTCAGGCGGCCCACGAGGACGTACAGAAGCAGGGCCCCGGCCATGGCCCCCACGACGGAGGGGAGCATGTCGGCGGGGCCGACCGAGTCGGGCCGGTTGACGGCTGCCGCCGCCCCCACGACCCCGAAGAGAAGGACTCCGGCGGTTCCGACCCGCCGGAACCGCACCGCCAGGACACCCAGCGCCAGCGCCGCGACAGCCAGCACGGCGAGGATGCCGAGCTCCAGCACGAGCTTGTCGTTCGTGCCGAAGTGGTGGATCGCCCAGTCCTTGACCGGAGCGGGAGTCGCGTCGATGGACGCGCCGCCCACCGCGACGATCGGACTGGACTGCGGACGCACCACCGCGGCGACCAGTTCGGCCACCGCCAGCGCGGCGAACGCGGCCAGTGCCCCGCTCAGCGCACCGAGCGCCCAGCGCGACAGACCTGTCCGTGCTCGTTGATCCTTCTCTTCGTCCCTCACATGGGGAATCCGGTTCTGCGCCCCGGACGGATTGGTCGACCCACCTGATCGGGTGAAACGAGATGTTCCACCCATCCACGAGGCGTTCCGCAACGGATAAGACGCCCGCTTCGTGAAGTGGCCGGCTACCCGTTCACGGGCTCCGGCCCCGTCCCGAGGCCCGTGTCGCCGCCCTGGCCGAGGGAGAAGAGCTGGTCGAGTCCGACGATCCGCAGGATGCGGAGCGTGTTGGCCGGTACGGCCTCCAGCGCTATGTCCGCCTGAGCGGTGTGGGCATGGTGGTGGGCCGCGATCAGGGCGCTGAGTCCGCTGGAGTCGCAGAATTCCATGCGGCCGAGGTCCAACGTGAGGCGCTGGCCCGGCCGGAGGGCGACGGTGGGGATCAACTCCCGTAGTTCGGAGGCGGTGTCGAAGTCGAGTTCCCCGGCGATCTCCAGAACGGGACCGGTGGCGGCATCTCGGGTGGTGATCTTCAGCGGGCTCATCAGGTGCTTTTCGTCAGGGTGTCGGTGGCCGGGACGCCGAGGGCGAGCAGGGCCGTGTCGTCGTCGAGCCCGTCTCCGAAGCCGTGCAGCAGGCCGGTGAGGGCCTGGATGACCGCCGGTGCGGGCTCGCCGGCGTGGTCGGCGGCGAAGGCGAGCAGGGCCTCGTCCCCGTACAGGCTCTTCCGGTCCTCGGTCGTACGGGCCTCGGTGATGCCGTCGGTGTAGAGCAGCAGGGTGTCCCCGGGGGCGAGCACGGTCCTGGCCGCGGTGAAGCGGGCGGAAGGGAGGATGCCGACGAGGAGACCACCGGGGGTGGGCAGGAAGTCGGCGGTGCCTTCGGCTCGTAGCACGATGACCGGCGGATGGCCGCCCGAGGCCAGGTGGACCGCGACCAGCCCGGTGGCGGGGTCGGGTTCGAGGGTGCCGAACACGGCGGTGCAGTACCGCGGATCACCGCTGCCGCCCGCGTACCGCTCGTAGAGCACCTTGTTGAGGGTGCTCAGGGCGGAGACGGGATCGGGGTCGTGCAGGGCCGCGGCGCGCAGGGTGTAGCGGGTCAGGGAGGTGACCGCGGCGGCCTGGGGCCCCTTGCCGCACACGTCGCCGAGGAAGAACCCGAAGCGCTTGCCGTCGATGGGGAAGACGTCGTAGAAGTCGCCGCCGAGCCGGTCGGGATGGGCGGTGTGATAGCCGGCGGCCGTGTCCACGCCGGGGATCGGCGGCAGGGTGTCGGGCAGCAGTGACTGCTGGAGGACGGCGAGGGCGTCCTCCAGTCGGGCCCGGTCGGCCTCCGCCCGCTTGCGCGCTTCCTCCGCCTGTTCGCGTGCGTCTTCCGCCTGTTCGCGCGCCTCCTCCGCCGCCTTGCGGCCGCGCAGGAGTTCCTCCTCGTAGGCCCGGCGGTCCCGGGCGTCGAAGAGGGTGGTGCGGATCAGGAGGGGCTCGCCGGTGCTGCCGTGCTTGACCACGGAGGAGACCAGCACCGGCATCCGGCCCCCGGGCTGCTTGAGTTCCAGGGCGATGCCGTTGATCTCGCCCCGCATCCGCAGCAGCGGCGCGAAGTGCGTCTCGTGGTAGAGCTTTCCGCCCACGGTCAGCAGGTCGGTGAACCGCATGCGGCCCACCACCGCCTCACGTTCCAGGCCGAGCCAGGTCAGCAATGTGGTGTTGATCTTCGCTATGGTGCCGTCCATCAGCGTCGACAGGTACCCGCACGGCGCGCTCTCGTAGAGGTCCTCGGCGCTGTCCTCCAGGAGTGAGGCGAACGCGGCGCCGGACTCCTTCTTGTCGTCGGCCTCGTGCGGATCGGAGTGCTGTCCGGCGCGGCACATCACCCTTGGCCCGCCAGGAACGTACGGATGGCGTCATTGGTGGCCTCGGGCGCGGACAGGTGCGGGCAGTGGCCGTACGCGTCCAGGGTGACCAGCGTCGAACCGGGGATCGCTCGGTGGATGAACGCGCCGACCTCGCGGGGAGCGATCACGTCCTGGGTGCACTCGAGCACCAGGGTCGGCACCGTCACCGTCTTCAGGTCGTCCCGCGAGTCCGACAGGAACGTGGTGCGGGCGAAGACGCGCGCCATCTCCGGATCGGTGGCGCAGAAGCTGTTCTTGAGCTCGTCACCGAGCTCCGGCCGGTCCGCGTTCCCCATGATCACCGGCGCCATCGCCGCCGACCAGCCCAGATAGTTCGACTCCAGTGACGCCAGCAGCTCGTCGATGTCCTCGGCGCTGAAGCCGCCGCGATAACCGTCGTCGTCGATGTACCGCGCGGAGGGAGCCACCATGACGAGCGCCCCGATCCGCTCCGGGGCCGCGGCGGCCGCCAGCACGCCGATCATCGCGCTCACGGAATGGCCCACGAACACGGCGTCGTGCAGGTCGAGCGCCTCGCACACCTCCACGACGTCCTGGGCATAGCCGCTCAGCGAGGCATAGCGATCCGCCGAGAACGCGGCCGCGTCCGAGCGGCCCGCGCCGACGTAGTCGAACAGGACCACCCTGTAGTCGTCGGCCAGGGCGGGCACGGTCAGCCGCCACATGTTCTGGTCGCAGCCGAACCCATGCGCCAGCACCACCGTGCGTCCCCGCGGGTTGCCGGTGACGGTGACATTGTTCCTACGAGCGACATCCATGCCCGGCAGTCTCTCAGGACCTGCCTGGTACCCCATTGCGACCATCCACCCCGTGTATCCCTTCCACCTCTCCCGCAAACCGATTCACCTCGGGAAAGGCGCGGCCGCCGGGAGGGCACGGCGGCCGGAAGAGCACGGCCGCCGCGAAGAGACGCCCCAGCTCTGCCGTGGTGCGCGGGCACGCCGCCGAGACGAGCGGAGTGCGGGCGGGACGATCCGGAGTCTGACCTCGCGAGTGCGCTCACCCGGTCCGGGTACTCGGCGCCCCTCCCCCGAGTGAGGTGATGAAAGTGGCATCGACTCCACGCCGGTCGGATCTGGCCGGCCTGTCCGCACTGGTGACAGGTGGGTCCAGGGGCCTCGGGCTTCTGCTGTCCGCGCGGCTGGCCCTGCGCGGCTGCCTGGTCACGATGGCGGCCCGCGACGAGGACGAACTGCGCCGGGGCGCCGAATGGGCCGAGGAGAGGACGGGCAAGAAGTTCTCCACCGCGGTGTGCGACGTCCGTGACCGCCGCGCCGTGGAGTCGGTGGTCCGGCAGGTGGATGCCCGGCACGGCGGGCTGGACGTCGTCGTCGCCAACGCCGGTGTCATCCAGGTGGCCCCGGTGGCGTCGCTCGACAGCCGGGCCTTCGAGGACGCCATGGAGACCATCTTCGGCGGCGCGGTGAACACGGCCATGGCGGCACTCCCCTCCCTGCGCGCGAGCGAGGCCGGAGGCCGCCTGTGCCTCATCGGCTCGGTCGGCGGGCTGCTCGCCGTGCCGCACCTGCTGCCGTACTCGTGCGCCAAGGCGGCCGTCGGAGCGCTGGGCGAAGGACTCCGGGCCGAGACGACCGGGGACGACCTCAGCGTCACGACCGTGCATCCCGGGCTGATGCGCACCGGCTCGCATCTTCAGGCCGAGTTCGGCGGACGCTCGTCCCAGGAGTTCGCCTGGTTCTCGGCTCTCTCCGGGGCACCCGTCGTCTCGATGGACGCCGACCGTGCGGCGGAACGCATCGTGCGGGCACTGGAGAAACGCCGGACCCGCCTGGTGCTCACTCCCGCCGCGCGGGCCGCTTCGCTGGCGCACGGCGTGGCACCGGCCACGGTCACCCGGCTCAACGGGCTCGCCGCGCGGCTCCTGCCCCCGCCCCCGTCCGGCCCGCGCGACACCGGCACCGCGGGCCAGGGCATCGAGCAGGGCCATGGCATCGATCGGTCCGCTGCCACCTGGACGGAGAAGATCCGCAGGCTGGGCAGCAACCTCAACGACCGGGCCGCCCGCCGCTACAACCAGCGGATTCCCGGCCCGCCGACCAGTGCCTGACCCCCGGCACGAGTCGAACCCTGCGACAAGAAGGAGCTCTCATGCGCGCACTGACCTGGCACGGCAAGCGGGACGTCCGTGTGGAGACCGTGCCGGACCCGCGGATCGAGAAGCCCGACGACGTGATCGTACGGATCACGTCGAGCGGCATCTGTGGATCCGACCTTCATCTCTACGAGTTGTTGGGCCCCTATCTGGACCCCGGGGACATCCTGGGGCACGAACCCATGGGTGTGGTCGAGTACGTCGGGTCCGAGGTCCACGCCCTCGGACCGGGCGACCGCGTCGTGATCCCCTTCAACGTGTCGTGCCGCGACTGCCACATGTGCGACCGCGGACTGCACTCGCAATGCGAGACCACACAGGTCCGTGAACGCGGTACCGGTGCCTCGCTCTTCGGGTACACCAAGCTCTACGGTCAGGTCCCGGGCGGCCAGGCCGAGCTGCTGCGGGTCCCGTTCGGCAACAGGCTGCCGATCAAGGTCCCGGACGGGCCGCCGGACGACCGGTATGTCTATCTGTCCGACGTCCTGCCGACGGCCTGGCAGGCGGTCGAGTACGCCGACATCCCCGACGGCGGCACCGTGACCGTCCTCGGGCTCGGCCCGATCGGTGACATGGCGACCCGCATCGCGCAACACCGCGGGGCCGGTCTGGTGATCGGGATCGACCCGGTCTCCGATCGGCTCTCGCGCGCCTCCGCTCACGGCGTCACGTGCTTCGACGCCCGACACGAGGGGACCGAACTCACCGCATCCGTACAAGAGTTGACCGAGGGGCGGGGAACCGACGCGGTCATCGACGCCGTCGGGATGGAGGCGCACGGAGCGCCGTTCGCGAAGGCCGCCCAGTGGGTCACCACCCTGCTTCCGGACAGTGTCGCGCAGCCGCTCATGGAGCGGGCGGGCGTGGACCGGCTGACGGCCCTGCACACGGCGATCGAGCTGGTAAGGCGCGGGGGCACGGTCTCCGTCTCCGGCGTGTACGGAGGGGCGGCGAGCCCGATGCCCCTGCTGACCATGTTCGACAAGCAGATCCAGCTCCGGATGGGCCAGGCGAACGTGTGGCGCTGGGTCGAGGACATCCTGCCGCTGCTGACCGACTCCGATCCGCTCGGCGTGGACTCCTTCAAGACCCACGACATGCCGCTGGAGGACGCCCCGAAGGCCTACGCGATGTTCCAGGCCAAGGAGGACGCCATGGTCAAGACGCTCCTCCACCCCTGACCCCGGGATCCACGCTCGACCCTGATTCCACCCCACCCGGGACCGCAGAGGCATCGGCGCCGGGCCGGGGGCACGCCACCCGACCGGAGCGGGCACAGGATGTCGGGTGCGGCAGGCTTGGTCCTTCATACCTTGGTGCTCGAAAGGGAAGGAGGCCGGGCTTGCTGGATCGGTTGAACCAGGCCATGGAGTACATCGAGGGTCACCTCGACGAGCACATCGAGGTGGCCGAGCTGGCCCGGATCTCGGTCACGTCGGAGTACCACTTCCGGCGGCTGTTCTCCACGCTGGCGGGCATGCCGCTGTCGGAGTACATCCGACGCCGCCGGCTCACCGTCGCGGGAGCCGAAGTCCTGGGCGGGGAGACGACGTTGCTGGAGATCGCGGTCCGCTACGGCTACACGTCGGGGGAGGCTTTCGCCCGGGCGTTCCGCGCCGTGCACGGCGTCGGTCCCGGCGAGGCCAGGCGCACCGGCGCGGCGCTGAATTCGCAGGCCCGGCTGTCCTTCCGCCTCACCGTCGAAGGGAACAGCACCATGCGCTATCGCATCGTGGAGAAGAAGGCATTCCGGGTCGTCGGCAGGAAGGCGCGCGTGCCGCTGATCTACCACGGCGTCAACCCGCACATCGCCGAGCTCATCCGGAGCATCCCGGCGGAGACGATGGTCCGGATCGCCGGGCTCTCGGACGACGACCCCGAGGGCGTGGTGTCGGCGACCGTCCGTCTGTCGGACGGCTTCGAGGAGGGCAGCGAACTCGACTACTACCACGCGGTGGTGACCTCGGCCGCCGAGGTGCCCGAGGACCTCGACGTCCTGGACTGCCCGGCGGGCACCTGGGCCGTGTTCGACAACACCGGGCCGTTCCCGGAGGCGCTGCAGCAGATGTGGGGCGACGTGGCCGCCCAGTGGATCCCGTCCAATCCGTACGAGTACCGACCGGGACCGGAGATCCTGCGGACCCGCCCGGCACAGGACGACCCGACCCACTCCGAGGCACAGCTATGGATTCCGGTGTCGCGGACCACGTCCTGATGCGGAGGGTGTGCCGGGTGCGGAGGGTGTGCCGGGTGCGGAGGGTGCGCGAGTGAGCCAGTGCGCCAGGTGTGCCGGGTGTGCCGGCAATCGTCGCGACGCTCGTCTCGGCCGTCGCGGTCAGTGCAGGGGGCCTTCATCAAGGGGCCCTCATTACCCCCGATCCCCCACTCGAATCCGAGATTTCCCCAGTGAATTCCGCGCCTCCAGGATGCTGAGGCAAGATCCTCAAGAATCCGAGATTGCCAGGTATACGGATCGACCCGGCGGGCATCCGATGCTCCGGAGGTTGATAACTATGGTTCCCGTTCTTCTTGTTCTTCTGCTCGCACTGATCCTCTTCGGTGCCGGTTTCGCGCTCAAGGCGCTGTGGTGGATCGCGGTCATCGTGCTGATCGTGTGGGCTCTCGGCTTCGTGATCCGACCGACGGCGAGCGGTGGCAGGCGTGGCCGCTGGTACCGCTGGTGAGTCCGTCAGACCGGCAGTATCCACGGGTGGGCCCCGACACTTCGGTGTCGGGGCCCACCCGTTTGTCTCCCCCGCATCAAAACGCCCCGAGCATCAAAACGCCCCGAACGTGACCTGTCTCGACTTTCGGGTGCACTCGGAGAGGCCGGTGAGGCCACCGAATTCGGCGGCTCTCAAAAGAACTCCACGGTCGGGCGGTCGGACGTGGAGCGGAATGGAATCACGACAAGGGAACCGTTCCCTGTCGGCGACGGCCTCTGCGGCTACCGGGCGACCGTGCGGGACGAAACGCCTTCAGTTCCGTTCCTTCTGCGGAAACACGTACTCGTCGAGGACCAGACCGACGGCGACAGCAGCCGGAATGGCGACGAGGGCGCCGATGATGCCGAGGAGCGCACCACCGACCAGCACCGCGAGGACGGTGACCAGTGGGTGGACGTCGACCGCGAACTTCATGGCCCTCGGCACGATGAAGTAGTCCTCGGCGACCCGGAAGACGACGTAGAAGACCGCGGTCCCGATCGCGATCGGCAGGGACACGGACAGCGCGACGAGGCTGACGACGATGCCCGCGAGAGTGGAGCCGACGATCGGAATCAGGTCCATCAGCGCGGTGAAGATTCCCAGGGCGGCAGCGTAGGGAACGCCGGTGGCCACGCACCAGGCGAAGGTCGCCAGGCCGGCGATCCCCGAGGTGACGAGGTTGCCGAGCATGAACTTCCCGATGCGATTCATGATCTCTTCGGCCACGCCCTCGACGCGTTCGCGCCGGCTCGCGGCCACGAAGCGGTAGCAGAACTGCTTGATGGCCGGCAGGGCCGCCATGCAGTACAAGGTCACCGTGATCACGATCGCCGTGGACGTGAGGGTACTCAGGACCATCTGGCCCGCGCCGAGGACACCGCCCGCCAGGCCGGTCGCCCCGTCTCCCGAGCCGATCTGCTGCTTGGCCTTCTCGACGAGGTGGTAGCGGTCCTCCAGGCGGCCGAGCGCCGATTGGTGGTCGTGGATCTGCTGCAACCAGCCGGGCACCGCGTCGACCACGGAGGACATCTCCTTGGTCACCGGCGGAATGACCAGAGCCAGGAATCCGCCGAGGACCACGATGAACCCCGTCAGCACGATCGCGACGGCCCAGCCGCGCCGCAGACGCCGGTGCGTGAACCACACGACGAGCGGCTCCAGGCTGATGGCGATGAACACGGCCAGCAGCAGCAAGGTCAGCATCGAACTGACCCGCAGAACGGTCTGAACGGCGAGCCACGCCAGACTCGCGCCCAGGCCCAGACCGAATCCCACCGTCACCCACGACCGCCCGCGCCCGCGACGTGGATCTCGACGCGGCGGCTCCTGGGGTGGCTCTTGGGGTGCCTTCCGAGACGTCTCTACGGCGTCCTCCGGGCCGGAATCGGAGCCGTGTGCGCCCGCTTCCTCCAGCACACCGTGCACCTGCCGAACGGACTCGGGCCCGGACCCGGACTCCACAGACATCGCGACGCCTCTCCTCGACTGCCTCGAACGGGCGTGGGACGTGTCCCTCAGGCCGCTCCTGAGCGCTTCTTGCCCTCACCGCCCACGAGCACTTCGCCCGAGGCGCCTTGCGGCACAGACCCGGTTACCCAGGTACTGCGCTCGTACCGCGTCCGTGCCCGCCCGGCGCGTCGTGAGCCGACCGGGGTACCCGCATGGTGAACGCTTGGCCCGCATCCGATCTCCTGAGGCGGGAGCCGAACACCGTGACCGAACTCGACCCCTTCACCGACCTGCTCGACTACCCGATGTACGTCGTGACCGCGGAGGCCGACGGGGAAAAGGCCGCCTGTCTGGTCGGATTCGCATCGCAATGCTCGATCCAGCCGGCCCGGTTCATGGTGTGGCTGTCCAAAGCCAACCGGACGTACCGGGTGGCCGAGCGCGCCGAACGACTCGCGGTCCATCTGCTCCGCGGCGACCAGCACCGGCTGGCCCGGCTCTTCGGCGCCGAGACCGGCGACCGCACGGACAAGTTCGCCGACGTCCCGTGGCACTCGGGACCGGGCGGATCACTGATCCTCGACGAGGCCCCCGCCTGGTTCGTCGGCCGCGTGGAGGAACGGATCGACGGCGGCGACCACGTCGGTTTCCTGCTCGCTCCGGAGGCGGCGGAAAATCCCGCGGGCGACCGCCCCCCGCTGCTGACGTTGAACGACACCCATGACATCACCCCGGGCCATCCGGCGAACTGACCAGCGGCTCTTCGCAGGTTGACGCAGCCCTGGGCCGTCCAAGGAATCCATAAGTTCCGAGGGAATGCCGGACCCCACCCATGTCCCGTCCCGACGATCGCCCGGCAGCACCAGGTGGCGACGCACCGGCGCCTCGTCCCTCGGACCGAGACGTGTCAGATGTGAGCCCTGATCTGCCGCACTGGATGTCCGAGCGCGTCCCCGATGACGCCACCGGGGAGCTGGAACCTCGTCCAGGCGACGCGATACTACGGAACGCGTGTTCGGGCGGTTCAAGCTGGTCACGTGCCGTGGGCCGGGCCACTGCATCCGGTCGGCGTCGCCGTCGGGAAGAGGATGCAGCCAGGCCTCGCGAAGCCTGAGGTCAGCCGCTGCGGTCTCCGCGAAAGGGACGTTCCATGGTCGAAGTCGAGCGCACGCTCACCCTGCACCACCCTCTGCCGGACGTGGTGGCATACCTGGCCGACTTCTCGCACGCGCAGGAATGGGACCCGGGCACGGTGAGCTGCCGTCCGGCCAGAGCCGACGCCCCCGTAGCCGAGGGTGCGGAGTGGCTCAACGTCTCGACGTTCCGCGGACGGCGCACCGAACTCCGCTACCGGTTGGTCCGGCTCGAGGACGAGCGGCTGACCTTTGTCGGACGCAACCGCACGGCCACCTCCACGGACGACATGACCTTCCGCGCGGAGAGCGGCGGCACCCTTCTCACGTACCGGGCCCACATCGACTTCCACGGCCTGGCCCGGCTGGCCTCTCCGTTCCTGCGCGGGGAGTTCGAGCGCCTCGGGGACGAGGTGACCCGCCGAATGCCACAAGCGGTGGACAGCCATCTCGGTTCAGGCGGAGCCTCGGCCCGCTGATCCCCACCGCAGGAATCCGGTGCAGCCACTCGGTGACTTCCAGCGGAAGAACGGGCCCGCTCACCTTCCTCTGTGTCCGCGAGGTGTGCGCGGCGTGCGCGCCGGCGTGGCCGTGCCCCCGCGGTGTGCGGCGGGCCCGTGGGTGAGGTTGTTTGCGGGTGGTGGGGACGGGAAGGCGGGGATTGTGCTTCGGACCGGAGGCGCAGCCAGGCGGAGACCACTCACGCGGCCGCACCTTCCTTCGGCGCTCTGTGCGGCTCTCCGTGTGGCAAGTCCCGTCATTCGCGCACGGGTCTGCGTCCCCTGTCCCCACGGATCAGCGGACGCGCCCCCAGGAGGGATCCGCATGCTGACCGAGAGCCCCGACCGTCCCGACCGGAAGCACACCACCTGCACCACCGCCGAGTTCCAGCCTGTCCGTTCCGTCTCCACCGGCCGTGGTTACGACGACTCACCCGATACGAGCGCGGGCTTCACCCGGCTCGTGACACTGGACGACGGACCGGAGCGGGACGTCGTACGCGATGAACTGGTCACTGTCTGGCTTCCGATGGCCCACCGCATCGCCGGCCGGTTCCGCAACCGCGGCGAAGCCATCGAGGACCTCCGCCAGATCGCGGCCCTCGGCCTCGTCAAGGCCGTCGACCGGTTCGACCCCGCCCGAGGCGCCTTCGAGAGCTACGCGGTTCCGACCATCACCGGAGAGGTGAAGCGGCACTTCCGGGACCGGATGTGGGCCGTGCGCGTCCCGCGCCGCGTCCAAGACCTGCGCAACCGCGTACGCGTCGCCCGCAGGGAACTCAGCCAGAGGCCCGGCGCGGCCGAGCCGACTCCCGCTGACATCGCCGCCCACACCCGCCTCACGGAAGACGAGGTGAGCGCCGGGCTGGAGGCCATGGAGAGCTTCAGCGCCCTGTCACTGGACGCCGAAACAGGCACCGGAGCCGATGGATACAGTCTCGGCGACACCCTGGGAGGCACCGACTCCTCCTTCGACACCATCGTCGACCGGGAGGCGGCCAAGAAGGAACTGCGCCAGCTCCCCGAGCAACAGCGGGCCGTCCTCTACATGCGGTTCTTCGAAGACATGACGCAAAGCCGCATCGCCGAGAAACTCGGCATCTCCCAGATGCAGGTCTCCCGCCTCATCACCCGGAGCTGCGCCCTCGTCCGCCAAGGGGCGCTGGCGCAGTGACCAGGCGAGCCAGGAGTCGAGGGGGCGAGCGCACGTGAGCCGGCGACCGGGTCTCGGACAAGGCGAACGTTCTGCCGACAACACCGAGATGCCGCACTCCGATCGGCCCCGGTCCGAGGGCGACGGGCAGGCCGTGGTCGAACGAGCGACGGGCGTGATGATGGCCCTGGGCCGACTGGACACGGACCAGGCCGGGCTCGCGCTGTCCGAGGTCTCCAGGCGCACGGGGATCGACTTGGGTCGTATCGCTGAACTGCTCACGGCCTGGACGTCCACGGGCGAACTCAATCTGGGCCTTCGGATCGCCCTGGAAGAGGCCATCCGGCACCAGCGCCCCGCTTCCTCGCGCCGGACGCCCTGAGAATCCGGCGCCGCGCGCCAGGGCGGACGCCGCCTGCCCCGGATGCCGGATGCCGGATGCCGGATGCCGGATGCCGGATGCCGGATGCCGGATGCCGGATGCCGGATGCCGGAGACAAGCCTCCCATCGCATCGGTCCAGCCGTGGAGAGGATGCTCCGGCCCGCACCGGCCTCGACCCCGGGCTCCTGTTCTCATGGTGTGTCCGAACAACCCTCGTCCGCTTCGCCGGGGTACGGGAACCGATCGTGAAGGTGCGAGAAATGGTTGAGCTGAGCCCGTTCACCCTTGCCGACGCCGGTGTTGTCGCGTCGTGGATATCCGGACCGGCTGAACTGGCGAATTGGGCCGGTCCCGGATTCACCTGGCCGCTGGATGATGTGCAGCTCGCCGCCTATGTGGCGGAGCCGGGACGCCGGACTTGGATGGGAGTCGGAGCCGATGGCCGCTTGGTGGGCCATGCCTCGCTACGGTTGGCTGCTGACGGCATGTCCGCAAGGCTCGGGCGGGTCCTCGTCGCCCCGGACGCCCGAGGCCAGGGATACGGGAGCGCGTTCCTGACGCTCGTGCTGACCTTCGGCTTTGCCCGACTGGGCCTGGAGCGAGTGGAGCTGGGGGTCTTCAGCCACAACGACAGCGCGGTGCGGCTGTACGAGCGCCTCGGGTTTCGCCTGGCCAAGGTGCTTCCCGCCACGGACCAAGGGAGCGGACAGTCCTCGTCCGCACTGGAGATGAGCCTCGCAAGGGCCGACTGGTTTCCTGAGACTCATCGAGTTGAACCCTGAACGGTGCACGTTCGATGTGAGGATCACGACCGGCGTTCGTGTCACCACCACTCAGCCTGCCGCCCAAGGCGCCTGCCACACGCCAGGACACCCGAACAGCACGAGACGAGCAGCCGCCCCGCATTGAGCCAAGGCCGCCGCCCCGGCCTGGCCGCCCCGTCTGCCGTGACAGTGCTGCCGTGAAGCGCGGGGCGGCGAACTCGCCCTTCAAGCCCTCGTCGACCGGATCAGCACCTGCGCCCGCCGCGCAGTTCCAGCCGCTCCCCCGGGAAGCGCTCGCGGAAGCCCCGGTCGTGCGAGACGGCGACCACCGCTCCCGGGTACACCGCGAGCGCTGCTTCCAGGTCCTCGACCAGGTCGAGTGCGACATGGTTCGTCGGCTCGTCGAGCACGAGAAGGTCCACGGGGTGGGTCACCAGCCTCGCGATCTGCAACCGGCGTTGCTGGCCCGCGGACAGCTCGGTGACCGGCGTATGCAGGTCCTCCTCACGGAACAGCCCCAGTGCCAGCAGTTGTCCGGCGTACTCCTGCGATGGTCCGGGCCGACCGGACGCGAAGGCGGCGAGCAGCGGGAGCCGTGTGGAGCGCGCGGGCAGTTCCTGCGCGAGATACCCGAGCCGAGCCGGGCGCCGCACCATGCCGGCCTCCGGTTCCAGATCGCCCGCCAGGACCCGTAGCAGCGTGGTCTTGCCCGCCCCGTTCTCCCCCGTGACCAGCAGTCGTTGCCCGGGGGCGATCGTCAACAGCCCTTCCAGTCGCAGCCGTTCGCCGACCGCCACGTCGGTGAGCTCGGCGACCGGGCGGTCGAGGGGAGGCCCGCCGTCCACCGCGCCCAGGGCGGCCGTGAACCGCAGCGGTTCCGGCGGCGGCGCGACGGGGTCGCGCCGTAGATGGCCGAGCCGCTCGCGGACCGCCCGCACCTGACCGCCGAGCTTCGCCTCGTGCGAGCGACGGTGCTTGCCGAAGCCCTGCCGCGGGTCCCCTCCAGTGGTGGCCAGCCGCTTCCCGGCGGCCTCCAGCAGTTCCTCGGTGCGGGTGACCTCTTCAACCCAGTCCGTGTACCGCTGTTCGGCACGGCGTCGGGCCGTCGTCTTCGCGGAGCGGTAGCCGGCCCAGCCGTCGCCGTACCGGTGTACCGTGCGCGCGTCCCGGTCGACCTCGAGGATCGTGGTGGCGATCTTCTCCAGGAAGCCGCGGTCGTGGGTGACCGCGACGACGGTGCCGCGGTGCGCGCGCAGGCGCTCCTCGAGCCAGTGCACGGCCACCGCGTCGAGGTGGTTGGTCGGCTCGTCGAGGAGCAGCAGTTCGGGGGCGGCGGCCAGCACACAGGCGAGCGCGAGGCGCGACTGCTCCCCGCCGGAGAGGGAGCCGAGCAGGCGGTCACGGGTGATGCCGGCGAGCCCGAGTCCGTACATCGCCGCATCCACGCGGGCGTCGGCCTCGTACCCGCCACGTTGCTCATACGCGATCAACAGCTCGCCGTACGCGCCGAGTTCGTCTTCTGATGCCTCGCCGAGGCGCTCCTCGGCCTCACGGAGTCGGCGTTCCATGGCGCGCAGTTCGGCCAGCGCGAGGTCGACCGCGTCCTGTACGGAGCGGTCCGGGTCGAGGTCGAGTGTCTGGGCCAAGTAGCCGGTGCCGCCCGGGAAGTTGGCGGTGATGTACCCGGCATCCGGGACCTCGGACCCGGCCAGCAGTCGCAGCAAGGTGGACTTGCCGGAGCCGTTCTCCCCGATGACGGCCGCCTTCTCCCCCGGACGGACGGTGAAGCACACCTGGTCGAGAAGGGTCCGGGTGCCGTAGGACTTGGTGACGTTCTTGAGAGACAACTGCGCCACGGCAGCGGGCACAGCGATATGGGCGCGTTCGCGCATGTGACTTTCCCTGATGATGCGAAGTGTCTACGGGCAGCAGAAGCGGCGGCGTCGGCCGCGCCCGGACTCAGAGAAAGTAGAAGAAACGCATAGCTGCATCGTACAGGATGATTCACATCCACCCCGCCCTCGACGGCCTGGCGAACGCGTCCGGCCCAGGTTCCACCGTTTGCCTCAGTTGGACGGGAACCCTGCACAGCCATGACGGCGCGTTTCTCCGTCACTGGCCTGCACCGACAGCCCCAGCCGAGCCGCCCTTCCGTAAGACAACCCCCTAAGCCTTGATGGGTGCGGCCGACCTGGCGGCCAGCTCGATCTTCGCGCAGTAGGCCGCACGGGCTTCCTCGTCGATCTGCTGCTCGTGTTCGGGGCGCAACCCGGTCCGGCCGTCGAGGCCCTCGCGCAGGATGTCGGCGTGCCCGGCATGCCGGTTGGACTCGCCGAGGACGTGGACCATGACGGCGAACAGGTTCGTGTTGTGGTGAGGGTCCGGCCACCACGGCACGTGGCCGGGAGCATCGAGGGGAAGCCCGTTGATCGTCGCGTCCGCGTGTTCCCAGGTGCGCCGGTAGAACCCGATGATCTGCTCGCGGGTCTCGTCCTCGGTCGCCCACAGGTCGTCGCCCTTGTAGTCCTGCCACCGGGGCAGCGGTTCCGGGGAAGGGCGGTCGAAGACCTCGCCGAAGTACCTGGCCTCGACGGTGGCCACGTGCTTGACCAGGCCGAGGAGGTTGGTCCCGGTGGCTGTCAAAGGCCGACGGGCGTCGTACTCGGACAAGCCGTCGAGTTTCCAGAGCAGTGCCTTGCGGTCCCGCCGCAGTCTCCCGTGCAGGTTGTCCTTCGCGAAGTCATCGATCATGCGGCATGAGCCTGCCACGGGCTGGTCGTGGTCTCAAGGTCCCGAACACATGGCCGCGAGAGCTCAGTGTGGCTATGTACGAACGAGCCTCGTTCAATCTCCTCCGCACCCGGAATCCCACCAGTCATGAGGGCAGCGGCTCACGCTCGCCTCAAGCGACGAATCTGGTGGCGAAGGCCGACATCAGGGTGTCCGCCCTCAGCAGTAGCTCAGGGTCGGACGTTCCCGCCACGCGGACAGAAACCTCAGCGCCACCCACGGCGTTGGCAAGGTGCACTTCAAGGTGATGGGCTGATCCGAAGAGTGTATAGCTGTACCAGCGGTCCGGGTGCTCATCGTCGGTGACCTCAAGGCCGAGTTCGACGGTCTGCCAGTCGGTTTCATCGAAGTCGTAGCCGGCATACTGCGCCAGGAGCGTCAAGAAAGGCTGGACGTTCTCGTTCCAGATCCAGCCGCCTACCGCGCGTTCCCGGTCGCTCTCCGCCATGCGGCCAGAGTGCCATACGCGGCATGTGCGCGCCCTGCCATATATCCGTACACGAAGCTGCGGACAGAGCCTCGAAAACGGCTCTGGCCGCGCCTACGTGATCGATCTTGAGTTGCGTCGCCGTGTCGGGAGATGCTGCAACTGTGAACAACGACCAGGGTGTTGGGTGGGCGGCGGTCGAGGGCGATCTGCGGTTCGTGCTGTCTCAGCCGCTGGAGCGGTTGATCGCCGGGGATCAGCAGGTGCTCATTCCGGAGGCCCAAGGCTGGGACATTCCCGAAAGCGACCGGAGGGCTCTGCGCGAGCTGGGCCTGCCGCGCCTGCCGCTCTTCACGTTCAGGCCGCAGTCCAGCCCAGATCCGGTACTGGCGCCCAACCTGGCGAGCACGTACGAGCGCCGTTTCATCGAAGGTGGCCGGCGACTCTACGACCTGGGGTTCTGGGGACCGAGCGAAGACAGCTTCGTGGTCGGCGTAGTTCCAGGCGATGGCTGTGTCCTGTGCCTTCTCCCCGAACCCCCATCACCGTCGAAGACATCCCGGAGTTCTCCGGCCCCACCACGCAGGTCTGCACACACCAGCGGACGTCCCTCAGAACTAGCCACGCAATCGCCCGCGAAAATCCCGGCGACGTCGGCGGTCGCGCCCGGGATACTGGGCGCCCATGGATGAGGTCGAAGTCGTCGTCGCCCATTCCGAGCGTGCGACCCTGCGCGTGGGTGACGTGTTCTTGAAGGTGGACGTCGATCAGGCGCGCGTCGACGTCGAGGTCGAGGCGATGTCCCTCGTTCCGGTCCCGACCCCGGATGTCCTCTGGCGCAAGCCGCCGGTGCTCGCGATCGCCGCGGTCCCGGGGACGACGCTGGGGAGCCTCGGCGGCCCCGCGACCGGATCGCCGTCGGCGTGGGCCGCGGCGGGCGCCGCCATCCGGAAGCTGCACGAGGCACCGCTGCCGCCCCGGACCGGCCGCGCCGGCCGCAGCATCGACGTACTGGCGACCGAACTCGACGAAGAGTGCGCGTTGCTCGTGACGACTGGCCTCCTGCCCGCCGACCTGGTCACCCGCAACCGCGAGGTCGCCGAGGCCGCGCTCCGGCCGTGGACGCCCGCGTTCACACACGGCGACCTGCAGATCGCACACGTCTTCCTCGACGGCGACGAGGTCACCGGCATCATCGACTGGTCCGAGGCGGGCCAGGGTGATCCCCTCTACGACCTCGCCACCTTCACACTCGGACACGAGGACCACCTCGCCGACGTCGTCGCCGGCTACGGCACCGACGTCGACCTCGATGTGATCCAGGCATGGTGGTCGATGCGAAGCCTGCTGGTGGTCCGCTGGCTGAGCGAACACGGCTTCGACCCCTTCACGCCCGGCTGTGAGGTCGACGTGCTGCGATCCCGGATGTGACGTCGCAGGTGGCCGCCAAGCCCGTCGTACCGTCAGTTCGCGTGATCGGTCACCGGATACGGGACGAACGTGCTGGTGTTCTGGTCGATCCGTAGGGGACGGCCGAGCGGTGGTGCCGCGCGTTGGGGGCAGTCGAGGCGTTCGCAGACCCGGCAGCCCATGCCGATGGGGGTGGCGGCGGAGGCGTTGGTGAGGTCGAGGCCGTCGGAGTAGACGAGCCGGTGGGCGTGGCGGATCTCGCAGCCGAGGCCGAGGGCGAAGGTCTTGCCGGGTTCGCCCCAGCCGCCGCGGTGGCGGGTGATCGCCCGCGCGGTCCACAAGTACCGCTGCCCGTCCGGCATTTCGGCGATCTGGACGTGGATGCGACCGGGCGCGGCGAACGCCTCGTACACGTTCCACAGGGGGCACGTGCCGCCGGCGCGGGAGAAGTGGAAGCCGGTCGCCGACTGTCGTTTGGACATGTTGCCCGCCCGGTCCACGCGGACGAAGGAGAAGGGCACTCCGCGCAGGCGGGGGCGCTGGAGGGTGCTCAGACGGTGGCAGACGGTCTCGTAGCCGAGGCCGTAGCGGTCGGTGAGGCGTTCGATGTCGTAGCGGACCTCTTCGGCCGCCGTGTGGAAGGCGGTGTACGGGAGGATCAGCGCCGCGGCGAAGTAGTGGGCGATGCCGATGCGGGCCAGGGCGTGGGCGGACGAGCCCGCCGGGAAGTCCTCCGACGCCTGCTGGTCGAGCCCTTCGCCGTGTTCGAGCAGGGCGAGTTGGGTCGCGAGGCGGAACGCGCGCTGGCCGGGGCGCAGGCGAGCGGAGAGGTGCAGGGTGCGGGTCTGATCGTCGTAGTGGTGCAGGCGCTCGCCGCTCCCGACGGCCGGCCGCACGCCGTGTCGTTCGGTGAGGCGCGCGGCGAGGGCCGGGACGACCTCGCCGGGGCGGATGCCGATCTCCTCGGCGAGACGTTCGGCGGCGAGGTCGGTGTCGTGGAGGTAGTTCTGGCGGCGGTAGAAGAAGTCGCGGATCTCCTCGTGCGGGGAACGGGGGCCCTCGTGTTCGGCGTCCCGCCCGTCGGCGGCGCCCGCGAGCCGTTCGGCCAGGAGCTGGTTGCGGCGGCCGAGGTCCAGCAGGACCTGAGCGACCGCGGGCAGGCGCGCGGCGAGGTCGGCCAGGTCGGACGCGGACACCCGGGCTCCCGCGATCTCGCCCGCCAGCGACTCCCGTAGATCGGCGACCAGCCGAGTCGTGTCGCGCTCGGAGAAGAAGGTCGGGTCGACGCCGAAGGTCTCGGTGAGCCTGAGCAGGACCGGCACGGTCAGCGGGCGGGAGTCGTGCTCCATCTGGTTCAGGTAGCTGGGCGAGATGGCGAGGACACGGGCCAGTTCGGCCTGGCTCATCCGCCGCTCCTCACGCAGCCGCCGCAGTCGTGCTCCCGCGTAGGTCTTGCTCACCGCGCTCCTCCCCTGGCCGGGACCGACGGTGGTCAGCGTAGGCGAAGAACGGTCTTGCCAACCCTTCGCAAACTTGGCAAAAGGCGCCGTGAAGATTCGCAGAAGTTGGCAGCCGTCCACCGTTGTTGGCACCGAGTGCCAGTGCCAGAGTTCCAGTGCGGCCCGCCGGACCTTCGGCAGCAGGCGCGCAGAACCGGGCGCGATTCACGCCCTGACGTCGGAGATCCCGGCATCTGCGCTCTGCTGCGCGGCAGCATTGCTCAGCCCGTTCAGCGACGGAACGGCGGGCCGCATCCCAGGCAGAGACACAGAGTGCCACTCCCTCTCTCCACAGCCGGGAGATTGGCAGATCGAACAACCGAGGAGACGGTGAAGACCATGGCAGAGTCGAGAACCACGGCGGCCGAGGAACTCGCGGGACACTGGGCCACCGACCCCCGTTGGCGTGGAGTCGAGCGCACCTACGGCGCCGAGGACGTGATCCGGCTCTCGGGCAGCGTCCGTGAGGAGCACACGCTGGCCCGTCGCGGTGCCGAGCGCCTGTGGCGTCAGTTGCACGAGCGGGACTACATCCACGCGCTCGGCGCGCTCACCGGCGGGCAGGCGGTCCAGCAGGTCAGGGCGGGCCTTCAGGCCATCTATCTGTCCGGCTGGCAGGTCGCCGCCGACGCCAACCAGGCCGGCCACACCTACCCCGACCAGAGCCTGTACCCGGTCAACTCGGTGCCACAGGTGGTCCGCCGGATCAACAACGCCCTGCTGCGCGCCGACCAGATCGCCACCGCCGAGGGCGGCACGGACACCACCGACTGGCTCGCCCCCATCGTCGCCGACGCGGAGGCCGGTTTCGGCGGCCCGCTCAACGCGTTCGAACTGACCAAGGCGATGATCGCGGCCGGCGCGGCCGGCATCCACTACGAGGACCAGCTCGCCTCCGAGAAGAAGTGCGGCCACCTCGGCGGCAAGGTCCTCGTCCCGACCTCGCAGCACATCCGTACCCTCAACGCGGCTCGTCTGGCCGCCGACATCGCCGACGTACCGACCGTCATCGTCGCCCGCACCGACGCCCTCGCCGCCAATCTGCTGACCAGCGACGTCGACGAGCGCGACGCCCGGTTCGTCACCGGCGAGCGCACCGCCGAGGGCTTCTACCGCGTCAGGAACGGCATGGAGCCCGTGATCGCCCGCGGCCTCGCCTACGCCCCGTACGCCGACCTGATCTGGGTCGAGACCGGCACCCCCGACCTCGCTCAGGCCCGGGAGTTCGCCGAGGCCGTCCACGCCGAGCACCCGGACCAGATGCTGGCCTACAACTGCTCGCCGTCCTTCAACTGGAAGGCCGCTCTGGACGATGACCAGATCGCCAAGTTCCAGCGGGAACTCGGGGCCATGGGCTATCGCTTCCAGTTCATCACCCTGGCCGGCTTCCACTCCCTGAACCACGGCATGTTCGACCTCGCGCGTGGCTACGCCGAGCACGGGATGACTGCTTACGTCGACCTCCAGGAAAGGGAGTTCGCCGCCCAGGAGCACGGGTTCACCGCCGTCAGGCACCAACGCGAGGTCGGTACCGGCTACTTCGACCTGGTCTCCACCGCCGTCAACCCGGCGTCCTCCACCACCGCTCTGGCCGGGTCCACGGAGGAAGAGCAGTTCCACTAGAACGTGTGGCCTCCCCCGCCCGCTCCCGACCGAGTGGGGATCGTACGGCCTCCCCCGTCCGCTCCCCACTCCCCCCTTCCGTCTGGAGAACCCGATGTCCACCACCACCCTGACCCACCGCGTCCGCGTGCTCGCGGCGCCGGGCGACCGGCACGACGAGATCCTCACGCCCGCCGCCCTGGACTTCGTCGGCAGCCTCGCCGCCGCGTTCGGCGAGCGCAGGCGGGAGTTGCTGAAGGAACGCAGACGCCAGTCCCTGCGCATCGCGGCCGGCTCCCCGCTCGACTTCCCCATCGTCACCTCGGGCGTCCGTGCCGACCCCTCCTGGCGCGTGGCGCCCGCGGCACCTGGCCTGACCGACCGCCGGGTCGAGATCACCGGACCGCCGGAACGTCGTATGGCGGTCAACGCCCTCAACTCCGGTGCCCGGGTGTGGATGGCGGACTTCGAGGACGCCACCGCCCCCACCTGGGCGAACATCATCGGCGGCCAGCTCACCCTGCTCGACGCGATCGAGCGCCGCATCGACTTCACCGCCGAGGACGGCAGGGAGTACCGACTTGCCGACCGGGAAAGGCTCGCCACCATCGTCGTCCGGCCGCGCGGCTGGCATCTCACCGAGGACCACCTGGAGTTCGACGGCGGACCGGTGCCCGCAGCCCTCGTCGACTTCGGGCTCTACTTCTTCCACTGCGCGCGGCGTCAGATCGACGCCGGGCACGGACCCTACTTCTACCTGCCAAAGCTGGAGAACCGGTACGAGGCACGGCTGTGGAACGACGTCTTCCTCACCGCGCAGGAACTGCTGGGCATCCCCCGGGGCACGATCCGGGCCACGGTCCTCATCGAGACGATCACCGCGGCCTTCGAGATGGAGGAGATCCTCTACGAGCTGCGCGAGCACAGCTCCGGCCTCAACGCGGGCCGGTGGGACTACCTGTTCAGCCTGATCAAGACCCTCGGGCATCGCACCGACTTCCTCCTCCCCGACCGGGCGAAGGTCACCATGACCGCGCCTTTCATGCGGGCATACACCGAACTGCTCGTGCGCACCTGTCACAAGCGCGGCGCCCACGCCATCGGCGGCATGGCGGCCCAGGTGCCGAGCAAGGACCCGGCCACCCACGAGGCGGCGCTCGCCACGGTACGGCTGGACAAGGAGCGCGAGGCGGAGGACGGGTTCGACGGGTCCTGGGTCGCCCATCCCGGGCTCGTCCCGGTGTGCCGTGAGGTGTTCGACGGTGTCCTGGGGGACCGGCCCGACCAGACCGACCGGACGCGGGACGACGTGGACGTCCGGGCCGCGGACCTGCTGTCGGTGCGCCGGATCACCGGACCGCCCACGCCGGAGGGCGTGCGCACCAACATCGCTGTCGCGTTGCGGTACTTCGCCGCCTGGATGCGGGGTCAGGGAGCGGTCGCCCTGTACGGCCTCATGGAGGACGCGGCGACCGCCGAGATCGCCCGCGTGCAGATCTGGCAGTGGCTGCGACACCGGGTGATCGACCGGCTGGGCGTGGTCGACATCCTCGACGAGGAACTCGCCGCGCTCGGATCCGAGTACCCGTGGGCGGACCTCGACGCCGTGCGCGCACTCTTCGAACGCACCGCCCTCAGCGGCGAGTTGCCTCTCTTCTTCACCCCGGACGCCTACTCCGGGCACCTCGTGCGGCACGCGGAGCCCCGATCGTGAGCGCCGGCTTCCGGCGCGTGGGCGTGGTCGGGGGCGGCCGGATGGGCGCGGGCATCGCCGAGGTCTGCGCGCGGGCCGGACTGGACACGGTGGTCTGCGAAGCCGACGCGACAGCCGCCCGCGCAGCCCGCGAACGAGTGGCCTCCTCTCTCGAACGGGCCGTACGCCGAGGCAAGTTGGAGCCACAGGCAGCGCGGGACGCCCTCGCCCGCATCGTCTTCACGGGCACTCTGGACGACCTGGCCGACCGGCAGCTCGTCGTCGAGGCGGTCATCGAGAACGCCGACGCCAAGACCGAGGTGTTCGCCGCCCTCGACAAGACCGTCGAGGATCCGGGTGCGGTGTTCGCGACGAACACCTCCTCCTTGCCGGTGATGCGGCTCGGGATGGCCACGAGCCGTGCCGACCGCGTGGTGGGACTGCACTTCTTCAACCCGGTGCCGGTGCTGCCGCTGGTGGAGGTCGTGGCCTCGCTGCACACCTCGCCGGAGACCGTGACCGCGGTGGAGGACTTCGCCACGGGCACGCTCGGCAAGACGGTGATCCGCTCACGGGACCGAGCCGGCTTCGTCGTCAACGCCCTGCTGATCCCGTACGTACTGGCGGCCGTCCGGATGGCGGAGTCGGGCTTCGCCACGGCGGCCGACATCGACACCGGCATGGAGCTGGGCTGCGCCCATCCGATGGGCCCGCTCAAGCTCGCGGACCTGATCGGCCTGGACACCGTCGCCTCGATCGCGGAATCGCTCTACGACGAGTTCAGGGAACCCCTCTACGCCCCGCCCCCGCTGCTCCAGCGCATGGTCGAGGCGGGACTGCTGGGCCGGAAGACCGGACGGGGATTCCACACCTACGGCCAGGCGACAGCCTGAACATCCTGCCCCGACCGGGCCGAGGGCCGGACCGCACTGCCGACCGAGGGAGCCGGCGGACGCCTCACGGGGGGAGGGCGACGGGAAGCGTGGGGGCGGCGCTTCCCGTCGTCACCGCGCCCGTGTCCCCGTCACCATCCGAATGCCGGACGGGGTCGGCCGCGCGGGCGGATTGCCCTAGGGTGGGCGGTGCAGCTGGTTCGCCCCGTCCGCCAGGCGGGATGCGTCGTAAGAGGGAACCCGGTGGGAATCCGGGACTGCCCCGCAGCGGTGAGCGGGAACGACCGCCGTCATACGCACTGGGTCCGACGAACCGGGCCTGGGAAGCGACGGCCAGTAGGTGTCTCGTATCGCTCGTACGAAGTGTGTACGAGGAGACGTGCCCGTGAGTCCGAAGACCTGCCCGTTGCCCGCGCGCGAAAGGACTCGTGCGCGGATGTCCCGGTGACCTCGTGGGCGGGTCGGCGTACATATCGGACGGAAGATCGCGCCGTGCCGCGCGAGGTCGGTTCCGCCCGGTCCGTCACCCCTTCGCGCTCGCGTCCCGTCACCGGGATCCCAGGGAGATATCTCGCGAAGGAGATTTCCGTGACAGCGAAGTCCGCGACCGCGGCAGCACGGGCCACCGTGTACGGCTACCCCCGCCAGGGACCCGACCGGGAACTGAAGAAGGCGATCGAGGGCTACTGGAAGGGCCGCGTCACCGCCGACGCCCTCCACCGCGCCGCCGCCGACCTCCGCGCCGCGAACTGGCGCCGGCTCACCGAAGCCGGTGTCGACGAGGTCCCGACCGGCGACTTCTCGTACTACGACCACGTCCTCGACACCACCGTCATGGTCGGCGCGATCCCCGCCCGCCATCGGGCCGCCCTGGAGGCGGACGCCCTGGAGGGCTACTTCGCCATGGCGCGCGGTACGCAGGATGTCGCACCGCTGGAGATGACCAAGTGGTTCGACACCAACTACCACTATCTGGTGCCCGAGTTGGGCCCTGACGTGGTCTTCACGGCCGACTCCACCCGGCAGGTCGCCCACCTGAAGGAAGCGCTCGCCCTCGGACTGGACGCCCGTCCGGTCCTGGTCGGGCCGGTCACCTACCTGCTGCTCGCCAAACCCGCCCCGGGCGTGCCCGCGGACTTCGAACCGCTCACGCTGCTGGACCGCCTGCTGCCGGTGTACGCCGAGGTCCTCGCCGACCTGCGCGCGGCCGGAGCCGAGTGGGTCCAGTTGGACGAGCCCGCCCTCGTTCAGGACCGCACCCGGGCCGAACTGGACGCCGCCGCCCACGCCTACCACGCGCTCGGCAGCCTGACCGACCGGCCCAAACTCCTGGTCGCCTCGTACCTCGACCGGCTCGGCGAGGCCCTGCCGGTGCTGGCCAAGGCCCCCGTCGACGGGCTCGCCCTGGACTTCACCGACGCCGCGGCGGCCAACCTCGAGGCCCTCGCGGCCGTGGGCGGTCTGCCCGGCAAGCGACTCATCGCGGGTGTCGTGAACGGCCGCAACATCTGGATCAACGACCTGGCCAAGTCCCTCGCCACCCTCGGCACCCTGCTGGGTCTCGCCGACCAGGTCGACGTGTCGGCGTCGTGTTCCCTCCTCCACGTCCCGCTCGACACGACCGCCGAGCAGGACATCGACCCCCAGATCCTGCGCTGGCTCGCCTTCGCCCGCCAGAAGTCCACCGAGATCGCCACCCTCGCCCAGGGCCTGCGCCTCGGCACCGACGCGATCGCGGGCGAACTCGCCGCGAACCGCGCCGACTTGGCCTCGCGCGTGAACTCACCGATCACACACGACCCCGCCGTCCGGGCCCGCATCACGGCCGTCACGGACGCCGACGGCCGCCGCTCACAGCCCTATGCCCGGCGGGCACCGGCTCAACGAGCCCGTCTCGGCCTTCCCCTGCTGCCGACCACCACGATCGGCTCCTTCCCGCAGACCGGCGAACTGCGCACCGCCCGCGCCGACCTGCGGACGGGACGCATCGACGCGGCAGGCTACGAGGAGCGCATCCGGGCCGAGATCCAGGAGGTCATCGCCTTCCAGGAGAAGACCGGCCTGGACGTCCTGGTGCACGGCGAGCCCGAACGCAACGACATGGTCCAGTACTTCGCCGAGCAGATGACGGGATACCTGGCCACGCGGCACGGTTGGGTGCAGTCCTACGGAACTCGCTACGTCCGTCCGCCGATCCTGGCCGGGGACATCTCCCGCCCCGGACCGATGACCGTGCGCTGGACGACGTACGCCCAGTCGCTCACCTCCCGGCCGGTGAAGGGCATGCTCACCGGCCCGGTCACCATGCTCGCCTGGTCCTTCGTCCGCGACGACCAGCCCCTCGGCGACACCGCCCGACAGGTCGCCCTCGCCCTGCGGGACGAGGTCGACGACCTGGAGACGGCCGGGACTTCGGTGATCCAGGTGGACGAGCCCGCCTTGCGCGAGACGCTGCCACTGCGGGCCGCCGACCGCCCAGCGTACCTCGCGTGGGCGACCGAGGCGTTCCGGCTGACCACCGGAGGCGTACGGCCGGACACCCAGATCCACACCCACATGTGCTACGCCGAGTTCGGGGACATCGTCCAGGCCATCGACGACCTCGACGCCGACGTCATCAGCCTCGAAGCCGCCCGCTCGCACATGCAGGTCGCGCGCGAGCTCGCCGCGCACGGCTATCCGCGTGAGGCCGGGCCCGGCGTGTACGACATCCACTCGCCGCGGGTACCCAGTGCGCAGGAGGCCGCCGCGCTCCTGCGGACCGGGCTCGAGGCCATTCCCGCCGAGCGGTTGTGGGTCAACCCCGACTGCGGCCTGAAGACCCGCGGTTGGCCGGAGACCCGCGCCTCTCTGGAGAACCTGGTCGCCGCCGCCCGCGAGGTTCGCGAGGAACTCTCCGCCCGCTAGCCAGAGGCCCCATCGGCCGGGGGAGGAAGCAGCCACACCGCCTCCTCCCCCGGCCCCGGGTCGAGACCGCGCCGGCTCTCACCAAGTCACCTGGTGTCCGACCGTGCGCCCAGCACCGACCGATGCCATGGATACGACAGGACTCGCCCCCTCACGCGCCGCTCAGTAACGCCACTCTCTTGCACTTGCACGTAATATGCAACAAGCTGTCGGAATCCTTACCGCCTGTTCGCGACAGGGAGCCCCGCCATGCCCCGTCTACTGCCGAGCACCGGACCACAACGCGTCCTCGCCGCCTCGAACTTCGTCTACACCGTCGGCAGCGGCCTGTACCTGACCGCCGGGGTTCTGTACTTCACGGAGGCGGTTCATCTCCCGGCCGGCCAGGTGGGACTCGGACTCGGCGCGGCCGGACTTGCCGCCCTCGCCCTGGGCGTCGCGGTCGGTCATCTGGCGGACCGATACGGAGCACGCGGCGTCTACATCGCCACCCTGGTGGTGCAGGCACTGGCCACGGCCGGCTTCGTGCTGGTGGACGGCTTCTGGTCGTTCCTTCTCGCGATCACCACGGCCGCCGGAGCCAAAGCGGCCGGGAAAGCCGCCCACGGTCCCCTCATCAGGCACTACGGAGGGAACCGGCCGCAGGAGTTCCGCGCCTATCTCCGCGCCGTGACGAACGTCGGCGTCTCCCTCGGTGCCGTGGGAGCGGGGCTGGCCGTCCAGGCCGCCACGCTCACGGCCTATCAGCTCATGGTCATCGGCAACGCGATCGCCTTCGCGGTCTCCGCGGCGCTGCTCGTCGCGCTGCCGCCGGTCACCCCCCTCGCCGCCACCGGCGGTCCCCGCTGGATCGCCCTCAGAGACCACCCCTACCTGCTGCTCACGGCACTCGACGGCATCATGGCCGTCCAGTTCAAAGTCCTCACCGTGGCCATCCCTCTCTGGCTGGTCGGCGCCACCACAGCCCCGCACTGGCTCATCTCGGGGACCATGCTCACCGGCACCCTCATGGTCGTCGCGCTCCAGGTGCGCGCCAGCCGCAACGTCGACTCCCCCACCGCCGGCGGACACGCCTACCGCCGTGCGGGCGTCGCCTTCCTCGTCTCCTGCTCACTGATATCCCTGTCCGCCGGCATCCCCGGGTGGGCCGCCGCGAGCGTGCTCCTCACCGCCGTGGTGATCCACACCGTCGGCGAACTCTGGCATTCCGCCGCCGCCTTCGAGGTGTCCTTCGCCCTCGCCCCGCGGCACGCCACCGGCCAGTACCTGGGCGTGTTCGGTCTGGGCATGGGCCTGGCCGAGGGGCTCGGTCCGGCGTTGCTCATCTCGCTGTGCATCACCTGGGGGCGCCCCGGCTGGTACGTCGTGGGAGCCCTGTTCGCGCTGACAGGTCTGGCAGCACCACCCGCGGTTCGCTGGGCGCTACGCCGTCAGCGTGCCGGGCAGACGACGACCGGTCCCCTGAAGCAGGAGGCACAAGCAGCCTAGGGGTCGACTCCGTCAATCCTTCGAGGGTGCTTGTGGTGCTTCACGGCGCTCGACAGCCAACACCCGGCCGTTCAGGCTTCCTTGTCAGCTCACTTGGCCGCCCTTCGGCCCGATGCCGTTGATCCTGGCCGGAGTTCCGTCCGGGGCGAACGAGTGGTGGAAGGTGAAGGCATGCGGCACGGAGCCGTGGTCGTGGAGGTGCTCCAGCCTGGACACCCCGTCCCGCCAGGTGGGTGTCACGTCGTCGGCGGTCCACCAGCACACGTAGTTCGGGAATCCCGTCCTCTCGAACCAGTCGTAGCGCCGGTTCAGCGCCTCACGATGCAGACCGGTGTACACGGCCTCGAAGGCGGAGCCCAGGTCGGTCCAGAGGGAGAGCGTCGCGGCCAGGGCGGTGGTCTCCACCGTACGGCCCTTGTCGTACCAGGCCGGTACGGCGAACTCGCCCCACGCACCCCAGTCCGCTTCGAAGAGCATGCCCCGGTCACCGCCCGCCGCCTCTGCGCGCGCGAGGTACCCGGGGTGCCGGCCGATCTTCCGGTAGACGGCCTCACCGACGTCGTAGAACTCGCGGGTGAGAGGTGCGGGATCGGCGAGAGGCGACTTCAGGACGCCGAAGGTGTACAGCGCGAGTCGGGGCATGCGTGTCTCCCTGGTCGGGGGGCTGGCGTGGGGCCGGTTCGGCGGCTTGCGCACGGGGGCGAGGGCTCGTAGGGGCGTGACCACTCGCCCCGTCGCGGGGTGGCCCAGCCTGAAGGAACTCCTGCGCGACCGTGGGCGATCGCCGAGGACCAGGTGAAGGTAGCTGCCGCTGCGGGCCCTGTCGAAGTTGCGTTTTCCGCGCCCGAGTGGCCTCTCGCACCGGTCATCGCGCGCACTGGACGCGGAGCGCTCCGGACCGTCAGCAGAAGGGCTCCCGCATGTCAACGTCCATGCGGGAGCCCTGGGTTGTGCCGCCTGCGGGTGATGGTCGAGAAGACGATCACGAGCAGGTCGTCTGTGCGGACGTGGACGTGGGGACGCTCACCGCGTCACGACCCGCCCGCCGCGCTCACGGCGCGAGCAGCAGGCTGTCGCCTCGCTCCTTGGCGGCGGCGTAACGCCGGGCCACGTCCTGCCAGTTGACGACGGCCCACATAGCGTCGATGAAGTCGACCTTCTGGTTCTTGTACTGGAGGTAGAAGGCGTGCTCCCAGGCGTCGAAGACCAGGATCGGCGTCGAGCCCTGGCCGACGTTGCCCTGGTGGTCGTAGACCTGCTCGACGATCAGGCGGCCGCTGAGCGGCTCGTACGCGAGGACGCCCCAGCCCGAACCCTGCGTGGTCGCGGAGGCCTTGGTGAGCTGGGTCTTGAAGCCCGCGAAGGAGCCGAAGGACTCGGCGATGGCGTCCGCGAGGTCACCGACTCCGTCCGCCGCGAGGGGCTCGCCGCCGCCGTCGCCGGTCATGTTGTGCCAGTAGATGCTGTGCAGGATGTGCCCGGAGAGGTGGAAGGCCAGGTTCTTCTCCAGGCCGTTGATCGAGCCCCACTGCTCCTTGTCGCGGGCCTCCGCGAGCTGTTCCAGGGTGTCGTTCGCGCCCTTGACGTACGCGGCGTGGTGCTTGTCGTGGTGCAGCTCGACGATCTGCGGGTTGATGACCGGTTCGAGCGCCGCGTAGTCGTACGGAAGCTCCGGGAGCGTGTAAACCGCCATGTCCAACGTCCTCCGACGTTATTGCGAATGATATGCAGGTGCACCATAACAGCAAGAGCGAACTGGGCCTGGACGGCACGTCATCCGGCTGCCATGGCCTGGCTGTCGGCTTCGAGCAGCAGGCGTTCCAGCGTGGCCCGGGCCCGGCACACCCGGGAGCGGACGGTGCCGATGGGGCAGCCGATGAAGCGGGCCGCGTCTTCGTAGGGCAGCCCGACGATCTGGGTCAGCACGAACGCCTCACGGCGTTCGTCGGGCAGCGCCTCCAGCAGGTCCAGGAGCGCGACGCCGTCGTCGAAGCCCGGCAGGCCGCGGGACTGCGTGCCCTCCAGGGCCGACTGCCAGTCGTGGGTGTGGGCCACCCGGGGACGGGCCGCGGCCCGTCGGAAGCTGTCGGCCACCGTTCGGCGGGCGATCGTCATCAGCCAGGTGCGCGCCGACGCACGCCCCTCGAAGCGCGGCAGGCTGTCCAGGGCTCGTACGAAGGTGTCCTGCGTCAGGTCCTGTGCGGTCTGGGGATCTCCGCTGAGGTGGGCGACGTAACGCAGGACGTCGCCGTGCAACGCGCGGACGAAACGCTCGGCCGCGTAGGCGTCGCCGTTGCGGGCCGCCAGCGCCCAGGCGGTGGCGGAAGCGTCCGCGACGGCGCGGCGCTCCGCGCGGGGAGAGGGCATGACAGAAGTGATCACGCGATGTCCTTCTCGAGGTCATCCGGGGCCACGTCTCATCAGAGAACGGGCTCTCCGGCACAGGGGGGTGCGCCGTCCACGGTGGGTACGGCGATGCACGGAGCCCACGGCCCGCTCGTCCGTTCGCACGCGGTGGTGTGCGGCTTCGGAGACGTCCGCCGCGCGGGATCGCGGCGGTCGGGAGCGGGTGGGCCCCGGTGGATCCGGCTGCCTCAGACGGCAGCGGCACCCACGGGTGGACCTCGGGACGTGACGGAGTAGCAGAGAAGGAGGCGGGCGAGTGCCGTCCGGCGCTCAGGGCGACGCCGCCGCCGGACGGGGCGGCCGCTCGGTGCGGGCAGCGCCAGCAGCATCCGCAGCGGAGCGGCCAGCCGGGCCGCCGCGGCCCGCAGGAGACTGAAGACGGCGCGCTCGCCGTACGCCAGCCAGATTCCGCACAGAACGGCCGCGAGGACGTGGGCGGCGAGCATGCCGAAGGTGGCGCCCGCTCCCATGTGGGCCATGCTGTCGGCGGTCGTCGCGCCACTCATGTCGGACGCCATGTGGCTCATGGCGCCCATGTCCATGGAGTCCATGTTCATCGCGGCCGCGTCCGCCGACCGGAGGCCCGGGCCGGACTCCGGCCCGGGCATCACTGTCTGCGCCAGGGAGAACGTCTCGTGGAGCAGCGCCTGTGCGGCGACCACGACCGTGACGATCAGCGCGCGCCCGCGCTCACGGCCGGCCAGGAACCAGCCGGCCGCCCCCGTACCCGCGGCACCGGCCGCCATGCTCCAGCCCGGGACGTCGGAGCCGGACATCGTCACGTGCCCGAGGGCAGCCAACAGCACGCAGGCGACGGCGAATACACCGGCCCGCAGTGTGCGGCACCACCCTCCGACAGTCATGACGCGCCCATCCTCGCACCCGGAATCCGATCGTCGTCAGGGGGTACGGGGGCGCATCGGAGCGCACCTCACGGGACTGACGGTGACTCATCTCATATCAGCACCGGCACCAGCACCAGCACCAGCACCAGCACCAGCACCAGCACCAGGGTCAGAGTCAGGGTCAGTTACCGGACGGTGTGGGTGCGGTCGGCGCTGGCTCGGCGGCGGACGGTTCCGATGACGAGGAACCCGGCCAGGGGGATGCCGAACAGGGGCAGCGCCCAGCCGACAGCGACCACCACCACGACGCCGACGGCGAGCGCCCAGATGGGCATTCCGCGCCAGGCGCCACGGGCCGGCGGAGCGCCGAGGGGAGCCCGGCGGTCGGCACGGGTGGGGCGGCGCTGCCACCACATGCGGTAGCCCCAGAGGATGACGCAGGTCAGGCCGACGGCCAGGACGGCCAGCAGGATCTGGTTGACGAGGCCGAACAGGGTGCCCATGTGCGCGTTGATGCCCCAGCGGGTCAGCTTGGACAGCACCGGCCAGTCGGCGAAGTCCACCCGGTCGACCACCTTGTCGGTGGAGGCGTCGACGGCGACGCTGTCGCGTCCGACCGGCCACAGGTTGCGGGTCTGTGAAACCGTCCACGCGGTGGTGGTGTCCTGCGGGACGCCGATCTCCACAGGGCCGTCCAGGCCGTCGCGTCGGGCCGTTTCGAGGACTCCGTCGACGGCTGCCGGATCGACCGTCTCGGCCGTGTGGGAGCCGTGATGGCCGGCGTGGTGACCGCCGGCCGCGCCCGCGGACGTGCCGGACAGCGTCGTGGACACACCGGGCGTGCCGGAGCGCAGCGCGTCCAGGGCCTCACCGAAGTGGGCGCCGGCGAAACGGGACCAGGTCAGACCGGTCGCGGAGAGGACCAGCAGACCGAGCGCGAGCCACAGTCCCGTGGTGGCATGCCAACTGCGCGTGCGCCGGACCCCCTTCTTCGCGGCCCGGTCGGGCAGCAGCAGCCGCCGCGCGGTCCGGTTCCCGCGCTGTCGCCGCCACCACAGGATGAGACCGCCGAGGACGAGGACCCACAGCCAACTGGCGGCGATCTCCGAGTAGTACCGTCCGGTCGTACCCAGGTGGAGGTTGCGGTGCAGATCGTCCAGCCAGGTCTTGAGCGGGGTGCTTCCGTACCAGGTGGTCAACTGGCCGGTGACCTTGCCCGTGTACGGGTCCACGTAGACCGTGTGGGCCTTCTCGCCGAGCTCCGGCAGCGCGAAGTCCACCTGGGTCGTCTCGTCGCCGGTTCCGGGGCGGACCGCGGTCAGCGTGCCTTTCGGGTGGGCGGTACGGGCGGCGGCGACCTGGTCGGCCAGCGGCCGGGCGCTGTCGGCGGTGTGCGCGACCGTGAGTTCCTTGCCGTAGACGAGCGAGTCGAACTGCGGCGTGAACGTGTAGAGCAGTCCGGTCACCGCCGCGACGAGCAGGAACGGGGCCACCAGGACACCGGCGTAGAAGTGCAGCCGTACCAGCAGCGCGCCGAAGCCCGTCTGCCGCCGCGCCGGCGTGGCCGTGCGGCCCGCGGCTTCGGGTCTCTCGGTGCCTGCCTCGGGCAGATCGGGTATCTCGGAACTGACGGACATGGCCGGTCCTCGCTCTGTGTCGACGGCGCTGTGCGCCGTCATCCGTGCTGGGCGGGGCGACGAGCGGCCGATGACCGGCCGTGACGCCACCGCACACCGGCCGGTTCAAGGCCGCTGTCCCCAAACAGTCGGACGGAGAGCCTGTGGAGTTCCCGAGCGGCTCCACGTTTTTTGGATCGGCTGCGCGACCTGCCCAGCCCCGCGCCCCGGGCTACCCCGGCAACCGACGCAAGAAGACCGGCGTCGTCTGCGCGAGTGGCGGGAGCAGGAGCGCGCGGGTATGCCCCGGCCGGTGGCCGGGGCATACGGGCGTCACGCGGTGCGTGGCTCGGTGAGGCGCCGGCTCAGCCGGGCAGTTTCCAGTTCTGGGCGGCCGAGCCGTTGCAGGTGTAGAGCTGGAGTTGGGTGCCGGTGGTCGTCGTGGAGTTGGGGTCGTCCAGGCACAGCTTGGACTGGGGGTTGATCAGCGAGCCGTTGGCGCCCGCGGTCCATTGCTGGGCGCCGGTCCCGTTGCACGTCCAGAGCTGGATCAGGGTGCCGTTGGTGGTCCCGCTGTGGTCGACGTCCAGGCATTTGCCGAGACTGCGGACAGTTCCGTCGCCGGCGACGATCCAGTCCTGGGCGTAGGTGTTGTTGCAGGTCCAGATCTGGACGTGGTTGCCGTCGGTGGTGGAGGAACTCGCGTCGTCCACGCACAGGTTGGAGGCCACCGCCGAGGTGATGGCTCCGATGCGGGGTGAGGCCGGGGCGGTGGTGTCCCCGGCGTAGGAGGGCGGAGCGGCGGAGGCGGCCGTCGCCCAGGAGGTGTTGGCGCTCGTGCCGAGCGTGTAGGTCAGGGTGCCGCCGGCGGTGATCGCCGACGTGGGGGCGTAGACGTTGTTCCAGGCGGAGCCGTTCCACGTCGCGGACTGGACGTAGGGGGCGTTGTCGGCGGCCCCGTTCCCGTTGATCGTCAGCGTCTTGCCCGACGGAAGGGTGATCACGGCCTGGGTGAACAGGGGCGAGCCCAGGGCGAGGTCGGCGGTCCCGGGAGTCTCGGGGAACATGCCGAGCGCGGACCACACGTACCACGCGCTCATCGCGCCGAGGTCGTCGTTGCCGTCGGCCAGCCCGCCCGGGGTGTTCGCCCAGATCTGCTGCTGGATCGACCGTACGGTGCTCTGCGTCTTGTAGGGCTGACCGATGTAGTCGTACTCCCACGGCAGTTCGATGCTGGGTTCGTTGCCGACCCACGCGTACCCCTTGTCGCCCGTGTAGCTGCGCAGCACGGTGTCGAGGTAGTGGCTCATCGCCGTGTTGCCGCCCTTGGCGCGCGCGAGGCCGCCGATGTTGAACGGGATCATCCCGGTGTAGATCCAGGAGTCGGCCTCGACCATGTCGGTGCCGCTGGTGGGGTCGAAGCCGCCGGTCCAGGAACCGCTCGCGTTGCGCGGCTCGACGAAGCCGGAGGCCGGGTTGAGCACGTTGCGCCAGCCCTGGGCCCGGTTCGCGTACGTCTTCTGGTTGCCGGTGTCGCCGAGCGCCCCGGCCATCGCGGAGAGCGCGAAGTCGGCGGTGTTGTACTCCAGTGTGGTGGCCACGGGACCGTAGAAGTTGCAGCAGCCGTAGCTGCCGTCGTGCGGCATGTATCCGGGCGAGTTCAGGTAGTTGAGACCCGGCCGGTCGTTGTTGGTCGTGCTCGCCTGCTTCACCATGTCGGCGAGGGCGGTCGTGGTGTCGAAGTCCCGGGCGCCGAAGGCGTAGTAGTCGGCGATGATGGCGTCCGCCGGGTCCCCCACCATCACGTACGACTCGCCGTTGTTCTCCGACCACTTGGGGAAGATCCCGGTCTGGGCGTAGTCGTCCACCATCGACTGGGCCGTGTCCGAGGCGACTTGGGGGGCCACCAGTGCTTCGAGCTGAGCCTGCGAACGGTAGATGTCCCAGCCGGAGTAGTTGGCGTAGGCCGCCTTGTGGCCGGCGTCCACGGTGTGGGTCCTGCCGTCGAAGCCGTAGTACTGGCCGTTGGTGTCACTGATGACGTTCGGGTGCAGCAGCGAGTGGTAGAGCGCGGTGTAGAAGGTCTGCTGCTGCGCGGCCGTTCCGCCCGCGATCTGTATCTTGCCCAGTGCGCTGTTCCAGGCGTCCTGGGCGGCGGTGCGGGTCGCGTTGAAGTCCCACCCCGTGTTCTCCGCCGCCCGGTTGGCCGCCGCGTTGGCCACCGAGACGTACGAGACGCCGACCTTGGCCTGCACCACCGGGTTGGCGGTGGTGTTGAAGGTGACGTATCCGTTCGAGGCGGCGGCTTCCGGCGCGGCGCTGTCCTTGGCGGTCTTCGGGGCCGCCGCGGTGGGCATCTTGCCGTGGAGCACGGGCTTGTTGGGCTTCTCGGCCGCGTTCTTGGACGCCGTACGGGGTTTCGCGGGGGTGGCGTCCGAGGTCTTGGCGACCGAGCTTCCCTGCGAGGCGAACGGCTGGTCGAAGACCATGTCGAAGTACACGGTGTACGTGTTCCCGGCCCCGCAGAAGCGACCGCTGGTGACCTGTCCGCTCACCTCGGTGTTCGAGACCTTGGTGAACTGCGTCGCCGAGGCGCCGTTCTGACTGCCCGTGAGCTTGAAGATCAGGTTGGCCTGGCTGGTCGAGGGGAACGTGAAGCGCGCCATCCCGCTGCGGGTCGTGGTGGTCAGCTCGGTGGTCACCTGGTTGTTGAGCGCGACCTTGTACGAACCGGCGCTCGCCGACTCGTTGGCGTGCGAGAACGCGTCCGTGGCGCCGGTGTTGACCGTGCCGACCGTCGGCAGCACGGGTACGTCCCCCGCGGCGCCGCAGCCCGGCCCGGCGATGTGGGTGAGGCTGAAGCCGGTGATGGACGAGTCGTTGTACTCGTAGCCGCCGCCGGGGGGCCGTGACGTCGTGTCGGGGCTCCACTGCACCATGCCGAACGGAACGTCGGCCCCGGGGAAGTCGTTGGCCTCGTTCGACGTGCCGATGAACGGGTTGACCACGGTGGCCGGCGAGGCGACGAGCGCGGCCTTCCCGGCCGCCGACGCGGGTGCGCACAGCCCGGCCACGGCCAGTGCGGTGGCCGCGAGTAAACCGATCGCGGCCGTTCCGGGGGGTCTCGACAGTCGTGTCACGGGGTTTCTCCTCTACTCGGGAGCGGGAGCTGAAGACTGACAACGTTGTCTTCCTGCGAGGTGCGGCTTGTGGGCAGCAGTCGAGTTGGACAACGTTGTCGCATCGTCGAGATGGGGCCTGGCGATGCGAACGCACGGACGGGACCCCTGGGCCGCGAGCACCTGGGGGCACGGACGGGAAACTGTCCGTGAAGCTAGCTACAGGGCAGGGTCATGTCAACGATTCGCGCAAGGGCGACCCCGACGTCCGCCACGAAGATGCGGCGCCGATCCATCGGACGGACCGTTGATACATGACGCATCCACTCGTACCCCCGGGCGAGACCCCTCCCGTCGAGGGTTCCATCGCCGAAGCGCACCAGGAACAGCCCGACGGCGGGATATGGGAACACCCCTACCTCTGGCTCGGTTTCATCGTCGTCGGCTCAGTGATCGTGGCCGGGTACTTCGTGGCCCGGATCAGCGGGTACTGAGCCGGACGGCCAGGTGACAGAAGAGAACCGGAGGCACGGACCGGTGGAACGCCACGAGCGGGCAGACCCGTTGAGCGCCGGGAGGACCGGGCGCGGAAGGTGATGTCAGTGCCCTGTGACAGGGTGAGTCCCGGAAGCAAGATTCGTCCGGGACGGATCCCGAAGAGCCAGGGAGCAGCACGTGACCAGCCCCGACACCGCCCCGCCCGGGCAGCGTACGACGCGGCGACGCTCGGATCTCGGCACGATCAAGGCCTGGTGGCGGGAGCTCGGAGGGGACGGATTCCTCGTGCTGCCGCCGCCGAACCGGGCCCGCTACACCCAGTCCGAGGGCCACGGAGACGCGGCGGAACTCATCGAGGCGAGGGGACTGGGCGGCCCCGTCTCCTTCGCGTACTGGCACTGGCAGTCCCACCGGCACGCCTTCGACCGCTCCGGTTCCCTGACGGGCGAGCTGCTGCTGCACTGGGGCGGCGATCACGCCGCCGTCGCCGCCGGACTCGGCGAGGGGCCGGCCGGATTCCGGGTCGTCGACGGCGGTCCGAAGAGCGCCTTCCGGCTGGACCGCATCACCGCCCGGGACGAGGCGGGCCTGCCCGACCCCGAAGACCCCGACGGCGTGCGCCAGTTCCTCGCGGCGCTGGACGAACCACTGGACCGCGGCGCTCTCTCGCTCCGGTACCGGCCACTGTCACCGGCCGAGGCCGCATGGCTCCACGAACGGCTGAGCGACTCCCTGGACCTCTCCGCCGCGATGCGCTTCGTCGTCGCCCTGGAGCGGCGGGACGCACTCACGATCGAGGAGGCGGAGCGGCTGCTGGCCTCCTGGCGACTGGAGCGTGAGCGACCGCCGGCGGAGTGGAGTGCCTGGCGGGAACTGCTCCACGCGCTGCTGCGCCACGACCGCGAGGAGGCGTGGGAGATGGTCACCGGCCTCGGCGCCGGGGCGTCCGGGGTCCTGCGGCAGGTGCCGTCCGAGCGTGCCTTGGCCGCCGTGCGGGCGTTCGCGCTCGCGGGCGACCGTGGTTCGGTCCACGCCTGGCTGGCGCTGCACCGGTCGATCCGCGAGCCGGACGCGGTGCGGGCCGCGGCCGACCTCGCGGCGGAACTCGCCACGTCCGCCGCCCCGGAGAATTCCCTGCGCGGGTTGTACGACGCGCTGGTCGGGGCCGTCACGGCCGACTGGCGCCGGGAGACGGGGGCGGATCACCGCGCCGGCCTTTCGTACGCGGCGCTCGCGGCCGTCCGCTTCGGCACGGACGAACGGCTGCCTCACGCCCTGCGCGTCCTCGCGGCTAGTGCTGCCCGCGACCAGGCGGATCTCGTACGGGAGGAGGCGCTTCGGCCCGGCGGCTCCGTTCTCGTCGGCACCGACTCCGCCGAGGTGCTGGCCACCGTGGAGCGCTACGAGGCCGTCCGGGACGGCCTCCTGTCCGGTACCGGCACCGATCTCACCGCCTCCGAGGGGGCGCTGACCCGCCTGTGGCACCGGTATCGGACGCTCACCGACACCGATGTGCGCTGGTTGCGGGAGCGGGTCGCCGACCCGGCCACCGGTCTGCAGGGGCTCGGCTTCTGCCTCGAACTCCTCCTCGCCCACGGCAAGGCCACCGAGGCCGATGTCGAGGCGCTGCTGCCGGGCCGGTTCAAGGACCTCACCAAGACGTACCGGACCACGTACACCGAGTGGCGCCACCCGCTCGTCACCTTGACCTGCCTCGCCCTCGACCTGGGCCATCCGGCCGCGGGGAAGCTGGTCTCCTGGTGGAACGGAGCCCGGCCGGTGTGGAAGGACAAGGTGCGGCTCCTGACCCACCTCGGCGCTCCCGACGAGGCCAAGGCCGCCGAACTGTGGGACTTCGTCACCAGACCTTCCCACGACGTCGGCCAGTTGATGACCTGGGTGCTGGTCAGGGCCCGCCTCGACAAGGAACATCCACTGTTCGTGGCCGACCGGCTGCTCGGCACCCCGGGCGTCAACGGTCACGTCCTGCGCCGGGTGCTGATCGGTGTGGCCGACCCCGAACAGCCGCTGTGGCACTACTCCGTCAGCCCGTACAGCCGGAGCTGGTGGCAGCGAGCCGTGGAGGTCGCCGATCACCCCGGCCTGTCGCCGGAGGCCCGCGCCATCGGACTGCACGTAGCCCGCGAACACCTCCTGATACGCAACCCGGACCAGTTGGACCCGAAGCCGACCCAGGCCGAACGCGAGGCGGCTCGGGCGTGGCTCGACGGTCACGCCGACGGCCAGGGGGAGGCGACGCCGTCGGGGTGACAGGGCCGCCGGGCTAGCGGTGGTCTCCCGCCTGCCCCTGTCGACCCGCCGGGTCCTGGCCCGCGCGGAGCAGCAGCTCGGCCGCCTGCAGGGTCCCGGCCGCCTCCGCCGGGTTGAACCTGCTGTCGATGAGGCCGGCCACGGACGCCGCGGCGGTGGCGTAGTCGCCGGTGCCTCGCCGCAGCGTGCTCAAGGCGATGTTCAGCCTCTCGTTGAGGGCGGCGATCCGGAAGCCGCCGCCCAGCTTCCAGGGTTCGGCCAGGGCCATCGCGGCCAGGTCGGCCACGTACGACGCGTCGAACTCGGCGCGGCACTCGTCGACGGTTTCGAGGAGGCGCGGGATGCCCCAGACGACGAAGGTGAAGTCCTGGGTCCCCGTGTGCACGGTGATCTGGCGTGTGGCCGCGAACGAGGAGTCGCGGACCTCCTCGACGCACGGCAGGAAGATGCTGAACGAGCCACGCACCCGGTTGAAGCGGTGGGAGGTGAAGACCATGCGGTAGTTGGTCAGGTAGAGCCGACCGCCGATGGCCTCCTTGTTCCGCATCCCGACGAGCCACATGAGGTCGTCGAAGGCGAAACGGGACAGGCCGGCCTGCCGGACGTCGATGACCGCGTTGGCGTTCTTGCGAAGGATGATCCCCTCGCCGGGCAGCAGGTCCTCGGGCTTGAACGGCGCTATCGCCACGACTCCCCCTCCATGTCGGTTGCGCAGCGGAGAGGGCATCGTAGGTGTACCGGCCACCGGCCCGTGCACCCGGGGGCCCCATGACGGCTGACCGCGGACGCCTGAGCCGCTCAACGCAGCACGGCCGCCAGCAGGTCGGCTCCCAGCGCCGTCAGATCGGGCAGGTTGAGGGTGTAGCGGACGTAGCGCCCCTGGCGTCGGGACGTCAGCAGACCGGCCCGCCGGAGGACGGCCAGGTGCCGGGAGACCTCGGGGGGTGTGAGTTCCCAGGCATGGGCCAACTCACGGGTGGTGTGCGGGCCACGGGCCAGGGTGCGCAGCAGCCGGAGCCGCACGGGATGACCGAGTGCCTCCAGTCGCAGGGTGACCGTTTCCAGCGAGACCGGCTCCGACGGACGTGGTTCGGCGACCGGATACTGCACCACGGGCTGCCAGCCGGGCGCGTGCACCACCGCAAGGTGCGGGCTGCCGAACACGCTGGGGATGAAGGTGACTCCGGTGTCGTGGGCGGAGGTCGCCTTGTCCTGGACCTTGTCCACCACGATGCACCGGCCGTCCGGCGCCAAGGCGATCGCGCCGGAGACCGACGCGAGCGTCGACTCGAGGCCCTGGCGCCTCAACAGGTCGTGTTTCAGGCGCAGATCGGTGGCGAGCCGTACGGCGACGTCCGACCAGGCCGCGTCGAAGAACGCCTCGGCGCACTGTTCGAGCGTGTCGCGCACCCGTGCCCGCACGGCGGCGGGATCCGCGAGCAGCCGTTCCGCGAAGGCCTCTTGCCGGACACCGCGGGCCTGGGCCACGTCCAGCGCCCGCTCCCGCGCGCTCGCGTCGGTCAGCGGTGAAGGCGTGCCGAAGTAGAGCCGGTTGCTGCCGCACGTGGTGACGAGCGCGGCGGTCACATAGGTCTCGTCGTCGATTCCGTCCACGTCGTCCAGTTCCTCGGCGAGGGTGGGCCGGGGCCGGGCGGGAAGCAGGAAGTCGGCCTGCGAGGAGCGCCACAGGAAGTCGGCCTCCCGCAGCCGCTCGGCCAGTTCCGGCCGCATCGCGGCCCACACGTGGCCGGCCCAGTCGGCCAGGTGTGGATGGTGTCCGGGCTCGGCCAGTACGTGCAGCATCGCGGTCAGCTCGGCCAGCGGGGACGCGGCGAAGCGCAGGCGCTCGTACGGCAGTCCGCCGATGTCGATCCTCAACGTCACCTCCTCAGGATCCCCGACGAGGAGGCCGGCGGCCTCGCCGGTTGACGATCTCCGTCAACTCACGTGCCCAACCTTCCCGACCGGCTCTCCTCTTGACGTCATGGCAATCACCGGCAAGACCCGCTACCGGGCGTTCGTCCGCGCCTCGGGAGGCCCCCGCTACGTCGTCGCCCTGACCGTGGACGCCCTGGGCACCGGCCTGTTGCGCCCCTTTCTGCTGCTGTACGGGGTGACGGTGTCGAAGTTGTCGGCACCGGTCACGGGCACGGCCATGACGGTCGGTGTCGTCGCGGGTCTGCTGTGCATGCCCGCGGTGGGCCGGTGGCTGGACCGGGGAGCACGCAGCACGGTCGTCGCGGCGTCGATGCTCGTGCGCGTGCTCGGTGTCGTCCTGCTGCTGGCCGACTCGGCCGGGTACGCATGGCTGTTCGCGACGGCGGCCCTCTTCCTCGGCATCGGCAATCAGGCCTGGCCGGCCGCGCACGCGGCTCTCGTGGCCACGGTCGCCGACGGCCGGGAACGGGACGCGGCACTGGCCGCGGGCCGCGCCCTGCGCAACGCCGGACTGGGCGCGGGCGCGCTCGTCGCCACCGCGTGCCTGACGGGCGGCGTCGAGGCGTTGCGGGTGCTGGCGGTCGTCACCGGACTCGCCTATCTCGTGGCCGCGGCGCTGGCCTGGTCGGTTCACGTTCACGCACGTCAGGCACCTGCTCCGGCCGAGGTCGGGAGGCGCGAGTCCGTGCCCCGGATGGGCGCGCTGCTGGCCGCGAACGTCGTCTACGTCTTCTGCCTCAACGTCCCCGAGATCGCGCTCCCGCTGATCCTGGTGACGCAGTTGCACGCGTCCCCCGTCTGGTCGGCCGCCGTCTTCGTGGCCAACACGGTGCTGGTCGTCACCCTGCAGATTCCGGTCACCGTGTTCCTGTCCCGTTTCCCGAGGAGATCGGTTCTGGCGCTCGGCGGGGTGGTGCTGACCGTGTCGTACCTCGGCTTCCTCGCGGCCGCTTCCCTGGGGGCCGGATGGGGTGCCCCGGCGGTCGCGGCGGTGTCCGTGGTCTGCACCGTCGGCGAGATCGTCTACGCGGGCAGCGCGACCGCGCTCGTCACCGCTCTCGCCCCGGACCGGGTCCTGGGACGCGTCCTCGCCCGCTTCCAGCTCTCCACGGGGTTCGGCCTCGCCGTCTCCCCCGCGGCCATCACGGCGCTCGCGCCGCACGGTCCCGCCGCCCTCTGGGGCAGCCTCTCCGCCGCGACGCTCCTCGCCGCCGGGGCCGTGGTCACCGAGAAGGACCCGGTGAAGCCGCCGTCGGCCGGCGTGTCCGCCGCGAGAGCGGGCTCCGTCCCGAGCGGGGGCTCCGTCGCGGCCTCGCGCGGGGGAACGCGCTCCTCGATCAAGGACTGCTCCGAGTGGAGCCCATGAGTGGTGGACGTCTGTCCACGCACCGAGGCTGACCCACGTGGTGCCCGCCCGCAGCAGGCAGTGGCGGGCGGAGCCCTGCCCTGCGCCGCGACATCGGCGTGGTCGGGGATGTCAGAGAAACGGGATCTCATGAGGGAACAGCGCATCAGAACGGGCTGTCCGCCGACCGTTCGCGGGAGCGGTGACGGCGGGAGCGTACGGAACGGCAGCAGCGACGGGCACGGCAGCGGTGGCGGACGCGGCGGCGGTGGCGGACGCGGCGGCGGTGGCGGTGGCGGTGGCGGACGCGGTGGCGGTGGCGGTGGCGGTGGCGGCGAGAACCGCAGTAGCCGGCACGGCGGCCCCGGGCACGGCGACGGCGGTGACCCTCGCAAGGGGGATGACGACGGCCGTCGAAGCGGCGATGGCGGCGGCCCTGGCGAGGGTGGAGGACATGGCGGCGGCTCCACATTCGACCCCGGGCGGACGCCGTACCCCTCCACCCGCCGACGCTCCCGCCAGGCCCGTACCAGGGTGGCCGTCGCCGCGGCGGGCCTGGCCTTCGTCGGGGTCCTCGCCCCGACACCCGGCCACGCCGCGACGGCCCCCGCGAGCGGGCCACGGCCCGGAGCGCACTCACGGTTCGTGCCCGGCCCGTGCCCCGCGACGCCCGAACCGGTCCCGGGACGGTGCGGGTTCCTGGAGGTTCCCGAGAACCGTGCCCGACCGGGCGGCCGGACGATCCGGCTGGCCGTCGCGATCGTCCCGGCCGTCACGCCGAAGCCGGGCGCGGATCCGGTCGTGTTCATGGCCGGTGGTCCCGGGGGTGACGCGTTCGGCGACATGCCGTTCGTCATCGGCGCGGGCGTGAACCAGGACCGCGATCTGATCGTCATGACCCAGCGCGGGACGCTCTACGCGGAGCCGAACCTCGCCTGCCCGGAGATCGACCGCTTCAACGCGGAGTCCGTCGGACTGCGTTACGACGCACCGTCGACCGGACGGCGCCTGGTGCGCGCGACCGGACAGTGCCGGGACCGTCTCGCGGGCGAGGGCGTCGACCTGAGCGCCTACAACACCACCGAGAACGCAGCCGACTTCGCCGACCTGCGCACCGCGCTCGGCATCCACCGGTGGAACGTGTACGGGTACTCCTACGGCACGGACCTGGGACTCACCTACCTCCGCCGCCACCCCCAGGGCGTCCGCTCGCTGGCGATCGACTCGGTCGTACCGCCGCAGATCGTCAGTCTGCCGTGGACCTGGGACAGCGCCCAGGAGGGCATCGACACCATCTTCGCCGCCTGCGCGGCCCAGCCTGCGTGCAGGAACCGCTACCCGAACCTCTCGCGCACGCTGACCCAGCAGGTGCGACGGCTCGAAGCACACCCCCTGACGGTGATGACACCGCCTCCGGCGGGAGGTGCGCCGGTCAGGGTCGTGCTCGACGGGGGCGCGCTCGTCAATCTGCTCGTCGGCAACGCCGTCCCGGCCGTCGACGTACCCGCGGCGCTCGACGAACTCGCCCACGGCAACCCCGATCGCTTCGCGCAGGCCCGCGCCGCCGGTGCCACACCCGTCATCGGCGAGTTCGCGCACGGTCTCACCCAGTCCGTGGCCTGCAGCGAGTGGGTGCCGGGCTATTCGCAGGCCGACCTGCTGGCGGCCGGCCGCCGGGCCTTCCCCGGGTGGCCCGACTCGGTGCTCGCCCAGGCACCCCAGCTCCCCTTCCAGCACGAGGCGTGCCGCGCCTGGAACGTCCCGGACCGCACCCGGGTGCAGCGGGTGACGACGGTGAGCAACGTGCCGGCGCTCGTGCTCTCGGGAACCTTCGACGCCAAGACGGGGGCCCGCTGGGGGGCGTACGCGGCCCGCACGCTGTTCCGCTCGACGACGGTGCTCATCCCCGGAATCGGCCACTGGGTGGTCCCCCAGTCACCGTGCGCGGCAAGCGTCCTGACCTCGTTCCTCACGCGTCCCACGGCGCCGGACACCCGCTGCGTCGCGGGCCTGGCACCGAAACCGTTCACCATCGTCCCCGCCCTGGAGAAGTCATGATGTCCATCCGTCCTCCGCGCCACCGCGCCACCACGCGACGGCTCCCCGCCGCGCTGGCGGGGGCCACGGCCGGCCTCCTGGTCGCCGGTCTCGCCGCGGCCCCCGCTGAGGCCGAGCCCGGCGCCTCGACGACTCCGGGCACGGTCGCCCGGACCGCCGGCCACTCCCGCTTCGTACCGGGCCCCTGTCCACGGACCGCGGATCCCGTCCCCGCTCTGGACGGGGCGAACTGCGGCACGCTCACCGTGCCCGAGAACCGCTCCCGGCCCCGGGGACGGAAGATCACCCTCTCCGTCGCCATCGTGCCGGCCGCCACCCGCAGGCACCCGTCCGACCCGATCGTGTGGTTCGCCGGCGGGCCCGGCGACGACGCCGTCTCCGAGGCCCAACTGGCGGTCGACGGCGGCCTGAACCGCGACCGGGACGTCATCTTCATGTCCCAGCGGGGGACCTACTCCGCCGATCCGGTGCTCACCTGCCCGAACATCGACGAGTTCAACGCCCGCGTCGTCGGCCTGGTCTACGACGCCCCCTCCACCGGACGTCTGCACGTCCAGGCGACGCGGGCCTGCCGCGACCAACTGGTGCGGCGCACCTCCGACCCCGGCGCGTACAACACCACCGAGAGCGCCGCCGACTACGCCGACCTGCGCGTCGCGCTGGGCATCAAGCGCTGGAACGTGTTCGGCATCTCGTACGGTACGGACCTGGCTCTGACCTATATGCGTACGCACCCGCAGGGCGTGCGGTCCGTCGGCATCGACGGAGTGCTGCCGCCGTCCCTGGCCGGGGGCGCCGTCACCTGGAAGGCCGCGCGGGAGGGCTTCGACGGCCTGTTCGCGGCCTGCGCCCAGGAGCCCGCGTGCAACCAGCGCTATCCGCATCTGTCGCGGACCTTCCAGGGTCTGGTGAGCAAGCTCGAGGCCCATCCGGTCACCACTCATGTCACCGTCCCCGGTCAGCCCGGACCGGTGAAGGTCGTCATCGACGGCGGCACGCTGGTGACCTGGCTGACCTCCGCCACCCACCTGGCGTCCGGAGTGCCGCGCTCCATCGACGAGTTGGCGCACGGCAACCCGCAGCGGATCGCCGAGCAGTGGGCCGGGGGCAAGCTGAGCCCGCAGGCCATCGGCCGGGTCGCGCACGGGCTCGCCTTCGGCGTCTTCTGCGGCGAGTGGACTCCGTACGAGAGCCAGGCCGAGGTGCTCCGGGCGGGACGGCGCGTGTTCCCCACGTTCCCCCGCTCCGTCCTCGCCAACGCCCCGCAGCTCCCGTTCCTCCACGACGACTGCCGTGCCTGGAACGTGCCCGCGCAACCGCGTGCCGTCCGCAGCGTGGTGCGCAGTGACATCCCCACCCTGGTCATGTCGGCCGGGTTCGACGCGCAGACCGCGCCGAGCAACGGTCCCTACGTGGCCCGCACCCTGCCTCGTGCCACGACTGTGACCGTCCCGTACGTCGCCCACGTGGCCTTCGCCGAATCGCCCTGCGCGCAGTCGATCACCCAGTCGTTCTTCGACACGCCGACGGCGGCGGACACGTCCTGCCTCGCCGGCCTCCAGCCCCCGCGGTTCGAGATCGCGCCGTAAGGACAGGCCCAGCAAGCGGCCCGTCGCACCCGGGGCGGGCGAGCAGCCGACAGACCCGGCGCTCGCCCGCCCCTCGCGCGAGCGGCCGAAGGTTCGCACGCAGCGGTCGTGATGAGGCCGCCCAACTCACCGAAAGGAGGAACCCGATGGCTCTGTCCCGTCAGGCCCTCGAGTTCGCCGCCGAGATCTTCAACCACGACTGGTCGGACTCCCCCTTCAAGGCGGACCAGGCGGGACACCGGCGGAGCACCGACCGCGCCGGCGAGGTCCTCACCCGGGAGGAGACGAGCCACGTACGGGCGAACGTGATGCTCGTCGTCGCCCAGGTCCTCGGGCACCAGGACCCCAACTTCGACCCGCTCGAGTTCGCCGAGGCCTGCGGCGTGGAGGACTTCACCGAGGACTCGATCCGGACCGGCCTGCGGATCAGCCTCGCGGGCCAGTACGCCACCCCGGGCACCTGGGACCACATGTAGGTGCGGCGGGGGTGCTCCCGTGCCGGACATCGTCCGGATCCGGGCGGCGTTCTCCGTCACGGGGCGAGCGCCTGTGGTCCCGCTCGCGCACCCTCGCCGAGACCTCGGGCCCGGCCCGCCGAGGTCAGACAGGGCGCGTCGCCGGGGCGGTGCGGGTGGCTCGGTTCTGGGTGAAGTGGGCGGCCGCCACGACCTCGGGCCGGCGCACGTACCCGCCGACACTCTCGACGCGCACGACGAGAGCCAGCGGTGACGTCGTGTCGTACGCCTTGGCCAGGGCGCGGATCTCGCCGCGGGCGAAGAGCTGGGTCGCCCCCGAGGTGGCCAGGAGGGCGCAGCCCGCGATCATGATCAGGCGGCTCCCCGCCGCGAAGGGATTGTGCGCCAGTACGACGATGGCGTGGTCGACGAGGGTCGCCGTGTCCACGTCCGACTCGCCGTACTCCTCGCCGCTCTCCACGGCGACGATGCGGTACTCCTCGGGGAACTGCCGGAACACATAAGGCGGTTGGAGCCGGTCCGTCAGCAGGGTCCACATGCCGTTGTGCACCGGCCCGCCGATCACGACCAGGTTCTCCTCGGCGTCCGACGCCATCGCGAAGGCCCTGGCCCGGACGGTCGCCGCCTCGTGCAGGCCCAGGTCCTGGGAGAGGAACTGCCGCAGGTTCATGGCCGCGAGGGCGTCGGTCTCCGGGATCTTCGGGTACGCGGAGGTCGGCCCGCCCGACTCCCCCACGACCATGACCACACGCCGGTCGCGATCGAGCCGCCACACACGCGCCGCCGGCATCCTCGTCCGGTAGGAGTGGAGAAGCGTACGGCCGAGCCAGCCCACGCCGAACGCCAGCAGCGAGGCCACGAGGTTGAGCACCAGATCCTGCCGCACGACCGGCTCCCCCCGCCCTCGCGTCCATGTCAACGAGCAGTCTGCACGACGGAGTTGACGGACGAGAAGAAGACGGTGGGACACGGCGGGACGCGAGGAGGGCGGAGTGCCGGGACTCACCACCGACGAGCAGAGCGTGAACCTCGGCGAGCCCGGACCACGACCACGGCGAGCCCGGACCTCGGCTCGAGGTCCGGGCTCGCCGTGCGAGTCGGCCGTCAGCCGCAGCGGTTGGTGTGGCTGAAGTCCACGACCACACGCTCGGGGCTGTGCAGCTTGAGCACCTTGTACGAGGGCTTGGTCTGGAACGCGGTGCCGAAGGAGACGACTCCTTCGAAGTCACCGGTCAGGGCCAGTCCCTTCAGCTTGTACAACGGGATCTTCACCAGTCGGGGCCCCCGGTACACGGAGTTGCCCGCGCTGTTGTGCGCGACCGCGGGCGAGAGCCTGATGTTCAGGAAGTACTTCCCCGCGAGCGGGACCTTCCTGCCGGAAGGGTCGTAACGGAGGGTGCTGACCCGGCTCACGGCGACGGACGGGGTGCCGCCCTGGATGTCGATGACGAGCCGGTCGTAGGTGCAGTGCCCGGCCCAGCGGGCGTTGACGACACGGGCGGGCGAGGTAGGCGTGGCGGCGGCCGTCGGCTGGGCGGCCGCGGAGGCGGGGATCGTGGCGCCGACGGCGGCGAGAATCGTGCCGGCGACTATGGCTGCGCGGGATGGGTGATGGTGCATGACGCCCCCAGTTGCTCCTGGTGAAGGGGACACACTATTTCACTAGCGTAGACATCCTGAGGGGCCGAACGGTTGCACTGCCGGAGACTTGTCGTGGCCGCCCGCCCGCAGCCCGGCGGCCCGGATCACGCCCCGGCGGCGGCCGCGCGCACGGCCGCGTGCACGGCCCTCGCGAGGCGGGCACCCCACAGCGAGCGGGGCCCGGCGAATGCGTGCACTTCTTCCCCGGGACGCGGGGTACGGGCCGCGACGCACACGGCGTCGGTGGGCGTGCCGGAGCAGTCGTACCCGGCGTCGAGCAGCGCCTGCACCTTGGCCTCCGTGACCGTGCTCACCGCGTTGACCAGTGCGGCGTCACCGAGTGCCACGGGAAGCGCGGCCACGATGTTGATCGTGCCAGGTGCGGCGGGACGGCGTACGGACTCGGCGGGGGCCGCGGCCCAGCCCCGTACCCCCAGACCTGCCGTCACGACGGCCTCCGCACCCCCGTCGTGGGCGTCGGCGTACCGGCTGACGTCGGCGGCCGTCATCAGTCCCACCCCCGGCCCATGCGCGCCGACGGCTCGGGCCAGTTCGGTGAGGTGCCGGGCCGGATCGGTGCGCCGGTAGCCGTGGGAGACCTGGGCGTTCAGGACCCACCCGTGTTCCGCGATGCCGCCGCCGAGGACCGCGCTGCTGACCATCCGCCATCCGGCGCCCGCCCGCCAGAACAGCGCGTTCAACTCCTCACCGTCCTCGACGCGGGTGAGCCGCTCCACGCGGATCAGACCGGCGACGGGTCGCGGCGGCGGGACGAGGGCGGTCACCGGGCAGAACTCCTTGCGAGGGGGAACGGGCCGATCGTACGCGCGACCCCACTCCGACGCCGCCGCCACCCTGCCCGACCGGGAGCCCCCCCTTCGCGAGTCCCCCGATCACAGCGCCCAGCACGCCAACACCTCGCCCCACGCGGCCACCGGCCGATGACCGCGGTACGCGGCCACGGACCCAGCGGCTGCGGGGGCGTTGGGGGGTGTCTCAGGAGATGACGACGATGACGTTGAACCACGGGGTGCCGAGGGATCCCAGAGGCGAGGTCAGTTTCTGCATCTCGAGCCGGTAGGTGCCGGCGGGCATCATTCCTCCGCCCGGCAGGGGGCCCAGCGGCAGGAAGCGCCCGTTGGCGACACCGGCGCGGTTGTACGTCCACAGTCCGGCGCCGGTGTGCATGACCGTGTACGGCCCGCTGAGCAGCGAGGGGTTCACCGCGGACCGGTGATTGCGGTCGAGGCCGAAGGCCGCGCCGGCGTACGAGGGGCGGCGCGCCGGACGCGTGAGCGTGAAGCTGAAGAAGCGCCTGGTGTAGAACGCACCGGAGGTCAGCGGCGGGCAGTTGACGGCGATCACCGTCCGGCCGGTGACGTTGCCGAGGGCGAGAGGACGACTGTAGGAACCGTCCCCGAGGAGTCGGCGGCAGTCGTACTGGTACGTCGCCGCGGAGGCCGGAGGAGCCAGCGCCACCGCCGAGACGATCGCCGTGGCGAGGGCGGTGGCCAGCAGCCCCATGCGCCGCGCCACCCGGGCGACGGATCTATGGATGAGTCTCACAGGCATTCTCCCCCTTCGCAGGCCCGGACACCCGGGCCTCGGTGAACGCGGGCATGCGGCGGCACACCCGTCCGCCGGCCGCGGTCGGGTCAGGTGAGCCACGGCCGGCGGATCACTGTCGACCGTAGGAGGGCAACGGACCGCTCGTCAGGCGGTGATCGATCCACTCCAGGAAAGGATCAGTGATGACCACGACGGGAGAGAACCCGCACAGCACCTGACCAGGAAGTTCGCCACTCGTCCCGGAGGAACCGCGGCCCGCGGAGTCCGCCGAGCGTGCCCGAACCAGCGCGCGCCGTCGGGCTCGGATGCCTCGCCGCCGAGGGCGTCACGGCTAGGGTGCATCTCTGACGTACCGTCACGAAAGGATCTTCCGTGGGCTCTCGTCTCAATCCCTACATCAGCTTCTCCGGTGACGCCCGGCAGGCCCTGACCTTCTATCAGGAGGTCTTCGGCGGCGAACTGGCGCTCAACGAGTTCGGCGCCTTCGGTTCCGAGGCACCTCCCGGATTCGCCGACAAGATCATGCACGGCATGCTGGAGGCCCCCAACGGCTTCACCATCATGGGCGCCGACGTCCCGCCGGGGATGGAACGCAAGGCGGGCAACAACTTCGCCGTGAGTCTCAGCGGCGACGACGACGCCGACCTGCGCGATTACTGGGCCAAGCTGTCCGCCGACGGCAAGGTGTCGGTCCCGCTGGAGAAGCAGATGTGGGGCGACACGTTCGGGATGTGTACCGACCGGTTCGGCATCGAGTGGATGGTCAACATCACCGGGGCTCCCTCGGCCTGACCCGTCCCGGCACCACCTGGCCGGCCCGGCACCACCTGACCCGTCCCGGCCGTGCCGGCCATCCCGCCCGGCCCGTCCCGGTCGCCGCCCTGCCCGACCCGTCCGGTCCCGCAGCGGGTGCCGGGTGCGGCGCTCGACCGCCGCACGCGGCACCCAGCGCCCGGCTCTCAGCACTCAGCACGCAGCACGCAGCACGCAGCACGCAAGTGCTCTCACCCGGAGTGCAGCACTCGGAATCGATCAGGTTCGGCCGGATCCCGTTCCACGACCTGGACCGGCGCCCACGACCACTGCCAGACGCCGATGCCCGGCACACGCGAGAACCGGATCCGCCCGCGGGTCCCCTCGACGTCGACGCCAGGCCACGCCGCGGCGATACGTGCCCGATCCGCGCCCTGCGTGCGCAGGACGTCGGCGAGGACGGTCACCGTGTCGTAGCCCTCGAAGGCGACGAAGGAGGGCTCCCGGCCCAGCCCGTCCCGCAAAACCCTCTCGACGCGCGCGCCCAGGGGACTCGGACGCTCCGGCAGGTAGCGCAGGAACGGGACGCCGGCTCCGTCGGCGCCCGACCGCGTGACCCATTCGGTGAACTCCGGCTGCCCGGCCGGGGCGCCGATCAAGATCTCGGACAACCGCCGGTCGCGGCGGACCGCTTCGACGATCGACGCGGCGGGCTCCGGAAACCCGACGAGGAGGAGCAGCGCCGTCGCGCCATGACCGACGAGTTCGTCGCACACGGCCGCGGGAGTGAGCGCACGCATGTCGAGTTCGAGGACCGAACCGCCGTGCTGGGCGAGGCGGTCGCGCAGGATGCCGGCCCCGGACGCCCAGTAGACGCTCGGTTCGGCCGCCACGGCGATACGGCTGTGGCCCGCGCCGAGGAGGAAGTCGGCGTAGATCCTCCAGCCGTGGGACTGCGCCGGGGCGAGCCGTGCGACCCATGACGTCGGCTGCTCGGTCAGCGTGTCGAGAACCGCCGACGAACAGAGGAACGGCACACCGAGGACATCGGCTCTCGCGGCGACGGCCCGCGCGACGACGCTGTGATACTCCCCCGCCAGGGCGGCCACACCCAGCCCGGCGAGTTCGTCCACGGCCGCGGCGGCCTTGCGTGGGTCGGCCGCGGTGTCCCGGACGACCAGTTCGAGAGGTCTCCCGGCGATCCCGCCGGCGCCGTTGACCTCACCGACGGCCAGTTCGAGTCCGGCGAGCAGATGACGGCCCGCCTCGGCCCAGCCGGGCCTGGTCAGCGGGACGAGCGCGCCGATGCGTACGGACGATCCTTCGGTCGGTGTCCCGGCGGACGTCGACTCCGACGGGGAGACGGGCTGTGACGGTGGCGGCTGCATGGGTCGGTGTCTCCCTGGGACCTTGTACTGCGCTCCATGGGCGCCAGGTCGGGCCGTCGGGGACGGCCGGCCGCGGAGCGGTGTGGTGCGAGGCGGTGTGCTGCCGCTCCACGGCCGGACCTGGGTCGCTCCAGGAGGTTACTTGCCCTCCCTACTGGTAGGTGACGGTGATCGGGGCGCGCACGCTGTGGCGGGGCAGTGTGATCGTCAGCAGCTTGGAGGCGGCGTCCCAGTGGTACGCACTCGGCGACAGGTTCACGCCGGTCGCCGAGACCTTCGTCGGTGCGTGCGCCGCCATGAGGGCGATCGTCCACCGGCGGTTCTGGACCTGACCGGGGAAGGAGCCCCGCGCCGGGCCGATCGACACCGTGTGACGCTCCCCCTTCTGTTGGTACCGGATCGTCGTCGTGGCGCTCCGGCCCTTGTGGCTGCCGACTCCGTCGTCCTCGTACAGGCGGAACGACCCTGCCCGGCCGGCGGCGACGGTGAGCGTGACGTCGGTGAGCGGGTTCTTGTCGTTGCCGCTCACGTCGTGGGTGCGGGTGGCGAGGATGCCGCCCGCCCTGACGAAGACCGGCATCGAGTCCAGGCCGGTGGTGATGTCCCGAGTGCCGCCACCGGTGTAGGTCTCACCGGTGAAGTAGTTCGTCCACTGGCCGGGCGGGAGCCAGACCGAGGTGGTGGCGGAGGTTCCCGGCGTGGTCACCGGCGCGACGAGGATGTCGGAGCCGTAGAAGTACTCGCTGCCGGCAGTGGCGTAGGCCTGGGGTTCATCGGGGTACTCCAGGTAGGTGGGCCGGACGATGGGCACGCCGGTGCGGTTCGCCTCCTCGGCGAGTGTGTACGTGTAAGGCACCAGGTTCTCGCGGAGGTTGAGGAACGTGTCGGCCGACTGCCGTGCCGCGGGCCCGTACTGCCAGGGCAGTCGGTCGCTGTGGTTGCTGTGCAGCCGGTCGACGGGCTGGAACGTGCCGAACTGGACCCAGCGTGCGTACAGGTCGTCGGGGAGTTTGCGCGTGGTGCGGGTCTGCCCGCCCTCGGTGTACTTCTCCGAACCGGTCAGCCCTGTCGTGTCGTTGTGGCCGCCGATGTCGTGGGTGATGGACGCCATGCCGGTCGCGGCGGACTCCCCGGGCGTGTAGCCGACCTCGAACTTCAACGCGCCCCAGGTCGATGAGGTGTCACCGGTGAAGTGGACGGTGCTGCGTTTGTCGGCCCAGGGCCCGGTGGGCAGCCCCTGCTGGCCGCTGTACCCGGCCGCCTGCAAGGAGCCGTAGGCACGGGAGAGGACGAAGCCGCGGCCGAGACCGGCGGAACTGGCGGTGGCGTACTGCTGGTTGATCCACGCGTCGGGTGTGACGCCCCGCAGCGACGACTGCGAGGAGTCGCAGCACCAGTCGAGCCACCAGAAGTCGTTGCCCTGCTGATCCATGGTCCGGTGCAGGTCCATGTACGCCTTGAGCTGGTCCGGGTCGCCGAAGTCGAAGGTGTAGCAGTTGTCCTCGACGGCGGCACCCGAGGCACAACCCCCTTTGGTCAGCTTGCCCTTGGCCGTGGCCTGCGTCTGGGCGAACTGGGGGTCGGAGGCGAGGATGCTGGGGTGCACGTTGAGTGTGTTGTGCAGTCCTTGCGCGGCGGACCAGTCGAAGAAGCCCTTGGGGTCGGGGAACTTCGCCGGGTCCATCTCCCAACCGCTCCAGGTGTTCACGGCCTTGAAGTCCGTGTCGGTCACCAGGACGTCCAGCGGGGTTCCTTCGGTGCGGAACGCCGGGAGGATGGTGTTCTCGTAGTCCGCCGCGGTGCGGTCGATGTACTCCGAGTACCAGACGCCGTAGGCCCATTGCGGCAGGAGCGCGGGCGGGCCGGTCAGCGTGGCGAGGTCGGTGAGTCCCCGCTTGTAGTCGTGTCCGTAGCCGAAGACGTAGCCGTCCTGGTAGGGCGTGCCGCCGTGGTCGGGGCGGGGTGTCGCCCGGTGGGCCGCGGCGTCGTACACCGCTGAGGACGTGTCGTCGAGGAGGTACCAGCCGTCCCGGTTAAGCAGGCCCGGCGTGGTGGGTACGGACTTCTCGTTGCCGGTCACACCGTCGAGGCCGCGGCGGTATCCGCCGAGCGCGAGGTGCGGCTGGGGTGCGGCCGTCCCGGAGGCGGTCACCGAGACGGTGTCCGCGTTGATGTGACAGCTCGCCGTGTCGGGGCAGTTGAGGGTGATGTCGTCGGTGCCGGCGGTGAGGGTGACGGGCAGCGAGGCCGTCTGCCAGTCGTCCCAGTCCTTCGTCGTCGGCAACGAGAGGGTGGTGTTCGTGCCGGCGGCGGACACGGTGGCGGTGCGCTGCTGGTGGAGGCCGTCGCCGCCGACGCCGTTGGCGTACCGGACCCGGAGAGTGTAGACGCCGTCGGCGGGCACGCCGACCAGGTGGGTCGTCAGACTCGATCCCTGGTGGAGGTCGCCGACGAAGCCGCTGCCGGCGTATCCCTGGTGGTCGGTGGCGGCGACGGCCGTACCGCCGACGCGGCCGGCTTCCGCCTCGCAGCTCGTGCCGTACGCGCAGTCCAGGATCGCGGTGCTGGAGACGGGCGGATAGGGATCGCCGGGGCGGACGAGGGCGACGCTGTCGACGTTGACGTCACCGGAGTCCGCGGCGGTCCGGGTCAGCGCGAGGGTGTGGTGACCCGCGCCCAGTCGCACGCTCGCCGACATGGTGTTCCAGGTGTCCCAGTTCGCCGTGACCGGCAGGGAGACCGTCTGCGGCGCGCCGCCGTCCACGGTGAGAGTGAGCGTACGGGTGCGGGTCTGGCCGTCTCCGCCGCGGGAGTTGGCGTAGCGCAGGTCGAACTGATAGGTCCCGGCGTCCTTGACATCGATGTCAGAGGATGCCGAGCTGCCGGTGCCCTCGAATCCGGCGGCGAAGCCGCTTCCGGTGTGGCCGACGTGGTCCGAGGCGACGGAAGCCCCGTCGAGACGCAGGCTCTCGGCCTCGCACAGGGCGCCGAGCGCGCACGTCAGGCGCTGCCAGGGGGCCGCGGTCACGGGGGCGCCGCCCGCCACCGACCGCGTCGAGAGGTTCTGGGCGTCGAAGGGACCCGAGCCGACCTTGTAGCGCAGGCTCATCGCGCTCGTCCTGATCGTGAGCCAGCCGTCGGAGGTCGTCGCGCTGTACGCGGCCGGCTCGAACCCGTCGCGGCCGATCGCGTTGAACGTCGGTGCGTCGGTGAACTTCCGATCCCCGGCGTACTCGGTACGGATCAGCGTGGGCGAGAGGATCTCGAATCGGGCGTTCCCCGAGGTGACGGTCGGGACGCGCAGGGTGTGCGGGTCACCGGCGGCCGGTAAGCCGGCGCCGGTCAGTGTCATGGTGGCCGACACGGCGAGGACCGCGGCGAGGCTCGCCTGCCGTCGCACCAGTCTCAGCCGTCGTCGTTTCGACGCCCTCGACGCCCTTGCCGTTCGTGCGGTCTCTGATGTCCTTGACGCGGTCGTCATACGCGCATCCGTTCTGCTCTCAGCAGGGAGGCTCGCCCCCTGTGCCGGTCGAGATCCGGAGATGCCGTGCCGCTCGCGAGCGGGGTCGGGCTGCGGCATCGTCCGGCGGTACGGCAGTGCGGCGGTACGGGAGTGCAGCAGTGCGGCGGTGGTGGAGTGCGGCGGTACTGCGGTGCGGGACGGCAGCACGGGCGTCGGCCCGCGCCCGAGGAGATCAACCCGGGAATCAGAGCATGTCCACTCCGGCGGTGTCCATAGAGCCCGCGACGGAGATGTCGGCCGAAACAAGCCGCTCACGGCGTTGGCATAAGCGTCGGCGCAAGCCTCCGCGTCAGGGATGTCGCGTGTTCGTCGGGTCCGGGTAGCGGCGGGCGCGGGACCAGGCGAGTTGTTCGGCCGCGCTGTTCAGCAGTGTGTCCAGGACGACGGGGTAGGCGCTGTGGGTCATCCGGCCGGCCAGGAGCCGCGCGGTGGCCGCGATGTGCGGGTGGGTCTCCGCGGGCAGTTCGGCGTACGTGGACTGCCACATCTCCTCGTCCGCCACGCGGGCCTCGTCCGTCAGCGCCAGCGACCCGGCGTCCAGGGCCGCGAAGGCCAGGGTGAGGTCGATGAACGCGTGGTAGACGACGACCGCGTCCACGTCCGGGAAGCCCGCGCCGCGCAGGATGCCCAGGATCGTCTCGTCCACCGCGATCTCCCGCGGCCGGCCGGTGACGCGGCTGGCGGTCAGCACGGCGGCCTGGGGATGGGCGAGGTAGGAGGCGTGAATGGCCTGGCCGAGCGCCCGCAGGTCGGCCCGCCACTCCCCGGTGGCCGTCCAGGTGTCCAGCGCCCGTCCCGTCAGCTCCTCGCCGATGGCCCTGGTCAGGTCGTCGAGTCCGGCGAAGTAGCGGTAGAGGGTGCTCGGGTCGGCACCGAGTGCCGTACCGAGTCTGCGTGCCGTCAGTCCGGTGCTGCCGTGCTCCCGCAGCATCCGCAACGCCGTCTCCACGATCAGTTTCTCGGACAGCACCGTGCCCTGCCGGGTCGGCCGGCGCCTGCGCCGCTCCGTCTCCGGCACCACCTGTTTCGCCATGCCGACCCCTCCGGCTCACCGCGCGCCGACACCCCTTATGCCAACATGATTGACCTTAACCGAGGACATCCCGTTGCATCTGTCCCAGGCCGGAGGCGCTCGTCTCCGGCGACGAAAGGTGTGTGACATGCGAGTACTTCTCGTGGGCGCGGGCGGCGTGGGCACAGCCGTCACTCGGATCGCGGCCCGTCGCGACTTCCTGACCCACATGGTCGTCGCGGACTACGACCTCGCCCGCGCCGAGGCGGCCGTGGCGGCCCTCAAGGAGCACGGGAACCGGTTCAGCGCGATGCGCCTGGACGCCACCGACGAGGACGCCGTGCGCCGTGCGCTCACCGAGGAGAGGTGCGACGCGCTGCTGAACGCGACCGATCCCCGGTTCGTGATGCCGCTGTTCAACGCGGCCCGCGCCGCGGGAACCCACTACCTCGACATGGCGATGTCCCTGTCCGCGCCGCATGCCACGGACCCGTACGAGCAGTGCGGTGTCAAGCTCGGCGACGCCCAGTTCGAGCAGGCCGACGCCTGGGAGAACTCCGGTCGGCTGGCGCTGGTCGGGATGGGCGTGGAGCCGGGTCTGTCGGACGTCTTCGCCCGGTACGCGGCCGACGAACTCTTCGACGAGATCGAGGAGATCGGGGTGCGTGACGGCGCGAACCTGACGGTCGAGGGATACGACTTCGCCCCGTCCTTCAGCATCTGGACGACGATCGAGGAGTGCCTCAATCCCCCGGTGGTCTACGAGAAGGACCGCGGCTGGTTCACCACCGCCCCCTTCAGCGAGCCGGAGGTCTTCGACTTCCCCGAGGGCATCGGCCCGGTGGAGTGCGTGAACGTCGAGCACGAGGAGGTCCTGCTCATCCCCCGCTGGGTCGACGCCCGCCGGGTGACGTTCAAGTACGGCCTCGGCGACGACTTCATCGCCAAGCTGAAGACCCTCCACGAGCTGGGTCTGGACTCCACCAGGAAGGTCACGGTCCCCTCGGCGAACGGGCCTGTGGAGGTCTCGCCGCGGGATGTGGTCGCCGCCTGTCTGCCCGACCCGGCCACGCTGGGCGACCGCATGAGCGGCAAGACCTGTGCCGGCACGTGGGTCAAGGGGACCAAGGACGGCTCGGCTCGCGAGGTGTACCTCTACCACGTGGTCGACAACCAGTGGTCGATGCGGGAGTACGGATCGCAGGCCGTGGTGTGGCAGACCGCCATCAATCCCGTCATCGCCCTCGAACTCGTCGCGACCGGAGCCTGGTCGGGAACCGGCGTCCTCGGCCCGGAGGCCCTGCCGCCCCGCCCCTTCCTCGACCTGCTCAACGAGTACGGCTCGCCGTGGGGCCTGCGCGAGGAGGGCTGACACCCGGGCGTGGTCCATGGCACACGGCGGGGGCGTCGTCACCGGTGGAGGGTGCGGTATGAAGTCTGGTGTGCATGATCAGACTCCGCCCGCGACCGTCCGCGTGTTCATCGCCCTCGCCCCGCCCGACCACGCGAAGGAGGAACTGGCCCGGGAGCTGCGTCCCGCCTACGGCACCCATCCGCAGATGCGGTGGAACCGCATCGAGGACTGGCACATCACCCTGGCGTTCCTGGGCGAACTTCCGGTCGGGACCGTTCCGCTCCTGCGGCCGCCCCTCGCCGGCCTCGCCGCGGCGCGTCGGCCGCCGTCCCTGGCCCTGCGCGGGAGCGGCGACTTCGACGACCGTGTGCTGTGGAGCGGAATCGACGGAGACCTCGACGAACTGCACGCGCTCGCCATGGATGTGCGGACGACCGTGAAGGACTGCGGGGTCGTCTTCGAGGAACGGCCCTTCCGTCCCCATCTGACGCTGGCCCGCGCCCGCAGGGGAGACCGGACCTCCACGGGCGAGATCGCTCACGGGCTCGCCGGGTTCACCGGCCGCGAGTGGCCCGCCGAACGCCTGCACCTGGTCGGCAGCAACGCCGGCCGCAGCAGCGGGCCGATCCACTATCGCGACATCGAGTCGTGGCCCCTCGGCGACGGGAACTCCCCCGGCTCCTGAGCGGCGGGTCCCCTCACTCGTCGGAGTCCGGCTTGTCGCGCGCCGCCGCGTAGGCCTGGGCCGGAGTCATGGGGACGCCGTTGAGGCTGACCGTCTTGTAGGGGCTGACCGCGGCACAGGTCTTGGCCTCGTCGGCGGTGGAGGCGTGGGCGTCGGCGACCGCACCCTTGCCGTCGTCGGTGCCGGACGACGATCCGCCGGGGTAGGTGGTGCCGCTGGGCCAGTCACTGCCGACCACCAGGACCAGACCGGGGCTCGTGCCCTGCTTCAGATGTGAGGCGGACAGTCCGAGGGCCTTGGCGGCGGTCTGGGCCGCGCCCTTCTGACCGGTGCCGTAGGTGAGGGTCGTGGTGGTCGCCGAGACCGGGGCGTTGGTCGTGGTCGTCGCCGGGCTGAAGCCCTTCCCGGTGAGCGCGGCCGCGACGACGGAGGCGCGGCCGGTGATCCCCGTACCGTTCTCCACGGTCACGGCGACCTGTGAGGCGGGCACGGCCGAGGCGCCGGGCTTCTTCGTCGCGGAGGCCGCCGCGGACTTCTTGCCCGACGCGGTGGTCAGCGACTTGTCGTCCGCGATCGTCGCGAACAGGCTCTTCGCGCCGGCCCCCACCACGACACGGTTCTTGTCGGCCGGGTCGGGAGCCGTCTGCATCGTGGTGAACGTCATCCGCTTCGTCGGCACCTTGTCCAGGTCCGAGGCGAGCCCGATCAGCTTCTTCACGGAGCCCAGGCCCTCGTCCACGGTCAGCGCCTTGGTGGCGGCGTCCGCGAGGTGGTACACGGCACCGGGGTCGGTGAGGGTGCCCGCGCTCTTGAAGTTGCGGATCATCGCGCTGAGGAAGATGTGCTGGGAGACCGTACGGCCGAGATCGCTCCCGTCGCCGAACCCGTGCCGGGAGCGGACGAACTGCAGGGCCGCGACGCCCTGGAGCGTGTGGCTGCCCTTGGACAGTTTCAGGTGCGAGTACGTGTCGTAGACGTCGTCACTGACGCACACGGAGACGCCGCCGACGGCGTCGGACATCTTGACCACGCCGGAGAAGTCGAGTTTCACGAAGTGGCTGATCGGGATGCCGGTGAGCTGGTGGACCGTGGCCACCTGGCAGGCCGGGCCGTACTGGAGCGCGCTGTTGATCTGACCGTAGTAGCCGGCCGTCGACTTCCCGCTCTCACCGTCCTTGCAGGCCGGGACGCGGGTCATGGTGTCGCGCGGGATGCTCATCACCGTCGCGTTGGAGCGGTCGGCGGACACGTGCACCACCATCTGCACGTCGGCGTTGCTGCCCGTCTGCACCCCGGTCCGGGCGCAGCCGCCGCCGAGCTTGCAGTCTGCCTTGCTCGTCCGGCCGTCCGAGCCCATCACCAGGATGTCGATGGGGGTGCGGCCGAAGGCGTCCGCCTTCTCCGTGCCGCCCTTGCCGTCCAGGGGGACGGTGTCGAGGTTGCCGTTCAGGTGATCGTAGAACCACCATCCGACGCCTGCCGTGCCCAGCACCAGGAGCGCGACGCATATCCCTGCGGTCCTCAGCACCCGCCTGCCGCGGCCCGACCTGTGCGCCCGCTTGCCGCCGTGTGAGCGGGCGCCGCCTCGGGACGTGAACCGGTCTCCCGGGAGTCCGGCTCCGTCAGGTCGCGTCGTGCGTTGTCCGGGCACCTGGGACCTGCGGTTGCGTGTCGCCTGGCCGCCCGAGCCGTCCCACGGGTCGCTCATCTCCCACTCCCATGAACAGTCGGGCCCGTCAGCCCCGTCCCTCGGAGGTACGGCGGCATGTCCTGCGGTCTACGGGCGAGTGAAGCGGGCGTCTTTCCGGCTTGCGTAGTTGCGCAATCTAACAAAGTGATGGCCCGGTCGGCAGGAGCCCCCCCCCCCCCGGCGTTTCCCGGGTGAGGCATCTCATGTCACGCGTGGGGCCCTTGATGGAACCGTCTCGTGAAGGGAGACGTCGGATCGGGCCTTCCCGTTCCGCGGCCGTCCGGAATCCGGCCACGGCCTCGGTGGCCCAGCGCCTTCACCGCGAGCGCGCGGTGAGCTGCCGGATCATCACCCGGACCACGGTGACGATGTCGGGGTCGTCCACGTAGTAGACCTGCCGCCGTCCCTCGCGGCGGGACCGCACGAGGCCGGCGAGCTTCAGTTTGGCCAGATGCTGGCTGACCGCCGGCAGCGCGCCGCCGACCCGGTCGGCGAGATGCGTGACGTCGCATTCACCCTGCGACAGCGCCCACATCAGATGCAGCCGGGCCGGGGAGGCGAGCAGCCCGAACGCGGCAGCCGCGTCGGCGAGAACCTCGGCGGACGGATCCTCGACACCACCGGCGTTCCCGGTCACAGCCTTCACCCGCTCACTTCACGGCCTCACTCGTGCGCCGCCCCAGTCTAGGACCGGGGACCCGGCGAGCTCCGGAAGGTTCGCCAGCGCGGTGCCTCGTCGTCGGGCACGTCCGGGGAAGCGAAGTGGAACGGCACCCCGAGCAGGTCCGCCAGCGCCCGGCCCGCCTCCGCGGCGGCGGTGCCCGGCCGGGGCCCGCCGCGCCGCTGGAGGACGGTCGCCAGGTGTCCGTCACCGGCCGGGTCGTCCAGGACCGCGACGAGCACCACGAACCAGTCGTGCACGGTGTCGCCGTCCCACAGTGCCTCGATCGCGGCGATCCGGCCCGGAAGCTCCTCGGCGCGAGCCGCGAGGGAGGGGAGGTCGAGGGGATCGGGCGGTCGGTACCGTACGCGGTCACCGAGGGCCTCGTAGCGCGCGTGCACCACTTGTTCCGCCTCGTGCAGGCCCAGCCCGAGGGGGCGCAGCGCCACCCATACGTCCCGCACCGCCGCGATCCGGTGATCACGCAGCACGTTCGCGTCGACGTCCTGGCGGGTCCGCTCCTCCAGGTAGGCCCACCAGCCGCTCATGGGCGCTCGGGACGGGGCGGGGCGGGGTGCGTCCGGTGGGTCATGGCCCGAATGTACGGCAGGAGGCCGCGGCGGAATCCGCGCGCACTCGCCCCCGCCGGGACACCCGCGAGGGAAGCCCCTCGCCGGCGAAATCGCCTGGCGATCCGTCAGGCGTTCAGGCAGGGTCGAGTCGATGAGCGATGAGCACGAGATGGTCTACGCCCGCATCGAGTCCTTGGAGGGCCTGCTGCAACGGGGGCGCGGCCTCGGCGCGGTACGGGCGCTCCGGGACCCGCAGGAAGCCGCCGCGTTCGTGTACGACGGGATCCGCCGTGACTGGCGCTGGGACTCGACCGACGACCGCTGTCTGTATCTGGCCCGGCTCGTCCGCGATCTGGACCTTTCCCTCACCCCGGTCCTGCGTCGGCTCGCGGGGGACGAGGAGACCTGTCTGCGGGCGTGCGACGTCCTGGAACTGCTGGCCCTCTCGGGTTCGGAAGCGGCGAGGGATGCGCTGCGTACGTACATCCGCGAGGGCGCGCACTGGGCGAGGGTCCTTGAGTCGGTCTCGATCGGCTGGCCGACCGAGTGGTGGGACGACCTCGGTGACGTCGCGCGCGCCCGGATCGGCGAGGAACCGGAACTCCCCTGGCAGCCCGAGCCGTGGAGCCGGTTCGGGATCGAGGTGCGCAACCGCCCGCCCGTACCCAGGCCGTCCCTGGACGGGCTCGGCACCGGCGAACTGCTCATCCTGCTCCGCGACGAACGCACCGTGGAAGAGGACAAGTTCGACGCGCTGCGTGCGCTGAACCGCAGGGAGCCCGACGAGGGGCTGCTCCCGCTCGTCCCTTCTCTGGGCACCTCGGACGGCCGGCGGCCCCTGCCGCTGCTCAGGCGGGCGGTCGAACGCCTCGACGCCCTCGCCGTACCGGCGGCGCGCGGCTGGGCGGAGGACCGGCGTCCGTGGCTGGCCGAGCTGGGAGCGGACGTGCTGGCCGACCATCCTTCCGCCGAGGACCTGCCGGGGCTCGTACGAGAACTGGCGGGGCAGTGGTCGGCGCGCGCCTGGTGCGGTCCCGACCGGACGGCGCGGCGTCTGGCCCGGCTCGGTCCCGATGCCGCCGAGGCGTTGCCCTACCTGCGGCGCTTCTGGCTCCACACCCCGCACTCGTACGAGCGGACCGCATATCTGGAGGCCTTGGCGGCCATCGACCGGAGCGGCCTGGAGCACGTCTACACCGAATCGCTGTGGGACTGCGAGGAGACGGCACGGCTGGCCGCGATCGCGTCGGTGCCTGCCGCCCGGGAGACGCTGGAGCGGATCGCGGCCTTGCGGGACGATCCGATGGAGACGCCCGAGGTACGGGCCGCGGCGCGCGAACGACTGGCGTCCACCGAGTCCGCGGACGGCACCGGCACCCGTACGGGCACTGGCATCGGCATAGGTACGGGCATGAGCGCGGGTACGGGTACGGGCTGACCCGGCCATCGGTCCGGCTCACGGGCCCGTCGACCTGACGCCCTGTCATCGCCCCATGAGGCAAGGCGAGTCGTCGTGGTGGAAACGCCCACCGGTGGCTCAACGGGGCGCCGACGCTGAGGGCGGGAGGTATCCCTGGGGACGTCGATCCACTGGACGAAACGGACCCATCATGCCGACCCGGCTCCCCCGCTCCCTCGTCCGCCCCCGGCGCGCCTCCGCGCCGACCCGGCGGCGTTCCCGGCTCACCGTCCTGCTCTCCGCCGCCGTGCTGGCCCTGACCCCCGTCGCACCGGCGCTGGCCACACCCACCGCCGTCGGCGACGTCCACCACCCGAAGGCGGGTGCGCCGCCCTTCGCCAATAGCCTGACGCCCGATCTGATCGCCCTGATGCAGCGCCTGCGCATCCCCGGAGCGGTGGTGTCGATCCGCACTCCGCAGTGGGGCACCTGGACCAAGACGCTCGGCACCGAGTCCCTCAAGACGGGCAAGCCGATCGCGGCCGACGAGCACTTCCGGATCGGCAGCATCACCAAGACGTTCACCGCCACGGTGATCCTGGAACTCGTCGACGAGGGCCGGATCAAGCTGGACGCCCCGGTGTCGCGCTATCTGCGCGGTGTACCGAACGGGCGCAACATCACCGTCCGCCAACTGCTGCAGATGACCAGCGGCCTCTACAACTACAGCGAGGACCTGCGCTTCAACCAGGTGCTCGACGACCGCCCCGAGACCCAGTGGAGGCCCGAGGAACTCCTGGCGATCGCGTTCCGCCACCAGCCGTACTTCCCGCCGGGACAGGGCTGGCACTACTCCAACACCAACTACATCCTGCTCGGGCTGATCGCCGAGAAGCTCACCCACCGGCCGCTCACGTCCTTGCTGCGTGACCGTGTCTTCCGCCCGGTCGGCATGCCGCACACCAACCTGGCCACCGACACGGCCTTCCCCGCCCCGCACCCGCGCGGCTACCAGTTCATCAGCAACGTGGACAGTCTCACCGCTCCGGTGCTCACCGGGAAGGACGCCGCCTGGGCCGACTGGTCGGCGGGCAACCCGATGGACGTCACCGACGTGAACCCCTCGTGGGCCTGGGCGGCCGGCGGCGGTATCTCCACGCTGTCCGACCTGCTGCGCTGGGCCCCCGCGCTGGCCGACGGAAAGCTCCTCAGCCCGCAGACGCAGCGCCAGCGGCTGCGTTTCGTCCCCACCTCGGACGTGCCGGGCACGCCCACGTACGGTCTGGGGATCGTCGACTTCTCCGGCTTCCTCGGCCACGACGGTCAGATCCCCGGCTACAACAGCTTCGTGGGGTACGACCCGAAGCGGAAGGCGACCGTCGTCGTCCTGGTGAACCTCAACCAGTCACCCGACGGCACCGCTCCCTCCGACGAGTTGACGAAGTTGATCCTCTCGGAGGTGTTCGGCGTATCGCCGTCCTGAGCGGCGGCGTGTGACCACGCGAGGCCGGGCCGCGTCGGCGGCCCGGCCTCGTACGTCTCCGCAGCCCGGTCACTGAGCCCCCATCAGGCCCCCATCAGGCCACCAGTTGGTAGATGCTCCGGGCCATGAGGTACAGACCGAGGAGCAGTGAGAGCGTGACGATCAACTGCTCCTGGTGCTGCTCCAGCCAGCCACGCAGGGCGTTCAACCGGGCGTTGGCGGCCGTGGGCGCCCAGACCGTGTACATCTCCATGACGATGAGGCTGAGCGTGGCCAGCAGGCAGTAGCCGGTCAGCGCGAGCCAGTCGGTGAGGGTGGAGAGGTCCGCGTCGACGGCGGTCGCGGCTCCGGCGCCGACCATGGCCCAGGGCTGCAGCAGCCAGGCCAGGCCCGCTGCCGTGGCCGGGGAGGCGTTGTCGATCCGGGCGGTCCAGCGTGGAGGGCCGTGCGGGTGGGGCGGTCGGCGGCGCCGGTGCGCGCTGTAGAGCACCAGCCCGACGCCGATGGCGAGTTTCGCGGCGATCGTCGCGGTCGAGGGCACGGTGTGGCGGGCGGGAGGCTGACCGCCCGTCAGCAGCACCACGCAGACGATCACCACGATCAGGTTGGCCAGCCACGACAGCAGGAACGCCAGGCCCTGGCGAACGCCGCGCCGCGAGGAGAGCAGCAGGATGAAGGCGCTGTTGTGCAAGGGCCCCAGGGTGATGGCCAAACCGATCACGAGCAGGTCGAGGACCATCGGATGCGTCGCTCCTGAGGATCAGGACCATCTACCACCTGGGACGGGCGGGTCGGTCGGCCGGGTCGGGCGGCGCCCTCACGGCGCCGCATCCCGACCCTGCAGGGGGCGACCCGGCCGGTCAAGCAGACCACGCCCACGTCCTCGTATGCACCAGGCCCGGAACTCGACCGCCACGGCCCGGACTCCCGCTTTCCGCTGCGTCGCTCCCTCGAGGAGGGCCGACGTTCATCGTGGACCGCGCGGAGAACGGGCGTGGATCAGCGGCGGCGCAGCATCATGACGACGGCGACGACCACGATGATGAGGACGACGGTACCCAGGCCTATGTACACGGGTTTCTCTTTCCTTCGAGGGAGAGGCGCCGACCGGCGCCGCAGGAGCCGAGTGCCCCCACCGGCGACTTTCAGACCCCTCTGGAAGGTCCTGTTGCCTGGACGTGGTCCAGGCGATGGCCGACGGAGTCGGAATCCCTCCCTCTCCTCATCCCTCAACCTCATCATCCCTCAGCCTCCTCATCCCCCCGTCTCCTCATCCCCCCGTCTCCTCCATGCCGTGCACGCCATCCACTGCGGCCAGCAACCGCGGCCATGTGGCGGCGAATCCGGGGTGCAGGCGCAGCGAGTCGATCTCGGCGGGGGCGCACCACCGGTAGGCGGACCCTTCTCCGTCCCCACGGAGCGGGGAGAACGGCCCGGTGACCTCCGCGACGACGGTGTGGTAGGCCCATCCACCGTGATCGTCGACGAAGGTGTGGATCCTGCGGAGTTCCGGAACACCGCCCAGTTCCTCCGCGAACTCCCGGCGGGCCCCGTCCCACGGACTCTCGCCGGCGTGCAGCGCCCCACCAGGAGTGCTCCAGGTGCGGCCGTGATGGACCCGCCAGGAACGGCGCTGGAGCAGGAACCGGCCGTTCTGGCGCAGGAGCAGTCCCGCCGCGCCGTGCGGGCCCCAATGGCGGCACCCACGACTGTCCCTGACGTATCCGCGACCGGTGTCGGCCATGCTTGCTCCCTCGCTGCGCAGGACGCGAAGCGTCCTTCATCGTCGGTGGGCCCGTGTTTAGGTCGCACGAGGCGGGAACCCGGCAGGAGAAGGGGACGCCCGCAGACTACGTCCCGCCACCGGAGGACGCCATGATCATCCTCGGAGTCATCCTGCTTGTCATCGGCCTCATCGCCGGTATCGGAATTCTTTGGACCATCGGGATCATCCTGGTCGCGATCGGCGTCGTGCTGTGGATCCTCGGAGCGGTCGGCCGCGAGGTCGGCGGACGACGTCACTACTACTAGGCGGGACCACTGACCACTGGGCGGGCGCGCGACCGGCGGCTCAGCGCGCCACTCGGGGCCCGGCATCTGCCGGGCCCCGGGCGTACCACCGAAGCGATCGGGACCGTCAGTCGCCGATCAACTCCGCGTACTCGGCGGCTGAAAGCAGGTTCCCTGCGGAGTCGCCCTCTCCCGGCTTGATCTTGAACAGCCAGCAGCCGTAGGGGTCGTCGTTGACTTCCTCGGGCTGCTCGAGGACGTCGTTGTTCGCCGCGGTCATCTCGCCGCCGACCGGAGCGAAGATCTCCGTGGCGGCCTTGACCGACTCGATGGTGCCGACGGGTTCACCGGCGTCGACCTTCTTGCCCAGCATGGGCAGATCCACGAACACGACATCGCCGAGCTGCTTCTGCGCGTGGTCGGTGATGCCGACCGTCACCGTCCCGTCGGCTTCGAAGCGCGCCCACTCGTGGTCGTCCGTGTACTTGAGGTCCTTCGGGATGGTTGACATGACAGCCCCTTTCGGAACACGAAGTGATCACCGAGTGGCAGATTGTCACGTCGTGACGCGTGAGAACGGCTTCCACGCGGACCGTTCGCCGAAGGATGGTTTCGCCAGGTCCGGCCGCGCCCGTGTCCGTTCGGGGCCGGGCCCCGCCACCCCGTACTCGGATGCGGACGCGTCCCTGGAATGATCCGGTGACATGACCGCGAGACCTTCCGACGACCTGGCCGCCGCCTTCGCCCGTCTGGGCGGTGAGGACGACGGACAGGTCTGGATCGACCTGTGGGACGACCTCTGCCATCAGGGCAGCGTCTACAGCGACAGCTTCCTGGCCCTCCCCTACCTGGCCGCCGCCGCGGACGGCCGCGCCCCGGGCGAACCGCACGAAGCCGTCGAACTGGCGGGCCTCATCGCGTCGGCGGCCGACGAAGAGCACAGCGCGCGTTACGCCGGAGAACTCGCCGTCCTCCTCCCCGTGGCCGGCCGCCTGCTCGACGCGGCAGGCGAGGACGCCGTGGTGTTCGTGGACCTTCTCCAGTGCGTCCTGGCCTTCGAGGGGGAACGCGTCTGGAGCGCCGGGCTGCTGGAAGGCCTGTACCAGCAGGAGTACGAGATCGAGTGCCCGAAGTGCGCTTCTGAGCTGTTCATCGCCTTCGGCGACCGCGGGACGTTCGCCTCCGCCGGCGACTACGTGACGACCGACCCGCCCACGGCGCCCTTGCTGCCCGCCGACCCGGCCGACCTCGCTCCCCTGCCCGCGCGGCTGCACCGTACGGCGGCACAGGCTGGCCACGCGGACATCGAACGCGGACTCCTGCACCTCTTCGGCCGGGCCACCTGCCCGGACTGCGACGACGTCTTCCCGGTCTCGGAGCAGGTGGAGGCGGCCCGGATATGAGCGAACGAAACTCGGGCGAGCGGGACTTGAGCAGGCGGACCCCGGGCGAGCCGAACGCGCACGAACGAAACTCGGACGGACGGGACTTGAGCAGGCGGTCCTCGGGCGAGCCAGACACGAACGAACGGGACTTGAACGAACGAAGGTTGGGCGAGCGGGACTTGAGCGTTGCGTCCACGTCGATCGAAGCCGTGGACTGGGCGGCCCTCAAGCACGCCTACGGAACCGCCGACGACGTACCCGCCATGCTGCGGAACCTCCGGCACCCGGAGAAGGCCGCCGACGCGGCCGAGGACCTGCTGACGCACGTCCACCATCAGGGCGGTGGAGTCTATTCCTCTGCGCCCCCAGCCCTGCCCCACGTCATCGCGGCCGCCGCGGACCCTGCCGTGGCAGCGGAGGTCAGGGGCGAACTCCTTTACCTCGTACGGTCTCTGGCGCACTCGGGAAACACCGCACAGCCCCGCTTCGTCACCCGCGGCTGGGCCGACGCCTGGAACCTGGCGGTCCCGGACCTGCTGCCCCTCCTCGACGCCCCCGTGGCGGAGCACCGTACGGCGGTCGCGCACTGTCTGGCCGAGGCCCACGGCCGGGCCGACGAGGTCATCGCCGCACTGCGGGCCCGCTGGGACGTCGAGACCGCGCCACGGACCCGGCTCCAGCTCGTCGATTCGGTCGGCGCGCTGACCGCCCACGCGCGTGAGCAGCGCGGCGCCTCCCTCGACTGGCTGCGCGCCGAGATGAACGACGCCGTGCCCTCCGTACGACTGACCGCCGCGCAGGCCTTGCGTCGCGCGCTGCCGGGGCAGGACGCCGTCGACGGCGTGCGGGCCGTGTCCGACGTGCTGTCCGGCAGCGAACCGCACACATGGCGTCCGGAAGGCATCACCACGGGGACCGTCGTCTGGGCGGTCGGCCTCCTCGGAGACGCCCCGGACGCCGTGGCCGGCGCGACCCGCGAGCTGCTCGGACACCGGGACCCCACCGTACGCGCGGGAGCCCTGCGGGTCGCCGCCCAGGCGCTCAGCCGCCGACGGTCCGCGGTCGCCGACCTGCTGCCGGACGTGGCTCGTTCGCTCGGCGATCCCGAAGCCGACAACCGGCTCTTCGCCACCCGGGTCCTCGGGATGTGCGGGCACGCGGCCCACCCCTGGGCGGACGCCCTGGCGGCCATGAGCACGGAGGCCGACGAGGCGGATCCGCGGGTCCGGGCCCACGCGCTCTGGGCACTGTCGCGGCTCGGCGATCCGCGCTGCGTCCCGCCCCTGGCGCGCCGCCTGGCCGACGCGGACCCCGGCTTCGCCCTCCACTCGTCCCACGCCGACGGCTGGTGGACGTACGAGCTGAGCCTGAACGACGTCGCCGCGGATCTCGGCGCCCACGCCGAGGTGCTGCTGCCCCCGCTGCGGGCCCGTCTCGCCACCTCCGCCGGCCTCGACGAACGCCGGGCGCTCTGCCAGTTGCTGACCGCGTGGGGTGACGCCTCCGCCCCCGCGATCCCGGAGCTGCTCGCCCTCCTGGACACCGATGCCGTGGTCTGGGCGCTGGACGCCCTCGCGGCGATCGGGCCGGCCGCGGCGCGGGCCGTCCCGCGTGAGCGGCTGCGCGCCTTGCTCGAAGCCCCGCCCCCGAACCAGTCGTTCGCACCGCGCAGTCTCGCGGTCGCCTACGGACGACTGACCGGCGACCGCGAGCCCGCGCTCACGCTGCTCCTTCCCGAGCTGGAGGGGCGCTACGGCCAGGAGGGCGCCGCCGTGCTGCTGGGCGAACTGGGTCCGGCGGCAGCGCCGTACGTCGGGCGGCTGCGCGAACTGCTGCCCCGTCATCCGCACGGCTGGCTGCCTTTGCGCGTCGGCGAGGCGCTGTGGCGGATCACCGGGCGGACCGACGAGGTGGTCCCGGCCCTCGTCTCGGCGATCGCCCCGTTCGCCGAGGAGGGTGGCGCCTATCCGGCCGTCATCGACACGGTGGAGCTGCTGGCGCGGATGGGCGCGGACGCCGCTCCCGCGCGGCCGGTCCTGAGGGCGTTCCTCGACGCCGACGTACGCCCCGTGCGGCACGGCACCTGGCGTTCCGTCCCTGAGGACGACGCACTGTGCGCCGCCGCACACGCCGCACTGCTCGCCATCTCCGTGGCGGGTGCTGCCGGCTGACCTCATCGGCTCGGGCCCCGATGCCGGGGCCCGCCGCGGGGATTCGGCTGCCCCGGACAACAAGAAACCCTGTCCCGCACATCGCGGGACAGGGTTTCGTCAGAGCGCCGGGCAGGCCTTGCACCTGCATTTCCCCGCAGGAAGCGGGGCGTCTTTCCTTGGACCACCAACGCATCACCAATCAGAGCGACTTCCTCCGACCGGCTCTGAACAAATAGTAGCGCACAGGTGTACGGGCGATGTCCCCCGCACCGTACGGCGGCTCCGAACCCGGGCTCGCGGCGGAGTCGGACCGATGTGTGGGGGCGGATGTTCACCGCTCTTGCCGGTACGACTAATCCATCATCACGAAGCCGTCGGCAAGCCCGGGTCATACTCCGACTCGCCCCGCACCCGGCATATGCCGTTTTAACCATGCCTTCAGGGCCCAATTGCGCGACACGGCCGATCCGGCCCGCCCCCGCGAAACACCCTGTTCACAAACCCGGAGGGGCCGCGCCGCACCTGGCCGGGCGCGCGGCGGCGCGGCGCACCGGGCACGGCCGGTGATCCGGTGTACGCCTCGGCGCTGTCGACGATCTGCGGTCTCATCATCACGCCGGGGGCGAATATCTTCGGAAAAGACTTCTTTCGCGCCGTTGTGGTCGAACTATCGCTTTCCCAATACTTCGAGTGGCCGGGGACCTCCCGAGGGATCCGGCCGGCACCGAAGCCGCGCAGCCCGCTCCCGCTCCCCGGGCCGGCGCACCTCCCCGCTCCCCGCTCCCCGCTTCTCGTTCCTCGCGCTTCGATCCCCGCTGCTTGCTCCTTGCTCCCCGCTGCTCGCCGCTTCCTCTCCGCTCGCCAGGCCCGTCGGATCCCAGCTCCCCCTGGGCCCGACCGCCTGCACACGTCCCTGCCCTGAGGAGAAGTCCGATGGACAACCGCTACGAGGCCTACGCCTACGCAGACCCGATCTTCTACGACTCGCCCCGACGCTGGGGCGCTCAGGAGGAGTTCGCGGCCGTCACCCGGCCGCTGCCCGCGGGCTGGGAGCTCGGCGACCTGGAGATCTGGGCGGTGGTACGCCCCCAGGACGTCCAACTGCCCTCACAGGGCTGGAAGATCCACGTGTCCTCGTGCGCCGAGGACGCCGAGGCGGTACTGGAAGCGGTCTACGACTACTGCCTGCGTGAGCACATCACGTTCAAGTTCCTGCGCGGCCTGCCCATCCTGCAGATGCAGAACTCGAAGTACTCGCCCCGCGGTTCGAGCGGGAAGTTCTGCACGCTCTACCCGGTGGGCGACGCCGAGCTGCGGCGCTGCCTCGAGGGACTCGGACCGCTGCTCGCGGGCCGCCGGGGCCCGTACATCCTCAGCGATCTGCGCTGGGGCGAGGGACCGCTGTATCTGCGCTACGGGGGATTCGCCGAGCGCCACTGCCACAACGACGCCGGTCAGCGGGTGCTGGCGCTCGAAGACCCGGACGGCCGACTGGTCCCCGACGTCCGCGGCGCCGGCTTCTCGGTGCCCGACTGGGCGCCCGTGCCGGACTTCGTGGAAGAGGCCATCGCCGAACGCAACGCCCCGCAGGCACCCGCCCTGCCCTACAGCGTCGAGCGGGTCCTCCACTTCTCCAACGCCGGTGGCGTCTACCTCGGCCGGAAGGACCCGGACAGCCCTCAAGTGGTGCTGAAGGAGGCCCGGCCGCACGCGGGCCTCGACCAGCGCGGCGTCGACGCCGTCACCCGGTTGCAACAGGAACACGACATGATGGTCCGTCTGGCGGGACTGCCCGGAGTCCCCGCCATGCACGAGCTGCTGACCGTGTGGGAACACCGTTTCCTGGTGCAGGAGTTCGTCCAGGGGCAGTCACTGAGCGAGTGGCTGACCGCGAAGTATCCGCTCATCCATCCGGACGCCGACGACACCACGGTCGCCGAGTACACCCGCGAGGCGATCGCGATCGTGGACCGGATCGAGCACATCCTGAAGGGCATGCACGACCGCGGGGTCGTGTTCGGAGACCTCCATCCCCGCAACCTGATCATCCGGCCGGGTGGCGACATCTGCTTCATCGACTTCGAACTCGCCAGCGCCGTAGACGCGTTCGTGCGGCCGGCCCTGGGAGCCGCGGGCTTCACCGCTCCGCGGGGATACACGGGCCCGGAGATCGACCTGTACGGACTGGCCGCGATCCGGCTCTGGTTGTTCCTCCCGCTCGCCCAACTGCCCACCCTGGACGCGGGCAAGAGCACCGAGCTCGCCGATGTCATCGAGCGCCGGTTCCCCGTACCGCCCGGATACACCGACGAGATCCGCCGCATGCTCGCCCCCTCCCCCGAGGACGGCCGGACCCCCAGGCCCGAGCTGGGCCTGCGCAGGGCCGAGACCCAAGCCCTGCTCAGCGGGCCGCGGGCCGACTGGCCGGCCATCCGGGACTCACTCGCCGCCGGCATCCGGGCCATGGCCACCCCCCACCGCGGCGACCGGCTCTTCCCGGGCGACATCGCCCAGTTCACCCAGGGCAGCCTGGGCCTGGCCCATGGAGCGGCCGGCGTCCTGTACGCCCTCCACGCCACGGGCGCCGGAACCGACGCCGAACACGTCCAGTGGCTCATCGAGGCCGCCCGCACCCGCCCGGCACTGCCGGGTCTCTACACCGGCGGACACGGCGTCGCCCACACCCTCGACCTCCTCGGCGAACGGGACGCCGCGCTCGACCTGCTGGAGCGGCTCAGCCACACCCCTCCGGACAGTGCTCCGGGCCCCGACCTGTCGTCGGGCCGCGCAGGCATCGCCCTGACCCTGTCGCACTTCGCCTCGGCCACCGGCGACGACCGGCTGCTGGACAGCGCCCTCACGCACGCGCAGACCGCGGCCGACGAGCTGGAGAAGGAGGGGCCGTCGAGCGGGCGCCGCAAGGCCGGCCTGATGAACGGGGCGTCCGGCGCGGCCCTCGCCCTGATCCGCCTCTACGAGCACACCGGCGATCACGCTCTCCTCGAACGGGCCCAGACCCTGCTCGAACTGGACCTCGAACGCTGTGTGACCGCGGCGGACGGCACCGTCCAAGTCCTCGACGAATACCGGGTACTTCCCTACATCGAGACCGGCAGCACCGGCATCGGACTGGCTCTGGAAGCCCTCCTCCGCCATCACCCCGACAGTCCGACAGCCCGTTTCCGTACGCCGATCAGCCGGGCCGCCGAACCCGAATTCATCATCCAGCCCGGCCTGTTCAACGGCCGCGCGGGGCTCATCGGCTACCTCGCCCTCACCCGGCCCCAGCCGCACGCCCCCGGCCCGTGGCACTCCCCGCGCCCGCGCACCGCGGACGACGCGGAGGCGGCCGCCGATCGCCAGACCGCGCTGGACCGCCACCGCAGGCTCCTGACCCTCCACCAGATCTCGTACCAGGGTCACCTCGCCTTCCCCGGCGACCAACTCCTGCGGCTCTCCGCGGACCTGGCGACCGGCTCCGCGGGCGTGCTCCTGGCCCTGGGCACGGCCCTGGCCGGCACGCCCTTCCTCCCCTGGACCGGCGGACCCGGATCGGCCCAGGAGAGCCCGAGCCTCCCCCCGGCCGCGGCCGGCCGGCGCCAGACCTCCGCCGGGCACACGGCCGGCCGTCCCTGACCACGTCACCACAAGTCGCGACCGGATCAGCCGAGTCGCGCCCCAAAGACTCCCGGCCACCCGGCCGGGTGATCCACCCGTCAGTGAATGAAGGAGAACAGCCATGATGATCCTCGACCTGCAGACGATGGACCTGCCCGAGACCGAGGCCACCCCGATCGACGACACCCTCGCGAGCACCAGCTCCCTGAGCGTACTCAACTGCGGCACCAGCACGGTGAGCACGATCCTCTGCGTGTAACGGGCACCGCCCTGTAGGGGGCGCACGCAGCACAGCCGGCCGGGCCGCCACCAGCGGCCCGGCCGGTCGCCCATCAGCTCCCAGCAGCCCCTCCCTCCGCCCGCCAGGTGCGTGCCCCCGCGCGACGCCCCCTCGCAACCAGAGAGGTTCCCCGTGGCCGACGAGTCCGCCCCCCGCGCTCACCCTACGAAGGGCCCCCTGCGGCTGCGCCGTGAACTGACCGCCGAACCCGGCCCGCTCACCGCCGCACTGTTCCTCGCGCTCGCCGCCACCGCCGCCACCCTCGCCCTCCCCCTCTTCCTCCAGGACGTCATCACCGACTTCTCCAGCCACCGTCCGCTCACCGACCACATCGCCCTGATGTGCGCCGCCGCGGCGGCCGGCGCCCTCACCCAGGCCTGCTCCGGCTTCCTGCTCGCCCGCATCGGCGAACGCATGGCGTACAGGCTGCGCATCACGCTGATGGAACACGCGCTGCGGCTGCCGCTGCCCGTCGTCCGGACCCAGGGCACCGGCGAACTCGCCGCCCGGATCACCTCCGACGCCCTGTTGCTGCGTCAGATCGTGGACGTGGCGAGCCAGTTGCCGCTCGCCACCGTCACCATCGCCGCGACCCTCGGCGTGATGGTGTGGATCGACTGGGTCCTGACCGTGGTCACCCTGATCGCCCTGTCCGCCCTGACCCTGATGGTGATGCTGGTCCTGCGCCGCATGCGGGCCAACGTGAGCGGCCAGCAGGACGCCGTCGGACACATCTCCCAGCGCTTCACCGCGAACCTGGAGGCACTGACCACGATCAAGGCCAACCGGGCCGAACCGCTGGCCACCCGCGCCCTCGCCGAGGACGCGGAACGGCTGCGCTCCATCTCCCTGGAGGGCGCCCGGCTGGGCACGCTGATCCCCGCCGTGCTCACCCTGGGCAACCAGCTCGCCATGATCGCCGTCATCCTCACCGGAGGCGCCCGCCTGGCCGCGGGCGACATCACGGCGGCCGCGTTCGCCGCGTTCCTCCTCTACCTGCTCCAGGCGATCCCGTCCGTCAACACACTGGCCACCGGTCTCGGCCGGCTGCAGTCGGGGCTCGCCGCCCGCGACCGCTGCAACGACCTGCTGCTCCTACCGCCCGAGGACGACACGACCGAGGACGGCCGGGGCGCTCCCACCCCGCTGCCCGACGCACCCGCCGTCGCCTTCGACTCCGTCTCCTACACCCACGCCGGAGCCGGCCGGCCCACCCTGCAGGGCATCTCCTTCCGTACCGCCCGTACCGGGCTCACCGCCGTGGTCGGCGCGTCGGGGGCCGGGAAGACCACCACGCTGTCCCTCATCGACCGGTTCATCCGGCCCTCCTCGGGCACCATCACGGTCCTCGGTCACGACATGCGGCACTGGCCGCTGGACGCCCTGCGCACCCGTATCACGTACGTCGACCAGGCCTTCACCCTGCTGGAGGCCACCGCCCGCGAGAACCTCCAGCTCGGCCGCACCACCCCCGCCACCGACGAAGAGCTCGCCACCGCCCTCGACGCCGTCGGACTCGCCGACGACATCACCCGCCTCCCCCAGGGACTCGACACCCTGCTGGGCCGCGAGACCGACCTGTCCGGCGGCCAGCGGCAGCGCATGGCCCTCGCCCGTGCCCTGCTGTCCGACGCCGACATCGTGCTGCTCGACGAACCCACCAGCCAGCTCGACGGCCTCAACGAACAACGCTTCCGGACCGTCATCGAGAAGCTGGCGACGACCCGCGCGGTCATCGTGGTCGCCCACCGGCTGACCACCGTTCAGCACGCCGAGCACGTGATCATGCTCGACCAGGGAACCGTCACCGACACCGGCAACCACCCCTCGCTCCTGGCACGCTGCGCCCCGTACCAACAGCTCATCGCCAGCCAGGCGATCACCGGGTCGTGATCCGGCGGATCTCCGCCGCAGGGCCAGGCCCCCGTCAAGGCCGACCGCCTCGCGCCCGATCACGTCGAGCGGGACGGCATCGAGCGGGGCGGCATCGAGCAGGATCGGAGAAGCCATCGCCGGCCGGCCGCGGCTAGCGTGATCCGTATGACTTCCATCGCATCCATCACCCTCGAAGTGGACGACCCGACCGCCGCCGAGCAGTTCTACGCCGGCGCCTTCGGACTCGGCGCGGGGCTGCGCCTGCGCGCCTCCGAGGCACCCTCGGCCGGCTTCCGCGGGTTCACGCTGGCGCTCACCGTGTCCCAGCCGGCCGACGTCGTGAGCCTCATCGACGGCGCCATCGCGGCCGGCGCCACATCGCTCAAGCCCGTGTCGAAGTCCCTGTGGGGCTACGGAGGCGTCGTCCAGGCCCCGGACGGGACGATCTGGAAGGTCGCCACCTCGGCGAAGAAGGACACCGGTCCGGCCACGGGCACCATCGACGAGCGTGTGCTGCTGCTGGGCGTCGCCGACGTCAAGGCGACCAAGCGGTTCTACGTCGAGCAGGGGATGACCGTCGCGAAGAGCTTCGGCGGCAAGTACGCCGAGTTCACCGCGGACGGGCCGGACCAGTTCAAGCTGGCGCTCTACAAGCGCGCCGGGCTGGCCAAGGACCTCGGCGTCACCGACGACGGCAGCGGATCGCACAGGCTCGCTCTCACCGGCACCGCGACGGCGTTCACCGACCCGGACGGCTTCACCTGGGAAGCCTCGTCGCCGGCACACACGAAGTCCTGACCGCAGAACCGGGCACTCCGCCCGTCAGGCAGGCACCGCTCGCGCCGGTACACCACGGAACCGGGCCGTAGTCTGTCGTCGTGGCCCGTCACACACCACCGCGCCCCGTGGACGTGGAGAAGCTGTTTCCCGAGCTGGCACCCCTCCGCAGAGAGACGGTGAGGCTCCACCCGCGGGCGGGTGAACCGACCTGCCGGGACAGCTCGGTGGGCGGCCCTCTGCTCTGGCCTGCCGAGGAGGCGTGGCCGCTGTGTCCCGAGCACGAGGGTTCGCCGATGGTGCCGGTCGTCCAGATCTACCGCGCCGCTGTTCCCGACATCGTCCCGTTCCCCGAAGGGTGCGATCTGCTCCAGGTCCTGTGGTGCCCGCGCAAGCACGGCGGTGGCCGGTGGGTCGTCCCTGAGGTGCGCTGGCGCGAGGCCGGCGCGGTCGGCGCGGTGCTGTCGGCGCCGCCGAGCCCGGCCGAGTACTGGGAGAACTACGTCCCGCGTCCGTGCGTCGTGCATCCGGAGCGGGTGACGGAGTATCCCCACTGGGATCTGGACGACGACCTCTGGGACGAACTGGAGTTCAGGTTCCTGGACTTGGACCAGGAGACGGGCTGGGACCACCAGAGCCACCTCTCCACGGCGCCGGGCACGAAGCTGGTCGGATATCCCGGCTGGAGCCAGGACCCGAGGTGGCCGGACTGCGCGGTCTGCGGGAGGCGCATGGAACACCTCCTGACCGTGGAGAGCACCGAGGGCGACGCGCTGTCCCGGCGCACCTGGACACCCGTCGAGGACATCGACGTACGGTACGAAGGACCGGGTCTGGTGCTCGGCGACCTCGGGGGCGTGTATCTCTTCGAGTGCCACACCTGTCCCGGGCGCCCCTTCGCCTACCGCTTCGACTGCCCTTAGCAGTAGAGGGCTTGGCGCCCGGAGCACGCGAGCGCCTGTCGAGTCCTCCGTGTCTAGACCTGCAGGCAGGCAGTCGCGGAACCCTGTCCTCGAACGGTTGGGGAGGTCGTCGCGGACCGGGCACTCGTGCTGTTGTCCCCGACGCCGGTCAGGCGACGCGTTCCAGGCCCGCCTTCACCGACTGCCGGGTGCCGTCCCGCTTGGTCGACTCGTAGGCGAAGTCCACCGTGTCGCCCGGGCGCAGTGTCAGGGTGATGCGGCCGTTCGTGACGCAGTTGCCGGACTGGATGCTCTCCCCGAGGATCACCTGCTCCGTGCCGCCGACCGCGGTCAGGCTCACGGTGCCATAGCAGTCGGAGGACTCCATCGCGTAGTGGACGCTGCCGACCCGCTCGCGCAGGGTGCCCTGGTCGAGCTCCACGGTGACGCGGTAGTGGTCGGTACTGGAGGCGTCGACCTCCTCGGCGTAGCCCTGCCAGCGTCCGAGGAACTTCTCCGGCACGCCGACGGGCGTCGGAGCGGTGGGGGTCGGGACGACCCCGGCCCCGTCGGCTTCACCGGGCGCTCCGGACCCTCCGGACGCCACGGACGTGCTCGGCGGAACCGAGGGAGCGACGGACGTCTCGGGCGTGCCGGGAGCCTCCGATACGGACGACGCGCCGCCGGGCGACGGACCCGAGGCGCGTTGCTCCACATCGCCGCTCAGTTGCACGAACAGGCCGATCAGAGCGGCGACGATCGTGGCCGCGGCACCGATCAGGGCGACGACGAGCGCGCTCCGGTGGGAGTCACCGGAGGCTCGAGGGACCGGGCGCTGCGGCCTCGCGTAGGGATCCGGCGGGGACTGCGGTCTGGTCATGGCGCGGCCTCTGATGCGTGGTTCAGGGAAGATCAGGCCATATTGCCGTCTAGGCACCGCACTTGTGCGACTTTCAGGCAAATCGACCGAATAGATCATGCCAAATCGATTCGCCACACCCGCTGTTCCTGCGCGACGCACATGGGTTGCTCGGCGACAGCCCCATCCGCTCCCAGCCCTCCGAAACTCGCTGGTGGGTCCCGGCCGGATGCCCAATGCTGTCGGGATGATCACCCGTGTGTCCGCCGTCTCCCGAGTCGAGACGGAGTTGGAGCGTGCGTACCTCGAGGAGCTCGCGACCTACGGCCGATCCGTCCCTGCGCAGGTGACCCTGGTCCGTGAGCACGCCCTGGGCTGGATCGTCTCCTGGGACGCGGAGGACTACGTCCGCACGGGCGACCCACGCCGCTCACTGCTGGGCAACGGCCCCTATCTGGTGGACAAACAGGATGGCGGTCTGCACCAGATCCCGGTCGTGGACGTGGTCACGGGAGCCTGGGAGAACGACTATCTGACGCGGGTGAAGGGGCGGGAACCGCCCGGCCCGGTCGACGCGCTGCACGACGAGCTGCGTTCGACCGCCGAGGCTCAAGGCAGGGCCCAGGCCCTGCGTCTCATCCGGCGACGGGTCTCCGCTCTCGGTATCCGCTCCGCCACGGCCTACGTGGACGCGTTGGTTGCCGGGGAAGGCCCGCCGGCCGACCTCCTCGCGTTGGCTGTCGAAGCACTCCCCCGCCCCAAGGAGCCCGTCGCGCTCGGCGTGCGAACCATCACCGAACCCCGTACCCCCATGGCAACGCCCGATCCGCCGTACGAGCCGTCGGGCACCGCACCACATCGCCGCAGGCAGATCCCTGAACGGTGCTCGACCAGATACCTCGGTGACTACCGCGAACTGTCGCCCGATCAGGCCGACGCACCGAGCATCCATGACCACATCGCCACCGAAGCCCGCCCTCACGAAGCGGAACTGATCGCCTATCTGCGTTCCGGCACGCGGTTGGCCGTATGCGGCACGGGCTCCTACGACGAGCTGCGTGGCGACAAGACGTACATCGGAGAGAACTCGACGCGGACCGACGGAACTTGGTTCTGGAACGCGCATCTCGCCTACTACGTCGAGACCTACCACCTCGCGCTCGACGACCGCTTCGTCGCCCATGCCGCCAACTCCGGCTGGAGACCGCGCCACCTCGACGACACCGAAGTGCTCGCCCTCAGTGATCGCCTCTACGACGCCGACGACCCGTGGGCATGGTGACAGCTCCGAATCGCCAGGGTCATCGCGTGGCATCCTCGGTCCGGCACCCTGACGGTCACGCCTTGACCGGGCCGCTTCCCGGCTCCTTCACGATGCGATCGCCGACCGCGATCGACTTCCACAGCCTACGGTCGACGCGCACCTTGACGGACTGGCCGTCCGCACGCCTCACCTTGACGAAGTGGTACATGTTCGCGCCGTCGAGCATGCCCCGCGACTTGTCCTCGACGGTGCCTTCCCAGGCGTCGTCCGCTCCTGGTTTGTGATTTGTGAACATGCCCCAAGCCTACGAAGGCCGACGCGCGTGGTGCAGGGGCAAGAGCCACACATACCGCGGTACAGGTGTCGTACAGGAAGCCGTACAAATGTCCCGAGCAGCGCCCCGACGACAGTCCCTGGGAACCGAACGGGCGGACGCGCCGTGTACCGGTAGGCGCGGCTGGCAGTGGCGGCTGCGAGGATGCGCCCATGGAGCAGACATTGAGTCGGCAGGAAGCATCGACGGCGGTCCAGGACCACGGGTGGCGCTTCCTGCTGGGCACCTTGCGCACGTCGGTCCGGGTCGGATCGTTGGCTCAGGCGGTGGGCTTGGCGGCGGACGCCGTCGGCGCGTGCGGCGACGACGCCGACCGGCACCTTCAGGTCGACGTGCGCCCCGATCGGGTCGTCTTCACCCTGCAGTCGGCGGACCGAGCGGCGGTCACCACCCGGGATGTCGAACTCGCGCGTCAGATCTCCGCCACCGCCGGCAGGTCCGGGCTTCTGACAGAGCCCGAGATCGGAACGGAGGCACAGCGATCGGTCCAGGTTCTGGAGATCGCGATCGACGCGCTGGACATCGCTGGGATCCGGCCGTTCTGGAAAGCGGTGCTGGGCTATACGGACGAGGCGGGCGCCGCGGGACCGGAGGACGCGCTCGTGGACCCGGTCGGGCAGGGCCCGGCCATCTGGTTCCAGCAGATGGACCAGCCACGCCCCCAGCGCAATCGCATCCACTTCGACGTCTGCGTTCCGCACGACGAGGCATCCCGGCGGATCGAGAACGCGCTGGCGTCCGGAGGCCACCTGGTGTCCGCGACCCGCGCCCCGGCCTTCTGGGTCCTCGCCGACGCGGAGGGCAACGAAGCGTGCGTGACCACATGGCAGGGCCGGGACGGCTGAGATCGTATGACGAGTTTCAGGAGACTGCCGTGAGCGTGCGGGGCCGGTGGTACAGATACGTCGGACCCGCCGAGCTGAAAGCCGCGGTCCTGCCAGGGAGCCGCGGATTCCGCGTCAGCTCGGCGGCCGACTTCGACAGGTGGATCGCTGAGCGACCGAGGCCGGAGCAGGCCGAACCCTTCACCTTCGTGGTCGACATGGACGGTGCGCTGCGACTGGCTCCGCGACGAAGCGAGCACGTGGCCTGTGCCGGCGGAGACAGGGTTCTGGGCGCCGGCGAGATCGGATTCGTGCGCGAGGCTGACGGGTGGGCCGTGAGCGAGGTCAGCAACCAGTCCACCGGGTACTGCCCGGACGTCAGCTCCTGGCCGGCGGTCGCCCGCGCTCTGGACGACCTAGGACTCGGGCGGCCTTCCGGCTTCACCCACGAAGTGGTGTTCCGGCGCTGTCCCGGCTGCCAGGAACACAACATCGTGCGCGAGGACGACTTCGTCTGTGTCTTCTGCGGCGGTGATCTGCCCGCGACCTGGAACGTGGATCCCACGGCGTGACGCTCGCGGAGGTCGGCCCAGAGGCGTCGGCCCCGCGCCACGGGCTCGTCCGGCGATACGGCGACCGGGACCCGTTCCATCGCGGAGAAGCAGTCGTGCGAAGATTCGGCGCCAGTATCCGACCCATCGGGCCGACCAGGCCGAACACAGCGCGACCAGCAGTCCGCGCGCCGAGAAAGTGCACATGCGTACGAACACGATCAGCGCCGCCCACACGGCCCTCGTCGCCGTGGTGGCGATTCTCGCCACCGGATGCGGCGCAGGCGCCGGAGCTGCCGCCTCTGCGGCAACCACCACCCCCGCTCCTTCCGCATCGGCGCCCTTCGGCCAGAAGGACGTTCGCAGGGACCTCCGAGCGGCCATCGCGGCAGCCGGACTGACGGGCGGCAAGGTGGAGGCCGGGCAGGGCGCATCCAAGGGGGCCGATACCCCCACCAACGCCGAACAGGGAGACAAGGCCGCCGCTCTCGCCGACCGGCTGACCCCTTGCGTGGTCTCCTGGTCGTCCACCGAGAAGGGCGACCGCTCCACGAACCCCGCCGATCCGGCCGGCGCGCGGCGGCAGATGAAGGCCATGCTGTCCGGCCTCGTGGCGCGAGGCTGGAAGCAGAGCACGCCGCCACAGAACGCACCGGTCGGAGGCGACGCGACCTACTTCATGGCTTCGTACAAGAAGAAGGGGTGGGTCCTCTACGCCCGGCATCTGGCGGCACCCACGCTCGGCCACATGACGGTCATGGCCACGGACGTGGCCTGCTTCAACCGACTCACCACCCCTGAAGAGCGAGCACTCATCGAGAAGCGAGGGCTGTAACACCAAGCCGAGTCCCCCGAGGTCGGAGCGGATGACTGGAACGCCCGCTCGTCATGTGAGGGCGACCGTCTTCGGGGGCGTCGGCGAGGACGAACCCGCCCCAGGACCGGACGCGGTCAGCGGGCCTCGCCCACGGACCCGGCCGCCAGGCGGGCCTCGAACCCGTCGAGCAGGGACCGGAGTCCGAACGTGAAGGAATGGTCGGGGGCCCCGGCGTACTCCGTGGCGGCCGTGGTGTCCAGGCGTTGCCGTAGGTGCGGGAATTGCCTGGCGGTGTCGGTGGCGCGCCTCATGGCGTCGGCCATCAACTCCTCGGCGTTCTCGCCGCTCTTGTTCAGCCTGCGGTTCAGCGACACCTGCGCGGCGGGGCCGAGGGTGCTGCCGAGCACGAACGCGAGGGCCGCGGCGGCCGCCCGGTCCGCGTCCGCGGCGGCGAAGCCGGCCTTCTCGTAGACGGCCAGACTGAAGTCGTTGTGCCGGGCCTGGGCCGATCCGTAGAGGAGATGACTGCCGAACGCCTGGACGAGCCAGGGGTGGCGGTTCAGCATCGCGTACACGCCCGTGGCATGGGCGATCGCGGCCGTACGCCAGTCCAGGGCGTCCAGGTCGGGCACCTCGACCTCGCCCCAGACCGCGTCGCTGGCGAGCCGGACCAGGTCGTCCTTGTTCTTGATGTGCCAGTAGACAGCCGTGGCGGCCGAGCCGAGCCGTTGCGCGAGGCTGCGCATGTTGAGGCCGTCCAGCCCCTCGTCGTCGAGCAGCTCGATGGCGGCACGAACGATCCGGTCTGCGGTCAGCGTGTCTCGCGGCATGACGGCCACCTTACTTGAACTTAGTTCATGGGATCCCTTGCACTTTGTTCAAGTCGTCTTCTACGCTCCTGCTTGTACTTAGTTCAAGAGTCGAGGGGGAGACATGTCGCAGGAGAAACTGTCGGAGTTCGTCGCGTCGCGGGCCACGGAGCTCGGCATCCCCGGTGCCGCCGTCGGGGTCCTCTTCGGGGGCCGGGAGACGTACGTCTCGCACGGTGTGACCAGCCTCGCGGACCCGTCGCCGGTGGACGAGAACACGCTGTTCCCCGTGGCCTCGGTCTCCAAGACCTTCACCGCGACCGCGCTGATGCGTCTGGTCGCCGAGGGAAGGGTGGACCTGGACGCACCGGTGCGGCACTACATCCCCGAACTGCGGCTCGCCGACGAGCAGGCGGCGGCGCGGATCACCGTCCTCAACCTGCTGAACCACACCGCGGGCCTGGACTGGAACCTGATCGACGACGGCAAGGGCGACCGCTCACTGGCCGGCCTGGTGGCGAAGCTTCCCGGCCTCCCGATGGTCGCGCCGCCCGGCACCCGGGCCTCGTACAGCCAGGCCGGTTACAACCTGGCGGGCCGGATCGTCGAGAAGGTCACGGGGCAGCCGTTCGAGCAGGCCATGGCCTCGCTCGTCCTGGAGCCCGTGGGCCTGACGGACACCGTGTACGGGCTGGCCGAGGCGATGGTCCGCAAGTTCGCCGTGGGCTACAACCGCGCCGAGGACGGCGAACTGCGCGCCGCCCGGCCCTGGAACGCGTTCAAGGAGGGCGCCCGCGGCGACAACCCCGGCGGCGGGCTCGCCTCCTCGGTGAGCGACCTGCTGCGCTGGGCCCGCTTCCAGCTCGGCGACGGCGCGGGTGTGCTGCCCGCCGCCGACCTGCACCGCATGCGGGAGCGGACGGTGGAACTCCGCGGCAGCACCCTCGGCGACGGCTTCGGCATCTGCTGGTTCCTCCACGACCTCGACGGTCTCCGCGGGATCGGCCACGGCGGTTCGGGCAACGGGCAGTTCGCCGAACTGCTCATCGTGCCCGAGCGCGATTTCGCGGTGGTCTCGCTGGCCAACCTCGGTCCGGACGGCCACCCGTTCAACCAGTCCGTCGTACGGTGGGCCCTCGAGCACCACCTCGGCGTCACCGAGAAGGCGGCGCGACCGCTCCCGTACGACGAGGGAAGGGCCCAACAGGTCGTCGGCCGCTACGAGATCGACGCCATGAACCTCGACATCGCCGTCGACGGCGCCCGGCTCACCCTGGCGGTGGGGATCAAACCGGAGATCCGCGCGGCATCCGACGAGGAGATGCCCCCGGATCACCCGGCCGCGGTCATCGGCTTCCTCCCCGGAGACGGCGACGAGTACGTCGTCACCGAGGGCGGCCTCGAAGGCCAGCGCGGCTACTTCTCCCGCGACGCCCACGGAGCGGTCACCGGCATCGACATCGCGGGCCGGCTGTTCAACCGGGCGACCGTGGCCTCCTAGGACGCGAGGGGCAGATCCCGCCGGAAGACGGCCATGGGGCGACCCGGGCCGTTGTAGTCCTCGGCGATGCTCACGTCGAATCCGACGCTGCGGTGGAAGGCGATCGAGCCGGTGTTCGCCACCGACGTGATCGCCTTCAACCGCCGCGCGCCCTGGAGTTCGGCCGCTTCGGCGAACGCCGCGTACAGACGGCGCCCGAGACCGCTGCCGCGGGTGTCGTCCCGGGTGGCGATGAGATGCGCGTAACCGGTGCCGTCGGGCGTGACGAAGCCGAAGACGTAGCCACGGATCCCGTCCTCGGCACGTGCGACCAGGCAGGTCGTCCCGAACTCCTGCACCAACGCCAGAAGATGCAGCGAGCGAAGGTCCCGCTCACCCCAGTAGCGGGCGTGATCGGCCAGGATCCGGTGGAAGTCGGCCACGCCGGCGGGAGTTATGTCGATCTCCATGAACGACGATCCTGGCACACGCTCCGCGCCGGTCACCAAAAGGAGTCGACGCCGGTCGACGCGGCAGTCGATCATCGGTGCATGTCACTGAGAGACACCCTGGCGCGCGTCGACGCGGACCTGGCCGCGGGCCGGGTCCCCGTCGCGCGCCAGCGCCTGCGCGGGCTCGTGTCGTCGTTCCCGAACGACCTGACGCTGCGACGCCGTCTTGCCGAGACCTACCGGTTGTACGGAGAGCCCGCGGAGGCGGGCCGCTGGATGTATCTCGAGTCGGATCGCGACACGGCCGAGACGGCGGCCTTCGAGGCCAGGTACGACACCCCTGAGCGGCGCATGCGCGCGCTCGCCTGGAGCGGTTCCGAGTCGCTCGCCCCAACGGCCTTCGCCCGAGGGCAGTTGGAGGCGGTGCGCGTGGCGTGCTCGGACTCCATGGGGCATCCCGTCGCATGGGACACCGTGCCGGACGGCAAGAAGACCGAGAGTGCGAACACTCCCTTCACCGACTTCCTGGCGGGAGCCGGATGTCTGCTGGCCGTCGTCGCGTTCCTCGCGATCTGGGTCAACGGCCTGGTGGCCCTCTTCGACTGAACCCAACGGCCGAGGACCCGTACGGTGTGAGCGGCGTGGGCCGGATCGGCGGCGGGTCGGACAGAGCGTCGCCGTTCCGCCGCCGGGCCGGGCTCAGGCACTCACAGGAAGCGCCACAGGTGGTCGGCCGTGCCGTTGTCGTCGTACTGGACCACCTGGGCGCTGTTGGCGGTGGACATGCGGTCGACGCCCAGGACCTTGCCGCTGTTCTTGTTCCGGATGCGGTACCAGCCGTCGCCGTTGTCGAGAAGCGTCCACAGATGGTCGTCCGTTCCGTTGTCCTCGAACTGCACGACGATCGCGCTGTTGTCCATCGACATGTGGTCGACGCCGAGGACCTTGCCGCTGTTGCCGTTGCGGATCAGATGCCATCCGTCGCCCCGGTCGACGAGCTGCCAGGCGTGGTCGCCCGTACCGGTGTTGTCGTACTGCACGACGCGTGCGCTGTTCTCGGTCGACATGCCGTCGACGGCCAGGACCTTGCCGCTGTTCTTGTTGGCGAGTCGGCGGAAGGGTGGTTCCGGGGTCCAGGGCCGGCCGTCCGGAGCCGCCGTGGGGAAGGACGTGATGCGAAGGCGCGCGGCCCCCATCGGGATGAGGGTGACCGTCTCGACCGGCGCGTCGCTGCGGGCCGGGGAGTCCTGCAGCGGCGCGACGACATGCTCGTCGTCGGCGATCCACTCCGGGATCCTCCGGGCCTGCGCCGAGAGGGACACGGGCGTGGTGCCGGGTGTGAAGGGCTGGTCCGGGACGACGGTGCCGGTCCCGGCCGGGGTCAGTGAGGTCCCCGGCAGGAGGCCGTAGTTCCATCCCGTGGTCGCGTGGACCTCGTACGCGGGGAACGCGTCGTCTCCCGCGTAGCGGTCGTAGCGTTCGCCGATCTTCAACGAGTAGGTGAGGGGGCCTCGTTCGACGCTGACCGCGCCGTGCTGCCCCGGCCATGAACGCAGTCGGGCCTGCTGGGGCAAGCGCAGGCGCACGGTGTCGCCGTCGCGCCAGGTGCGGTCGATCCGTGCCCAGGACGGGCCGTCCGAGGCGGTGACCGCCACTCCGTTGACCTGCAGTTGGGGCCCGGTGCACCAGCCGGGCACGCGCAGTTGCAGGGGGAAGCGCACCGGACGGGGTGTGGAGAGCGTGAGGGTGATCGTGTCCTGGAAGGGGTATCCCGTCTCCTCGGTGACGGTGACCGTCGTTCCGCCGGCGACCGTGGCCTTGACCCGGCTCGGGGCGTAGAGCGCGGCGACCAGGCCGCCGTCGGCACCGGCGAGCCAGAGCTCCTCGGTGAAGTAGGGCCAGCCCATGCCGTAGTTGTGGGGGCAGCAGCGGTACTGGTCGACGCCGGCCTGGAAGGCCTGCATGGCGAAGCCGTTCTGGAACTGCCCCTGGGTCTTGGGCCGGTTGTCGAGGTCGACGCTGTTGGCGCTGGTGATGTAGTGGACGGACCTGCCGTCGGGATCGAGGGAGGCCGGGAGCATGTTGAAGGCCAGGTCCTCACAGCGGTCCGCCCAGACCGGGTCCCCGGTGATCCTGGTCAACAGCTCGTGGCTGGCCATGAATTCGACGATGCCGCAGGTCTCGAAGCCCTGCCGTGGGTCGGCGAATCCGGGCCGGTAGTTCTCGTCCCCGGCCAACCCGCCGCCGGGGAACCGCCCGTAGGCACCCATCACCGTGTCGTAGGCCCGGTACGTGGCCCCTACGAGGTCGGCGGAGCCGGTCAGATGCCCGTACTGGGCGGGCTCCCGGAAGCCCTGGGCGATGTTCACGTTGTGCCGGCTCGGGGTGGCGCCGGTCCAGTCGGCGCCGTGACCGTGCATCTTCGCAGCGAGATCGAGCAGGAAGGCCTCGCCGGTCCGGCGGTGGAGCCATACGGCGATGTCGAGGCCGTCGCCCCAACGGTAGGACACCCAGCTCGTGTTGAAGGCGCCCGGACCCTGGGCGTTCATGTAGCGGAGGAAACGGACGAGGAACGGCACGATCCGCTGGTCGCGGGTGTACTCCTCGTGCGTCCGCAGCGCTTGCAGGAGCGGCAGGAAGGGCCAGAAGTCGGGCCCTCCGTTCAAGGACGTACGTAAGCCGCGGGGCCCGAAGAAGCCGTCGCTCTGCTGGGTCGCGAGGATCCCGTCCACCCACTGGCGTGATCGCGCCAGCGCGTTCTGGTCGCCGGTGGCGATGGCCAGCGGGATGTAGCCGCGCAGCCAGTACGGCACCTCCTCCCAGGCGTCGCGCTCGGGATGCACCCAGCCGGTCGCGGAGAAGTCGAGGAAGTGCGAGCCGTTCTCGTACGTGCCGCACAAACCGGCGAGCTGCAGCCGGAGTTGGCCGGCGAGCCACCCGCGGGCGACCACGCTTCCGGGCGGCAGCTTCTGGAACGCGTCGGCCGGCGCCGTCCCTGCCGCCGGCCGGGTCGCGGCGGCTGCGGCCCCCGTGTACGTGCCGCCGAGCGCCGCGGCGCCCAGTGCGCCGGAGCCCAGGGCGAGGATTCTCCGTCTGCTCACTGACATGCAGGTGACCTGCCTTCCGAAAGGGGTCCGCTCGCAGTGCGACAACGTTGTCCGACTTCTACAACGTTGGAAATTGCGCCGCGGACATGACAGCACGCCGGGGTCCGGCTGTCCAGGCGTCGTCACGGACGATCCCGGACCGCTCAACCGAAGGCCCCGCCAGAGGCCGTCGGGGTCCGTCAGGCTCCGACGGCCGATTCCCGGGGATGCGCCTTCATGGCCCGATGGTGGGCGGCGAGCCGGGACTGGGGCACCTCGGAGTCGTACACGGCCACCTTGCCGATCGCACCCTTGAAGTAGGACTTGGTGCCGGCGGTGCCGATCCGCATCGGAGCATCAGTGTTGCTCGGGGTGATGTCGTACTCGTCGAGGGCGTCCTGGTCGCGGAGCACCCCGTCCTTGTAGACCTTGACGTACCCCGTCGGGTAGGCGCGGCTCTTCTCACGGGTGTTGACGACCAGCGCGTAGTGGATCCACCGGCCGGGGCTGACCCGGTCCTCGAAGTACGAGCCGGCGCCGAGTCCGCCGCCCCGGTTGAAGACGTATCCACTGATGCGGTTGGCACGGGCTTCGGTGTTGTCCCGCGAGTACATACGGGCCAGCCACTCGGTCCGGGCATCCGAACTCGACACCTTGCCGAGCCAGTTGACGTACCCGGCGCCCGCCGTCCTGGTGAACGTCAGCGTGTCGGGCCGGATCCAGGCCTCCACGGTCAGTTCACCGGTCGTGGTGACGGAGAGCCGGTCGTCGTCCGGGATCTCCACGTACTGGGAGGTTCCGTCGAACAGGGAGGCCCTGTCTCCGTTGGGCATCGAGGTGACTCCGGGCGCGTGGTGGTACGCGGGCTCGAGGGCGGCTCCGGACCCGCGGGCCCCTTTCCCGGCACCGAGCGACAGATAGAAGGCCGGGGAGTCGGCCCGTACCGCGTCGTCGTACGAAGCGGGCGGACGGGTGGACGGGGTTCCGGCGCCGCACGCCGTCTGGGTCGTCGCGGCGACGGCGACCAGGCCTGTCAGCAGGCACGCCGTGCGTCGCCTTCGCGTCATCACGGATGGGTCCGTCGCTCGACGGAAGAATGGCACAACACCATCTCTGCGAAAGCGAGTTGGCGGGGAGGTACTGCCCTTGGGCCACAAGTCATGGGGATTTCCTGCTTGTTCCGCATTCACAGCCGGCCCGGACGGCGGGCACGGCACTTCGCGAGGGTGAAGACCACTCGCCTGATCCGGCGCCCGGTCGCCGTTCACCGGCGCTGCGCCTCATCCACGGAATACAGCTCCGCGAATAGCGCCATTCTCCCACATATCGCCTCGTCGACCGAGAGCGAAAATCCTGGCATTCCCGATGAGAGGCCGAAGACCCCACATAAGCGGCAAAGTGACGCACGCCACTCCCTGCGGTGGTGAAACTGACTGCTACATCACACCGACCCGCCCGTGAAACGACTCCACCGAACCTCAAAGTCGAGGTAAAGCGCCTGCTCGGAGGGTGGATAACAATTCCGTAAGAGCCGCGAGATAGCACATCTATTAACTTTTCCAGCGTTTGACCAGAATATGGACAATTGGGATGGTTGAACCGTCACAGAACATTGGCCGAGCAGGACTACAGGTCCCCGCCGCGGCACTACGTGCGCGCCAGTCGGTGTGCATCCCCGAGAGCCACCTCTGGAGCGTTCACCATGCCCACGAACACCCTCCCCACCCCTCAAGGACTGCACCTCGGCGCCGCTTTCGAGACCCTCAGCGGTCACGCCGCCCTGGACGCACCGGAGGTGGGGGCCGTGGCGGTCGTGGGCCTCGGCTACGTCGGTCTGCCGACGGCGCTCGGCCTGCTGGCCGCGGGCACCGAGGTGATCGGCATCGACGCGAGCACCGAACGGCTGGAGGCCATCCGGGGCGTCGACGTCGACCTTCTGCCCAGCGACCTGGAGCGCCTGAAGGAGTTCAACGGCGACCCGCGCTTCACCCTCACCGACGACCCCGCGGCACTCGCCGACGCCCGCACCGTCCTGGTGTGCGTACCGACCCCGGTGGACCGGCACCTCGCCCCCGACCTGCGCGCACTGACCGCCGCCGCGGCCACCGTCGTCGAGCACGCCGTCCCCGGCCAGTTGCTGATGCTGACCTCGACCACCTACGTCGGCACCACCCGTGACCTGCTCACCGAGCCGCTGACCGAGCGCGGCTTCACCGTCGGCGAAGACATCTTCGTGGCCTTCTCGCCGGAGCGGATCGACCCCGGCAACGCCCATCACACCCAGGACACCACCCCGCGCGTGGTCGGCGGCGCCGGCGAGGAGACCATCGACCGGGCCATCTCCGTGCTCTCGCGCACGGCTTCCTCCGTGTACGTGCTGCCCTCGCCCGAGGCGGCCGAGATGACCAAGCTGTGGGAGAACACGTTCCGCGCGGTCAACATCGCGCTCGCGAACGAGTTCGCCGACAACTGCCGCGTCCTCGGCCTGGACCCGATCCCCGTCATCGAGGCCGCCGCGACCAAGCCGTTCGGGTTCATGCCCTTCTACCCCGGCCCCGGGGTCGGCGGGCACTGCATCCCCTGCGACCCGCACTACCTGCTCTGGCAGCTCCGCGCCGAGCGCAGCACCTCCCCGCTGGTCGAAGCCGCCATGAACGCGATCGCCGGCCGGCCGCGCCAGGTCGTGCGCCGGGTGCGCGAGGCACTGGGTGAGCGCGGCAAGCCGCTCACCGGCGCCCGGATCCTGATCGTCGGCATGGCGTACAAGCCGGGTGTCGAGGACCTGCGGGAATCGCCCGCGCTGGAGATCTTCGACGAGCTGGTCCACGAGGGCGCCCAGGTCCGCTTCACCGACTCGATGGTGCGTGCCGCGCGGGTGGCCGGCGGGATACAGGAGAGCGTTCTCGTGCCCGAGGACCACGCGTGGGACCTGGTGCTGGTGCACACCGTGCACCCGGGCGCCGACCTCGCCTGGCTGAACGACCGGAACGACGTCCTGGACGCGACGTACCGGCTGGACTCCGTGGACGCCCGGGAAACCCTGTGAGCGACCTGCACCCGCCGGGAGCCGCGGACGCGGCCCTCGCCGCGCCCGGGGCCGCGCTGCCCGGGGCGCCGGGAGGCCGCGTGCCCGATCAGGCGACAGCGGCCGAGTCCCGTGACATGTCGGTCGGCCCCGAGGGCGCGACCCTTCCCGTGGCCACCGCCTCGTGCGGACTGATCCTGCCGAACCCGCGTCCCCGGGCTTCCGTGCCGCTGCCGCAGGTCCGCTCGTCCGCCGTCGTGGGCAGGCCGCCGGGCCCGCTGACCCGCTGGACGAACCGGATGCAGACCGATGTGCGCTTCGCCGTGCGCCGGGTGCTGGCGATGTTCTGCCTGCTGCCGCTTGGGCTGATCCTGGCCCGCGAGTTCCCGCTCGTGCCGGAGAAGCCGCTCGTCATCGGCTACGGCATCACGGTGCTGGTCGGCACCATCGCCATGCTGCAGATCGCGTACAGCCGCTACGACGACCCGTCGGTCCGTACGCTCCGCAGGCGCCCCAAGGACCTCGCGTCGTTCCCGTCCCTGCCGGCCGTGCCGAAGGTGTCCTTCCTCCTCGCGGTCAAGGACGAGTTCGAGTACATCGAGAGCTGTGTGCGCTCGATGGCGGCCGGCGACTATCCCGACCTGGAGATCATCGTGATCGACGATCTCTCCGAGGACGGGACACGGGAGATCCTCGACGGGCTCGCGGAGGAGCTGGGCATCACCCTGCTCAAGCTGGAGAAGAACCTGGGCAAGAAGCACGCCCTGGTCCGGGGCGCGAGCATCGCGACCGGCGACGTGCTGGCGTTCACGGACTCCGACTGCGTCCTGGCGCCCGACGCCCTGCGCAAGTGTGTCCAGGCGCTGGTCGACCACCCCGAACTGGGCGCGGTCAGCGGCCACTGCCGGGCGCTGAACGTCGACGAGACGCTCTTCACCCGGGCTCAGGACGTCTGGTACGAGGGGCAGTTCCGGGTGGCCAAGGCGGCGGAGTCGGTCTTCGGATCGGTCACGTGCGTCTCCGGTCCGCTGGCGGTCTTCCGCCGGGACGCGGTGTACAACTACTTCCCCGCCTGGGCGGGCGACCGCTTCCTGGGCGCCCCCTTCCGGTTCGCGACCGACCGTCAGCTCACCGGCTACGTGCTGGGGCAACTGTGGGTCGGCAAGAAGCTGAAGAAGCAGTACGCCGACTCCCCGTTCGTCACCGCGCAGGACTATCCCGAGCGCAAGTGGCGTATCGGCTACGTCCAGTCGGCCAAGGTGTGGACCAACGTGCCCGAGCATTTCCGGCCGTTCATGAAGCAGCAGATCCGCTGGAAGAAGAGCTTCATCCGCAACACCTTCTTCACCGGCACCTTCATGTGGCGGCGCGGTGTCGGCCCGTCCTGTCTGTACTACGGACATGTGCTGTGGGTGATGGCCGCGCCGTTCATGGCGGTCCGCCACATGATCCTGTCCCCCCTGCAGGGCGGGATCTTCGTGAGCGTGCTCTATCTGTGCGGCGTCGTGCTCAAGGGCAGCATCTGGGGTCTGGCCTTCAAGATCGACAACCCCGGTGACGCCCGCTGGCGCTACCGGCCGCTGATGAGTCTGCTGTCGGCGCTGCTGCTGTCCTGGCTGCTGCCCTACTCCCTCGCGACCATCCGTCGCGGTGTCTGGTCGAGGACTCGGTGATGAGGAACTTCCTGCGGCGCAAGTCCGTCCGCGTCATCACCGATGTCGTCGCCATCGTGGTCGTCACCGGCATCTATCTGATCGTCCTGTCGCGAGGGAGCGTGCTCTGATGGCTCCGTGGCGCGAGCCCGCCACCGTCGTCGTGCACGACCACGGCAACGGTCCGGAACCCTGCTTCCGTGGTCACTACGCCGACACGGCCGCCCACGACCGCGGTCGTGGCCGCCGACACGGGTGGGGCCGGGGCTGGACGCAGTGGCCCGTCCGCGTCCTGCTCGGAGCCCTCACGCTCTCCGTGGTGGTGGCGTCGGGTGCCGCGGGCATCGAGCGCTACCTCAGCCGCAAGTACATGTCGCCTCAGGCCCCGCTGACCCAGGCATCCGTCACGACCGCGGACAAGGCCGGCTGGACGAGACAAGGCGGAGGCCTGCCGGACCACGCTCCGCCCGTCGTGCTGACGTTCCACGACGTCAACAAGAGCAGCAAGAGCCCGTACGCCCTCACCCCGAAGGCGTTCGACGCGCAGCTCACCGCCCTGGAGAAGGCCGGCTACCGCACGCTGACCGCGAAGCAGTTCACCGCCTACATGAACGGTGGTCCGGTGCCCCGGCGTTCGGTGCTGCTGACCTTCGACGACGGCACCGACGGACTGTGGAAGTACGCCGACCGCATCCTGGCCAGGCACAAGATGCACGGCACGATCTTCCTGATCACCGGGTCGATGGACAAGCACCGCCCCTACTACCTCACCTGGCGCGAGATCGAGCGGATGAACCGGTCGGGCCGATGGGACTTCCAGAGCCACACTCGGGCCATGCACAGCGTCAAGCAGGTGGACGGCGCAGGCAACACGGGCGCACCGCTGATGAACCGCCTGTGGCTGGAGGACGAGGGGCGGCGGGAGAACACGGCCGAGTACCGCGCCCGGGTGCTCCACGATCTCGCCGGATCCGTCAAGGACATCGTCGGCCACGGCATGCCGACGCCGACGATGTTCGCCGTCCCCTTCTCCGACGGACCCGGTCAGCAGGACGCCGACTCGACGGACTCTCAGGCCAGGCATCTGCTCAAGGAGCTGTTCCCGCTCGTGATGACGGACCATTCGAGCGTTCCGCTCACGGCCAGCCGCCGGTCCGCGACGGCGGGGCTCGTCCAGCGGGTCGAGGTCTACGCCCGGACCACTCCCGACCAGATGCTCACGGACGTCGCGAAGAACGTCCAGGTCCCGGCCGACGCGCACCGGCCGCTGGCCGAGCCGGAGAACTGGGGAGGACGCCAGACCCGTACGAGCTTCGACGTCTTCCTCGGCAAGGCGCCCGCGTCGGCGCGGACGCCCCGGTACGCCAAGGCGGACTACCGGCCGAACAGCAGCGTGGACTGGACGGACTACAGCGCCACCGCGCTGCTCGGGTCGCTGGGCAACGGCACCAACCAGGCCGCGCTGGGGGTCCGGACCAACAGCAAGGAGCCGGTGACCGTGGTGATCACCAGGAACCGGGCGACCCTGCTGGCCAACGGCTACAAGGTGGCATCGGGACCGCTGGACCCGAAGTCTGATCACACCGTGACGGTCAAGGTCGGGCGCAACACCACCACGGCGTACGTCGACGGCGGGGTGAAACTGAGCCATGTGTCGGACCAGCCGTCCGATCAGCTCTCCGGCGGCGTCACCATCCGGTCGGGTATCAACCGGGCCGGGAACCAGTGGCCGGTCTTCAAGTCGCTCGACGTCTCACCGCTCGCGGACGCGTCGCGCCACGGATGACCCGGCGGCCGTACGGCACTTGGTGGGTTCGTCGCGTTCCGGTGTGACCGGGACGGACGATCCCACCCCGTGTCGGGTGCCCTCTCAGGTGCCACTGTTGATCGTGGCGTCGGTCACCGCGCCCTCGCTGACGTTCCATCTCTTCAGGACTTCCATGTAGGAGCCGTCCCGGATGGCGGCGTCGAGGGCGGCCTGGATCGCGTCCCGCAGCCGTGTGTTCGAGCTGAGCACCGCGATGCCGTACGGGCCGGCGCCGATCTGTTCGCCGGCCATCTCGAAGTCCTTGCCGCCGCCCGCCGTCTTCACCGCGTAGGCGACCACCGGGAAGTCGGCGACGTCGGCCGCCACGGCGCCGCTCTTGAGGCGGGCCTGTGCCTCGTCATGGGTGTCGTAGGCCTCGATGTCCATCGGCTCGTCGCACCTCTGGGACTGGAGCAGGTCGTACGTGGTGCTGCCGCTCTGGACGGCCACCTTCTTGCCGCAGAGATCGGCCAGTGTCTTGACGCCCTCGGGGTTGCCCTTCTTCACCATGATCGACGAACCGGCCTCGAAGTAGTCGACGAAGTCGATGTCCTCGCCGATCTTCTCCCCGGTGGCGGGGTCCAGCCCCTCCTGACGGTCCTTGGTGTCGGTCATAGCGGACATGACCACGTCGTAGTGCCTGGCCCGCAGACCGGTGAGCAGGGTGTCGAGCGCGCCGTTGACGAACTGGAACCGCACGCCCAGTTGCCTTCCCAGGACGGCGGCCAGGTCGGGATCGACGCCGGTCGGCCTGCCGTTCCGCACGAACTCCATCGGTGGATAGAGCATGTCCGAGCCGACCCTGACGACCCCGGACCGCTTCACCGACTCCGGAAGTTCGTCGTGCAACGGCGCCTCGGCCGTGCCGGACGCGGAGGGCGAGGCCTTCTTCGGGGCGTCGTCGCCGCAACCGGTCAGGGCCAGGGCGGCGGCGACGGTCATCGCCCCGAGCGCGGCGAGGCGTTTCCTCATCCGGACAGCTCCTCTCGGGCGCCCTGCCGGGCCGCGAACCGGCACGTCACACCCGTAAGTGATCATCACCTCTCATTAGGTCATTTCGTCACTTTTCATGTCAACGTCCTGAGGTCGTTCCGGGGTGTCGTTCACGCATGCGGCCGTGGCTCTCCGGTCATCGACATGAGCAGGCGGTGGGTCCCGGCGTCGGCGGCCACCACGAGTCCCCGGCCGGACGGCCCGATCGGGGCACCGTCGATCCCGGTGACGACGCAGCCCGCCGCCCTGCACAGGGCGATGCCGGCCGCGAAGTGCACGCTCCCGGACAGGTCGCCGCCGTCCGTCACGTACGCGGCGCGCTTGCCGGCGGCGACCCAGGCCAGGGCCAGCGTGGTGGACCCGACCCGGGGCCGGAAGCGTTCCACGAACTCGGGCCGGGCCAGCAGGTCCACGGCGCGGAATCCGGGCGCGCCCGGGAACGGCGGGTCCAGGTTGACGTCCACGAGCCCGGTGGCGGACGAGGGCACCAGCCGGGCATCGGCACCGTCGCGGCGCACCCACGCGGTCTCACCGTCGGTGAAGTAGATCTCGCCGCCGAACGGGTCGGCCACCGCCGCCGCACCGCCGCGCAGCGCCACGTTGACGGCCACCAGCAGGGTGCCGACCGCGTAGTTCAGCGTGCCGCACAGCGGGTCCACCAGCCACTGGCGCTCGGCTCCCGCGACACCCTGCGGCCCGCTCTCCTCACCGAGCACGGCGTCATCGGGCCGGGCCTCCCGGAGGATGTCGAGGATCCTCTTCTCGGCCTCCACATCGGCGGTGGTCGCGAAGTCTCCGCCGCCCTTGTCGATGCGCGCGAGACGCCGCCCGTACAGGGCCCGCACCACGTCCGCCCCGGCGCCGGCCGCGGCTGTCGCGACCGCGGCATCGTCAAGTCCCGCATACGAGTTGCTCACCTCCGGCACGATATCGGCGGGGGGCGCGGGTCGGGTGCGGCCGCCGGGATCTGTGGGGCCGCGGGGCCGATTGTCAGTGGCCGCCGCTAGCGTTCGCTGCATAGTCGCACTCCGCCCGGGACGCACTGACCTGGGTGAACTGTGCTCTGATCCGGTGTTCTTGACGCGGAAGGCTGTGGCTCGTGGGGTGGGTGTCAGCGGGTGACGGGTATGAAGTCGCCCTTGTGGAGGGGCGGGTGGCGGCGCGTGCCACCTCGGGCCGGTCGGCGGGGCGGCAGCTCAAATCGCTCCCGCGCGCGCTGAAGGACCACCCGGAGGTGGACCGGTTGCGGCGCTTCGCCGAGTGGCTGGACCGCCACGCCACGGCGTGTGTGGCACAGGTCGACGCGTGGATGGTGTCGTCGCTGCCCGTGCCCACCGGCCTGCTGGCCCGGGTGTGGCCGGACGAGGCCTGGCAGTCCGCGCTGCGCGATCTGGTGGTGGTCGGCGACGACCCCGACGACGTGGGCTTCCTGCGCGGCGCCACCGACGCCGGCGAGCTGATGCTGGTGAACCTGGACGGCGAGACGGTCCGGATGGCCCCGCGCACGGTCACCCTGCCGCACCCCGTGCTCCTCCCGGACCTCGACGATCTGCGCGAGTTCGCGGCCGAACTCGGCATCGTCCAGCGCGTCGAGCAGATCCACCGGGCCACCTGGCGGCAGCCCGGGGACCTGCGCGCCAAGGCCACCGAGGTGAGGGACTTCGCCGGTGGCTCGTTCCGCTCCCGCTTCGCGCTCGCCGCCCGGGCGAGTTCGCTCGGCTACCGCGTGTCCGGCGGATACGCGACCGCCCGGGTGCGGGACGGCGGACGCGGCCTCGAATCCTCGGTCTGGATCGGGGAGCCGTACTGGGACAGCGAGGTCGAGACCGGGGCGCTCACCTGGCGGGACCAGGACGGCCGCGCCCTGCCGCTGGGCGAGGTGGGACCGGTCGCCTGGTCGGAGGGGATGCGCATGGCCGCGGCGCTGTACGCGGGCCGCGTCATCGAGGAGGGCAAGAACGCATGAGCGGGGGGACGCAGGTGTCGTACGAGGAACTGCTGACGGCGGGCGCGGTGCTGCCGCCCGGCACGGAGGGGGCCGGCGAACTGGGGGTGCCGCTGACGGCGCGGACGTACCGTCACCCAGGCCTGGACGACCGGGTGGTGGTCCGGCTGGTCGCGGGCGAACTGGGCGCCGCGGAGGACCTGGCCGCCGGGTTCCTCGGCCTGGAGCAGGACGCCGAACCCGTCGTCGTCGGATTCGGGCCGCGCCAGTCGCTGGGCTTTCCCGAATGGGTGCTGGTGCACCACCCGAAGGACGGTCACCACGCGCTGCGTGTGGTGCCGGACCTGGAGCGGGCCGGACGCCAGGCCAAGTCCCGTCCGAAGGCCGCCCTGGACGCCTTCGTGGAACTCGGGGAGCGGCTGGCCGCGTCGGTGCCGCACTTCCTGCCGACCTTCTACGAACAGGCCGGACGCGTGTTCCTCGCGGAGGAGAACGCGACCTACGCGGCCCAGCTCTTCACCCGGGCCCGCAAGGCCGAGGCGGAGCACGGTCTGACGGTGCAGGAGGAGCGGCTGGACGCCGTGTTCCTGGAGTTCGCGCTCGCCGGGGCCCTCCCGGTCAAGGTCCTGTCGGCCTACGCGAGGGAGCTGTCGGCGCGTGTGCCGGCCGAGGACGCGCTGCGGCGCTTCACCCGGCTGTGCCTGCGCCGGACGGCGGGCGGGCTGCCGCCGTCGGCGCAGATGGCCAACGACCTGCGCAAGCTGGCCCGCGCGGCCGGCCGGGACGCGAACCTCGCCGAGCAGGAGTACGTGTCCGAGCTCCTCACCCTGCCGGCGACGCTGCGCGCGGCGGCCGGCTGGTGGAAGGGACACCGCACGGCGCTGGTCGCCCTGGCCGCGCGCGAGCCGCGGGCGCGGGGCACCCTGCTCGATCTGATGCCCGCCGCTCACGACAGCGACATGCCCGCGATGTGGCTGGAGCTGCTGGAGGCCTCCGGAGCCACCGCCGGACTGTGGGACGCCTCCCTGCCCGACGAGCAGCGGCCGCAGGACGGTGCCGCGGGCTGGCTGGAGCGGTTCTTGAACTACCGCCAGCGGGCCCGGTCCTGGCGCGACTCCAGTCGCATGGCCGAGCTGTATCCGCTGGTGGAACGGACGGCGGACCGGCTGCGGGCCGAACTCGCCGCCTCCGGCGCCTCGTTGAGGGTCGTCCACGATCTCGATCTGATCGACCTGCTGCTGTCGCTGGACGTCCCGGTGGCCGCTCCGCGGAAGGGCGACGCGCTGCTGCTGACGCAGTGGTCCCTGGGCGAGGGCCGCCGCGACCTGCTGTCGGTGGCCGCGGACAACCGCTTCCACGGGGCCTTCCGGCGGGGCGCGGACCGGTTCGGCAACGACGACCAGTCGCTGCGGGCGATCGCCCTCCTCGCGTCCTCTCCGGGCGGCGGTCCCCTGCTCGCGGACTGGGTGCGTACGGTCGTACGGCGCTTCACCGCGGTCGGCCTGCCGCAACTGCCCGATGCGCTGGCCCGGCTGAAGTGGCTGCCCGCCGAGGCGCTGGCGTTGGCCGAGGACGAGGTGCGGGCCGCCGCCGGCACCGACCTCGCACCGGTGCTGGCGCGCACCCTGCGGGCGGGGCTCTTCGACGAACTCGGCTGGCCCGCCTGGGAGGACGCGGTCGCGTCTCTCGTCCCCAAGACCGACGTGGAGGACGTGGTCGTCGCCGACGCCTGGCCGCACCTCGTCGTGGCCGGGGCCGCCCAGGCGCGGGTCATCGGCGCCGAGGGCACGCTGCTCACCCACGACCTTCGGATCCCGGCGAACGGCACCTGGGGCGATCCGGGCTTCCACCATGTGGACGGAGAGCTTCTCGTCTACTGGAACGACCGCACCGAGGGCCTGCGCGGCTACTGGCACCCGCGCCCCGACCGCCTCGTGTCGCTGGAGGGCGCCCGGAACACCCGCGGCACCCGGATGGACTGGTACCAGGGCCACGGGCCGATCACCCTGCCGCTGGCCGACGGCGGCCGCACGACCGGCGGCGGCGTCCTGCACGCCGGGGACACCACCCTGCCCGAGGAGCGGCAACTGCTCTGCGACGGCGTCTCGTACTGGGTGTGGTGCGCGGACGGCGGCGCGCACGACTGGCACGAGTACGACCCGGCGACGGGTGAGCACGGCCGCGCGAGCAGGCCCGCCTTCTTCACCGACGCCCTGCGGGACGCCCCCGAGGGCAGCACGTTCGCAGGGGGCCGGCTGAGCCCGTCACCGACCGCCGGCACCCGGCCCGCCTCCGCGCCCGTGGACGGTCTGGTCGGCCTGCGCGTGGTGACGCTGCCCGACGGCTCCGTGCGCGCCCAGGATCTGGCCGGGCACACGGTCACCCTGCCCGCGGACGTCGGCCGGCCCTCGACGCTGGTGGTCTTCCCGGGCTCGCAGGAGGCACGGGGGATCGTCCGTGAGAGCTGGAGCCTCGCCATCGTGGACGCGGACGGCGTCGTCACGTCCGTGGCAAAGACCGACCGCGCGCCCGGAGCGTTCGGCGAGGGCTCGCTGCTGCTGCCGCCGGTGCAGTACTGGGAGTGCCTGACGGCGCGCGACCCCGAGGGCTCCGCGGCACTGCGGAACGTCGACCGCGACACGGCGGCGGCCCTGCTGTCCGCCGCGGGTGACGAGGACAAGGACGTCCTCCTCCAAGCGATCCGCTCCCGCCTCCCCGTCACCCACGACGCGCTGGTCGCGGGGATCGCCGGTGTCGTCCGGCACGCGGGCGGTCAGCAGGCCGTCCTGGACGCGGTGGCGGCCCGCCTCACCCGCGCCCTCGACGGCGGCCCGCAGGAGGAAGGCCCGGCCGGACCGCCGGACACCGTGCTCCTCGACGCCACGAACGGGCTGTGCGGATCGACCCGCTCCTGGTGGAACCGGGACGACGAGGCCGACACCGTCTTCCGCGCCCTGCGCGAGATGAAGCGGGCGGCCAGCCTCTCCGGCACTCCCGCCACCGAGGCACCGGAGGGGCTCCTCCACCTCGACGGACGACGGATCCCCGTCGGCCAGCCGCATCTGGAGACCCTGCTCGACCGCGTGCCCGCCCTCGCCTTCCGCACAGCGGCCCTCACCACCCCCGACGACCACCGTGCGGCCCTGCGGGCGCTGCTCGCCGAGGTCGACGCACTGGACCTGGCCACGACCGCCGAGTCCTCGCACTGGCGGGCCGTGGAACTGCGCCTGGGGGCGGGCGTGCTGCGCACCCCGTCGGGCGAGTGGCGCGAGGGCGCCTGGAACGGACTGCTGCCGCTCGGCGGCGGTTCCTTCATCGCCGTGGTGGGACGTGTGTCGCAGGGCGAGGACGGCTGCGTCTTCACCGGCTTCTTCCACGATCCCGCCGGCCGCTTCGAGACTCCGGAGCCCTACGAGCTCCACAAGTCGGCCCCGCTGGGCGTGGACCCGTACGCGGGCCGCCTCGGCGCGTTCCTCGCGGAGCTGTCCGCGCGGGGTCCGGCGCCCTGGTTCCCGCGGGCGGCCGAGGAGTTCGCGCGGCTGACGGGCGTCACCGACACCATGGCCCGGCTGATCGTGGCCGGTCTGCCCCAGGTCGACGTCTACGAACGGTCGTTCCTGACCGCGCAGGCGTGCGCGGCCATCGGGGTGAAGGCCGCCGCCGCGGCCGTCGCCAAGGAGGAGCTGCACCAGGTGGATCCGGCGATCCGTGCCGCGGTCGTGGCCGCGCTGCTGCCCGCCGAGCCTGCCCGCCTGTGGACCGAGGGCCCGGACTGGGCCGCCGCGGCCGAGGTCTGGAACGCCGGGGTGGGCCGACGGGCCGCCGTGCCCGAGGAGTTGCTCGCTGACGCGATCCGCGCCTTCAAGCACGGCCAGTGGAACGTCCGCCAGGCACTGCCCGCACTGCTGGACCCGGCCGGTGAGCCCCGGCTCACCCGTGACCTGGAGTGGGCGGTCGACGGTGACCGGGTCAAGTGCGTCGACCAGGACGGGGCCGGATTCGGCGGGCCGGTCCTGACGGGCTTCGTCGGACTCGCCGCCTGGCTCGCCCACCGGCTGCCCGCCGGCGATCCGATCCGCGCCGCCCTGCCCGCCACGCTCGACGTCGTCCGCGACCGGCTGTCCCACCCCGGGCTGATGCTCGACCTCAACCAGTACGTCAGCCTCACCGCCTTCCGGAAGACGGCGGGCGCACCGACCGAGGTCGGCAAGGGTTACGAGCGCTACGGCGCCGTCGTCCTCGCCACGCACGACGACCAGCCCTCCCCCGCCCTGCGGGTCTCCCTGCTCGACGAGGCGGGCCAGGACCCGTACCTGCCCGCGCTGCGCGTCGACGGCCAGCGCCCGTACCAGGTGGAGGTGGCCCTCCGCCTCGCCCGCTCGGCCGGCTTCGAGGCACTGCTCGCCGATCCCGGCGACCCGCAGGCCGGCGGGCGTTCTGCGGACGGCACCTGGTGGCCCCAGGACCCGACCCGATCGGTGCCGGATCTGGTGACCGAGGCCGCCAAGGAGTACGACCTCGGTGAGGACGCCGCCGCGCTCTACCTGATGCTGCTCGCCCTGCCCGACCCGACGGACCGGATGACGGCCCGCTGGACGGGGTGGAAGCCCGCCCGGCTCAAGGCGGCCCGCGCCGAACTGGCCGCCACCGACCTGGTGGTGGAGGCCAGTCGCACCCGGGCCGGGCGCTCGCTGTTCCTTCCCGGCGGCTGGGTGGTGCCGAAGGCTCCGCGCGTTCCGCTGGAGCAGTGGAAGCGGCCGCTGTACGAGGACCTGCTGTGGCAGGAGGAGGCCCTGCTCGCCGTGATCGTGCCGACCGAACCCGTCGCGGACCTGTACCGAAGGGCCTGGCAGCGGGTCCGGGAGGGCGACGGGCCCCGCTTCGAGGAGTTCGCGCTGCGGACGGGCCGCCGCCGCTGACCCACCGCCGGGGCCCTGGCCGCACCGACCCGCCCCCTGGGCCCCGGCGGGGCCGACCCGACACCGGGGCCCGGGCACGGCCGGCACGGGGCGGGGCTCCGGCGCCCTCGGGCACGGGCCCCGCCACCATCCGGCGCCCGCGACGCACCCGGCCGTCGAACGCCCCGTACACCTCCGCACCTCACGACCCGCCTGATCACCGCACGCCCCGGACACCATCCGCAACTCACCCCACACGTACCCGTCGAGCAAGGAACACGCATGACCCCGACCGACACGGCGACCGCCCTTCCGGCACGGCAGACCCTGCCCGCCGAGGAACGCCACGCCACCGAACTCGCCTTCCTCGCCGCCCACGACACGGGCCCCCGCCCGCCCGGCTGGCGGCTGACGCCGCGCGCCGTCATCACCTTCGTGTGCGGCAGCGGTGGCGAGCCCCTCGTCCTGCCCGAGCGCCACGACACGCTGCCCGACAAACTCGTCATCGCCCCCAAGTTCGTCGGCGAACGCGCCCTGGTGGAACGGTGTGTCGTCACCCTCGCCGGGGAGCGTGGTCTCCTGCTGGTCGGTGAGCCGGGCACGGCCAAGTCGATGCTCTCCGAGCTGCTGTCCGCCGCCGTCTCCGGCACCAGCGCGCTGACCGTCCAGGGCACCGCGGGCACCACCGAGGACGCCCTGCGCTACGGGTGGAACTACGCCCTGCTGCTCGCCCAGGGCCCGACGCCGCAGGCACTGGTCGACTCGCCGGTGCTGGCCGCCATGCGCGCCGGGCGGGTGGCCCGCGTCGAGGAGATCACCCGCTGTCTGCCCGAGGTGCAGGACGCGCTGGTGTCGATCCTGTCCGACCGGCGGATGAGCGTGCCCGAACTGGCCGGCACCGACGACGCCCAGGTCGCGGCGGCCCCCGGGTTCACCGTCATCGCCACCGCCAACCTGCGCGACCGCGGTGTCTCGGAGATGTCGGCCGCGCTCAAGCGCCGCTTCAACTTCGAGACCGTGCACCCGATCGCCGACGTCGACGCCGAGACCGCGCTGGTGCGGCGGCAGGCCGTCGCGGCCGTGGAGCGGGCGGGCGCCGCCTTCGGCGTCGACGACGCCGTCCTGGACGTGCTCGTCACCGTGTTCCGCGACCTCCGCGCCGGCCGGTCGGCCGAGGGCTGGGACGTGGAGCGGCCCGGCACGGTCATGTCGACGGCCGAGGCGGTGCAGGTCGCGGTCTCCCTCGGCGTGGCCGCCGCGTACCTTCCCGGCGCCGACTCCCTCGACCTGGTCCCCGGTCACCTGCTGGGCGTCGTCCGCAAGGACGACCCCGCCGACCACGCACGCCTGCTCGGCTACTGGGACGGCCCGGTGCGCCGCCGCGCCGAGGACGGCTCCGCGCTGTGGCGCAGGCTCTGGGACCTGCGGGAGAACCTCCGGTGACGTACACCCAGGAACCACGGGCGGCCGTCGCCGCCCTCGCCGACTCGGTGGCGCCGTACCTGCTGGGGGTACGGCACCACAGTCCGGCGCTCGCCTCGGCGGTGCCCGCCCTGCTCGACGCCTGCGCGGCCGAGGTCGTGTGCGTGGAACTGCCGGCCGACTTCCAGGCGTGGCTGCCTCATCTGGCCGCGCCGGGCACCCTCGCCCCGGTCGCGCTCGCCGGGGCCGGTGAGAACGGCAGGCTCGGCTTCTATCCGTTCGCCGACTTCTCCCCGGAGCTGGCCGCGGTCCGCTGGGCGCGGGACCGGGGAGCGGACGTGGTGTGCTGCGATCTGCCGATGTCCGATCCGCGGTGGAACGCGGACGGTCCCTTCCCGCCGGGGGACACGTCGCCGACCCCTGCCGGCGACACGCGGTCCGCCCCTTCGCGTGGCACGCGGTCCGCGGTGGCCGAGGAGGTTGCCGTCACCCCTGCCGTCTCCTTCGGGAACGCGCTCGCCGCGTCCGGGACCGGCCGTGACGGTGACGATCTGTGGGACCGCTGTGTGGAGGTCCTCGCCCCGGGATCCACTCCCGAGGCGATCCGCCGGGCCGCGCTCGGTGTCGGCTGGGCGCTGCGCAGCGACGCCGAGGCCTCGGGCGGTGCTCCGGCGCTCGACCTGGCCCGTGAGGCGTACATGCGCGAGACCATCGCCCGCACGGCGGTCGGCGGGCGCCGGGTCGCCGCCGTCGTCGGCGCGTTCCACGCCCCGGCGCTGACGGCGATCGCGCCGGTGGCGGACGTGGGGCCGGGCGCCGATCCGATGCCGGGTTCAAGCTCAGGTTCAGGTTCGACCTCGAGCTCAGGTTCAGGTTCAGGTTCAGGTTCAGGCTCGAGCTCAGATTCAGGCTCGAGCTCAGATTCAGGCTCGAGCTCAGATTCAGATTCAGCTTCCGGTTCCGGTGGCGCCGACGGGGTCTCGACGCAACCCGGACTCTGCGCTCGGACGAATGCCACAGAGGACGTCCGTCTCCGCACGAACGCCGCGGAGGTCGTCACCTCGCTCGTCCCCTACGCCTTCGATCTGCTGGACTCCCGCTCCGGTTATCCGGCGGGCATCCGGGACCCTCGCTGGCAGCAGGCCGTGTTCCGGGCCGGCGGCGACCCCGAGCGGGTGCGGGAGGCGGCCGCGCGTGCGGTCACCGACGTGTGCCGGGAACTGCGTGCGGCCGGGCACCCGGCCGGCACGGGCGAGGCCGCCGAGACCCTGCGGATGGCGGACGACCTCGCGCGCGTCCGCGGGCTCGCCGCACCCGGACGGGGCGAGGTCCTCGAAGCGCTGACGAGCGTGATGGGCCAGGGCGAACCGCTGGGCCGCGGCCGTGCTCTCGCGCGGGCGCTCGAAGTGGTCCTGGTCGGCACCGAGCGGGGCCGCGTCGCACCGGGCACGCCCCGCTCGGGGCTCGGCCCGTGCGTGGAGGCGGAGGTCGCCTCCCTCCGCCTGCCAGGACCCGACGACCCCGCGGCGCGTGAGCTGCGGCTCGATCCGCTCCGCTCCGCTCTCGACGGCCGCCGCGAAGTCCTCCTCCAGCGTCTCGCCGTGTGCGGCGCGGGCTATGGGGAGACCGTGGCGGTGGCCGGTACGGGCGACGGGTCCGCCCTCACCACGCGCTGGCGGGTGTCATGGACGCCGGCCGTCCCCGTACGTCTGGATCTGGCCGGGATGCGGGGTGTGACCCCGGCCCTGGCCGCCGAGGGCACCCTGCGGGAGACCTTCCGCCGGGAGTCCGCGGACGGCGGGCCCACCTGCGCCCTCGTCCTCGCGTCCCTGGGCGCCGCCGCCCGCTGCGATCTGCCCGCGCTCGTGTCGGAGCGGCTCGCCGATGCCGCCGAGCTGTTCCCGGCCGCGGCCACGCTTCCCGAACTCCTCACCGCGCTCGACCTGTTGGAGGCCCTGTGCCGCGGCCATCTGCCCGGCACCGACCCGGACACCCGGCAGGCCGCCGCCGAACTGGCCACGGATCTGCTGGAGTCGGCGGTACGCACCCTGCCCGGGCTGGCGGGCAGTGACCGTCCGGAGGACACGGCCGCGCTGATCGAACTGGCCTCGCGGGCCGGTGAACACCGCCTCGGACTCCGGATGGACGACGCGCTCGGCACCCTCGCCCGCACCGGCTCCCCACTCGTCCAGGGCGCCGCGCTGGCCGCCCGGGTGCTGCTCGACCTCGACGACGCCACCGTCCTCGGCGCCCGGACCGCGGGCTGGATCGACACGGCCACCGGCCCGGAGTCACGGCATGGGCTGGGCCGCCGTCTCGGCGGGCTGCTCAGCGGCGCGGCCGCCCTGCTCCAGTCGGCGCCGACGGCGCTCGACCCGCTCCTCGACCGCGTGGACACGCTCGGCGACCAGGACTTCCTGGACCGGCTTCCCGCCCTGCGCGGAGGCTTCGACACGCTGACCCCGGCGGGGCGCGACCGTCTCCTGCACACCGTGACCGAGCGGCTCGGTGACCGTCCCGACCTGTCGCTCACCGCCGCACCGCACCTCCTGGCGCTGTGGACGGCCGCGGACGCGGCGGGACGCGCGGCCCTCGGCGCGCTGGGTCTGGCCGCCGACACGGACCTCGCCGCAGCGGGCGACTCCGGGATCGGCGCGATCCCCGGCCCGCCCGAGGCCGGCCCGCCCGAGCCCGAGCCGGCCGCGTCCGAACCCATCGCATCGCCGCAGGCCCCGCCCACCGCACCGTCGCGCACCGGGATCACCGCACCGTCGCGCGCCGCGATCGCCGCAGCCCCGCGCTCGGCAACCACGGCGGCCTCCACAGCGCCGTCCGCCGATGTCCGGATCACGCCCGCCGACCGCTGGCGGCTGCTTCTCGGCCGCGAGACCGACAAGCTCCCGAAGAACGCCCGCCGGTACGCGCACGCGCTCGACGAGCTGTACGGGACCGGTCGCGGTGAGGGCTCCTACGACCTCGGCCGGGAAGGCGGCGCCTCCGGACAGGGCGGCGGCCGGGAGGCGTCCTTCCCGACGGCCCGCGAATGGGCCGCGGAGCTGGAGGCCCTGTTCGGGGCACAGGTCAGGGAAGAGGTGCTGGCCCGCGCCGCCGACCAGGGCCGCAGCGACGTACTGGCCGAACTCGACCCGGCCTCGGTCCGCCCCTCGGTCGACCTGCTGACCTCCGTGCTGTCCCTGGCCGGCGGGATGCCGGAGAAACAACTGGCCCGGCTGCGCCCGCTCGTACGGCGTCTGGTCGACGAACTGGCCAAGGAGCTCGCCACCCGGATGCGCCCCGCCCTCACCGGGCTCGCCACACCTCGCCCCACGAGGCGGCCCGGAGGCCGGCTCGACCTGCCGCGCACCCTTCGGGCCAACCTCGCCCACACCCACCGCACGGCCGACGGACGAACCGTGGTGGTGCCCGAGCGGCCGGTGTTCAGCACCCGCTCGCGCAAGGAGGCGGACTGGCGCCTGATCCTCGTGGTCGACGTGTCCGGGTCGATGGAGGCCTCCGTCATCTGGTCGGCGCTGACGGCGGCCGTCCTGGGGGGCGTGCCCACTCTGTCGACGCACTTCCTCGCGTTCTCGACGGACGTGATCGACCTGACGGACCGGGTCGACGACCCGCTGTCGCTGCTCCTGGAGGTACGGGTCGGCGGCGGCACCCACATCGCGGCCGGGCTGCGTCACGCCCGCTCCCTGGTCACCGTGCCCAGCCGGACCCTCGTGGTCGTGGTGAGCGACTTCGAGGAGGGCTACCCGCTGGGTGGACTCCTCGGCGAGGTCCAGGCCCTGGCGACCTCCGGGGTGCGTCTGATGGGCTGCGCCGCTCTGGACGACACCGGCACCCCGCGCTACTCGGTGCCCGTCGCGCAGCAACTCGTCGCGGCCGGCATGCCCGTCGCCGCGCTCAGTCCCCTCGCCCTCGCCCGCTGGGTGGGCGACCGTCTCCGCGGAGAAGCCCGTTGAACCCCGAACTGCCCCCGGTGGCACCCGATGTGGTCGCCTCCGCCGTGGAGGGCCTGACCAGCAGGCTGCGCAAGAAGCTGGACGCCACGATCACTTCGTACGCGGCCCTGCCGGTCGTCGCGGACGGCGTGGTCCGGCGCGTTCGGTGCGGTGAGGACGCGGAGGTCGCCCTCACGCCCGGCGCGTCCGGCTCGGTCACGGACGCGGGTCAGGTGGTGTGCAGTTGCCTGCTCGCACCCCGGTGCCTGCACAGGGCCGCCGTCCTCGGCGCCTGCCCGCTGGCCGACCCGGAAGCCGAAGCGGAGACCGCGGGCGGCGGGGAATCGGTGGGTTCGGAGACGGTGGCCGACGGGGCCTCCGACGCCGCGCCCACTGCTGCTCCCGTAGCCGCTCCGACCGCTCCTCCCGGCGCCCCTCCGTCCGCGCTTCCCGTCGCTTCTCCGGCCGCCCCTCTCGGTGTCTCCGCGGCCGGCGCTCCCGGCGGCTCGCGCACCGCCGCTCCCACCGCGTCGCCCGCCGGGGGATCCGCCGGGCAGCCCATCGCCGGAACCGGCATCGAGGCCGAGGAGGTTGTCTCCCTCACCGAGGCCCAGCGGGCCGCCGCGTCCGAACTCTGGTCGGCGGCCGCGGCGTTGCTCGCCGCCGGGGTGCCCGCCGCGGGCGCGGTTCCCCAGGCCGAGTTGCTGCGGGCCGCGCACACGGCCCGGCTCGCCGGACTGCACCGCGCCGAGGCGGCCGCGCTGCGGGTCGTCCGCGGGCTGCGTGGCGCGCGTGCCCGCCAGGACGGCCACCGGCTGGCCGACCTCGTCGCACAGGTACGGGAACTGCTCCTCACCACGGCCCTGTTGGGCTCGCAAGCCCCGGGGTCCGCACTGATCGGCACCGCCCGTCGCGCCTACCGGCCGGGCGGCAGCCTGCGCGTCCACGGGGTGTGCAGTGAGCCGGTCATCGCCGCGACCGGCTACAGCGGCGTGGTCACCCATGTCGTCGCCGAGGACGGCCGCTGGTACTCGGTCGCCGACGTCAAGCCGGGCGGACCCGCTCGTGCCCAGGGCGCGGTCACCGCGACCGTGGCGCTCGGCTCGGGGAACCTCGATCACGCCCAGCTCTCCCGCGGCGGGCTGCTGATCTCCGGTGCCACGGTGTCCGCGGACGGCCGGCTCGGCTCCGGAAAGGGGGTGCGGGCGACTCCGCTCGCGGGCGGGTCGTGGTCCTCGGGGCCGCTCGCCGCGCTGTTCGGGCGTCCGCTCGCCGCGACCGTCGCCGAACGGCTGGGCGCGGCGCCGGACGCCGACCCGGAGCGCGCCGAGCAGGCGGCCCGGGAGCTGGTCGGCTGCGATCTCGTCATCGTCGGGGCGGCCGGGGACCACCTGATCGCCCGGGAGCTGCCCGCCGGACGGCCGGACAGTGAGGGCATCCTGATGCGGCTGGCCCCGGCCGCCGACCACCCGGGGCTCACCCACACGGCCAACTTCCGCCGGCTCGCTTCCCGGCCGGGGCTGCGATTGCGGCTCGTCGGCCGCCTGGACCCGGACCGCGCCGCCACGCTCCGCCCGCTGGCCGTCGCGCCGCTGCCGGGAACGGAGGCGACGCTGCGGCTGCCCGCGGAATGGCAGGGGCACGCAGACCTGGGCTACAACCGGCTGGAAGGCTCCCACTTCCCGCCACAGGATGTCGTAGAGGCCGCCGCGGTGCCCGCAGTGGACGGGGCGGCCCACGAAACGCCGGATCCGCTGGCGCAGGCCCCGCTGTGGCGGCTGCGGCAACTGGTCGAGGTCGCCGTGTCGGGCGGCCGCAGAGCGGTGGCGGAGCCCGCGCGCGACGGCGACCTGCGCGGGGACGGACCGGCCTTGCGGCGCGGTGGTTTCCCGACGGCCGCGGATCTGGCGGCGGGCCTCACCGCGGAGGCCGACCGGCGGACGCGTGACGTCTTCGGCCGTGCCGGCGGGGCCGATCCGGACCGCTACGCCCGTGCCTGGCTCGCCGCCGCCGTCTATCTCGCGGGCGTCGAACGAGCCTTGGTCCAGGCGACCTGGCAGCCGGCGGCCGCCGGTTCCTGATCAGCCGTTCTGGCGTGGCAGGCGCACCACCTGCACGAAGAAGTCGTCGATCTGGCGGACGGCCGCGATGAACTGGTCCAGGTCGACGGGCTTGGTGACGTAGGCGTTGGCGTGCAGTCTGTAGCTGCGCAGGATGTCCTCCTCCGCCGCCGAGGTGGTGAGGACGACGACCGGGATGTGGGAGAGGGCAGGGTCCGACTTGATCTGCTCCAGGACCTGACGGCCGTCGTACTTGGGCAGGTTGAGGTCGAGGAGGATCAGGTCGGGCCGGGGCGCGTCGGCGTGGGCGCCGCGCCGGTAGAGGAAGTCGAGTGCCTCCTCGCCGTCGCGCACCACGTGGAGCGTGTTGCCGATCTTGTTGTCCTCGAACGCCTCCCGGGTCATCAGCTCGTCGCCCGGGTCGTCCTCGACGAGGAGGACGTCGATGGGGGTGCCGGCGGGAGTTGTCATATCAGGGCCTTGTCCTCGGTGCCGTCGTGAAGGGTGTCCGCCGTGTCGGCGGACGGGAGGGTGAAGCAGAAACGTGTGCCGTCGGTGTGGGTGGTGTCGATCCAGATGCGGCCGCCGTGGTATTCGACGATCTTCTTGCACAGCGCGAGGCCGATGCCCGTCCCACCGTAGGCATCGCGGGCGTGCAGCCGCTGGAAGATGACGAAGACCTTCTCCTCGAACTCACCGGGGATCCCGATGCCGTTGTCCGTGACGCAGAAGCGCCAGGCGCCGGAGTCCTCCGGGTCGCGCGCGCAGGTGATGTTGATGTGCGGGGTGCGGTCGGGGTGACGGAACTTGACGGCGTTGCCGATCAGGTTCTGCCAGAGCATCGTGGCCAGGGTCGGATCCCCGACGACCTGGGGGAGTTCGTCCGGCCGGTCGATGCGTGCGCCGCTGTCGGCGACCGAACTGTCCAGGTTGGCCAGTGCCTTGTTGAGGGCCTGGTCGAGATCGATCGGCAGGCGGGCGTCGTTGACCCGGCCGACGCGGGAGAAGGTGAGCAGGTCGTTGATGAGGATCTGCATGCGCTTGGCGCCGTCGACGGCGAAGCCGATGTACTGCCCCGCGCGGTCGTCCAGTTGGTCGCCGTAACGCTTCTCCAGCAGTTGGCAGAACGAGGCGACCTTCCGCAGGGGTTCCTGCAGGTCGTGGGAGGCCACGTAGGCGAACTGTTCGAGTTCGGCGTTGGAGCGGCGGAGCTCGACGGCCTGCGCGTCCAGGTCGGCGGTCTGCCGGGTGAGGATCTCCCGCTGCTCGCGAGACGCGCCCAGTTCGGCGACGATGCGCTGACGCATGTTCTCGACGTCGCCCGCCACGGCGGTGAGGTCGACGGGCCCGCCGCCGGCGATGACATGGTCGAAGTCGCCCTGCGCCACCCGCCGGGTGGCGATGCGCAGGTCGTCCAGCGGACGTGTCACCAGGGCGCGGATCAGGAACGTCAGCACGACACCGGTCAACAGGAACACCACCACCATGGCGGTGAGCACCGCGTCGCGGATCTTCCGTGAGGACTCCAACTGGTCCTGGCCGTCTTCGACCGCCGCCGCCAGTCCGGCGATCTGCTCGGCCGAGGCGCCACGGATACGGTCGAAGGACTTCTTGCCGCGTTCGGCGGTCGACGAGTCGATCGTGCGCGGCTTGCCCGGTGTGATGCTGCCGACGAGGGGTTCGGCGTAGGTCCGCCGCCAGTCGGCCGCCCGCTTCTCGACACTCTCCAGATCGCCGAGCAGTTCGGAACGGTCGCCGATGAGGGCACGCAGCCGGGCGACGGCGTGTGCCTCGTCCTGCTGTCCCTGTTCGTACGGGGCAAGGAACTGTCGGTCCGCCGCGATGGCGTAGCCACGGATGCCCGTCTCCTGGTTCACCAGGGCCGCCTGCAGCCGGTACGCCTCCGTCTGCGCGGGCTTGACGTCCAGGAGCAGATGGTCGGTGACCGAGGCCGTCCGCTGGAGCAGCGCGCCCCCGATCACGGCGCCCACGATCACCACCAGGGACATGAGCGCCAGTACCAGCCTGATCCAGCCCTGTACCGTCAGCCGACGTCCGGCCCATCGTGCGCCGGTCATGTTCCGTGTCCCGTCCTCGAAGTCAGTTTTCTCACGCTCGCCGTTCACCGGCGTCAGCGCCAGCGCAGATAGAGCACGGCGACGTCGTCGGCCAGCCCGCCCTGCGCCTCGGCCAGGGTCTCGGCCCGGTCGATGAGTCCGTCGACGAACGCCTCCGGAGGCCGACCGGCCAGCTCACGGGCCATCGTCAGCAGTCCTTCCTCGCCCAGCCGCTCCGTGCCGCGGCCCACGCGCCCCTCGAAGAGGCCGTCGGTGAACAGCACCATTGCGGTGCCCTCCGGGAGCGGCACCTCCTCCACGGGCCAGCGCGCCCCGCCCGGAACGATGCCGAGCGCGGGGCCGCCCGGGACCTCCACCCACTCGACCCCTCCGGTCCCGCACAGCAGAACGCCGTGATGACCCGCGCGCACCATCCGGGCGCTCCGCCGGCCGGGGCCGACACTGAGGATGACCAGGGTGGCGAAGACCCCGCTCTTGGCCCGCTCCGCCAGCAGGATCTCCTCGAGCCGACCCACCTGGTCGGCGCCGGTGACACCGCTGAGCACGAGCGTACGCCAGGCTATGCGCAACGCGACCCCGAGGGCCGCCTCGTCCGGACCGTGCCCGGACACGTCACCGATCAGGGCGTGCACGGTGCCGTCGGCGGTCTGCACGATGTCGTAGAAGTCACCGCCCAGGAGCGCGTGTGCCCGGCCGGGGCGGTAGCGGGTCACGACCTCGACGCCGTCCCCGCGCAGCAGCGGGCGCGGCAGCAGGCCGCGTTCCAGACGGGCGTTCTCCCGAGCCTGCATCTGGCTGGCCTGCAGGGCCACGGCGTCCCGCTCGGCCTGCTTGCGCTGGATCGCGTAGCGGACCGCCCGTCCGAACAGCTCGGGCTCGACCCGGCCCTTGACCAGGTAGTCCTGCGCGCCCGCGGCCACCGCCGCCAGACCGGTCCCCTCCTCGGCGAGTCCGGTGAGGACCACGACGGCGACGTGCTCGGCGCGCTCGCGCACTCTCGACACCGCTTCCAGGCCCTGCGCGTCCGGGAGGTGCAGGTCGAGCAGTACGCAGTCGGGGACCTCGGACGCGAGCACGTCACAGGCCTCGGCCATCGACCGTACCCAGCGCAGGCGCATGCCGAGCGCGCTGTCGGCGACCATCTCCTCCACGAGCAGCGCGTCGCCCGGGTCGTCCTCGATCAGCAGCACTGACGGCTCTTCCGTCCCCCAGGCCGCGGCGCGCTCCAGCTCGGGCGAAGCCACGCCGGCAGCCCCGGGCTGCGACGTCATCATTGAATGAACCCCCACACCCGCCACCACTCCGCCGCTTCATGACGGACAACTCCGCGAGCATACTCACGCCCGCACGAACGTACGTGGGGAGGACTTCGGGGAGGACTTCATGGTCGGGGCGCCGCCGCCGGAAATTCGATACCCCGCCGGGCGGGAAGGGCTCAGACTCGGCGCATGACCGACATGGGGGCGTTCCGGGAGACGGTGACCACCTGGGCGGCCGGCGGCACCGGGGACCTCGCGCGCGAGTCGGCGGCCGCGTTGTCCGTGAAGACGGTCGTCCTGCTCGAAGGGCCGAGCGATCTCGCGGCGGTCCAGGCACTCGCCGAGAGCCGCGGCCGGGACCTGGAGGCCGAGGGAATCTGCGTCCTGGCGATGAACGGCGCCATGAGCGTCGGCCGCTTCGCCCGCATCCTCGGCCCGACGGGCCTGGATCTGCGTCTCACGGGACTGTGCGACGAGGCGGAACGGGGTTACTACGCCCGGGCCCTGGAAGAGAACCCACCAGAGCGGGAACAGAACGCCTCGAAACGGGATCAACATGCCGTGGCACGGGATCAGCATGCCGTGGAACGGGAACGAAACACCATGGAACGGGCACGGAACGCCGTGGAAGGCGACGGGGCACGGCGAAGCGCGTTCTTCGTCTGCTCGGCCGATCTGGAGGACGAACTCATCCGTGCGCTGGGAGTGCCCCGGGTGGAGGAGTTGATCCAGGCGGAGGGCGATCTACGGGCCCTGCGGACCTTCGTCCGCCAGCCCGCCCAGCACGGCCGCTCCCCCCAACGGCAGTTGAGGCGCTTCCTCGGCACGAAGAAGGGCCGCAAGATCCACTACGGCCGCGTCCTCGTCGAGGCCCTCCCACCCGACCGCGTACCGGCCCCGCTCGACGCGTTGCTCGCCGACGTGTGACCGCTCCGTTCGGCGCGCGCACGCGTGAGGACCGATCGGCCCGCGTCCATGCTCGCCCCGTCCTCGACGGGCCCGGGACGAGAGCTGGTGATCCCTCTGGTGATCCCTGGCGCCAGGAGCCCGGCTTCTAGAGTGAGGCGTCAGGGCTGAGCGGCAGGGCGGGGAGGACGCGTGACGGAGATCGAGGTTCCTGGGCCGGAGCCGGACTGGGAGAGCGCGCCTTCGTACCAGGGTGGGAAACGAAACCCGGCGTTGCAGGCCGGCATGTGGGAGTACGCGGCGAGTTCGTTCCGGCTGGTCGCCGGCCTGTCGCCGTCCCTGGAGGTCCTGGCCGCGCGGCTGCGCTTGGACATCGAACAGAGCTGGGAGGATCTGGGCCGGGTGGAGGCGGCCATGTTCAGAGTCAAGAGGATCGATTTCGCGCTCAGCCGTCTGGAGGGCAACCCCTCCCCCGATGTCTTCGTCTGGGTCCACCGCGCTCAGTCCGACGTCGATACGGCGCTCGGCATCCTGCTCGACGCTCTCGGTGTCGGCCAGGAAGCCATCACCTTCCGCGACGACGGCGTGGGCGGATTCGTCGACCCGCGGAGCGCTCCCCGGCCCTGACGCCTGGAGGCCACCGTCCTCGCGGCTTCGCGAATGCCGGGACCCGATTCTGGCGGCAGGTCCCGCAAGCACATGATGGCGGCCGAGAAGGGGATGATTGCCGTCATGGCCCTGTCGACCGCGTTCACGGCGTTGTTCGGTGTCGAGCATCCGATCGCCCTGGCTCCCATGGGCGGATCGGCCGGCGGTGAGCTGGCCGCGGCCGTCTCGCGTGGGGGCGGACTCGGTCTGCTGGGTGCCGGAGGGGGTGATCCGGACTGGCTCGCGCGTGAGCTGCCGATCGTCGCCGGGGCCGGGAAGCCGTGGGGCGTCGGGTTCCAGACCTGGGCGGTCGGCCCGGCCGTGATCGAGCAGGCCCTGGAGTTCGGTCCGGCGGCCGTGATGTTCTCGTTCGGCGATCCCGGCCCGTACACCGAACGGGTCCGTGAGGCCGGTGCGGCCGTGATCGTCCAGGTCACCGATCTCGACGAAGCCAGACGGGCATTGGACGTCGGGGCGGATGTCGTCGTGGCGCAGGGCACGGAGAGCGGCGGGCACGGCGCCCGGCACGGACGGTCCACCCTTCCGTTCGTGCCCGTCGTCGTGGACCTGGCCGGGGGCGTACCGGTGCTGGCGGCGGGCGGGATCGCGGACGGCCGGGGTGTCGCGGCGGTTCTGGCTCTGGGCGCCGCCGGGGCGGTCATCGGCACCCGTTTCCAGGCCACCGCCGAGGCCCTCGTCGATCCGTCGACCGCGAAGGCGCTCCTGGACGGGCACGGTCAGGACACGGAGCGCAATCGGATCCTGGACATCGCCCGGAGCTCCCGATGGCCGTCGAAGTACACGGCTCGCACGCTGGGTCACCCGTACCTCGACCGATGGCGGGGCCGGGAGGCGGAACTCGCGGCGGATCCCGAGGCGGCACGCCTGGCGTATCAGGCCGACGTGGCGAGCGGGGACGTGCCCGCGCAGCCGGTCTGGGCGGGCGAGGGCGTCGACCTCGTCACCGACCTGCCGCCCGCGGCCGAACTCGTCGCCACCCTCGCGTCCGAGGCCGGTCAGGCACTGGCCCGCGCGGGACGCAGCACGTGACCGAGGCGGTCAGGCACTGGCCCGCGCGGGACGCTGCACCTGACCGGGGCGGCGCATGGGCGCCGGAGCAGCCGCCACCGCTGACATGAACCCCACTTCCCTCCTCGCGCACCACGCCAGGTGCGACTTGACGAAAGACGGGAAGTCGTACTGACGGAATGTCACCATTGCCGCGAGAAACCGTCCGAGTCCGCCCCTCAGCCCCCGGGGAGAGCCACCGTCGGCCTCCGCCCTGGTTGGCCCCTACTCCTTTGACCGCTGCCCCCTTGACCTCTGCCGCCTCGACCGCCGGCACAGTGCCACCGCTCGCCCCAGCTCGCCCTCTGCTCGCTCCCCCATCGCCGGAACAGGAGCACGCCCATGCGCCTTTACGCCCAGACCCCAGCGCGTCGGAGCCGTCAGGTGGTCGCCGACCTGATCGCCGTGGCACTCATCGCGGCCGCGGTGAAGTTCGCCCTGGTGGTCCACCACGCGATCATGCTGCTGGCCGAGCCGGGGCGAGAGGCCCAGAGCGCGGGCAACAGTCTCTCCAGCGGTCTCGACGACGCCGGCGACGCGGCTTCGAAGGTGCCGCTCGTCGGCGACACCCTGAAGAAGCCGCTCCGGTCCGCCGCCGACGCGGCCACCGGCCTGTCCGACGCCGGGCAGTCGCTGGAGGACCTGGTGGGGCGCGTGGCCCTGCTCGCCGCGATCGCCCTGATCGTGCTGTCGGTGGCGTTCGTCCTGGTGCTGTGGCTTCCGCCGCGCGTTCGCTGGATCCGGCGCAGTACCACCACCCGTCGTCTCCTGGACGCTCCCGGAGGCGCGGACCTGCTCGCGCTGCGCGCCCTGACGGGACCACAGCGCGCCCTCATGGCAGTCCCCACCCCACCCGGCGGCCTGGCCGACGCCTGGCGCCGCGGCGACCAGCGGGTGATCGCGGACCTGTCCAGGCTGTCCCTCAGGCAAGCGGGCCTGCGACCGTGACGACGGCGACAGCGACAGCGACAGCGACAGCGACAGCGGTACGGAACGCCAACCTTGGAAATCGGTCGCGGACCGCCTCGTCCGCCGCTAGACAGGGACGATGACAGGCAACGACTCCAGCATCAGTCAAGTAGCCCAGTCCGGACTGGTGGTGACGGTTCCCGAGGCGGAGCCCGCTGTACGAGCGTGGCGGGACCGGCTGGATCCGTCCGTCCCTTCCGGCATGCCGGCCCATGTCACGGTGCTCTTCCCCTTCCTTCCCGAGAGTCGCTTCGACGGCGACACCTTGGCCGCCATCGCCGACGTGATCGGGCGGCACAAGGCCTTCGAGGCGCGGTTCGAGGGGTGCGGTCGCTTCCCGGGGGTTCTGTATCTCGCCCCGGAGCCGGCCGCCCCGTTCCGCGCGCTCACCGAGGCCGTCGTGGACCGGTGGCCCGAAACCCCGCCGTTCGGCGGCCAGTTCGCCGAGATCGTGCCGCATCTGACCATCGCCCAGGGGCAGGACGACACCATCCTGGACGAGGCGGAAGCCGGGCTTCGAGACGGACTCCCCATCGTCACCCGCGTGGCGTCGGTCGATCTGATGGTCCATGACGGATCACGCTGGCGGCAGCGGGCGTCATTCGCGCTGGGGTGATCCGGGAAGAGGAGGGACCGGCCAGTTCCACGCGCGATCAAGGACCCTCGACCGCTTTCACCTTACTTTTCCCTTCACCTTCTTCGTCGCCTTCTCGGCCTGGCCGGGCGGCCGGCGAGCTTCTGACTTCGCAGCGCCGTGAGCTGCTGCGCCGGGCAGACCTGCTTTGCTCGACCTTGCGGGTACCGAGGCCGCGGACGAGTCTGGCGCTGCGCCGACGCCAGATGCGTGCATCGAACCGGCGGAAGCGTGTCCGTCACTTCGCCCCGGCACGCCGTCAGCGGAGCGACCGGTGCCGGTGCGTTCGGTAGGGACCTTCCCCGCAGGGGCCGTGGTCTGCTTCTTCCGCCCGGCGTCGGGGACGCCGGTGATCCCGGTCCCGCTTCGATCATCGCCGTGTGATGTGGAATTGCCGGAGACGCCAAGAGCAGTCACCAGGGCTGCGGCCAGAGCGACGCCGACACCGACGGCCAAGGGGCCCTTCCGCACCGCCCTGGTGCGCGCAGCCACCTGTTCCCTGCCGCCGGGCAGCGGGTTGCCGTGTGTGCGGCCCCCTGCGCGAGACCGCGTGTGGCTGATCACGGAACTCTCCGCGTGGTGCGCGGGGTTGACCGCGAGTTGCCCTGTTTCGGTCGACTCGGCCAGTGCGCGGGCGCAGTCGTCGGCTGTCGGGCGGTCGTTCTCGTCCAGGGCTGTCATGGCCCGCACGAGGTCGGCGAGTTGTGGTGGAAGATGGCGGGGCAACGCGGGTTGCCGGTGCAGGCGCGCGATCGCCGCTTCCAGCGGGGCGCCGTCGTACTCGAGCCGGCCGGTGAGGCATTCGAGCAGTACCAGACCAAGGGCGTAGATGTCGGCGGGCCGGCCGACGGGCTGTCCGAGGACCTGCTCGGGTGCGAGGTAGGCGGCCGTGCCGATGAGTGTCCCGGTGGCGGTCTGCGTGGTGGCGTCCAGCAGTCGGGAGATGCCGAAGTCGGTCAGGTAGGGCCGGTGAGAAGCATCGAGAAGGATGTTGGACGGTTTGACGTCTCGATGGACGACGCTCTCCTCGTGGGCGTGAGCCAGCGCGTGGGCGACACCGGAGCCCAGTGCGGCGGTGTCCTCGAAGGTCAGCGGACCTGCGGTGATGCGGCGCCTCAGCGTGGTGCCTTCGACGAGTTGCATGACCAGGAAGACACGACCGTCGTGCTGTCCGGCGTCGAAGGCGGTGACGAGTCCTGGGTGGTGCAGGCGGGCCAGGATCGCGGCTTCGCCTTGCGAGGTCTCCTCCGTGTCGAAACCGGTTTCGGGCCGGAAGACCTTGACTGCCACAGGCCGCCTCAGCCGCAGATCGAAGCCGCGGTGGACATCCGCGGCGCCACCCGAGCCAAGAAGGCCGTCCAGACGGTACCTGCCATTGAGTATGTCGGCCGAGCATCGGGACGCCACGGCCCGAGCCGATTCACGAAGCCTCATTTCCCTCTCCCACCGCATCGAGGGGCGGATACCCCTGGCGAGCCGTGGCCGACGCGCCGCCGCAAGCAGGTACCCGCAAGGAGCTGGATTACCCGTCACGGTCGCGCGAGTCGGTGCATAGGCCATCGTTCGCGGACGCTCAACCGACCGGACCACCAGGTAGCTCGGCATCGTCCTCCGCGGCGACTGCGCCGACCGGACGCGTGGCCGCCCAGCCGGGCAGCGGCTGCCTGCGGGCGCGACAGGCACGCGCGAGGGCCAGGCGAGCCTGTTCGGCGCCGTCCTTGGTGATCCGGTAGAAGCGACGACGCGGTCGACCGGCTTCCTCGTGGACGGTCGGGTCCTCCCAGGTGCTGTCCACCCAGCCGACCTGTTCCAGCCGGGCCAGGATCGGATGGCCGTACACGGGTGCGCCGTGGGTCGATGTGACGCGGGTCGCATTCGTTCGTGTCACAGGTGGGCGGGCTGCCTCGTCTCGGGGATGTAGACACCGCCGAACACGAGGAGTCCACGATGGAAGCGCGACTGAACTACTTCGCCGACCCGACCGCCGGCAAGGCCCTCAAGCACCTGATGGCGGCCGGGAAGGCGCTGAAGGACTCGGCGTTGCCGGCCGCGACGCAGGAGCTGGTGTCGCTGCGGGTGAGCCAGATCAACGGATGCGCCGTCTGCATCGACATGCACACCAAGGAGGCCGCGGCCGCCGGTGAGACCTCGGTGCGGCTGAACCTGGTCGCGGCCTGGCGGGAGGCGACGGTCTTCACGGAGGCCGAGCGCGCCGCGCTGGAGCTCGCGGAGGAAGGCACCCGGGTCGCGGACGCGGCCCAAGGGGTCGGCGACGAGGTGTGGGCGCGTGCCGTCAAGCACTACGACGAGGGACAGCTCACGGCCCTGGTCATGCTGGTCTCCTTCATGAACACGGCGAACCGGCTGAACATCATCGCCCGGCAGCCGGCCGGCGACTACGAGCCGGGACAGTTCCACTGATCGGCGACCGGGGCAGGGCAGGAGCGAGGGAAGGGGAAACAGGCGTGAACAAGGCCGAGGAGTTCGAGGAGCTGCGGGCGCTGCTGTTCTCGATCGCCTACCGGATCCTGGGCAGCGTCAGCGAGGCCGAGGACGCGGTGCAGGAGACCTGGCTCCGCTTCGACCGCTCGACGACCCTGCCCACCTCGGCGAAGGCCTTTCTGTCGGCCACGGTGACGCGGGTGTCGATCGACGTACTGCGCTCGGCGCGCGTACGGCGGGAGGAGTACGCGGGAGCGTGGCTGCCCGAGCCGCTGCTGAGTGATCCGTACGAGGATCCGGAGCGCTCGGCGGAACTGGCCGACTCCGTGTCGATGGCGGCGCTGCTCCTGCTGGAACGGCTCAGCCCGCTGGAGCGGTCGGTGTTCGTGCTGCGGGAGGTGTTCGCCTTCGGGTTCGACGAGATCGCGACGGCGGTGGGGCGTTCGGAGGCGGCGTGCCGGCAATTGCTGGTGCGGGCACGCCGCCACATGAAGGCCGGCCGGCCGCGGTTCGAAGCGGACCGCAAGGAGCGCCAGGAACTGGCGGAGCGCTTCTTCGACGCGCTGAGGGACGGAGACGTGGGCGCGCTGCGCAGTCTGCTGGCGGCCGACGTGCAGATGGTGGGGGACGGCGGGGGCAACGCCCCGGCTCTGGCCCGGACCGTCGTCGGCGCGGAGAACGTGGCCCGGCTCCTGGCCGCCGCCTTCCCGGTGCTGGCCCGGGTCGACGTCACCTTCGAGCCGCACGAGGTCAACGGGCAGCCCGGGGCGGTCTTCCGAACCTCGGACGGCAAGATCCTGCACACGCTGGCGCTCGATGTGCTCGACGGTCAAATCCAGGCCATCCGCTCGGTGCTCAACCCGGACAAGCTCGGGCACCTGGGCCCGGTCGCCGACGCCTGGGCCGTCCATCGCGAGGTGAAACAGGCGCGCCGCCGGACGGACTGACGCCCCGGTCCGCCGGCGGCGCGGCAGACCTCGCGTTCGGTCCGAGCCGAGGACGGTGGCGGTTGAGCCGAAAACGATTCGCCCCGGCCGGAGGGTGGCGGTTACCCTGCGCGACGTGAACGACCCCCGCGTGACCCACCGTCCCTCATGAGCCTGACCCGAACCTTGATCGACGTCCGCCCACTGCGTACGTCCCCGGCCTTCCGGCGTCTGCTGATCGGCCGGACCGTTTCCGTACTCGGCAGCTTCATGACCATGGTCACCGTCATGTACCAGGTCTGGGACATGACGCACAGCACGGTCTGGACCGGCGCGGTGGGGCTGGCGCAGGCGCTGCCGATGGTCGTGTTCGGACTGTTCGCCGGTTCCTGGGCGGACCGCGGCGACCGTCGGCGGATCTACCTGTCCGCGAACGTCGGTCAGGCGGCCGTCTCGCTGCTGCTGGCGGTGCAGGGCTTCACCGGGCATGTTCCGGTGGCGGGCGTACTCGCCCTGGTCGCCGCGCAGTCGTTCTGCTCGGCCGTCGGTGCCCCGGCGGCGGGCGTGTTCGTGCCGAGGCTGCTGCCGAAGGAGCAGGTGGCGGCCGGGCTGGCGCTCCAGCAGATCAGCGGTCAGGCCATGATGCTCGTCGGTCCGGCCCTCGGCGGCATCCTGCTCGGCTGGGCCGGCATCGGACCGTGCTACCTCGTCGACGCCCTGTCCTTCGGGCTCTCGTTCTACGGAGCGTTCGGGCTGCCCGCTCTGCCGCCCGAGGGCGAACCGTCCCGGGCCGGGCTGCACGGGGTGCTGGACGGACTGCGCTTCCTGGCCGGGCACCGGGCGGTGCGCGGTGCGCTGATCACCGACCTGGCCGCCACCGTGCTCTCGATGCCGACCAGCCTGTTCCCGCTGGTCAACGCCGAACGGTTCGGCGGCAGTCCGCGCACCCTCGGTCTGTTCCTGTCCGTGCTCGCCGTCGGCGGCATCGCCGCGTCCGCGCTGTCCGGGACGATCACGCGGCTGGGGCGTCCCGGGCCGGTGATGCTGTGCGGGGCCGGGCTGTGGGGTGCGGCCCTGGCGGCCTTCGGCCTGGTGCGCGACCCGTGGGCCGGACTCGCGCTCCTGGTCGTGGCGGGCGCCGCCGACGCCCTCTCGGTGATCGCCCGCAGCACGATCGTCCAGACACACACCCCGGACGCCCTGCTGGGCCGGGTGACAGCGGCCGAGACGATCGTCGGCCAGGCGGGACCGAACTTCGGCAACCTGCGCGGCGGCGTCGTGGCGGGCTGGACCTCGGGGGCCACCGCCCTGGTCAGCGGCGGCCTCCTGTGCCTGTTCGCGGTTCTCTGGGTCGGCGCGAAGACCCCGGAACTGCGTGGCAGACCCATGCCCGAGGCCGACGCCAGCGACACCCCGCTCAAGCCCGTGGACATCCCCGTAAGGGAGGCATCATGACCGGCGGGGCCGCTTGTCGGTCGGCGGGAACGCGAGACCGGTCGGGGTGTTGAGCCCGGAGGCGGGGAGCGTGACCTGGCCGCCGCCGGTCTCGCCGACTCGTACCACCCGGTTGTTGAACCCGTCGGCCACGTACAGGCCGCCGCGGCCGTCCAGGGCGAGGCCCAGCGGATCGCTCAGTCCGGTGATCGGCACCGTGCTCTGCGTACCGCCGGCCGCGGACACCTTGACGACACGGTTGTTGCCGCTGTCCGCGATGTAGAGGTCGCCGGCGGCGTTCAGGACGAGGCCGGTCGGCTGGGACAGGCCGACCGTGGGAACCGTGGTCTGGCCGCTGCCGTCCGCGGCGATCCTGACCACGCGGTCGTTGACGAAATCGGAGATGTACAGGTCGCCGCCGGTGCCCAGGGCCAGGCCCCAGGGGTGGAGCAGTCCCGTGGTGGGGACGGTGGTCTGCCCGCTGCCGTCGGAGGGGACCTTCACGACGCGGTCGTTGAAACTGTCGGCGATGTACAGCGTGCCGTGGGCGTCGACGGCGAGACCCAGCGGGCGGGAGAGGCCGACGGTCGGGACGGTGGACTGCGCGCCGCCCTTCTCCTCCAGCTTCAGCACCCTGTTGTTGCCCGTGTCGGAGACGTAGAGATCGCGGGCCGCGTCCCACGCCAGACCGGTCGGGCGTACGACACCGTCGATGGGCACCGTCGTCTGCCCGTCGCCCATCGCCGCGAGCCGCACCACACGGTTGTTGCCGTAGTCGGAGACGAACAGCGGGGGCCTGGCGGGTGAGGGCCCGCTCTCCTGGGACGCGCCCGCAGGTCCGGTGGGCAGTGCGCAGAGCACGAGGACTCCCGTGACGGCGGCGAGCCGACGGGCCCACCCCGCACGGCCGTCGGCCGGTGCGGACCTGCGTGTTCGTGCTTGCGTCGCCCTGTTCCTCACGGTTCGCCCATCTGTTCTCGACGGCCGGCGCGTCGCCCGGCCGTCCGCGGACACGATGATCGATGCCTTCCCCCGACGCGCGGCGCATCCCACCGCCGTCGCCCGCTCGGCCGACCGCCAGGTGCGAGGAACCGACGGCTCTGGGGTGCGCGGAGCCGCAGACGGCAGGGAGCCCGAGGAAGAGCAGACCGCCGGGGGTGCGCGGAGTCGCGGACCGCCGGGGCGCGAGGAACCGCAGACCACCGGGGCGCGAAGAACTACCGTGCGCCTGCGCGACGGGTGCCGGGCGAGGCGCTTGAATACCGGAGCGTGACTACCGAATCTCAGCGTTTCACCGTCCTGCTGGTACCCGAGTACGTCGAGCACACCGACGCCACCTCCGTCCAGGAAGCTGCCGTGCGGTCGGCCGACGTCGAGGCGACCGGAGAGACGGGCGAGACGGGCTACCCGCGCTACGCGGGCGAGGGCGTCGTGGCCGACATCGACCCCCGGACGCGCACGGTCGAGGCGGTTCTCGTCGACGGCTCGGAGCTGGACTACGGACTCAGCGCCATCGTCTCCCCCTGATCCGGCCACCGGGGCGCGTGATCCGACGAGAGAGCGGCCGCGGCGATGAATTCGGGGCGGCCGAGGAGTCGTTGTCAGGAAGAGGAAGGGAGTTCCGTCATGCCGACACAGGAACCCGTGAAGCAGCCCGCCACCGAGCTCGACGCCCGCTACAGCTCCGCGCTCTCTCCCCGCCCGGGAGCGGCGGACGTCACGGCCACCGAATGGGCCGAGGCCCTGCGCACGATGGAGGCCGCCGAGATCTTCTGGGTGTCGACCGTCCGGCCCGACGGCCGGTTGCACGTCACCCCCGTGATCGCCGCGTGGCACGAAGGAGTGCTGTACTTCTCGACCGGCCCGGGCGAGCAGAAGGCGAAGAACCTCGCCCACAACCGTCACTGCGCGCTGACCACCGGCGCGAACTCGCTCACCGAAGGCCTGGACGTCGTGATCGAGGGCGAGGCCTCACCGGTCTCCGATCCGGCCGTCGTGGAAGAGGTGATCACCGCGTACGCAAGGAAGTACGGGCCGCACATCACCTCCCCGGAGGGAACCTTCCACGGGATCGGGGACGCGTTCCGCAAGGGAGACGCGGTGGTGTACGCGGTCGCTCCGGCCACCGGTTACGGCTTCGGCCGGGACGACGGGGTCTACACCCATACGCGGTGGGCGTTCTGAGCCGCCTCCTCGACCTTCCCGCTCGGGTCGCTCACGTCACGAGCCATACCTCGTGCGACGACTCGAGCAACCCGACACGGACGGCGCCGTCACCGACCTCCTCGACCTCGAGGTCGGTCAGCCGCATGTCGTCCGGCACGGTCAGGTGCGGCAGACGCAGCCGGTGGAGCAGCTTTCCGCTGTGGACGTCCAGGACGAGCAGGTCGGCCTGGAGGTCCCGGTCCTCGTACTCTTCGAGGACCGTCGAGTTCTCCACGACGTAGACCCGTCCGTCGGCGATCCTGGCCCAGCCGAACGAGAAGCCCGCCGCGGCCCGGCGTTCCCAGGCGCGCTCGCCGATTCCCGTGTCGTAGGCCGTCAGGACGGTGCTGTGAGCACTGTCCGGCGGTACGTCCTCGCCTGCGGAGATGACGACGCCCTCCCGCGCGTCCATGGGAAACCACTCGTCGCTGGTGAATTCGGCCCGCGGTTCGGCACCGTGCCGGCCGACGTCCAGGAGTTGGACGCGGGCCGCTTCGCCCACGTTCCCGGAATCCGTCGGGGAGTCCGCGACCAGGGTGTGGTCGTCGGCCTGGTGGACCTCTTGCCGCACCGCACGGGTCCACAGGGTGGCGCCGGTGCGATTGTCGACGCCGATCACGACACCGGCCATGTCGCCCGAGGTCTTGCAGCTGAGTTCGACGACGGTCAGGTGCTCCGGAAAGTCGTACGCGTTCCAGGGCCCGGGGTCCTCGCAGGACCGGGGTTGTCTCAGCCTCCACAGTTCGTCTCCGTCGCGCTCGGAGAAGGCGGCGACACCGCCGGGGGTCTGCGCGACGACCTGGCCGGCGCCGATGTGAAGGTCCTGGAAGCCGTTCCGCGAGAAGTCGGTGCGCCACCGTACGCGCCCGGTGCGCAGGTCGATGCCCACGAGCTTCCCGTCCTCGAACCAGGCCACCACCGTGTCGGCCGACACCTCGACCGACGCGAGGTCGCCGTGGTGGTCGCGGCGCTCGTAACGCCAGTACTCCTCGCCCGTACGCACGTTCAGGGCCATGACAGCGGAGTGGGTGGAGTCGACGGCCAGTCCGTGGACCAGTGCTTCGGGGCGGTAGGACCGGTGCGCGGCATGTGTCGGTGCGGCCGGTGCCTCCGACCCCAACGCCGCCGGAAACGGCCCCTGGTTGCCGGTCACCAGATCCCGTTCTATGTACCAGTCGATGAAGGAGTGCCAGGCCATGGCGATCAGGAGGAGCACCGCGAGCATCATGGCGCGCCGCTGCGCCGTCGGGTCCGGTTGCCCCAGCAGACGTATCTCTCCCGCCACCGCTCTCCCCCCACCGTCAACCGGCAGAACCCCATGATCCGTCGGTCCGGTGATCTTCCCGTCTCACTTCTGGAGGACACAAGGGACGGAACCGGGGGATGCCAGGTTCAGCCCGCCCGGGCGACTTCGTCGTCCAGTGCGGCGCACAGCCAGTCGTGGATGGCGCCGGGGGTCGGTTCGGGTGAGGCGGTGATCTCGGCGGTGAGATTCCAGTAGTGGTCGATACGGGGGTCGGCGGCGAGTTGCCCGCTGAGCCCGCGGCGGAACGCGGGCGTGTCCCGGGTGTCACGGGAGCGGGCGTAGGCGGAGACGAAGCAGTCGAGCGCGTCGCCCGCTCGCGGTGTCCGGTGCGCACGCAACTGGGGTGAGGCCAGCGCGTACGCCTCGACGAGACCGTCGTAGAGCACGGCCGGACGGCCGCCGTCGGGCTGATGCGCCGCGGGCTGGCCGTTGTCCGCGCCGGGGCACGGGGCGGTGACGAAGGCGTGCAGCCGGGTGAAGGCCAGCACCTGGGCCGGTGTCGGGCCTTCGGGGAGTTGCGGGACCGAGTGTTCCACGATCGCGGAGACGAGCCGGGCCGGGAGCCGCGGCGGCAGCCAGCGCCGCCAGAAGCGGGCCAGTGGCGCGGTGCTGGGCGGTACGGACACGGCGCCGATCAGCCGCAGACGAGCGGCGCGTTCCTCGGGGGCGCTGTCCCGGAGCAGTTGGAGGGCCGCTTCCTGCCAGCGCAGGGCGGTGAGCCGCGAGCCGATCCGCCGCAGCTGCCCCGCGACGACGTCCTCCAGGATGTCGTCCTGGTCGAGGATCCGCTCCACTTCCGGTACCGGCAGGTCGAGGGTGCGCAGCGAACGGATCAGGTTCAGGCGGTCGAGCGCCTCGGGGCCGTAGCGGCGGTGGCCGCCCGAGCTGCGGGCGCCTTCGGGCAGCAGCCCACGGTCCGAGTAGAAGCGGACGGTCTTGACGGTGACTCCGGCGCGCTCGGCGAGCTCTCCGATGCTCCACATGGTGTCGGGGGACACGGACTTGAACCTCCCTCAGGGGGAGTTCCTACCGTACCGGCGAGCGCGGAGCGCCGGTACGCCCGGCCCGTGGAACCCGGTACGAGGAGACAGCGATGACGACCTTCATCCTGGTGGCAGGCGCCCACACCGGCGGCTGGATCTGGCGGGAAGTGGCCGCAGGGCTACGGGAGTCGGGGGCGCAGGTCCATCCGGTGACTCTCAGCGGCATGGGCGACCCCGGGCGTCCGGCCGGACCGGGCACGGACCTCGAGACGCACATCGACGAACTGCTCCTGCTCATCGACGAGTTGGATGCGCCGGAGGTGGTTCTGGTGGGTCACTGCTACGGCATCCACCCGGTGCTCGGCGCCGCCGACCGACGTCCTGAGCGGGTCGCCCGGATCGTCCATCTGGATGCCGGCATGCCACAGCACGGGGACCATGCGCTGGCCTTGGTGCCGGACGAGACGGTACGCGCCCGGCTGCTGCACCGGTCCGGTGCGGGCGGGGACGACTGGCTGATCCCTCCGCCGCCGTCGCCGGAGGCGTGGCAACGCTGGGGCAGCGTCGCCGGCATCCCGTCGGCCGCGCTCGCCCGGCTGGCGGAGAGCGCCGAACCGCAGCCGGCGGGCACGCTCATCCAGCCGCTGCGTCTGACGGGGGCGGTCTCCGCGCTGCCGGCGACCGGCGTCCTGTGCACCGGGAACGGTTCGAGCATCGCGATGGTCGAGGGCTTGGTGGGGTTGGGGGACCCCCGGTTCCTGGCACTCGCCGAGCCTCGTGTGACCTTCTTCGAACTCGACACCGGACACTGGCCGATGCTCTCCCGTGCGCAGGAGGTGGCCGCGATACTCCTCCGGGCCGCCGCGGGCGAAGGCCATCGGGTGAGCGCCGCGGTGAGCGAACGGCCCGCGCACCTCAGGCCGTTCCTGCTCGACGTACCGGAACGGCGCCGTGAGCGGATCGGGCGGATCGATCTCCACCTCCCCGGTGACGTCGCCGACGAGCCCTCGGGAGACGAAGGTCCGTGGCCGGCGGTCGTGTTCGTGCACGGTGGTCCCGTTCACCCCGGTGTGCGGCCGACTCCGCGCGACTGGCCGGGCTTCGTCGGCTACGCGCGCCTCGTGGCGGACCTGGGGGCGGTCGGCGTGACGCCGGACCATCGGCTGCACGATCTGGCCGACTTCGGGCGGGCCGCCGAGGACGTAGCCGAGGCGGTGGACCTCGTACGGGCCGATCCGCGGGTCGATTCCGACCGTGTGGCCCTGTGGTTCTTCTCCGTCGGCGGCCTGCTCTCGGCGGACTGGCTCGCGGCGCCTCCTCCATGGCTGCGGTGCGTGGCGGCCACGTATCCGGTCCTCGCTCCCATGCCGAACTGGGGGCTCGTCGATGCCCGGTTCCGCCCGGCGGTCGCCGTTCGAGGGGCGGAGGGGCTGCCGTTCGTGTTGACCCGGGTCGAGTCGGAGCGCACCGAGATCGCGGCGACGGTCGAGGAGTTCCTGGCCGCCGCCAAGGAGTGTGACACCGCGGTCGAGGTGATCGACGTGCCCCTGGGCCGGCACGGCTTCGAGACGACCGATCGTTCCGAGGGGGCCCGCGATGCCGTGGAGCGCGCGGCGCGGTCCGTCCTCGGCCACCTGCGCGGTTGATCGCTCGCCGCTTCCGCCCGGGCGGTTCAGGCTGAGGCGGCGGTTCGAGGCTGCCTGGCATGCAAGCACCGGCGAAGAGGGGCTGGTTGCCGAGGAATCAGTGGTCGGGTGTCGCGGGATCCGGCTTCCCGCGGAGCCGCGCCTTGCGCGTGAGGCTGACGAGAGCACCCGTGACGCCCACCAGTGCCGTCAGGACGGCGACGGGCCCGGCCGCGCTGTCGTCGACGGAGGCCACCGCGACGGTCAGTGCCCACAGGGCGACGCCGCCGAGTACCCAGGGCCGGGCGGCGAGTTCGCCTCGTACGCGCCACTGGTGGAAGAGGAGACCGAAGCCGCCCATGCCGAGCAGCATCACCGTGACGAAACCCCGTTCCGGCCAACTGTGCAGGCGCAGCGCGACGGATACGACGATGGACCCTACGCCGATCACTCCCCCGATGATCTGGCGCATCCGTGCACCACGCATCCCGGCCCCCGTCCGCCTTCGCCGTTTCAGCGCCGAAGCGTAATCCTCACGTCGCCGGGTGGAAAGATCCGCGTCCGCTCCTGAACCGCCTCCCCGCCTCCGGGCTCACTTCCGCGTCCGCTCCGGGACCCTTCGGGTGAAGGGGGTGACGGGGCGTTCCAGGGCTGCGCCGTCGACGGTGATGTCGACCGCCTCGTTGTAGAAGGACAGGAGATCCTTGATCGGGCCCACCGCCGGTAGCGGGTCCGGGTAGCTCCAGACGATGTTCGTGGCGTGGGCGGCTCCGTCCCGGAACGACCAGTAGCCGGCCGTGCCCTTGTAGGGGCAGCCGGTGTGGTGGCCGGTGGGGACGAACAGGTCCATGCGGATGTCCTCGCGCGGGATGTAGAAGCGCGTCGGCAGTGCCGTCTCGAAGAGCAGGACCGGGCGGACGGTGTCGGCGACGAGCGTGCCGTCGATCTCGACCGTCACATGCCGGGTGCTGGCCATGGCGTCCACCCGTTTGTGCGGGTCGCGCGGGTGGATGAAGATCTCTTCCTCCTCCTCGTACCAGTGGTCGAGGCCCCGGCCGACGCGGCCGAACCATTCGAAGGCGATGTGTCCGGCCAGGTCGGCGCCGGGGAACGTCCAGGCCGCGTTCTCCTGGAGCTCTCCGTCGATCTCGAGGTCGTAGAAGATCCGTGATCCGGTGTGCGTGCCGGTCGCGGGGTTCTTCGCGGGGCGGAGCAGGTCCTCGCGGACCTCCGCGCGCGGGAAGGCGTACAGCGGGACCGGTACGGCCGGCTCCCACACGAGGACGGGGTGCCTGCTGTCGACGACGGTCACCTCGCCGCGCACGCCGCGCACCCAGCGGTCGCTGGGCTCCCACAGAAGTCCCTCGGGGGTGGTCCGGACGGCTCGCTCGGTGGGGAATGGGGTCATGACCGGTTCTCCTTCGGATCTTCCGGGTGGTGACTCGGCACATCGGGCACGGTCGTCCTCGTCCCTCGCGAGCCGTCCAGGGGGCCGGAGACCCGCGGGGCGCGCCCGTCCGCCGCGGCCGCCGGAGCCGTTCGGGCCACCTGGACGACGGCTATATCCAGTCATCCGGCCCAGCGCTCACGGGTCTGCTTTTATCGGACTTGTTCAGCATCATATGCCCCATCGCGATGTCGCCTTCGGATGCTCGCCCGTGCACGGCAAGCGCGGGTTTGGCATATTGCGTACGGAGGCCGACCGTGCCGTCGTCCCGGATCGGCGCCGACCTGTACAGAGCGAAGAACGCTGACACGAAGCCGCAGGCTTCTCGCACTTCCTGGGGAGAACAGTGCGCAAGGTAAGGGTCATGCGTCGTCTGGTCGACGAGCTGGTCACCGGTGTGGAACTGCCGGTCCCCTCCGAGCCCGACGCCCTTTTCGACGCCTTGATCCGCCTGGTCGGCGCGAAGACCGGTCGCGAACTCGTCGTCCTGCGCAAGGAGTTCCCGCATCGGACGGCCAGTGGTCTCTGGCTCGATCTGCCCGACCGCGACATCATCGTGATCGACGAGCGTGCGACACCGCTCCATCAACTGGCGATCTTCTTCCACGAGGTCTGGCATCTGCTCGACGGCGCGTGCGGCAACCACGCCGTCGGGCACTCCGTGGCCACCCGGATGCTGGCCACCCGCCCGGATCTGCCCGAGCTGGACGAGACCGTGCGCCGGGTGGCCGCGCGCACCGAGTTCAAGCACAGCGAGGAGCGGGCCGCCGAGACGTTCGGCCTGCTGGCGGCCACGCGGTTCCGCGTATGGCTGGAGAGCGAGCCGGGCAGTGCGGCGACGGGTCGCGACGACATCGCCGGACGCATCAACGCGTCGCTGGGAAACCGTCGTCGGCAGGTCTGAGCCCGTGGACTCCTTCGACTACTACATACCCGCCGCCGCTCTGTGGATCTGCCTCGGCGTGAAGATTCCGGATCTGTGGAGAGCCTGGCGGGACCCGCTCGTCCGGTCGGTCTGCGTCGTCATCGCCGTGGGGGGCGCGGGATTCTTCTTCGCGGCGCCCCCGACGATCGCCGCCGTGAACAGGATCAGCGGGGTCCCGAACGCGTCGAGTCTGCTGGTGTACATCATCATCAGCGGGTTCAGCGCCTCCTGCCTGCTGCTCATCGTCCACTGGCGCGGCGGCTCGCCCGAGCACGTACGGCGGGTCTCGCGACACTGGCTCCTCGGATACACACTGGTCGTCGCCGCGCTGGTCGCGCTGTTCGGCCTGGGTCACGCTCCGGTGGAACGTCGAACCGATTTCGACACGTACTACGCGTCGACGCCCTACATCGGCGAGATGATCATGCTGTACCTGCTGGCGCACATGACCGCCGCTCTCGTCACCACGATGATGTGCTGGCGCTGGGCTCTCCAGGTCCAGGGCTGGCTGCGTGCCGGCCTGTGGATCCTGTGCGTCGGCTGGCTGCTGAATCTCTCCTTCAGCAGCCTGAAGCTGGTCGCGGTGGCCGCTCACAGGACCGGCCGGGACTGGGACGTTCTCAGCACCACCTTCTCCCCCCTCGTCTCGGCCATGGCCGCTCCCTTCGCCATCGTCGGATTCCTGCTGCCCCTGGTGGGCCCCTGGGCGGTCGGCATCGGACGGACCCTTGTCGCCTTCGTACGGCTCGGGCCGCTGTGGAACGAACTCAGTGGCGCCAGCCCCGGCACCTCCCTGGCCGCGCCCATCCGCTGGTACGCCTCGCCCCAGGTGCACCTGACCCGACGCGAGGCGGGCATCCAGGACGGGCTGAGCCTCGTACGCCCGCAGCTCGACGACGACGTCCGGGCACACGCGCAGTCGGCCGCCGAAGCCGCCGGCAGCAGCGGCCCGGAAGCCGTTCTCGTCGGTCAGGCGGCGATGATCCGCGCGGCCGCGCAGGCCACCCGCCAGGGCCGCACCCGCGCACCGCACGCTCCCGGGGACTCGGCCGTCCCGACCGCGCGTGCCGCTCTCGTGGGGGTGTCCCGTGCCCTGCGCAGCTCACCCGTCGCGGCCGCCGTCCGCACGGATTCGGCGGCGCCGCCCCGTCCTGCTGTCGAACACGTCGAGGATGGCGAGAAATCATCCACATGAGCCCATCCGCAGCGCCCGCCCCGGGTCCCGACCAGGCCGCCGCGAGCCCGCGCCCGGTCCGCACCCGGAAGGGCCGTGATCGATGAACGGCAGCGGCTTGGTCTTCTACATCCCCGGCGCCATCCTGCTCATCGCCGTCGCGATCAAAGTCCCCTCGCTGAGGGAGACATGGCGCGACCCCGCGATCATGCCCAGCAGCGCGATCCTTCTGATCGGCTCCGCCGTGTGCCTGTTCTCCGCGCCCCCGACGATCACCGCGGTCAACGCGTTCACCGGGATATCCAACTTCTCCGGACCGCTCGTGTACTGCGGCATGTCCGCGCTGAGCGCCGCCTACATCGTCCTGATGATCGTGTGGCGGGGCGGGCCCCTCCCGGAGGTCAGGCGGCGGATGCTCCTGGTGGTGGCCCTCTACACGGTGGTGATCATCGGGATCGTCGTGCTCTTCGCACTGGCCGACGCGCCCGTCGAGCGGACACGGGACCTGGACACCTACTACGCCAACACCCCGTACATGCGCGAAATGATCCTGCTGTATCTGGCGTTTCACACCCTCGCCACCGTCATTCTGACGGGCATGTGTCTCGGCTGGCTCCGGATGGTCACCGGAATCACCCACACGGGCCTGACCCTGATCGTGATCGGCAGTTGCTTCGACCTGTCCTACCAAGCGGCGAAGTACGCCTCCCTGGCGGCCCGTTGGACCGGCCGTGACTGGGACTTCCTCAGCACCGACGTGTCACCGCCGCTGGTCGCGCTCGCCGGCGTCCTGGTCGCCACCGGCTTCGCGCTGCCCCGCCTCGGCCCGCCTCTGGCGGACAACGCGCGCGCCTGGAACCGCTACCGGCTCCAGAAGCCGCTCTGGGCGGAGCTGCGCGACCTGCGGGGTTCGGCGACGGCGGAGTTCCGCTGGTGGACCTCGCCCGTGGTACGCCTGACCCAGCAGGAGATCACGATCCTGGACGGTGTCCTGGCCTGTGGGCCCTACCTGGACCTGGAGATCCGTGACGCCGCCTACGCCGAGGCACTTCGGCAGTCGGCCGCACCGGCGGAGTCCGGCCGCGCGCGACAGACGGTGCTGGAGGACGCGCGGGTGGTGGCGGACGCCGCCATGCTGGCCGCGGCACGCATTCATGTGACGGAGCGTCACAGTGCTTACCGCACAACCGAGGTGAGCCTGCTCGAAACCGTGGAACGCCCCCACACCAGGGTCCGACTCGCCCGGGCCATCGGGTCCTCGCCCATCGTCGCGGCGGCCCGTCGGCGCGCGGCCCTGCGCGACGTGCGGCAGGAGGGATCCCAACCGCCGCGGTCGTGAAGGTACGTTGTCTCCCCGCAGTTCGAACTTCGGTGCTCCTGGCGGCAACTGCCTGACAGGAGCCGTCACGGCCGGACGGCCGCGAGAAAGGGTGCTTCCGCCAATGCCCGAGAGAACGTCCGGTCGCCGGCCTGCCGCTCTCGTGATCGGAGGAGGGATGACCGGCATGCTCGCGGCGGCCGTACTCTCCGGCCACGCGGACGTCACGGTCATCGAGTCCGACGTCCTGCCCCGACTGCCCGCCCCTCGCAAGGGACTGCCTCAGGCCCGCCACGCGCACCTGTTGTGGTCGGGTGGGGTGCTGGCTCTGGAAGAACTGCTGCCCGGCATCACGGATCAGCTCGTCGCTCGCGGCGCCCGCCGCGTGCCGATCATGTCGGGCATGGTCAGCAAGGCTCCCTCCGGACAGTGGTTCAGGCGGTTCGAGAACGCCCACCACGTCAACCTCGTGTGCAGCCGCGACCTGCTCGACTCGACGATCCGCGCCGAGGTCCTCCGGGGGTCCGGTGTGACCGTGCGCGAGCGGACCGAACTCCTCGCCCTCGAAGGCGGCTCCGGCCACGTGACGGGGGTGCGCATACGCGGCGCCGAGGGAGCGGAGATCCTGTCGGCCGACCTGGTCATCGACGCGACGGGGCGGGCGAGCCGCGCACCGGTCTGGCTGGCCGGCCTCGGGCTGCCGCCGGTCCAGGAGAAGGTCGTCGACGCCGGTGTCGGCTATGCGAGCCGGATCTACCGCGCCCCCGCCTCCACGGGCGAGGACTTCCCCATCGTCAACGTGCAAGCGGATCCCTCGCGGCCGCCGGGCCGGGGCGGCATCATCCTCCCCATCGAGGAGGGCCGCTGGCTCGTCACGCTCTCCGGCAGCAGGGGAGGCCAGCCCAGCCGCGAGAACGACGAGTTCGTGCCCTTCGCCCGTACCCTCGCCCATCCCGTCATCGGCGACCTTCTCGCCAAGGCCGAACCACTCACCGATGTCGTCACGACTCGCAGTACGGCCAACAAGCGGCGCTACTTCGAGAAGGTGCCCGGGTGGCCGTCCGGCTTCGCCGTTCTGGGGGACGCCATCGCCGGATACAACCCGGTGTACGGACACGGCCTGACCGCTGCCGCGCAGAGCGTCCTGGAGCTCAGGAGAGTGCTCGCGAGGCAGGACATCGGCTCCCCGGAGACGGCCCGGCTCATCCAGCGTCGCGCGGCACGCCCCGTCGGGCAGGCCTGGGATCTCGCCGTGGGCCAGGACGCCCTCTACCCGGGTGCCACGGACGAGGCGCCGAGCGGACTGGAACGCGCCGCCGCCAGGTTCATCGACCGCGCCGTCGACGCCGGGGCGCGCAACCCCCACGCCTTGCGGGTCCTCCTGGACGTCATGAGCATGGAACGGCCCCCCGCCCGGCTCCTCGCCCCCGACATGCTCTTTCGTGTCTTCCTCGGCCGGAAGAAGCCCCTGCTGGACGGCCCTCCGTTGACGGAGGACGAACGCAAGGCCGCAGGGCTCTGATCCATCCCGCGCGATAGTCTGATGATCATGGTTGATTGGGATCTTCGTCCGGCGTCGCTTCGGGACGTCGATGCGGTGGTCGAGTTGCGTGCCGTGGTGATGCGGCCGGATCTGGAGCGGCTCGGGCGCTATGACCCGCAGCGCGTGCGTCAACGGCTGCGGGACGCGTTCGACCCGTCCCACACCTGGGTGATCGAGGTCGGCGGCACGTTCGCCGGTTCCGTGGCCCTGCGTCCGGCGGAGGACGCCCGGTGGTTCGAGCACTTCTACCTGGCGCCGCATCTCCAGGGGTGCGGGATCGGTTCGGGCGTGCTGAGCGAGTTGCTGGAGCGGTGCGACCGCGCCGGTGCCCGGGTCCGGCTCAACGTATTGCAGGGCAGTCCGGCCCGGAGGCTGTACGAGCGGCACGGGTTCGTGGTCGAGGCGGAGGATCCGGTGGACGTGTTCATGGTGCGTGAGCCTCTGCCGGTGGGTTAGGGAGGCGGGCCGGGCCGGTGGGCACGCCTGTGGAGGGGGGCGAGGCCTGCCGACGGGCGAACCTGGGTGGGCGAGCCCGGGTGACTAGGGCGGGAGCCCGTTCTCGGGTCGTTCGGGCTCGGGCAGGCCCTTCGGCTCCCCCTCAGTAGGGCCGACCGGCCCTATTCGGTCCCGGTGCGGGCAGGGACGATGGCTGGATGTCCCAGGAAGACACGATTCACGAACTCGACCGGCAGGAGTGCCTCCGCCTCCTGGCGAAGGTCCCGGTCGGCCGCGTGGTGTACACCCGGCAGGCCCTGCCCGCGGTCCTCCCGGTCAACTTCTGCCTGAACACGGACGGCTCCGTGCTGTTGTGCACCTCGTCGGACTCGGAACTCGTCCGTGCGATCGACCGTGTGGTGGTCGCCTTCGAGGCGGACGAGTTCGACGCCGAGACCCGGTCCGGGTGGAGCGTCGTCGTCACCGGCCGCGCCACCGTCGTGACCGACCGTGCGGAGCACGAACGGCTGGCGCAGGTCGGCCCGACCTCCTGGATGCCACTGCGGAACGCGGTGTTCGTACGGATCGAATCCGAGATGGTGACCGGCCGGGAACTCAGGGGACCCGCCTGACCCGGTAGCCGTCGAGCAGACCTCACACACCCCCCGGCCCGCGGCCTCCGGCGCCGGCCAGTCCCTCCCCCACCGTCTCCGGGTCCCGGTCAGGTGCTCCGGACGTCAGGTGATCATGTGCGGTGGAACGGTGAGTTCCTCCGTGGCCGACAGGCGTGTCAGCGTGGCCGGGTCTCCGGCGGCGCACGCCTCGGCCACCTTGTCGATGAGCAGGTCGTAATCGGGGCCCGTCGTGCCCTCGTAGGCCTCGGTCATCCGGCCCCACTCGTCCCAGGGCAGCATTTCCAGCTTGCGGAGCGCGGCGAGGTCGCGGACCGCGTTGCCGCTGATCTCGGCGGGGCCCCAGGCGTGGTCGGTGCCGAGCACTCCGAACCGGGCCGGATCGATGAGGCCCTCGCGGTGCCGTGTCCACGCTTCGCCGCCCGTGAGGAACTCGCCCGGCGCGAGGTCTTCCGGGTGCTCGACGAAACCGTGGCCCAGGTGCTCGGTGTCGACACGTACCCAGCGCTGTTCGACTGCGTGCCAGTACTCGGTGATCCAGTGGTCGAGTCCGCGCCCCTCCTGGAAGCACATGCCGAAGCCGCACCTGGCCCGGGAGGGGATGCCCCGTGCCCGCAGGATCGCGCAGGCGAGGGTGGCGAAGTGGCGGCATGTCCCCACCACCCGCGTCTCCGGTGTCCGGGCACGGTGGAGCGGAGCGGGATCCAACTCCGTCAAGGTGGCGACCAGTGCGCTCACCGGCCGGATGTTCTTCTCCGCGAGCCGCTCCTCGGGAACACCGAGGGCGGCGGCGTCGGTCGGCTGAACGACGAGGCCCTGTACGGCGGCGCACACCCCCACCGGGTCGTCCGGCAGGCCCTTGATGAGGCCGAGCTGGTCGGGGGTGAGGAGGGTGAGCAGACCGGGTCGGGCGTAGTCGAGCATGTCATCGGTCATGACGGGGGATCGTAGAACGCTGGTGTGACACCAGGAGGGAATCGCGTTGTTCGCGCGATCGCGTTGATCGCATTGATCGCGTGATCGCATTGATCGCGTCCCCCGTCCTGGTGCGCACGTCCGTGCTTCAGGCGTGTCGCCCGCGGCTCAACGGCCCCGTCGTTCGGGGATCTTCGGAAGGACCTTCTCGGCGATGTCGAGGAGAGCGGTGTCGTTCGGGAGGGCTCCGGACTCGCTCCACACGGTGATCTCGCAGTAGCCGCCGCGGTCACCACGGTCGAGGGCCACGGACAGCGTCCTCTCCAGGGGACCTTGTTCGACCGGTCCACCGGATCCGCCGCTGCCCCCGAGATTGAACTCGAGCTTCATGGTGTGGTCCGTCGAGAAGACCGCGGACCGGCCGTGAACCTTGAGCTTCTTGACGTCGGTCTCCTCCCCGTACTTCATCAGCTTCACGTACTGGTCGATCGACAGATCGTTGTACGTGGCCGAGACGTTCACGGTGTACGTGTCGAAGTCGACCTGGGCTTCCGGTCGGGCCACCTTCCCGTCCGTCAGCGGCGCGGTGTTGTCGCTGCCGGAGGCGGTGGTCGCCTTCTCGCCAGGCGTTCCGAGGAGCTCGGCCAGGTCCGGCCCGTTGAGCACCTCGCACAGCTCCTCACCGGTCACGGGCCGGGGCTTCTGCTTGAAGGCCTTCGGCAGTGCCTCGTGGGTCTCGTCCGAACACGAGGCGGGCGGCGTGGCGCTGACGTCGTCGGACGGCATGAAGCGCGGGCCCAGCCACAGCACCGCGCCGAGTACCCCGAAGAGGGCCACGGCGCCGACGGCCTGGGCCCACGGGTTGTGGTCCTTCTTGGGGGCGCCCGCGCCGGGACGCGGCCCGGTTCCGGCCAGGGCCTGCGGCTCCGCCTGAGACGGGGCCTGAGGCTGAGCCTGGGCCTGTGACATCGCAGGCTGAGCCTGGGCCGGGACGGCAACATCAGCGGTCGCTCCGCCCGCGGACGCCGCCGGGTTCGTGTTCCGGCGCGCACGCAGCGCCTGGACCACCCCGTGGACACGTATCGCGGTGAACACGAGGAACACCAGACCGAACCCCGCCGCGACCAGACCGTGACCGGTCGCGGCGAGATACATGAGGCGTACGCCGAGAACGGAGCCGATCACGATGAGGAGGGGTTCGCGAACCCAGAACGGCAGGAGACGGATGAGGAAACCGAGCATCCGGAGATCTCATCAGACCATGATCGGATTCGCCATGACGGAAGCCACAATTCCGGGCATGTACAGGACCAAACAAGCGGGAAATGCCAAGCCGCCGATCCCGAGGGGCGGGCTGGGCATCTGATCCGATCCGCGGGTGCGCGGACCGGCGCGGCCGTCGTCATGGTCGGTCCCGCGCCAGCGCGTCTCGAGTCGTTAGTCTGGGAGACATGACTGTTCTGCGGATGGACAACGTCGCCATCGTCGTCGACGACCTGGACGCGGCTGTCGCCTTCTTCACCGAGTTCGGCATGGAGCTGGAAGGCAAGGCGCAGATCGAGGGCCTCTACGCGGACCGCACCGTCGGACTCGACGGCGTCCGGAGCGACATCGCGGTCGTGCGGACCCCGGACGGTCACAGCAAGCTGGAGCTGACCAAGTACAACGCTCCGGCGTTGTCCGACGCCGGGCCGCGGAACCCGCCGCCCAACACCCTGGGCCTGCATCGCGTCATGTTCGCCGTCGACGACATCGACGCCACCATCGCCCGCCTGCGCGCCCACGGCGCCGAACTCCTCGGCGAGGTGGCCCAGTACGAGAACATCTTCCGGCTCTGCTACCTCCGCGGCCCCGCGGGGATCATCGTCGCCCTGGCCGAACAGATCGGCTGAGGCGGGCCTGTCGCGCGGAGGGTGTCGGCGGTCAGGACCGCTGCGACGCATGCGCGACAGAGGCAGTACGGAATGCTGTACGAGCCCGGGGTTCCGTCGGTGGACCGTTGCCGCGCAGGGTTCGTACGGTCTGCCGGTCGGATGCTGGGATCATCGGGCACGTGGCGGCCGACCGGTCCGGCCCCTAGCCCCCGAAGGAGACACCACGCCGTGGACGGCAGCGTCTGGGACACCATCGAGCAACTCGCCCGCCGCTTCGAGGAACACGACACCGCGCTCGGCCTGGACCAGGCGGAGCAGTGGAGCCTGCAAGTGCTCAAGATCGCCGAGGAGACCGGGGAGGCGTCCCAGGCCGTCATCGGAGCCCGTGGCACCAACCCCCGCAAGGAGACCACGCCCTGGGCCGACGCCCACGCCGAGGTCGCGGACGTGGTCATCACGGCCCTGGTCGCCCTCGCGCGCATGCGCCCGGACGACGCCCCCGAGTATCTGGCGCGGCATCTGGCCGCCAAGTCGGCCAAGTTCCTCTCCCCGGGCCCCGTGGCGGTGCCGACTCCGACGGACTCGGCATGACGGACGGACTGTCGAGCGGAGGCGACGATGCCGCCGCCACGTCGCTCGCAGGACGAGGCGGCCACGGCATGACGACCGATTGGATCGCGGAAGCCCGACGCGTCGCTCGCGGAAGGCGCTTCGAGGAGCTCGGTTCTCCACCCGCGCGGCGGGATCCCGCTCCGCCGCCCCTGTCCGAAGCGGAGATCCGTGCCGCGGAGGCGGAGTTGGGCGTCACGTTCCCCGACCAGTACCGCGATCATCTGCTCCGGCACAGCGCCGGCGGTGCCGTGAACCGCCTCCGCCGATCCGCGACGGGCTGGGGCTGGCAGGGGGACTCGACCACCAACTACGCCTTACTCACGTCCGACTTTCCCCATCCCGATTCCTACCGCGCCTACGAGGACGAGCTGGACGAACGCGAGCCTCGGGCTCAAGACTTCGCGGATCCCGAGGCCCACCAGGCGGCCTGGGACCAGTGGGACGCCGAGTACGAGGTGTTCCAGGAGCTCAAGACGTCCGGCGCCGTCTTCATCCAGGAGAACGGCTGCGGCTTCTCGACCCTGCTCGTCGTCACCGGTCCGCACCGGGGCTCACTCTGGTTCGACGGCCGGGCGACCTGCGACCGGATCCTTCCCATGAAGCTGGACGGCCGGCCCGTGTCGTTCACGGACTGGCTCCCGCGTCAGTGGCCGGACCTGGTCCAGTGGTGAACACGTCCGGCCCGGCACCGCGTTGAGCCGGACCGGCCGTCGGCTCACGGCAGGCCGGCCCGTGCACCGCGTACGGCGGCTGCTGGGACTCGGCGTCAGCCCGCGGCGGCGGTGAGTGCTCCGAGGGCGCTCGCCTGGGTCCGCCAGTCGGTCTGGTTGGGGAGGGTGCCGGCCCAGCGTTCACCGAGGGCGTTGAGGGAGGTGCGGTCCTGCGCCCACAGGGTGTCCGCCTGCTTCTGGACGTAGGCCTGGTAGGTGCTGGAACCGGTGACCGTCGCGAGGTCGGCGAGGTTGCGCATGAAGATGCCCTTGAACTGCTTCTGGTTGTCGTCGCAGGAGGCCGAACCGAGGTCGCAGGACTCGGTGAGCACGCCGTCCCGGGTGAGCGCGGGGTTGCCGATGGCGGCATCGGCCAGGGTCCGCGCGGTGGCCAGCAGTGAACTGTCCCCGGTCGACTTCCACAGCTCGGTGAAGGCGCCGATGGCCAGTCCCTGGTTGTAACTCCACACGGTCCCACCGTTGTTGGCGCAGGCGGAGGTCAGCCCGTCGTTCACCAGCCCGGATGAATCGATCATCCCGCTGGACCTGTACCAGGCGGCGGCGGTCCTTGCTCGCTGGAGCCAGACCGTGTCGCCCGGGATGCGCTGGTGCAGCGCGGTGGTCAGCCAGAGGTACTGGCCGTTCGTGACGGCGTTCTTGTAGGTGCGTTCCCGGTCCCACCACACGCCGCCTCCGCAGGTGCCGGTGTCCCAGTACTGCTGGACGTACCCGGCGATGGTCACGGCCTCGTCGAGATAGCGGGAGTCGCCCGTGTGGTCGTACGCGTCGATCCAGGCGATGGCCCACCAGCCCGAGTCGTCGATGGAACGGCTGATGAAGTGGCCCTCGATCGTGTCCGAACTGCGCACGCCGGCGGCGAAGTTGCCCTTGTTCTGGTCGAAGGTGCGCGCGACGGCCCAGTCGTAGTCGTGTGTGCCGGTCGTCCTGGCGAAGTCGACGAGCGCGGTGAGCGTGGCGGCGGAGTTCCACCAACTGCTGGGCCACCAGCCGTTGTAGGGGTCGTACGAGGACATGAGCGCGTCCGCCGCGGCGCGGGCCCGGGTCGGCGCGGGCCTGACCCACGCGGTGCAGCTTCCCTCCTGGTGTCCGGCCTCGCGGCCGCACGCGCGGACCGCTCCGCCGTAAAGGAGGCCGCGTGGATCCCGGGTGGCGTACATCGTCGTACGGGTGCCGGTGGCCCCCTGCGGCACGGCGGTGCGGCCGAGGGAGGAGCCGTCCGGCCAGGTCGAGCCGCCGTTCCAGGATCGGTCCAGCCAGATCTCGTCGCCGCCGGCACCGGATTCGATGCTCGCCCAGGCCATGGAGTTCTTCTGGTCGACGTGCAGGCGGATCGTACGGCCGTAGAGGGTGGCGGACGGCACCGGCCGGGCGTCGCCGGCCGCCTGGCCCGCGTCGGTGCGGTCGCAGAGCGTGTCGCAGACGGTGGGGTAGACCCAGTCGGTGCAGCCGACGGCGGCGGCGTCGCCGCAGGCCCGCACCAGTCCGCGTCGGTGGTTGCGGGGATCGGTGATGTTGTACATCAACGTCCTGGTGCCGGTCCACGTACCGGGTATGGCGGCCTTGCCGAGCAGTCCGTCCCAGGTGGCACCGCCGTCCCAGGAACGGTCGAGCCACACCGAGTCGCCGGTCACACCGCCGTCGATGCTGGCCCACGCCATGTCGTCCGCGTCGGAGACGTGCAGCTCGAGGCGGCGGCCGTTGAGGTTCTTGGCCGGGACCGGAAAGCTCTCCTGCCGCGCCTGCGAGGGGTCCAGGGTGTCGCAGGCCAGTACGCACACCTGGGTGGCGGCGGCCGCGGGAGACGCGGCCGGGAGGAGCACCGCACACGCGAGAACGGCCGCCAGGAGGAAACTGAGGAACCGCGATCCGACAACGATGTCGGCGCTGCGCAAGGTCACCGGAACTCGCCTCGATTTCACGATGGGGGATGCCGGGCGGCGGGTTCGCCCGAGGCCGACGGCGGCGTGGCGAGCCCGGCAGGCGGCGGTCGAACCTGGTCCGTACCTTCTTCAAGGAAGTGAATCCAGTTGGCGCGTTCCTGTCAATGTCACCAACAAGGCTTTCCCGTAAGGGAGTTCATGGTGTCGGCGACCTCGACTCACGACCCACGGCCGGAGATCCGGGAGACCGCGATCGGCGAAACGCCTACCATCACCTCCCATGCTCACCATGATCGTCACTGTCGGGCTGGCATTCCTCGGCTACCTCGCGACGTACGCCAACGGCCTGCGACTCACTCAACGGCAGGCCCGACTGGACCGGGTCAACGCGCAGTTGAACAACTTCTACGGCCCTCTCTTCGCGCTGATGGAGTCCAACAGCCGCGTCTACGACACCTTTTCGGCGATGTACGCCCGCGAGGACGGCCGGGACCCGTTCGACCACGACATACCGCCGACCGAGGAGGAGCTCGTCCAGTGGCGCACCTGGGCCACGAGCGTGTTCATCCCCAACATCCGGGCGATGCGGGACGTCGTGGTCACCAGGGCGGACCTGCTCATCGAGGAGGAGATGCCCGAAGCGCTGCTGGAGCTCTGCGCGCATGTCTCCGGGTACGAGATCACCGCCGCGCGCTGGGCCCAGGGCGACTTCAGGGAGCATCTGTCGGTGGTGACCTTTCCCGGCCGCGGGCTGCGGGAGTACACCCGCGATCGCTTCACACGGCTGAAGAGTGAGCAGGCCAGGCTGTTGGGGAACACCGGCCGTCGGCCACGTCGGTGACCACGGGGGTGTGCGCTCCTGCCGCCCGGAGCAGCCGGATCGCCGCGATCCGCTGGTGGCGCGGACGATCCTCGGTCAGTCGTGCGCGGAGCAGTTCCAGCGGTAGGCGGTCGGCCCACGGAAGCAGAGCCGCGGTCGCCTGCCTGACCACGACCGCCGACGGGTCGTCCAGCAGCGGCCGTACGTCGTCGATACGCACGGCGTCGAGCGCTCGAAGTCCCGCCACGGCGGAGGCACGCACCCCGGGTGCCGGGTGCGTGAGCAGCGGCCGGATCAGCTCGGCGTCCTCCCGGACCCCGCACTCGCCGAGTCCCGCCGCGGCGGCGGGACGGTTCGCCGGGTCGGCGCAGAGGGCGCGGTACAACGGTGCCGGGTCGGTGCCGCCCTGCCGCAGCACCCACCGGGCGCACGCCCGGACCACGGCGGACCGGTCGGTGAGATACGGCTCGGCGTCCGAGTGCCGCCCGGTGCGGCGCAGCGCCGTCACCCCCGCCGACCTGACCCGGGGCTGCCGGGACTCCAGCAGCGGCGCGACGACCTCGGCGGACCCCTCGGAGGTGCCTTCACCGAGGGTGGCCGCGGCCGCTTCGGCGCACAGGTTCTGCACCACGACGTCACGGTGGTGGGCGGCGGTCCGAGCGAGCCGCGGCGCGGGGAGCAACCGTCGCTCGACGGCGACCCGGTGCACGAGGCGGGAAGTGGCCCGGTCGCGGCTGTCGAGCAGCGCCTCGGTTCGGGCGGCCGGGCCCCCGCGCAGTGCGTGGGTCAGGAGTTCCTGGGCGAAGCCGCCCCGGGAGCGCCGCCCGACGCGCAGGATCAGCGGGGCGTGCGCGGCCAGCCGGTCCGGGGGTGTCTCGGCCAGGATCCCGCGAGCCCGTTCGCGTACCGGTCCCACCCAGTCCGCGCAGCGGATGACGATCAGCGAGAGCAGGGCGGGCCGCCCCTCGACACGGCTCAGCGCGGCCTCCCGGATGAGGCCGCTGGGGTGGCAGAGGGCGATGGCGATCTCGGCGTCGCCCGGCTTCCGGGACCACGTGACGGTGGGCGCGGACGACTCCGGGTCCCAGTACATCCGCCGTCCGGAGGGCGACGCGTTCGAGTGGAACAGCTCCGGCCGCCGCCGGGCCAGTCCGCGGACCTCGACGTCGAGATCGATCCAGGAGTCCGGCTCCGTCGCATCGAGCACCTGGTCCAGAGCGACCCCGGCAGCCAGTCGCCTGGCGCTCTCGTACGACTCGGCGTCACTGGTCAGCATGGACGAAGCCTAGACACCATCCAGTTGATCATGGTGGGGAGTGTGCCGGGGCACACTACGCTCCTGCCTGCTGCCAGGTCGATACGCTCCTGCTGCCAGGTCGATCGACAGCCGGCCGGCTTCGTGAACGACCACAGGAGCATCGTGTCGCCCTTCGCCTACCGGATCACCAAGTACGATCCCGCCGACCGCGACGAGCAAGGCAGCTACGTCGGCGCCGAGGACACGATCAGTGACCACGGTCCGGTCGAAGCGGCCTATCTGCAGGCGGTCGCGGCCTTTGCCGAGGACACGGGGGTCGACCGGCTGCACATCCGTGAGCCCGGGGTCGTCGGCCTTGCGCACTTCGGGCGGGAGCCCGTCGTCGACGGCCACGGCCTCGCGGGGCTCTTTCCCGCCGATCTCCGTGGGTATCACGACGGCGCCGAGGTGTCGCTCTCCGTCGGTCTCGAGCTGGTCCGGGGCATGCTCCGGGACAACGGCGCCTGGTGCCGTCTGGAGGTCGAGAACAGGTTCGCCGTGGACGTCGGATGGGATCAGTACGTCTACGTCACCAGCGAGGATCCCTGCGAGGGCGCCCTCGTCCGCACCCGGGCGCTCGGACTCTTCCCGGAGCGGCTGGCGGTCTCTCCCTACGCTGCGGATCTCGACGAACCGGGCGTGCAGCGGCCCGCCGACGAGGTCTTCTGGGCCCGGCTGCGCCGCTCCGTCGCCACGCGAGGGGCGGCCATCCTGGAGGAGGGACACGTCTTCAACGCATCCCGCTGGCACCGTCTCACCGAGGACAACCTCGACGCGGTACGCGGCACACTCGCCCCTCGTGCCCGACTGACCGTCTGGCCGGACCTGTCCGGCGACGTCGACGCGGTCCTCGCCGCGCTGCCGGACGACGAGACGGTGGAGTTCGTCTGGGAGGACGAGGACGGGGTGATCTCCAGCGTCGTCGCCGACGAGACCGAGCATCGGGAACTGACCGCCCGGGTCGCCGGTGCCCGGGCCGCCGCGGCGCTGTCCCTGTACGTCGACGAACGCCACCCTCTGTTCACCGCGGTCCTGCCCGACAGCGACGGCGTCCTGCGTGCCCGGTGGAGGACCGAGCCGACGCCGAGCGATCTGAACTGGGCGTTCCTGAAGACGCTCCGCCCTGGTGACACCTGCACCGGAACCGTCACGAGGATCGCCCCCTTCGGCGTCTTCGTGGACATCGGGGGCTTCACCGCGCTGATCAACATTCCCGAGCTGTCCCGACGGCCCATCCAGCATCCCTCCGAGGCCGTGAGTCTCGGTCAGCAGGTCTCGGCCGTCATCCTCGGCGTCGACCTGGTGACGGAGCGGGTGACGCTGTCCCTCAAGGCGCTGGAGCGCTGACACGGCCGCGGATGCACTCCGCCCCGCCGGTGCCGGGGGGTCACGCCGCTGGCCCACGTACCGCGTTGTCGTCCGTCACCTCGTACACCTCGATCAGCAGCGCCTCACGGACGTGTCCCGGAACCTCCTGCCATCGTGGAATCCAGCGACGTGCGGCCCCTCGCACTAGGGTCGTGGCACATGACCGTGCTGCGTGGCGCCTCCGTCGTTCTCCGGCCCACCGTCCCCGAGGACATCCCCGCCCTGGCCGCCATCCGGGCGACTCCGGAAGTACGTGCGCGATGGCGGGGCGGGGACGATCTCGAGGCGGAGCTCGCGACCGATCTCCAGGACCCTGACACCCATTGCCTGACGGTGGAGCACGACCGGCGGATCGTCGGCATGATCCAGTGGTACGCCGAGGAGGAGCCGGACTACCGGCACGCGGGCATCGACCTCTTCCTCGATCCCGCGGTGCACGGCAGGGGCCTGGGCACCGACGCCGTACGAACCCTGGCCTGCCATCTCGTCGATGCCCAAGGCCACCACCGGCTCATCATCGACCCGGCGGCCGACAACGACGCCGCGATCCGCTGCTACGCCAAGGTCGGCTTTCGCCCGGTCGGCATCATGCGGCGCTACGAGCGTGGCCTGGACGGCAGTTGGCACGACGGCCTGCTGATGGACCTTCTGGCCGACGAGGTGGTGCGCTGATCGCCGTCGGCCGTCGGCCGGGCTGTACAGGCGCCCAGGGACCGCGATAGCGTCGCACTGACGAGAATTCTCCTCAGTGCGACGCTATCTGTTGCGCGGTGTTACTTGTTTCGAGGGGGAGCCATGACACAGGCACTGCTCGCCGGGCGGTACCGGCTCAAGGACGTGCTGGGGCGCGGCGGCATGGGGGTCGTCTGGCGCGCAGAGGACGAGCGGATCGGCCGGACGGTCGCGCTGAAGGTGCTGCCGTCCGCGTACGGTGTGCCGGCCGCGCAGGAACGGCTCGCCTCGGAGGCCAGAGCGCTCGGGCGGATATGGGATCCGCGGGTGGTGGCGGTGCTCGACTACGGGCAGGACGCGGACGGCACGGTGTTCGTGGTCATGGAGCTGGTCGCCGGTCACACCCTGGACCGGGCCGCCGCCGGTGCGCCGGTGCCCTTGATCCTGGACTGGGCCGGGCAGATCTGCCGGGCCCTGGAGGTCACGCACGCCGCCGGACTGCTGCACCGTGACATCAAGCCCGGCAATGTGATGGTCACCCCCACGGGGACCGTCAAGCTCCTGGACTTCGGCATCGCCCGGTTCGTCCGGGAGCCGGACCAGGCGCACCCGCTCACCCTCGCCGGCCAGGCCGTCGGAACACCCGCCTACATGGCACCCGAACAGCTCGGCGCGCCCGGAACGACCGACGGCAGGGCCGATCTGTACGCCCTGGGCTGCGTGTTGTACGAACTGCTGACCGGCGCCCGCCCCGACTGCGGCGGCCTCTACGAGAGGAAGTTGCCGACCCCGCCCTCCCTGCACTCCCGCGAGCCGCTGCCTCCCGAGGTGGACGGACTCGTCCTCGCGCTGCTCGCCCCGGAGCGGGCGGACCGGCCCGCCGACGCGGGAACGGCGCGCGCCATGGTCGGGGCCGCGATGGACGCGTGGAGCAGGACGCACGGACCGGCCGGCCTCGGGTCCGACGCCCCCACGCCGCCCGGCGGGGGCGCCGGTGGCCCTGGGGACACGCCCGGCACCCCTCCCCCGTACGACTCGACCGTCCTGCTGGACGGCGTGGTGCCCTCCCCCGTGCGGGGCGGCGCGGTGGCCCGGACACGGGTCATGCCGATGTCACTGTCCGGCCTCGACCGTGTCCGCGAACTGGCCGACTGGCAGCGCGGGCACCGGGAGGCGTGCCGCGACCCGCGTACACCCGCCGTCAAGGAACTGCGCCACCTCGTCGAGGACCTGGTCTACCTCCCGGAAGGCCTGCTGGCCCACATCGACCTGTCCGGCCTGAACCTCGACAGCGCCGTCCTCATCCAAGGGAGGCTGGCCGGAGCGCGCCTGACGGGCACTCAACTCTCTTTCGCCCTCATGCCGTTCGCCGATCTGCGGGAGGCCCACCTCGCCGGTGCGGACCTCGCGGGCACCTACCTCGGCTCGGCGAACCTGGTGGGCGCCGACCTGTCGAACGCCCAGCTCTACACGACCCACCTCACGGAGGCGAACCTGGCGGGGGCCCGTCTGACGGAGGCCAACCTCGTATCCGCGGTGCTGTCCGACGCCGACCTGAAGGGCGCCGACCTGCGCGGCGCGATCCTGCACGGCGCCTCACTCCGCGACGCCCGGCTGAGGGGAGCCGATCTGTCGGGCGCCGACCTGCGGGGCACCGACCTCGCGGGCGCGGACCTGAGCGGTGTGCACTGGTCCGTCGAGACCTGCTGGCCGTTCCCGTCGACCGCCCTGCGGAAGCTGTCGTACTCCTCGCAGGCCCCGGGCGGATTCGTCCTGCCCGACCCGGGCACGTCGTGGAAGCTTCGGCGACTGCTGGACGGGGACGACGGGCGGTAGCGCGCGGTGGCGCCCCGACCGCCGCCGGCCGCCGCGGCTGCCGCCCCGGCCTCAAACCGGTGTGAGCCGGCGGCGGCCGTCTGCCATTCTGCGGGGCATGCCCGCGCGCGATCGAAGACTGCCCCGCCACCGTTCCTGGCCCTTGAGCACCACCGACGTCGAGGAATGCCTCGGCCCGTACATGAGCCGCGTGTCGGACCTGCGTTTCCTCACGGGGCAGGGCGGTGAGCCCATCGTCCTGGGCGTGGCATGGGTCGCTCCGCTCTCGCGCAACCACGGCCGCGGCATCCATCCGGACACGGTCGGCTTCCGTATAGACGTCCACCCGGTCGATGCCACGGAACGCGCCGCCACGCGCGCCCTCCTGAAGGCCCGTGCGCTCCCCCAACTCCACGCATGGATCGCGCGGGCCGGCGCCGCCGACGAGACCTGGCGACAGACGCCGCACCAGCACCACTGGCGCCTTGCCGACGGGCGTCTCACCCGGCACGACGAGGAGTGACGTCCGGCTCGGCCCGGGACGCGCGGCGCTGCGTCCGCGTCCCCACTCCCCCGGTTCGGCGTCCACCGCCATGCCGAACGTTCGAACCCTGACGTGCGGGTGGGCGTCGGGCAGGGAACCTACGCGTAGCGCTCCATCAGAGCGGCGATGTAGGCCTCGAGCCTGGAGGTCAGCAGGGCCGGGGTCAGATCGGTGCGGCCGAGTTCGCGCCAGGGGACGGCGACCTTCTCCGCGTCCGGCGCGAAGGCCAGGGCGTCGAGGAGCCGCCAGTACAGATGCGCGTCGTGCCGTTCGGCAATTCGCCCTCCCACGGCGAGGTACCGGTCCGCGAAGCTCATCCCCAGGGGAACACCGTGCAGCAGGGCCAGGGCAGTCGAGCAGTGGGCCACGTCGAGATCCGCCGGGCCCCATGAGGTCTCCACCCAGTCGACCACACCGCTGAGGCGTACGTCGTTCCCGTCGCCTTCGAACAGGACGTTGCCCGGGTGGAAGTCACGGTGCAGGAAGCACGGTTGGTGATGCGGAGGATCCTGCCGGATGACGTCGACGGCCCGCTGCCACAACTCCGGCCGCACCGTGGCCTCGGGGAGCGTCACCCGCTCCGGTGAGGTCCAGGCCTCCCAAGTCCGCGGTCTCGACTCCGCGGAGACTTCGACCCGATGGATGCGCAGCAATTGCGAGGCAAGGAGATCGGCCCGGCGCTCGGCGCCCCGGTCGTCCAGACGGACGGCCCCGGGCAGCGACGACATCAGCAAGGACGGGTGGTCGCAGTACGTGCCGGCCGCGTCCACGTCCACGAGCTCGGCCGCGGGGACGGACGTGGTTCCGAGCAGGCGCAGCATCGCGGCTTCGCGGGAGAGAAGACCGTTCGCGTGCCGTACGAAGAAGGGCTTCTCGAAGGAGCGCAGGACCAGGGCCCGTCGGCCGTCCGGCCCGGAGACGCGGAGCCTGCGCATGTGCGAGGTCCAGCCGCCGCGCAGGCGCTCGGCACCTTCCATCCGCTCGCCGGGGGCGAGTCGCTTCTCCACCCACGCTCGGGTCGCGCCCCACCCGTCCGCCTCGAGTCGGTCGCCGCCGCCGTCTCCGTCTCGAGCGCTGCCCTCACTCCTGATCACACAGGGGAGGCTATCGGCACGGCGGGAGGCCGATCCTCCGCACGGGGGCCGTCACAACAAGGTGATGGAGTCCGTCCTTCACGACTGTTCGGCGGTGCGAACGGCCGTCAGTGGCCGTCGGGGCCGTGCGGTTCGTCGGACAGCAGGTCGGCGGCGTGGCCGTCGAGTGCCTGCTGCATGTCGGCGGAGCGGGGCAGCATGGTCTTCTCGTAGGCCAGGACGGCGTCGCCGATGGTCTCGTGGTGGGCGAGCGCGAGGGCGAGTTCGCAGGCGTCGAGCATGGCGAGGTTGACGCCGACGCCCAGCGGGGGCATCAGGTGGGCGGCGTCCCCGAGCAGGGTGACGGTGGGGTCGTGCTCCCAGGTGTGCGGGACGGGGAGCGCGTACAGCGGACGGTCGACGTAGAGCCCGTCGTTGTGGCTGAGCATCCGCCGCAGGCGGGGCGACCAGCGGCGGTAGCGGTCGAGGAGGAGGTTCCGGATGCCGTCGGTGTCCTCGGCGGTGAGGCCGGCGGCGGTGATCCAGTCGGCGGGGACGCGCTGGATGACGTAGACGCGGATGTGGTCGCCACTGCTGCGCTGGGCGAAGAGCCCGCGCTCGCCGTCGGCCGCCGCGGCGCTGCCCTGGCCGACGAGTGCGGCGATGTTGGGGTGCCGGTCGTCGACGTCGTGGAACCACGCTTCGAGGAAGCTGATTCCGGTGTACTGGGGGGTCGCGTCGGAAAGAAGGCGGCGCACCTTGGACCAGGCGCCGTCGGCTCCGATGACGAGGTCGGCCTCGACGGTCGTGCCGTCGGTGAAGCGCAGCAGCCGGGGTCCCTCAGAGGGGCCGTCGACGGAACGCAGGGTGTGGCCCCAGCGCACGGTGCCGGGCTGGAGGGAGTCCAGGAGAAGGTCGCGCAGTTGCCCGCGGTCGATCTCCGGCTTGAACCGCTCGCCCGCCTCGGGGACGTGGTGGAAGCCGATCGTGCCGGCCGCGTGGTTCAGTTGCCGCATCTCCTGCCCTTCGGGGCGGGCCATACGGAAGAAGTCGTCCAGCAGCCCGGCCTCGCGCAGCGCGATCTGGCCGTTGTCCTCGTGCAGGTCGAGCGTGCCGCCCTGGTTGCGGGCCTCCGGGCCGGTCTCGTGGTCGTAGACCGTGGCGCCGATGCCGTACCGCTGGAGGATGCGGGCGCAGGTCAGACCGCCGGGACCGGCTCCGACGATGGCGATGCGGGGGGTGCGTTCGGTGTTCATGGTGGTGCTCCGTTCATGAGAGAGGGGATCTGCCGCGGGCGGGACTGATCGCTCCGTTCGCACAGCGGGAAATGCGGTGCGGGTGTCGGGGCCGGGCACTGCCTCGCGGCCACCACAACAGAAAAGCACACCGAGTCCATAAGTGCAACGACTCAACTTTTTGAGCGAGGCAACCAATGATGCTAGATTTGCTCCATGCCTGAAGCCACCCGCCCGAGCGATGGCGCTGCTGCCCCCGTGGGGCGTCGCGAGCGCAAGAAGGCGGCCACCCGCCAGGCCATCGCCGATGCCGCCCTGCGCCTGTTCCTCGACCGCGGGTACGACGACGTCGGCATCCGTGAGATCGCCGACGCCGCGGACGTGTCGACCACCACGCTGTTCAAGCACTTCCCCGTCAAGGAGGCGCTGGTCTTCGACGAGGAGGCCGATCAGGAGGCCGACCTCCTCGCCGCCGTACGCGAGCGGACCGCCGGTCAGTCCATCCCAAACGCCCTGCGCGAGCACGCGCTGCACCACCGCAGAGCGGGCGCCGACAGCGATCCCCGCTTCACGACCTTCCTCGCTCTGGTGAACAGCACACCGGCGCTGCGCGACTACCACCAGGCCATGTGGCTCCGCCACACCACCGCGCTCGCCGAGGTGATCGCCGAAGAGAGCGGCCTCCCCGCGGGCGATCCGGCCTGTACCGCCCTGGCCCACTTCGCCCTCGAAGCACCACACGCCGCCCGCTCCCATGACGACCCTCAGCAGGTCATCACGAGAGCCTTCGACCTGCTCGACAGCGGCTGGCGGGAACTCACCTGAGACCGCGATCTCACCGGAGGTGAGGCGCCGACCGCGTCAGCCCCATTTGATGCGGTCCTTCGGGAAGTTCTCGGCGCCACGGACACCGGGGTGGTTCCGTGGCGTGCCGACGCATTGGATCCGCAGGTCCGGCATGCGCTCGAGCCCCGTCAGATCGGCCTCCCAGCCGAGCCCCGTGACACCGAGCGTGAGTCGGCGCAGGGCCGGAAACACGGCCGGCAGGCGGGTCAGGTCGATCTCCTTGAGCCCGTGATCCGCGTGCACCATGAGCCCGAGGTGGTTCACTCCGCCGTGGCCGAGACCCGAGGGCAGGCTGAACTCCCGGGCCTCGCAGGAGACGGACAACTGTGTGAGGGCGGGCAGTGCCTCGAGCATGCCGATCCCTTCGACCGCGGAGCCGGTGAGCCAGACCTGGCTCAGACTCGTCCACTCGGTCACATGGGCCTGCCAGTCGAGCGGCATGGACGTGAGCGCCAGATCCCGTACCCCGGGCAGCGCGGGCAGGGTGAACCGGAGCTTCTCGTACTCCCGATGGGGTCTGAGGATCATGGAGGCGAGGAACAGCGGGTCACTCGTGGTCGGGGCGATGCCGAGAAGGAGGCTGGTCAGCCCCCGTACCTCGCCGAGAAGATCGAAGGACTTGGTGTACCTGAGGGCCGTGGGCGTCCAGTTCAGCAAGGTGGTCCGATGACGGTTGGCGAAGTCGACGACCTCGTCGAGCGGCACCGCCACACGTACGGTCAGACCCTCGACCGAACCCAGGACGCGGGCCTGGCCGAGCTGCGCGGTCGAGTCGGCCACCAGCCGGGAGACGTCCAGACCGGCGAGCACGGCATCGGCGTATTCCTGACCCGGACAGTTCTCCCAGATGCCGACGAGGACCGAGGCGAGCTTCTTCCGCTGCTCGAACGGCATCTGGGACAGAAAGGCGAGGGCCTCGGAACCACCCAGTCTGCCGGCCAGCTGGGCGGCGCTCCGGCAGAGGTCCATGTCCTGCCAGTCGAAGTCGCGTTGCAGAGCGGAGAGCAGGTCGGGGCCGACCGAGGCGTACCGGTCGGTCTTGTGCGGGAGCCCCTCGTCCGCGGACCCCGTGGGTTGTGACGGAGTCTTCTCCGGCCCCGCTGTGAGTGCCATGCTCTCCTCCTTCGCCGCGGCCCGGAAGGCCTTGGCGACGCCCGCGATCAGGGCTCCGCGGTCCTCCTCCTCCATCTGCACCGCGTAGGGAATGCACGACGCCGCGGCCAGCCGCATGCGGGCACGCTGATCCCGGTTGGTCACCAGTCGTGCCTTGCGCCGCAACTGGGCGACGAACTCGCGGGTGTCGGCGAGGTTGCACTGGCTCATGGCGAAGCGCAGCACGTCGTCCCACATCTCCTCCCCGGCGTGACCGGCGAGTTGACCGAAGGATCGCTGGGCGACCAGATCCGTGGCCGCGAGATAGTCCTGGAAGGTGCGGTGGCTGAAGCGCAACGTGTCCTCGGCCGGGGCGACGAGAAGCCCGCTCCGCTCGTGCAGGGCCTTGCGGATCTCGCCGGGCGTGTGGGCGCCGGGCTCCCGTCCCAGACTCGGCAGCCGGCTCCGCACCTTCTCGTCGAAGCGCGACAGGGTGATCTCCCGTTCGCCCTCCGCCGTCAGGTAGCCGGCGATCCAGGAGAGAACCGCCCTGCGTTGATCGATGTCCAGGCCCGGCAGCGGCTCGGGCACCTCGCGGTCCGCGTCGCGCAGCCCGAGCATCATGTCCACGGTCCGCGCGTACAGCTCCTGCCGGAACCGCGGGAGCCGGGTGCCGTGGACCTCGTGCAGTTTGCACAGCACGGCGCAGAGCAGCGGGGTAGCGGCGAGCGCGGAGAGATCCGACGACGCGTTGATGTGGCGGGTCAGGGAGATCTCGTACCGGGACAGACGGTCGATGCGCCGGTCTCGCTCCTCGTCCGTGAGCCGCGAGGCGCTGACCCCGAGAATGGCCGCCCGGTGCCATTTGTGGATGAGCTCCGCCCGTTGGTCGGCGTCGAGTTCGACGAGCTTGAGCTCCACGAAACCGAGGCTGGCGGGCGGGTACCAGTTCTGCAGCGCCTCGGGGCGTCCCGTCACGATGACATGCAGGGCGGGGAACTCGCGCAGGAGATCGCCGATCCAGCGCAGCACGCCGTCCCGGTGCCCCTCCAGCACCTCGTCGAGGCCGTCCACGAGCAGGAGCGCCCGCTCCTGGCCGAGCATCCGGCGAATCCACCCGTCCGGCGGGGCGACGTCACTCGCCATCCCGCTGAACTCGAGGAACTGCCCGATCCGCGGTGGAACCCCGTCGCGTCCCTCGACCCGTTTCCATCGCGGCGCGTACATGTCCCGCAGACGCAGCAGGAAGGGAATGCGGTCGTTGAACGGCGCGAGTTCGCCCTTGCACGAGCCGCGCGCCATCGAGACGGCGAGCCACTCGAGCAGGGTGGACTTCCCCGCTCCCGGGCTGCCTCTCAGCAGCAGCCTCGAGTTCTTCGCGATCAGGGGCTCGACCGGTCTGGTCTGCTCGGCGCTCGACGACAGGCGGAGCGACGGAACGCCCGCGCGCAGGCTCACGTACGCGTGGTCGATGCCGATGTCGTCCTCGAGGTGGCCCTGGAGGCCGAGCCCGAACAGCTCGATGTGCCCGTAGCGGCGGATCGTGTCGCTGCGGTACCTGTCCAGGAACGCGGCGTCGCGTGCGTCCGACTCCGTGAGCGGCGGCGAGGGCCGGACCCGGAACAGTGCGTCGGCGAGCGGCGCTCCCTGGAACAGGGCGCTGATGGGGCTCGCCTCCAGCCGGGAGTGGTTCCAGCCCGTCGAGTCCCGCACGACCACGCCGATCAGCCAGCGGCCCGCGTGGAACACCGGCGCGCCTGACATCCCCCTCCAGGGTTCCTGGCCCGTCGGCGCGTGTCCGTCGAGTTCGAGGGAGAGGTAGCCGTGGTTGTCCCCGCTGTTGGGCGCCACCTTGAACGCCGCCTCGAGCGGGGCGACTCCGGCGGTCGCGCGCGTCATCACGGCCGGCAGACCGAGGGCCGAGCAGGAGTCGAAGTGCGCGTCCGCCGCCAGCTCGCGCAGCGGCACCGCGGTCAGCTCGTCCGGTGCGGCAAGGTCCTCCGCCGTGAGGAGTACGGCGATGTCCTTCTCGATCCTGACCACTTCCGCGGTCGTCACGCGCAGGGTGTGCAGCCGGCACACGCGGAGGTCCTCGGCCGGAATGTCGTCCACCACGTGGCCGGCCGTCAGGACCACACGGCTGTTGAGGAGGTAACCGCTGCCGCGCACCTGGTCGTCTCCCGTCATCAGGGCGACCAGGTGGAGGCGGCTGGGGTGCCGGACGGCGGCGGTCATCGGACGATGCGGTGGACGGAGTCGGTGTTGCGGATCTCGGGGCTCTCGCCGGTGGCGGCGGACACCGGCGTGAGGTTGAGCGTCACCCGATGAGTGTGCGCCGCGGACCGCTTGCGCTCCGCGTCGGCGGAGACGACCCACGCCCTGACCCCGCCCTTGGCGGTCCGGTCACGGGTCAGCGTGACGGTGAACTCAAGTTGGATCGGGCCCACTTGGAATCGGACGTCCGAGTCGGGGTCGGACGCGGCCGCCTCCGTGATCTGCGTACGCAGCGCCTCCACGGCGGCCACCAGCTCGACGGAAGTCCCGGCGGGACCGTCGTCCGGTCTGCCACGAGAGAACCACATCTCGCCAACTCCTCCCCCGGACACAGCATTTGGGACACATCATGATGAGCCCCGAGGCGTGGCCGAGCAAGACCGTCTTCCCCGGCGCCCCCACCACCCCCGGTGCTGCCCCGGTGCTCCCCGTCCGGCCCGGTGCTCCCCGTCCGGCCCGGTGACGGTTCGGAGGCCGATCTCGGCGCTCAGCCTTCGTACAGGCCGACGCCCTCTCCGATCGCCGCGCGCGTCAGTACGTCCGCCAGTTCCACCGGGGTGGAGAGCATCGGGTAGTGGCCGGTGGGCAGTTCGAAGAAGGTGACTCCGGGCTCGGCGAGTTTGGCGAACCGTGGCAGGCCGGTGCCGTGCAGGGTGCGGGCGAGCTCCAGGCTGAGGCCGTTCGCGAGGCAGAAGACCCCGGTGGTCGGGAGCTTGAGCCAGGCGCCGGTCAGCTCGATCGGCTCCGTGACGGTCCGGACCGGCTGCGGGGTGGCGAGACGGTGGTAGCGCTCCCGCTCCGCCGGCGGGACGGCGTGCACCGCCGGGATCTCCTCGGGCACCGGGATGACGCCGTCGAGGGCGCGGTCGAGCAGGCCGAGCTGCGGCATCTGTGCGACCACCGACTCACCCGGCTCCGGGAAGCCGGTGTCCACGAACACCACCCGGGCGACCTGTCCGGGGTACCGGTCGGCCGCCGCGAGGGCGGGAAAGATGCCGTAGCTGTGCGCCACCAGCACGATCCCCGGGCCCTCGGCGTCCAACAGCGCCGCCACGGCGTCGGCGTGCTCGCCGAGTCCGACGCCCGCGGGGTCCATCTCCCCCGCCCGCTCAGCCATGCCGGGCAGGGTGACCGGAAGCGCCCGGTGCCCTCGCGCGGTCAGCTCGGCGGCCACGGCCTCCCAGGCCCAGCCGCCCATGAAAAGTCCCGGCACCAGCAGAAACGTCGTCATGACAGACCTCTTTCGAAGCGTCCTGTGTGGTCGGTCAGGACCGTAGGACCTCCCCTGGGGGGAGATTCCAGCCGTTGCCGGCGCGGCGCGGGGCGCCTGTCGTGACGGTCGGTGCCCGGCAGGCACGCGGCCTTCGCACCCGGGCGTACGGAACGGGATGGCCGGGCCGTGCCCTCGACCGTGCGGACGGAGGGAAATGAGTGGCGTCGGTGACGCCCTGTTGTTTGGATGCCCGGCGTGACTTCTGCTGAATTCGACGATCATCCCGAGCGGGCCTCGCTGGACCGGCTCGAGGGGTACTACGACGCGGTCCCGCGCCACGGCGCCCGTGCCGAGGACTTCGGGCCGCTCACCTTGTTCGTACGGGAGGGAGAGGGCTGGCCGTTCTACGCACGACCCGCACGGGGATGGTCCGGACCCGTGGAGACCGCCGACGTGCGAAGGGTCCGTGCCCGGCAGCGGGAGCTGGGGATCCCGGAGAGTTTCGAATGGGTCGCCGAGACCACGCCCACCCTGCGGCCGGCAGTCGAGGAGTCGGGGCTCGTGGTCCACGAGCATCCGCTGATGGTGCTCGATCCCTTCACACCGGCAGCCCCGGTGGAGAGGTCGTCCGGTACCGCGTCGGTACGGATCGTGGGCGCGGACGATCCGACGCTGCCCAGCGCCCTGGCCGTCCCTCACCTCGCTTTCGCCGAGCCCGGAACCCGCGTCGGTCTCGCGGGAACAGCGCAGTTGGCGGAAGCGGTCGAGGCCTGCGTCGCCGACGGAACGGTGGAACGAGCGATACGGCGTGTCGAGGCAGGTCTGACCGTGGTCGCCGCGGCTGTCGAGCAAGGGGTGGCACTGTGCGCGGGACAGCACCAGCCGCTCGCGGGAATCAGCGAGGTCGTCGGCGTCGGAACGCTTCCCTCGGCCCGCCGCCGCGGGCTCGCCCACGCGGTCACCGCGGCCCTGGTGACCGACGCCCGGTCGCGGGGCGTGGACACCGTCTTCCTGTCGGCCGGTGACGACGACGTCGCGCGAATCTACGCCCGACTCGGCTTCCGCAGGATCGGTACGGCACTGATCGCCGAACCCGCCTCATAGGTCCGCTCCGGCAACTCCCGCCCGGGCGCGGCCCCTCGATCGCGGAACTCTCTGACGTGGGGGCGGTGAGAAGCAGGACCGCCGGACGTCAGAGAGCCGCGAGCCAGGCGGAGGTCTCGTCCGGGTGGGCGAAGCGCAGAGTCGTGAGCGGGGAGAAACGCGGGTCACGGGTTCGGCGTTCGAGCTCCTGGCGGCGGGTGGCGTACTGCGACCAGGACCACCAGACCGGGTGCTCCCGGCTCAGCCACCCCCGCCAGGTCTCCCGGTTGCCACCGAACAGGGTCTCCCGACGGGCGGAGCGGCGCAGCGAGCGGCGCACCACGCGGGGCGCGACCACGTGCCTCGGATAGTCGAGCCAGACCACCGTGTCCGCCCTGCCCCACAGGAGATCGCGCACCTCCGGGTGGCCGAGGGAGTCCACCACCCAGCGGGGCTCCGCGCTCAGCCGCGCCACGTCCTCGGCGAACGTGCCGTTCACGGACCAGCCGGGGCCGTCGTAGTAGAGCGCGTCCATCTCGTGGTACGCCAGCCCCAGCCGCTCGCCGAGCGTACGCGCGAGCGTGGACTTCCCCGCGCCCGTGACCCCCACCACCAAGATCCGCTCCACGACGGCAGCCTATCCGGCACCCCTGGGGTCCTAGAGGGTGCGTCGGCGGCTGTGTTCGGCCGACAGGTGCGCGGCGGCGCGGGCGGCGTGTTCGGCGAGATGGGCCGATCCCCAGGCGCGCGCCGTGCGCTCGGCCAGGGCGTAGGCGTCCGCCGCCCGTCGGTGTTCGCCGAGGAAGCGGTGGAGGTCGGCGAGGGCGTGCGCCAGGGGTCGGCTCGCGTAGGCGACGCCGGCCGCACCCGCGAGCTGGTTCCGCAGTGGCTCCAGGTGAGCGGTGAGCGCCACCGCGCCCTCGTGGTCGCCGAGGAGCACGGCGAGCTGGGCACGGAAGTCCAGTTCGAGACCGTAGAGGTGGTCGCGCATCGGGTCCGGGGGCACGGGTACGGCTCGCGCCTCGTCGAGCCGGCCGAGGCGGGCCAGGACCAGGGCCCGCGCCACCGAGACCGAGCTCCCGGCCGACTCGTACACGGCGTCCACCAACGGCTCGATGTCGGCCGCGCGGTCCTGGAGGAGTCGCATGCTGATCAGGCCGAGCGTGCGCAGCCCGGCCGCGTGATGGGCTCCGACCCGCTGGAGCAGGGTGTCGGCCTCCGCGTAGGCGGCCTCCGCCGCGTCGAAACGGCCGGTGACGGCGGCCAGCATCGCGGAGGCGGCGGCGTTCAGCCCCTGCGCCCACACCAGACGGTAGCGGCGGGCGAGCACCAGCCCCTCGGCGGTGTGGCGGCGCACCGCGGCGGGGTCGTTGCGGGCGGCGGCGGTCATCGCGTCGAGGTGCTCGCAGACCCAGCGGTAGGCCGGCAGGTCATGGGCGTGCGCGAGGTCGCGCAGCTCCTCGGTGAGCGGGGGCCGGACCTCGGCGTGGGCCTCGTGCGGCAGCAGCCTCGCCGACGTCATCAACGCGGCCGCCATCAGCCGTGGTTCACCGTCCGTGCGGGCCAGGGCGAGCTGGTCGCGGGCCGCCTCCAGGGCGCGGGGAGCGTCCTCGCCCGCGACCGCGTCGACGAGCACCTGGAGGACCCGGGCTCGCGTGGGCCCGTCCAACTCCTCGTCGCGCGCGAGGCGTTCGAGGCGGGCCAGGGTCGTCCGGTCGTAGGGGCCGTCCAGCCGGCTGCGCCAGGGGGTGGGTTCGGTCCAGGCGCCGTAGACGGCCGCCACCAGGTCACCCCGGTCGGCCTGCTCGGCGAGTTCGACCGCACGCCGCCGGGTACGGCGGGCGGCGTCCGTGGCGCCGGTACGGACCTGGGCGCCGAGGAGGCGGACCAGCAGCTCGATCAGCCGGTCCGGCGGAGCGCCTTCGCCCGCCGCCGTCGTGTGGGTGTCGATGGCCTGCTGGATCAGGGTGACGGCGACGTCGTGGGCGTACCGGCGTTCGGCGGCCTCGGCGGCCCGCAGCGCGTAGTCGACGGCGAGCGGGGCGTCCTCCGTCCTGCCCGAGTGCGCGAAGTGATGGGCCAGGGCGGCGAGTTCACCGGGGCGGTGCCGGCGCAGCAGCCGTGCGACGCGGGCGTGCAGGCGTGCTCGTCGTACGCCGGACAGGTCCGCGTAGACGGTGTCCCGCACGAGGGCGTGGACGAACCGGACACGGCCGGGGCCCGGTTCGGCCAGCAGTCCGGCAGCGAGTGCCGCGTCCAGTCCGTCCAGGACCTCGTCCTCCTCCCCGTCGGAGGCGTCGACGAGCAGACCGGCCTCGGCCTCCAGGCCCAGCACGGCGGCGAGTTGTACGACCGTCCGGGCCGCGCCGGGCAGCAGCGCGAGGCGCCTGCGCAGCACGTCCCGTACGCCCTGGGGCACCTCGGAGACGGCGACCAGAGCCCCTTCGTCGGCCAGGAGGCGCGCGCTCTCCCGGACGTAGAAGGGGTTCCCCCCAGTGCGTTCGGCGAGCGCGGCCAGGGTCGCCTGGTCGACCGGTCCTCCGCAGACCGATTCCACCAGGGTCGCGGTGTCCTGCGGGGCCAGACCTCCGAGCGCGATCCGGTGCGGGGCGGCGGGGGCCAACTGGGCCAGGGTCTTGAGGAGATGGTCGCCGCCGTCCGAAGGGCGGTAGGCGGCGACGGTGAGCAGCGGGACGCCCGTGACCGCCGCGGCGGCCTCGACGAGGGCCAGCGTCTCGGCGTCGGCGCGGTGCACGTCCTCCAGCAGGACGGCGAGCGGCGTCCCACCGGCCGCCTGGCGCAGCCAGGCGGTGAAGGCCCGGTGCATACGGAAACGGCCGGCCGCCGCCTCGTCCCCGGCGGGGACGGCCGGGCCGTCCCCCGACTCCCGCAACAGGACCGCGAGTTCGTCCGGTGCGGCCGGGGGCACCTCGCGGGCGAGCGCGCCGAGCGCCTCGACCCAGGCCCAGGCGGGCGGGGCGCCCTCGTACTCGGGACAGCGCCCGATCACGACGCGCCAGCCGGACCGTCTCAGCCGGGCGGCCGCCTGGTCGAGGAACGCGGACTTGCCCGCACCGGCCTCACCGGTGATCAGCACGATGCCACCGCGCTGCCACGCGGCCCGGGCCGCGGCGTCCAGGGCCCGCAACTCCGCGCTCCGGCCGACGAACAGGCCGGGTCCGGCGGACGGTGGGGCGATACGGGCGGGCGGCGCGGCGGCCCGTGAGGGCGGCACGACGGCGGGCGCCGGCAGCCCGCCAACGGATCCGGGCGGCAAGGCGCCCGCTACGGACGGAGCGGCAGCGGTCATGAGCTTCAGAGCGGCCGGTGCGAGAGGCAGAGCGGCCGGTGCAGGCGGCTGGTCCGTCGGTTCGACCAGTAGAGCGGCCGGGACGGACGGATGGAGGTTCGGTCCAGGCGGCTGGGCGACCCGTACGGGCGGATGGAGGTTCGGGGCGAGCGGTAGAGCGGCCGGTACGAACGGTGGATCGGCCGGCGCGAGCAGCGGGACACCCGGTACGGGCGGCTGGACGGTCGGCGCGAGCGGTAGAGCGGCCCGTACGAACGGCGGATCGGCCGGCGCGAGTCGCAGGACACCTGGTACGAGCGGCTGGACGGTCGGCGCGTGCGGCTGGGCGGCTTCCGGGGTCGCCGCGCGCAGGAGGTCGAACCGTCCGGTGAGGACGGCGCGTTCCAACTCCCGCAGGGCGGGGCCGGGATCGCAGCCGATCTCGTCGCGCAGCACGGCGGTGGCACGGCGCAGCGAGGCCAGGGCGTCGGCCTGTCTGCCGCAGGCCCACTGCGCCAGGGCCAGCAGCCGCCAGCCCTCCTCGCGCAGCGGACTCTCCTCGACGAGCCCCTCCGCGTCGCACGCGGCCTGCGCGGCCCGGCCGGTGGCGATCTCGGCGGCGACGGCGAGTTCGCGTGCCTCGGCGCGCAGTCCGTCGAGCCGGGCGACCTCGGTGGCGGCCCAGGGTTCGTCCGCGTGCCCCGCGAAGGCCGGCCCCCGCCACCAGCCGAGCGCCTCGGCCAGCCGTACCCGCGCCTCCTCGGCCGGAGCGTCGCGGGCCCGGCCGACCCAGGTCTCGAACCGCCACGCGTCCACCGCGTCCACGGGCAGTGTGAGGGCGTACCCGGGCGAGGCCGTGACCAGGGCGGTGGCCGGGGTGCGGGGCGGCCGTCCCGGCTCCAGGCAGCGCCGCAGGTTCGACAGATAGGCGTGCAGGGACACCAGCGCCTTGGCCGGTGGTTCGCCCCGCCACAGCGCGTCCGTCATACGGTCCACGGGTACGACGCTGCCGCGGGCGGCGATCAGCAGCGCAAGGACGGCGCGCTGTCGTGGAGCACCCAAGGCGACCGGTTTCCCGGCGACTTCGGCGCCCAGCGGACCCAGGACTCGCAAGCGCAGCACGCCCGCCGAATTTACCCGAGACCTGCGTGTCTTCCGTCAACGGACGATAAACGCCCGCCGCTTCGGACGCCTGTCAGGCCCGGCCCCGGGCGCCAGAAGTGCGCGGAGGCGGACCGCCAAGACCGGCGCCAAGTGAACGCCAAGCGGAGCAAGTGACGCTGGGGCGGCCTTCGTACCCATCCGATCGTTGGAGCAAGTGAGCATGTCCGTCAACAGCAGCCACGGCGCGTCGTCCACCGCCGAGCGTCCTCATACCCACGAAATGGTCGTGGTGCACCGGGTGTTCCGCCGCGAGTCGGCCACGCTGCCACGGCTGGTGCGGGCCGTGCCGGACGGGGACACGGCCCGTGGGACGCGGATCGCCGGGGCGCTGCGGGACTACACCATGGGCCTGCACCACCATCACCACGCCGAGGACGAGCTGATCTGGCCGCTGTTGCGGACCCGTGCCCCGCACGACGAGGAACTCGTGGGCCGGATGCGGCTCCAGCACGAGGAGATCGACCGCACGCTCGCGGTGGTCGCCGAGTGGCTCCCCGTGTGGGAGCGGTCCGCCGACCGGATCTCCGGGGAGGAGCTGGCCCTGGCCCTGGACGCGCACCGGGCGGCGCTGCTGGTCCACCTGGACGAGGAGGAGCGGTCGGTCCTGCCGCTCGTCGCCGGGCATCTGACCGTCGCCGAGTGGGACCTGGTCGGTGAGCGGGGCATGGACGGCATACCGAAGAACAAGCGGATGCTGGCGTTGGGCGCCATCCTGGAGGAGGCGACGGCCGAGGAACAGGCCTACTTCCTCGGCCGGGTTCCGCTGATCGGCAGGCTGCTGTGGCGGGCCCTGGGACGGCGTCAGTACGCCGCCTACCGCACCGCCATGCGCGCCCCGCTGGCCGGGGAGTAGCGCGATGTCCCTCCTCGACTCCGCACCGCTCGACGTCCTGGACGCCTACCGGACCTGCGAGTTCGCCACTCTGGGCCGGGACGGCACCCCTCTCGCGTGGCCGACGGCCGTACGCCGCCGCCCGGACGGGACGCTGCTGCTGAGCACGTCCCTCGCGTTCGCCCAGAAGGCGCTGAACATCCGCCGGGACGGCCGTGTCGCGCTGCTCTTCTCCGAACCGACCGGCAGCGGGCTGAAGGAGCCCCGGCAGATCTTCGTCGGAGGGCGCGCCGAGTGCCCCGACGAGATCATGACGGGTCCTCAGGGCGCCGAGGACTACTGGCGGATGCTGTTCGAACGGCAGCCGCACAGCAGGTCGTACGTCCTTGCTCCGCTGAACCTGCTGATGGACTGGTACTACCTGCGGTTGCTGATCACGGTTACCCCCGACCAGGTCGTGGTGCGGCCGCCGCTGCCGGCCGCGGCACAGTCGCCGGACCGGGAGGACGGTCCGCTGCCCGGCGCCGGGCTGCTCGCGCGCTACCCGACGGCGGTCCTCGCCGCCCGTGACGCCACCGGCGCGCCGGTGCTGGCGCGCACCCGGCCCGTGCCCGCCGACGGCGGCTTCGCCGTGGACGTGCCGGCCGACTGCGCGGCCGTGCCGGGCCCCGCCTCCCTGCTGGTGCACCGGCACGACGAGCGCCTCAACAACATGCACAACGCGCTCGTACGCGGCGAACTGCGCGCCACGCAGGGCGGGTTGCTGCTGGTTCCGGCCGGCGTGGTGGAGCCGATGGGCTCGGGCCGCGCGAGCGAGGCGGTGTCCGTGCTGCGCACGACCCGCCGGGCCACGGCCCGCTATCTGCGCCGCCGCGGGCTCGAACGGCCCCAGGTGCGCTGGGAGGAGTTCCGGGCCCTCGCCCGCCAGGCACGCCGCGGCGACGGCGGCTGACCCGCGCGCCCGCCGCGCCCCGATCCTCCCTCAAGCTCCCTCTGGCGGAGTGGTCGCGGGTGATCGTGTCGTTCCGCCCGGGGCGCGGCGGGCCCGCGTGATGCCCCATCCCACCAGCCCCGCGGTCAGGAGCGTGAGGGCGAGGCCCGCCCACGAGATCGCGTCGCGGAACTGTGCGGTCTGGTGAGTGCTCCAGTGCGATGTGGCGATGTCGCCGGTGAAGAGCGCCGCCAGGATGGTCCCGCCGACCGCGATGCCGATGCCGGTGGTGACCTCACCGGCGGTGTCGACCAGCGCCGAGCCGATGGTGGTGCGGTCGGCCGGGAGTCCGCGCATCACGTTGGTCCCGGCGACGACACCCACGACGCGCATCCCGGCGGCGACGAGCATGAGGGCGAGCGCGATCCACCCGTAGCCGAAGCGGCCCAGGAGCCCGTAGACGGCGAGCCCGCAGACGACGGCTCCCGCGCTCAGCCAGGCGGCCTTGTCGAGCCCGACGCGCGTGACCAGCGGACCGATGAGCGCACCGCCCGCGATGAGCACCACGACCTGCGGCAGCATGCCCAGGGCCGCCTGGGCCGGTGTCCAGCCCAGGTCGAGCTGGAGTTGCAGGGTCACGAGGTAGCCGAGACCGGCCGTCGCGAGACTTGCGGCCGCCTTGAACGCCAGGCCGCTCGACACGAGGGGACGGGCGACGAGTTCGAGGTCGAGCAGCGGATGGCGGGCGGACCGCTGGCGGACGACGAACAGCACGGCCGTCACGACGGCCGCCGCCGTCGTCAGCCACGGGAGCGGCGACGCGGCACCCGCGTCGAGGAACAGCGTGGGCGTCACGAGCGTCAGGACGATCGTGGCCGTGCCGAGCAGGGCACCGGCACCGTCGATCGGGTCCCGGTGCAACTCGTCCGCCGTGTCGGCGGGGATGCCGCGCCGGATGCCGACGAAGGCGAGTGCGGCGATCGGCACGTTCACCAGCAGCAGCATCTGCCAGGGAGCGAACGCGAGCACGAAGCCACCGGCCGTGGGTCCGACGGCGAGTCCGACCAGGCCGACGGTCGAGATCAGCGTGGTCGCGCGGACGCGGAGCCCGTCCTCGTCGAAGAGGCGGAACGCCAGCGCGAGGGAACCCGGTGTGGTCATCGCTGCCGCGACGCCCATCGCCGCGCGGACGGCGATGAGTTGGCCCGCGGTCGTGACGAACGCGGTCGCCAGGCTCGCCCCGCCCAGCAGCACCAGCCCGACCAGCATGACCTTGCGGCGGCCGACCCGGTCGGCCAGCGCGCCGAGGGCCAGCATCAGCCCGCCGAAGACGACGGCGTACACGCCCGTGACCCACTGCAGAACGGTCGTCGACGCCGACAGCTCACGACCGATGGTCGGCAACGCGACGTTGAGGATCGAGTTGTCGAGCATCTCGAACAGGAACACCGCCGACAGGCCGGCGAGGGCTACCGCGGCGTCACGGAGGGAACGTGGTGAACCCGCGCGGAGGGGGCGTGGTGAGCGGGAGGTGTCGGGGGGAGCAGGGGCCTTCTCGGCGGCTCCGGGACGACGGGTATGCACGGCGCACTCCTTCGATGTGAAGAAGTGGCGGCCCGTCCGGTACCGCGTATGCGCGTGTGTCCTCGGCTCGGTCGACCTGCGTCGACGGCCGGAAGCGAACACACGTTTCTACTTCCAGTGTTCCGACAGTACACCCGGCCCGGAGGTCACGTCACCGCGCTCCGCGGACCGGCAGGCTCATCCGCGTGCGCTTGTCACCCCCCGATTTCTGGGGGATTCACGCGGTTTTCCGTCCAGGGCATCGTCCTGGGTGTGCTCCGGACCACGGTGCACGAGCCCGGCACCACAGTGCCGAGGAACGATCAGGGGGAAGCACATGATGAAAAGGGTCCTGCCGCGTCGTGGCGCCGTCGTCGCGGCGCTGAGCGCCGGCGTGTTGTTCCTGGGAGTCGGCAGCGCGTCCGCCGCGAACGCGCTGATCCACGTGGGTGACAGCGCGGGCGTCTTCAAGACCCCGCACACCCGCAACGGCAAGGTGGGCGTGCCGGACCTGCGGTCCGGAGACGCCATCGTCGCCGACTGCTGGGACCGCGGTGACAACATCAGCAACCGCGGGAACGTCTGGTACCACACGGTGTCCGAGCGGTACACCGCCACCACGGGCCAGGAACTCTTCGTCACGGGGTGGACCTTCGGGGCGTACGTGGACGGCAACGAGGCATTCCACGACGGGGCGATTCCGGAGTGCTGACGGAATGATCCCGGTCGCCCGGTCCGCGGTCGTGCGGACCGGGCGGCCGCGCCGAAAGGGCGGGAACGGAAACCTCCAATTCCGATGTCCGATGAATTTGGCGTATACGCGCCAAGGAGTGTCACCTCTCGGCCAACGTGGGGCGAATCCATGCTCGTCGAGCGACCCAGATCCACACTCCTTCCATGAATTCGGACGTGGAACAGGCGGCCCGTTCCCTGGCGCCCGCGGTGGCGGAAGCGACGACAATCCCTGAACTGGGTGCCGTGATCTCGCGGCAGATCGCGCCCCTCGTACCGCACGACGGATACATGCTGAGGGGAGTCGATCCGATCACGGGCGCGGCATGTTTTCTTACGAAAGAACATGGTTATGCGGCGGCCTTCTACCGTGAACTGGAATCGGCGGAAATCCTCGGCCACGGGAAGCACACCTTGACGGCGTTGGTCGAAAACGGCCGGCCTGTCGCGGTCCTTGAATCCGACCCGCCGAGTGGGCGGCACCGTGTCCGGCACCAGGAGATCATGAGCACGACCGACGTCGGCAGCGAGCTGCGGGTGGCGCTGGCCCTCAAGGGGCTGACCTGGGGCTTGCTGGTACTGCTGCGGGCGAGAGCCAGCAGACCCTTCTCGAAGACCGACGCGGTGAACGCCGGCCGACTGGCCGCCCCACTGGCGGAGGCGCTGAAGCGGTATGTCGCCGGTCGTTTCCTGCGTCCCGTTCGCAGCGCACCCCCGCCCGGAATTGTGGTGATCGACAGCAGCGACCGGATCAGGGCGGTGACGCGGACCGGCCATGAATGGGTGAGTAAACTCGTCCAGGACGCCGAGACGGCCGACGAGAGCGAGATATTCGCGCATGTCTGGAACATCGCCCTCATGGCACGGCAGCCGGGCCGTCAAGCACTGAGCCGTATTCCCGGCCCCGACGGGTGGATCGTGCTGGAGGCCCAGCGGCTCGACGACGCGGATCTCGGCGGTGTCGCGGTGACCATCCAGTCCGCCTCGTCCGAGGTACTGCTGCCCGCCGCGGCCGTTCTGTACGGGATCACCTCGCGGGAACAGGAGGTGATCCGGCGGGCTCTCGACGGTCTCGCCGTCAAGCAGATCGCGCGCAGTCTGAACCTTTCCCCGCACACCGTCAACGATCATTTCAAGGCGATCTACCGAAAGACGGGGGTCAACAGCCGCGAGGAACTCCTGTCGAGCCTTTCGCTGTGATCCGGCCGTCCCGTGTCGACCTCTCCGGTCAGCCGCGGGGCAGGAGGAGGCGGGACAGCGCGGCGGTGGCGGTGAGCAGGGCGGCGACGGCGAGCAGGCCGGTCCGCATGCCCGGCAGCGAGAAGTCCGCGCCGGATCCGGCGAGCAGCCCGCCGAAGAGGGCGACGGCGAGCGCACCGCCGGTCTGCCGGAAGGAGTTGAGCAGGCCCGACGCCGTCCCCGCCCGCTCTCCCGGGACCGCGTCCATCAGCAGTGCGGTCAGCGCGGGCACCACGAGCGCGCCGCCGACGCTCAGCGGCAGCAGCAGGAGAAGGACCAGCGGGACGGGGGTGTGCGCGGCAAGCGGCAACATGGCCAGCATCGCTCCGGTGAAGATCACCTGTCCGGCGACGATCACCGGTCGCCGTCCGGTGCGCTCCGCGAGTCGCGGTGAGACGAGGTTGGTCGCCGTGACCACCGCGGACATCGGGACGAACATCAGCCCCGCTTCGATCGCGGACATTCCGCGCAACTGCTGGTAGTACAGGCCGAGGAGGAAGATCCCGCCGTAGAACGCGGCGTTGACGGCGAAGCCGACCGCCAGCGGGACGGCCACCCGGCGGTCCGTCAGCATGCCCAGCGGGACCATGGGCGAACGGTGCCGCGCCTCCACGACGACGAAGGCGCACCCCGAGGCGCCGGCGAGCGCGGCGGCCGCCGCGACGGGACCACTGGTCCAGCCCAGGTGGCCGCCCTCGATCACCGCGAAGGCCAGCCCGGCCAGGGCCAGTACGGCGGTGAGCTGTCCGCCGGCGTCGACCGCGGCGGGCCGGCGCGCGGAGCGCGGCACCCGGACCAGCAGGCCCAGGATCACCGCGCCCACCGGGAGGTTGAGGAGGAAGACCGCCCGCCAGCCGGCCGAGTCGGTGAGCAGGCCGCCCAGTACCGGACCCGCGGCCATCGCCACCGAGCCGCCGACGGTCCACAGCGCGATGGCGCGGGCGCGGGCCCGGGCGTCGTCGTACGCCTGCCGGATCAACGCCAGCGAGGCCGGCATCACGATCGCGGCGGCGCCGCCCTGCGCGACGCGCGCGGCGACCAGCGCGCCGATGCCGGGCGCCAGTGCGCAGCCGAGGGAGGCGAGGGTGAACAGGGCCACGCCCCAGCCGTAGGCGCGACGGGCGCCGGCCCGGTCGGCGAGGGCGCCGGCGGAGATCATCAGGGCCGCGAACATCAGGGTGTACGCGTCCACCACCCATTGCAGTCCGGTCATCCCGCCGCTGAGGGACGTGCCGATGGCGGGCAGGGCGATGTTGACGGCCGAGACGTCGATGGTGATCACCGTGAAGCCGAGCAGGGCCGCGATCAGGGCGGCGCGCCCACGCGGCGGCTCGGTGGCCGCGTCGGCGGCCGGGTTCGCTGGTCGGGACCCGTGCGGACGTTCTCGCCTCAGCGTGGACGCCGACGACCGCGGGTCGCGTCCGCGGGCGGTCGCGGCGGCCGCTGAAGGGACGGAGGCCGAAGAAGGAACGGAGGCCGAAGAAGGAAGGGAGGCCGCTGAAGGGGCAGGGGTGCGCATGATGAACTCCTCGGCAGGCAGCAGGAACCGGTCGTGGTCGGGGAGGGTCGGCGGGCGGCTCCGGACCGCCGGGGCCGCGGCCCTGTGCCTCGCACACCCTGGGCCTCGGCGGTCGGGCCGCCCGCTTCGGGTTCAACTCTCCGCCTCCGCGCGGCGGTCCGGCAGACCGGCCTGTTCCCGGGGTGCGGCGTTCCAGGGTCTGACAGGGCCCCCCACGTTCCCGGCCGGCCTGCCAGAATGGGCCGAATGGCAGCGACGGACGCGCGGGGAACCGAACTCGGCAGATATCTGAAGGCCCGCAGGGCACAGGTCCGGCCGGAGGACGTCGGCCTGCCGGCCGGCGCGGGTCTGCGCCGCACCCCCGGGCTGCGCCGGGAGGAGCTGGCCGCGCTGGCCGGGGTGAGCGTCGACTACTACATCCGTCTGGAGCGCGGCCGGGAGACCAATCCCTCCCCCGCCGTCGTGGACGGGCTCGGCCGGGCCCTGCGGCTGCGCGGCGACGGCTACGAACGCCTGCACGAGCTCGTGGAGTTGGCCTCCGGGCGGGTCGGCGAGCTGCCCGCCTCCGCCGATCACACGGTGCGTGAGTCGGTGGCGCGGATGCTGGAGTCGATGCGTCCGCTCCCCGCCTACGTGGTGAGCCGCTACAACCGGGTACTGGCCGCGAATCCACCCGGCCGGCGGCTGCTGCCGGGACTCTGGGACTGGCCCGAGGAGCAGCGCAATCTGACCCGCTACCTCTTCCTCCACCCGGTCGGCCGGACGCTGTACGAGCCGTGGGAGGAGACGGTCGCGCTCTCGGTGGCGCATCTGCGGGCGGTCGCCGGAGCGGATCCGGACGACCCCGAGCTGACCACGCTCGTCGGTGAACTGGTGCTGAAGTCACCGGAGTTCGCTGGGCTCTGGGAGCGGTACGACGTCTGCGAACGCGGGGGCGGGCAGAAGTCCTTCCGGCATCCGAGGGTCGGAGCGATGACGCTGACGTACGAGGTCATGCGGCTGGCCCGGACGGGCGGTCAGCGGATGGTGGTCTACCAGGCCGCACCCGGCACCCCGGACGAGGCGGCCATGCTCCGCCTGGACCCCGCGGAGACGCGACCGCGGTCGGCCCGCTCGGACCATCCGGAGCCGGCCGACGATCCGTATCTCACCGACACCCCGGCCCCGGCCCCCGCCTCGGCCGGCTGAGCCCCCGCCCCCGCACTCTGGCCGGGCTGGGGCCGCGGCTCTACGATGCGTTCGTGGACGGGGCCACCCTTTTGAATCTGCTGGCCATTTCGATCTCTGTGATAGCCGTCGTCGCCTCGATGTGGTTCGGGGCTCGGCAGGTGCAGATCGCCCGGCAGGCCAACTACATACCCGCGCTGATGGATCTGCTCGCCGAGTTCCGCTCCGCGGAGCTGCACGAGCAGTACGCCTACGTCCTCCGCGATCTCAACCGTGAGCATGCGCCGGACGGCGGACTCCGAGGACTGTCACCCGCCGCCAAGACGGCGGTGTACAGCGTCGCCTACTTCTTCCAGACGCTCGCCGGTCTCTACGCGCTGGGCGTCATCGACGAGACCGCCGCCATCGTCATGGCGCGGGCCCGGATCACGAAGGTGTGGGAAGCGATCGCACCGTTCGTGGAGCGAGAACGCCAGTTTCCGGACGTCGACCCGAACCTCCTGAGTCTCCTGCAGGCCTACGCGGGCGTCTCGCAGCGGTTCAACGGTCCCTCCAACGAGGAACTCATCTGGGCACGGTGGCACGAGAGGCGCTCCCCGTTGCGGCATCGCCTGTTCGGGCGTCGCGGACCCTGGCCGAGGTGAGACGACACCGCCGCTTTCCGAGGCTTCCGCGAGCCGTCAGGGCCGGTCCTGTCGGGGCCGGCCCTGGCGGCGGGGGTCAGGAACCGTCCGCGTGGACCGCGTACACGTAGCGCTTGTTGACGTACTCGCCCACGTTCCAGATCACGGACTCGCCGAACGACCAGTTGGACGCTCCGCTGCTGTGGTAGCTGAGGTCCTCGCAGCCGATGACGAGGTCGCACACCGCGCTCGCCGTCGAGCCTCCGGAGGTGAAGGTGCGCAGTGTCCCCTTGGTGGAGGGCCCGTCGCTGGCGGAGAGGTAGTGCTTGGTGTTGCGGGACACGACGCCCTGGATCTTCTGCTGGCCGACGGTGACGGCCTCCGTCGCGGTGAGCGAGGCGAGCTGCCGGTCGGTGTAGTCGAGGTCCCAGCGGACGACCTTGGGCGTGGTGGTGCTCACCCCGGTGCCGTTGAAGGTGCCGTCCGTGTAACTGACCGTGCCGGACAGGGAGTACTCGCTGATCACCAGGCTGTCGGGGGTGCTGGCGCGGTCGAGACCGATGGCCGTGTAGCGCAGGTACTTCCCCGCGTTGTCGTAGGCGTGGCTCTGCGGCAGGACGTACTGGTACCCGTACCCGTAGTACTGCCCGTCGGTGTGCAGACCGCACACGTCCTTCTCGGTCAGCGGCACCTTGAAGAGGGTGTTGAGGTCGAACACCCTCAGGCCCTTGTAGGTGTCCACCACGTAGAGCAGGTTGCCGTACCACATGATGCCGCCCGCGTGCTTGCGGATCGGGTTGAACGAGAACTCCCCCGCCGCGGTCTTCACGGGCTCGACCAGCAGCACGTGCCGGTACTTCGGCGCCGACTCGTTGTTGTAGTTCACGAACGTGAGGCGCAGGCCCTTGTCGAGCGCGTACTTGGGCTTCGGGGTCCCGTCGGGGTTGGTGTCGCCGTCGGGGTTGTCCTCGAAGTACCAGGAGGCGAGGACGACGCGGTCGGTGCCGCCGTCGGGGTAGGTGCCGTCGCCGTAGGCGTCCGCGCTGGTGGTGACACCCTGCGGAATCCAGTAGTCGACCGCCTGGTCGTCGGAGTCCCAGGCGAAGCCCGTCTGGAAGGCCTCGGACGTGCTGGGGGCGCTGGTCAGGTGGGTGGCGCTGCGGTTCATGTCGGCTATGACGGTGGTCGCGTCCACCGTGGGCAGCTTGGTCGCCAGACCCGCGGTCAGATCGGCGAACTCGCCGTAGCTGTTGGAGGTCCGGGCGGTGAGGCTGAACTGGCCGGCGTCGATGGTGGCCGCCTGGGCCGGGGAGGCGGAGAGAACGCTGCCCGCGGCTCCGACGAACGGGGCGGCGGCGAGTCCCTTGATGATCGCTCTGCGTGTCATGGTCACAGCAGGGGAAACTAGGGGTTTCTTGATCATCAACGCAAGCGGTCCGACGGGCGAACACCTGGGCCGCCGCGCCGCCGGGCATCGGGGCCCCGGGCATCAGACCCGCGATCGGGGGTACCCCGGCAGAGAAGCCCCGTATCGGAGGAGCAAGATGTTCGAGGCAGGCGACATCCGAGAATGGCGTGGTCACGACGTGGTGGACCCCGATGGTCACAAGATCGGCACCCTGGAGTCCGTCTACGTCGACACCGCCACCGACGCCCCATCGTTCGCCACCGTGACCGTGGGCCTGCCCACGCGCCGTCGCCTGGTGTTCGTACCCCTGGACCACGCGACCGTCGGTCCCGGTTACCTGCGCGTGGCCCATGACCGGAACCTCGTGAAGAGCGCCCCCTCCATCGACACGGACGGCGTCCTGCCCGCCACGGACGAGCCGGACGTCTTCGCGCACTACGAGCTCAAGTACACGCCGGGGCTCCAGGGCGAGCGCCGTCTCGCCCGTCGCTGATCCGCGCCGCCGAAGCCCCGGGAGAACCGATGAGCCTGTTCCTGTTCCTGATCCTCGTGGCCGTCGTGCTGGGCATCATCGGAGTCGCCGCCCACGGCCTGTTCTACCTGCTGGTCATCGGCGTCGTCGTCCTTCTCGCCGCTCTCGCCTACGGCATCCTGCGGCTGCGCCGCGGCGGCCGGAAGCAGCGCGTCGCGCGCTGAGCGCGGCACCCGCCCCGGCCGGCGAGGACCGTTCGCCGCGGTGAGACGGTCCCCGCGTCGCCCCGGAGCGGTGTCACCGGCGTCGCCGCGGCGCGACGGTCACCCGCCCAGGTACGGGCTGTAGAGCGCGGACAGGAAGCGGGTGACGATGACCTCGCGGGTCGTCGCCGGGAGGGCGTCCAGAAGACGGTTGACCGGGGCCATCCGGGCCGCGTCGTCGCCGCTCAGGTCGACGCCCGCGGCAGGGAGCAGTGCCGCGAAGGAGGCGTTGTCGAGTTCGGTCAGGTCCACCTGCCCGAGCAGGTCGACGATGTCCGCGGGCGGTGTCGGGGGTCCGAGCGGCCGGACGACGTCGACGCACTCGCGCAGCACGGTCAGCAGTTCCTCGACCCCTCGTTCACTGACCCCGGTGAGCGTCAGATGCAGATTGGCCGGCAGGCCGTCGAGGCTGAGCTGCGGCTGGAGGAAGAAGCCCCGAGCGCGGGTCTCGTCGGCGAGGGCGAAGAGGTCGAGCGGGGTCCCGGCCGCCGGGTCGGTGCCGATCGCGACGAGGGTGGCCTCGGGCGTACCGAGGACGGTGAGGCCGTCGATCTCCTTGACTCCGGCGATCAGTCTGCGGGTCGCGGACAGGGCGGCGCGGCCCAGTTCGCGGTAGCCGTCGGCGCCGAGTGCCTGCAGGGTGGCCCAGGCCCCGGCGAGCGGCCCGGCCCCCTTGCTGCTCTGGATCGTGGAGTTGACGACGCTGTAGCCGGGCCAGGTGGCGCAGGCGTAGTAGGCGTCGAGGCGCAGGGCCTCGTCACGGAACAGCAGGACGGAGGCGCCCTTGGGGGCGTAGCCGAACTTGTGCAGGTCGCAGGAGAGGGAGGTGACGCCGGGGACGGAGAGGTCGAAGGGCGGGACGGGCGCGCCCGCCTCGGCGAGCCAGGGCAGCAGCCAGCCCCCGACGCACGCGTCGACATGGCAGGGGATGCCGCGGGCGGCGGCGTCGGCGGCTATCTCGGCGACGGGGTCGATGACACCGTGGGCGTAGGACGGCGCGGAGGCGACGACGAGGACCGTGTTCTCGTTGCAGAGTTCGGCCATCGCGGCAGGGTCGGCGCGGTAGGTGACGGGGTCGACGGGCGCGCTGCGCACGGTGACCCGCAGATAGCTGCCGGCCTTGTGGAAGGCGGCGTGGGCGGTGACGGGGACGACGATCTCCGGGGCGAGGACGTCCGGGCGGGCGTCCCGGGCGGCCTTCACCGCGAGGATGATCGACTCGGTGCCGCCGCTGGTGAAGATGCCGGGCGTGGCGTCGTCTCCGCCGAGACGGGTGGCGGTCGCGCCGACGACCTGGCGTTCGAGGGTGACGATGCTGGGGAACGCGGTCGGGTCCAGACCGTTGACCTCCATCATCGTCAGGTACGCCTGTTCGGCGGCCTCGCGTACCTCGGGGCGCCCGCTGTCGTAGACGTAGGCGGTGGTGTTGCCGCCCCGCGTGGGCAGGTCAGCGGCGGTGAGGACGGCGAGTTCGGCGAGGAGGTCGGCGCCGGAACGGCCGGTCTCGGGCAGGCCCGGGTGGGCGGCCGGAGCACCTGTGGTGGTCTGCTGAGGAGTCGTCATCGAGGAGTTTCCGTTTCTCGTACGGCGCGGCGGCGGCCGTAGGCGCGCAGGGCCGGCAGGGAGAGCAGCATGAGCAGGGCGGGCACGAGGCTGAAGCCGAGGAGGATGCCGGTGCGCGCGGTGGCGGTCTGGGCGACCGGGTGGTCCAGGGTCGAGGAGACGAAGCCGGTGGCGGCCAGCGCGATCGAGTAGGCGCCGGGTCCGGCCGCGAGGCCGACGGTCTCCCCTGCCGTCCACAGTCCGGTGAACGCGCCCGACTGGACCTGTCCGGTCCGTGCCGTGTCGGCGTGCACCGTGTCGGGCAGCAGGGCGAGCGGCAGGACCTGCAGGGCCGCGTAACAGACGCCGAGCAGCCCGCAGAGCGCGAGGGTCGCGGCGACCGCCGCGGTTCGGCTGCCGCTTCCGGCGGCCGGGAGCAGGGCGGCGGCGCCGAGGGCGTAGCCGCAGGTGGCCACGGTGAGGCAGCGCAGTCGTCCCCACCGTCCGGCGGCCTTGGCCCACAGCGGGACGGCGACGGCGCTCGGTGCGACCAGGCAGACGAAGAGCATCGAGGTCAGTCCGTAGCCGCCGAGGCGGTAGGTGGCGACGTACGGCGCGGCGGCGAGCATGATCGCGACGGCGGCGGCCTGGAGCACGAAGGCGAGGAGCAGCGCGAAGAAGGAGCGGTTGCCGCGTGCGGTGCGGAAGGCGGCGACGAGTCCGAGGGGTTCGGGTCCGGGCCGTGAACGCACCCAGCGGGTACCGAGCGCGGGCACGAGCAGGACCACCGCGATGACGAGGCCGACGGTCAGGCCCATCGTCGCGTACCCCTTGCGGCCCCCGCCCGCGGCGTCGACGACGAGGGGTGCCGCGCCGCCGGCGACGAGGATGCCCAGGGTCAGGAAGACGATCCGCCAGACCATGATCCGGGTGCGGACGGACGGCACGGAGGACATCTCGGCGGGCAGGGCGACGTACGGCACCTGGAACAGCGAGAAGGCGCTGGCGGCCAGGACGAAGGTGACCGTCACCCACACCGCGGCGCCCGTGCCGGTCATCGGGGACAGGAACATCGCGGCGAACGCGGCGGGCAGGGCGAGGCCGCCGGCGACGAGCAGCCGGGTCCGCCGGCCGGTGCGGACGGCCTCGCGGTCGCTCGCGGCCCCGACCACCGGGTTGAACACGGCGTCCCAGGCCTTGGGCAGGGCGACGACGAGTCCGGCGATGCCGGCGGGGACGCCGAGCGCGTCGGTCATGAAGTAGAGGAGGAGCAGGCCGGGGACGGTCGAGAAGAGACCGGTGCCGACCGAGCCGAGTCCGTAGACGAACAGGCGGCGCCGGGTGAGTCCGCCGACGGCGGCCGGGGGGACGAGGGCGGTCGTCATCGGCGCTCCTGGTCGCGCGATGCGGGGACCCCGAGCCCGAGGTCACGCAGGACCAGGGCGCGCAGATGGGCGCGGAAGCGCGGGACCTGGGCACGGATGCCGGAGCGGCAGAAGCCGTGGGTGTTCCACAGGACCGTGTGGACGGTCATCTCGACGTCCGCGGATTCGGTGGACCGTCCGGCGGGGACGACCTCGCGGACGGTGTCGCGGACCGACTCGATGAGCGGCCGTGCGTAGGCGGCCTCCAGGTCGGCGAACTCGGCGGCGTCCGAGAGCCAGCGGCGCATCCACAGGGCCGGGATGTGCGGCTGGTCGAGACAGAAGTCGAGGTACCGGTCGACCAGGCCGGTGACGGCCGCGACCGGATCGGTGGGCGCGAGTTCCCGGAAGGCGGCCAGCGCGTCCGTCAGCACCCGCTGTTCGGCGAGGTGGGCGCGGAGCATGACCTCCCGGTAGAGGTCCGGCTTCCCGCCCACGTGGTAGGCGACGGTGGCCATGTTCAGCCCGGCCTCGGCGGCGATCCGCCGGGTGCTCGTGCCGTCGTAGCCGTGGTCGGCGAAGAGGGTGGTGGCGGCGGCGATGATGCGTTCGCGGCTGGCGTCGGCGGGCGGTGGGGCCGGGGCCGGTGGGTCGGGCGGAGAGTCGGGCATGGCGGGGAGACTATGCCGCCGGGCCGCGTCTATCAATCGATTGATGGAGACGATTTCCCGCGTGTCGGGGGGAGCGTGTTCTCCGGCTGCGCCGGGCCTTCGCCCTGTGCGTCGACTGTGATGCACGACACACGAAAACGGTCAGTTTTTACCCTGCGGAATGATCAATGGGGCCGTGGCGTCCGTACCCCTGGTGACATCTGATCGATACGGCAGGAGGCATCATGCCCGTCTCACGCAACTTGGCAGGAACGGTCTTCGTGGGCGGCGCGGTGACCCTGACTCTCGCCGCTCTGGCATACCCGACCATGCTCGGCTACCAGACCACGTCCAGCGCCCAGACCCGCGTCATCGCGGACACCCAGTGGGGTCCGCTCACCGAAGGGGACCGCGACTTCGTCGTGAAGGTGCGCGCCGCCGGACTGTGGGAGTACCCGCTGGGCGAGATCGCGCTGAAGAAGGGGTCGACTCCGGCGATGCGGGAGGCCGGCAAGCACCTGATCGTGGGGCACGCCCGCCTCGACGAACTGGACCGCAAGGTCGCCATCCAGCTCAACATCACCCTGCCCAACCAGGCGTCTCCGCAGCAGCAGCAGTTCGTGGCGACCTCCGCCGCCCTGAGCGGCAAGGACTTCGACAAGACCGCCGCCAACATCCTGCGCGTCACGCACGGTTCGATCTTCTCGGTGATCGCCAAGGTGCGCGCGACGACCAACAACTCCCTCGTACGGGAGCTCGCGAACCTCGCGAACGACACGGTGCTCGACCACATCACGATGATGGAGAAGACCGGCACCATCGACTTCGACCAGGTCCTCGCCCAGCAGAGCGCCCCGCCGACGCTCCCCAAGGACCAGCTCACGCCGCCCGCTCCGCAGCCCGGTGCCCCGATCGTCGTCCTGACAGCGCGCCCGGACCTGAACGTGCACACGGACACCCCGAGCCCCAGCCCGACGGTCGGCTGAACCACGCACCGAACCCCGGTGCGGAGCAAGGGCCTTCGGCCGCCTCTCCGCGCCGGGCGACGAGGAACGCCGCGATGGTCACGCCCTCGGCGGCGCGAAGTTCCCTTTCGTGAGTCACCCGTTGACGCTCGCACGTTCTACGGGGTGGTCCGGGCCCGGTTAGTTGACCGGTTCCCCGGTGCGCGCTACCTCTGACGACAGTCGCGGATGCGCGGTCGCGGAAGGGAGGCACATGATCCTGCTGGGGTGGGTCGTCGCCGTGACGGCCCTGGGCGTGTGGTGGGTGCTCTGGCGGCTCGTCCGGTACCCGGGGGGTTGGACGTACGCGTTCCACGAGGAGCACCGGGAGGCGCGGCGTGCTCTGGAGGGTGCCCGGGGTGCCGTACGCGCGCTGCGCAGAGCGGCTCGGCGGGAGAAGTGGCGGGCCCATGGTGCGGTGAAGCGGGCAGAGTGGGCGTACCGGCGCCGGGTTCGCCGGGCGGAGTCCGAGCTGGAGCGGCTCGGCACGACGCGCCGCGGGGCACGCGTCGAGCAGTTGGGCGAGATCACCTTGCACGAGCATGCGGTGGTCGTCGGCAACGACGAGGTCGCGCTGGCCGGCCTGAAGGTCCGGCTCGAACCGGGTCGCTTGAAGGCCACGTCGTACGTGTATCTCACGCAGCCCGACGGACGTGAGCGTATGGAGCGTTACGCCGGTGCGGACTACGCCGAGGACGCGGTGCGCCGCTTCGCCGTCCGGATCCAGAACGCCGTCGCGGCGGCGGACCGGCTGGAGGAGGAGCGGGTCGGCAGCATCCGTGCAGTCAAGGCCGAACTGCGGGAGGCACGGTCGGCGACGGATCAGGTGGAGGCGGCGAAGGAGCGGCTGGAGGAGACCCGGGCCCGCCATGACGCGGACGTCAGGCTCCCGAAGGCACGCATGGCGCTGGACGACGCCCGGAGCACCTGGCACGGGCTCACGGGCCGCCGTCCTCGCTGACCCACGACCCAGCGGCGCTGTTCGGCTTCTCGGGTCAGTGCGGGTGGGTGGGGCGCCAGTGGTTGTGGTGCAGGACCTGCTCCAGGGGTTGTCTCGGGCCCGGGTGGAACGTGGTGCGCAGGGGGTGGGCCGTCGGCAGCAGGGCGCCCTGGCGGACCGTCGGCGGCAGGCCCAGCAGGTCGGCGACCTCCCGTTCCCGGTCCAGGTGCACGGTCGTCCAGGCGGTGACCAGGCCGCGGCTGCGGGCGGCCAGCGCGTAGCTCCAGGCCGCCGGCAGCAGCGAACCCCACACCCCGGCCTGGTTGCCCGGGGGAAGTCGTCCGCCGGGCAGTTCGAGACACGGGATGACCAGGGCCGGTACCCGGTGCATCCGATCGGCCAGCACCCGCGCGCCGATGAGGACCGAGCGCGAGCCCTCGGGCAGCTCCCTCAGCCGGTCGAGCCCGGCCGCGTTGCGTTCGTAGAACGCGGTCCGGTACACCTCGGCGACGTCGGCCCGGACGCGCGGGTCGGTGAGCAGGATCCAGCGCCAGTTCTGCCGGTTGTTGCCGTTCGGCGCCTGCAGGGCGATGCGCAGACAGTCCTCGACCAGAGCGGGCTCCACCGCCCGGTCCAGGTCGAGGCCGTACCGGACGGACCGTGTGGTGGTCAGCAACTCCTCGCAGGTGAGGGAGAGTCGGCCGGTCACGGCAGCAGCACCGCCAGGACGGCCGACGCGAGGTAGGTGGCCACGACGAAGGCGATCGCGGTGGGCAGCGGCCACGCGCCGCGCCCGGCGGCCAGGAACCTCCGGGTGCCGTGGGCGGGAAGGAGGGCCGCCAGGCAGGGCAGCAGCGCGAGCGGACCGCGCGGGGCGAACAGCAGGACCTCGCAGACGACGGCACCGGCCGCGAAGCCGGCCGTCACCGCCGCGGCGCGTCCCGGACCGAGCCCGGCCGAGTACAGCCGGGCGCCGGGGGGTGCCTCCCAGGCGGTCTTGCGGGCGAACTCGAAGTGCAGGACGACACAGGCGCACAGGGCGAGCAGCGCGGCGCCGCGCCAGTCGGCGGTGACGGTCCCGGCGGCGACGAGCGACCCGTAGACGTAGACGCCGAGCAGGAGTTGGACCGGGTAGGCGACCGCCAGGCCGAGCAGCGGCCGGTCGCCCACCGCGGGGAACCGCCGCTCCAGCGGGGCGAGGAGCAGTCCGTATCCGAGGGCGGCGAGGATCAGCAGGACGTCGGTCACCGAGCGGACCGCGTTCAGACCGGTCACCCCCACGGTGATCACCGCCATCGCACCGCGCAGTTCGCCCGCGGTGATCGCGCCGGTGACGAGCGGCCGGTCCGGGTGGTGGACACGGTCGTGGTCGAGGTCCTTCTGTTCGTCCAGCATCCGCAGGAACAGCAGGGCCAGGACGACGCTGACGACCCGGATCGCGGTGGCGCCGGAGGGACGCCAGGCCGTACCGGTCGCGGTCACCGCCACACCCTCCAGGGCGAGGACCCACAGGAGTCCGTACGTGACGTAGATCTGCGGCCGGAACATGCGCAGCACGAACCGGCCCAGCCGGGCGGGGACGTGGGGCGCGGCGACGGTGGTCACTCCGGAGACCTTCCGGTCGGGTGCGGATCGGTTCGGTGGAGGGAACTCATGCGGCCCTGTGGGTGGTTCGCGCCGCGAGGCCGCGCGCGGGTCCGGCGTCCGCGTCGGCGAGCCGGATACGGGCCTCCGCGGCCAGGGTGCCGGGCTGGCGCAGGGTGCACTCGATGTCGGCGCCAGGCCGGGCCGGAGCGGTGCGGCACTCCAGCGGCAGGTCCATCTCGGCGAAGCGGCGGAACCGCGCGGCCAGGGCGACCGGCAGCGGACTGGGCGTGCGGACGGTCCCGGCGGACACGCAGGCGCGCACGGCGAGTTGGCGGAAGGCCTCCAGCTCCAGCATGCCCGGAACGTGGTCGACCCAGTGGTCGTAGAGGGTGGGGTGGTCGGTCTCGGCGAGCAGACGTGCCGTGTGGGTGCCGTCCTCCTCGGCGCGCGGCGGGGAGATCACCGTGTTGGCCCGGGCGCGCCGGCCGACGAGCGCGGGCTCGGCGTGGGGTCCGCGCAGTGCGACGGGCACGGCGGGCAGACCGAGCGCGCCGCGCTGTCCGGCCCGCAGCCTCGTCCACTCCTCGGGAGGCATCCAGGAATAGTCGATACGGGCCAGCAGGGCCTGGCGGCCGCCGATGGCGAGGGCGAAGCGGAGCCGCAGACCCCGCACACCGGCCGGGGTCCGGAACCGCCGCTCGATCCGGGTGGCGACGACCGCCTCGGTGTGCCTCTCGCCCCGGGTGAGGGCGGCCGGATCCGGCACCTCGAACCCGACCTCCCGGAGCAGGAATTTGTGGCCCGGCCGGACGCCGAGGTGCCGGTGGGCCACCACGAAGATGCCCTGCCGGCACGCCTCCAGGAGGAGGAAGGGGTCGAGCCGGTCGCCGGGGCCGAGCGTGTCGTCGTAGAAGGCGTGCCGGCGCGGGAAGCGGGCCGCCAGCAGCATCTCGTCCTCGCCGCGGCGCTCGGTGTCGGTCAGGAAGACCTCCGCGACGGCGGAGCGGTGCACGAGTTCCTTGGGGAGTGTCCGGGTGAACTGCATGGGCCGCTCCTCACTTCGCGGTGGCGCGGACGGTGTCCAGGTGGCGGCGCCAGGTGTCGGCGTCGGCTCCGTCCAGCACGGGCGCTCGGCCCGGCTGGCGCATGGGGAGCACCTTCGAGCCGACGATGACGGCGTCCCACGGGTCGAGGTCGACGCCCAGGCGCCAGGCGGTCTCCAGCAGGGTGCGCGGGCCGGCGCAGGGGTCGGCGCCCCCGTGCCGGGCCACGGTGTCGCGCAGGCGCGCGACGGCGGGATCGAAGGCGAGGTCCCGGGGTTCGGTGGCGGCGTACAGCAGACCGGTCAACTCGCTTGCGTGCGCGGCCCGGTCCTCGTCGGCGAGGGCCGAGCGGAACAGCCGGTCGCGCTCGGTCTCGTCGAAGTGGACGCCCAACTCGCGCAGGACGTCGGCGGGTTCGTCGGGGGTGTGCACGAGGTTCAGCAAGTAGCTGTAGCGGCCCAGGAGATGGCGGAGCTGGCCGGGCCTGCGGGCGTCCGGGTCCGTGGGGCCCTTGAGCCGGGTGAGTTCGACCGAGGCGGGTACGTCCAGGTCGTGGAGAGGCCGCACCAGGAGCACGAGGGCGTCGGCGTCCTCCAGGAAGAGCGCGGCCAGCCGCCTGCGGTAGGGGGTGGCGAGGTTCCACTGGAAGTACCAGAGGGAGCGGATCATGGTGCGGGTCAGGCGGGTGACGGCCGCGCCGACGATCCTGAAGCCCTGCCCGGCCAGCCAGTCCGCGGCCGCCTCCAGCCGGCGTGCCACGACGGCGTCGGGCTTGAGCAGCAGCAGCGCGTGCCGGTGGGCGAAGCCGGTGATGTCGCCGGTGAGCTGGGCGAGTTGGCCGTGGCTCTCCTGGTAGTAGGTGTCGGCGCCGTACAGCCGCTGTTTGTCGGGGTGACACGTCAGCAAGGGTGGGACGGGTATGCCGTACGAGGGTTGGGCCAGGTGGGCGGTGGTCATCGGTTCGCGCTCCCGTCGGGTCGGGCGGCCGGCTCCCTGGGCGGGGGCGGGCCGAGATAGCCGGTGGCGAGGCAGTGGTCGAGGAGGCGGCGCAGATAGGCGCGCGCGCCCGTCGCGGGCGGGCGGTGGCCGAAGGCCTCGGCGTGGGTGGTGTCGAAGCGGACGCGGCGCCGGAAGTAGGGGGCGTACAGGGAGACGACGCGGTCGTAGTACGGGCGTTCGCGGCCGGGCAGGGCCGTGGCCGAGAACGCGGACGGGGGGACGAACCGCGGCACGTGGAGGGACGGGTACTCCGCGAGGACGTCGGACATGTCCCGCAGGGTCAGCTCGTGGCCGACGGCGTGCAGGGTGCGCCCTTCAGCGTCCGGGAAGCGGGTGGCGGCCTCGGTCACCAGGTCGGCGACCCGGTCGACCGGGACCAGGTCGAGGACGGCGTCCAGGTGGCCGGGCACCGTACGCACCAGTCCCCTGGTCAGTACCCGGAGCACGGGGTAGATGGTCTTGAGGTCGCGGACCCGGCCGGTGCGGTCGGCGCCGGTGACGATGCTCGGCCGGACCACGGTGACGGGCAGACCGTCCGCCGCGGCCTTGCGGACCAGGGTCTCGGCGGCCAGCTTGCTCTTCTCGTAGTCGTTGCCGGGGCGTTGGCCGAGGTCGAGTTCGTCCTCGTACGCGGTGCCGTCGCGTTCGCCGCACACGTAGGCGGTGCCGACGTGGACCAGGGGGGTGCGGGTTGCCAGGGCCTGGCCCAGGACGTGCCGGGTGCCTTCGACGTTGACGCGCTCGTACCGGCCCGGTGCCAGTCCGAAGTCGGTGACGGCGGCGCAGTGGACGATCCGGTCGGCGGTGGCGGCGAGCCGCAGGTCGGCACCGCTCAGCCCGAGGCCGGGGCGGGTGATGTCGCCGGTCATCCGGGTCACGGCGCCCGGCCCCGGGTCGAGCTTTCTGCCGTTGTTGCGGACGAGGTCGCCGTTGCGGTGCAGGACGGCCAGCACGGTGTGGCCTGCGGCGGTGAGCCGGGCGGTCACCTCGGCACCCACGAACCCGCTGGCGCCGGTCACCAGCACGGTCGTCGGATCGGACACCGGAGCACCTGCCGACCTGGCACGAGACGCCTCGGGACCTGGGTTCTTCGGTTCGGACATCGGTGGATCCTCCGCACGGGACGTCGGGTGGGATGCTCGGGCGCTCGGCGCCGTCACCGGGCCTGGTGGGGCTGGGCCCCGTTGCCGGCCAGCAGGTCGCGGGCCTCCTCGATGGGCAGCTCCGCGCCGAGGTGGGCGCCCATGCGCAGCCAGTCGTGGCCGAGCTGAAGGGTGGCCCGCCAGGTGTACGCGGAGTCGAACGACAGCGGGAAGGAGTCGGCGCCCACGGCAGCGCGTACCCGGGCGATGAAGCGGCGCAGTTCCGCGCGCAGCGCGTCGCCGTCCTCCGCCGAGTCCACGCCGTGCCCCAGCAGCTCCACGGCGTGCGCGCCGATCGGCAGGGTGGCGGCGGGCAGCAGGTCCATACGGCGTACGAGGTCGGCGTCCGCGGGCAGCGGGTTGACCCCGTGGGCGCTGAACAGTCCGCGCAGCGCCGCGTGCACGGCGCGGCGCGCGGTGATTTCGGCCACCCTGTGCTGGCCGCGCCGCAGTGCTCCGGTCAGGTCCTCGACGGCGTTCTCGACCACGACGTTGGACCACACCAGGGCCATGGCCGCGGCGGCGAACCGGTCGGCGGGCAGGGGCATCAGGTCGACCGAGCGGGGTCCGCCGACGGCGGCGCCGCGCACCGACAGCAGCGGCTGGGCGGTGGAGGTGGGCGGGGTCAGGGGGCCGGGCGGGGCGGCGAGCGGAAGTGCGGGGGTGACGGCTCCGCCGCCCTTCCAGGCGAGGCGCACCAGCCCGTAGCGCAGGAACGCGGCGAGCAGCGGGCCGGGTTCGTTCACGCCGGTGGCGGCGCCGTCGGCCAGTACGCGGGGCAGCGGCTTGCCCAGGACGAGGGAGCGCCAGACGGCTCCGGCGTCGGCGCCGAGAGCGAAGACGTCGCGTCGGCCGCGTACGACGTGGATCCGTTCGCCGGTCTGCCAAGTGGTCACCTGGGCGACGCGTTCGACGGTGAGCCGCTCGGGCCGCCGGGGGACCTTCGCGAGTCCGAGGTCCTCGGCGAAGTCGAGGCAGGCGGTCAGGTGGGCCTGTGCCGCCTCGGCGTCGCCGGGCCGGACGACGGCGGATTCCAGCTCCCAGTAGCGGTCGCGCACGTCCGCCCGTCCCGCCCGGTCGAGCTGCAGGGACAGCCACTTGGGTTCCAGATAGGTCTCGCCCCGGCCGGCCGCCCAGGACTTGACGCTCTGCACGAGGGCGGCGCGGGTCCAGTCGACCGCCTCGTCGCTCTCGCCGAGGCACTGGAGGGCCGTCGCGTGCCGGAGGGACTGCCGGGCCCGGTGGGCCCACCAGTCGGCGGCGATCCGGCGGAACCGCTCGACCGGCAGCAGCGCCTTCACCTCCTCGATGAGGGCGTGGCCGCGCAGCGGGTGGCTGTGCAGGATCCGCTGGCAGCGGTTGAGGAGGTCCTCGGAGAGCCGGCCCGGCCGTCCGGCTCCCTGCTCCACCGCCGTGAACTGGTCGGCGAGTTGGCGAACCGAGCGGGTGCGGATCTCCACCCGCCTGCCGTCCACGAACAGCAGGGACGGCATGGTCGGCGGCTCGTCGTCGGAGCGGCTCACGAGCAGGAAGTCGATGTCGGAGGAGGGGTTGCCGAACCCCTCGGCTATGGAGCCTTCCAGGGTCACGGCCCATTCGGTGTCCGGGGGGAGTTCGGCGAGGGACTTGTCGAGCAGGTCCTGCAGCCGTTCCTCGGGGAGAATCACGGGTGCCTCTCCGTTCGCGGGCCGTCCGGGGCGGTGACCCTGCCGTCGGGGGCCGGGTCGGCCAGGACGACGGCCGATCCTTCGGGGGCCGGGTCGGCGAGGACGGCGGCCGAGTCGCCGCGGGCCGGGTCGGCGAGAGGGGTGACCGTGCCGTCGGAGGGCGGGTCGGCGAGGACCGTGACCGTCCCGGCGGCCCCGTCGACGCGCAGCCGGGCGCCGGTGCGGATCTCGGTGGTGGCGCCCTTGACCTGGACCACGGTCGGGATGCCCAACTCCCGTGCCACGACGGCTACATGGGTAAGGGGACTGCCCCGTTCGATGACGAGGGCGGCGGCCGAGGACAGCGCGGTCACCCATCCCGGGTCGGTGCGGTAGGTGAGCAGGACGCCGCCGCCGACGTCACGCGGGGTGTCGGTGACGACGGCGGGTCCTTCGGCGACACCGGGGCAGCAGGGGACTCCGCTCAGTTCGCGGGCTCCGCTGGGGGCGGCCGGACCACCGCTCCAGCCGGCCCTTTCGAGGTTCCCCCACCAGTAGGGCGCGCCGCGGGTGGTGAAGCGGGAGGGGGCGTGCAGTTCGGCGTCGGCGGCCTGTCGCCGGCGGCGCAGCCCGACGAGGTCCCGCAGTTCGGTGTGGACGATCGTGCCTTCGTAGGCGCCCTGGATCTCTTCGAGGCGCAGGTAGAAGACGTCGTCCCAGGTGTCGACGGCGCCGGCCCGTGCGAGATCGCGGCCGAGGGCGCGCAGCATGCGCTTGGCCGCTCCGAAGGCGCGGGTGCGGCAGAACCTGAGCCGTTCCCGGTCGGTGAGCGCGGTGCGGGCCTTGCTCCGCACCCGTTCGTACACCAGGCGCCGCGGCCGGCTGAGGTGCTCGTCGAGGTAGGCGTCGGCCTCGCCGCCGCGATCGGACGCGCCCGGGCCCCCGCCGTCGCCGGTGTCCGGCAGGACCTCGCGCAGCAGCGTGAAGACGCCCGCCGGGTTCTCGCGCAGGTCGGGGACCTCCAGCTTGAGTTCGTCGGGGCTGCGGTAGCCGTAGTCGGCGATGTACGCGTCGACGGACCGCAGGAATCCGGTGTACCCGGCGTCGAGCAGGGCCTGGCGGGCCTCGGGGTCGGGGGTGCGTTCCAGCAGTGCCAGGATCCCGGCGTCGGCGCGCGCCTGGACCGCCAGCTCGCGCAGGGCCCATACCGGTTCGGCGGACTCGATCGCGCCGCCCGGGGCCGCCGCGGCCCAGGTGAACCACTCCGGCGCCTCGGGCAGCCATCTGCGGGTGAGCAGGGCGAGGAGTCCCACGGAGAGCAGGATCGTCGCGTCGAGGGTCTGCATCGGGCCCCATTTCTCGATGAGTTCCCGCTGGAGCCGCCGGAATCGGCGGTAGGTCTCGTCCCCCGGCAATGCGTCGTAGTCGACGTTGTTGAATACCGTGTACGCGCGATAGAAATCTCGATGAAACCTGTCCACGGATTTTCGGATGGTGAGAAATCTTCCGGCAAAGATGACCGTACGTGTCAGCCGTGCGGCTTGGTCGCGCAGTCCGGACCGGGGTGTGAACGGATGGAGCGTGTCGGCGAGTTCGTCGGAAATACTCTCGGCGACCCCCAGGGATTTCTCCAGGACGCGCCGGTTCAGCGGGTACAGCGGCGCGAGACGCACCATGCGGTACCAGTGGAAGAGGTTGTAGTAGACGCGTCCGTGGACATGACCGAGGAGGTACGGGGTCCACTCCCGCACCTCGCGCAGCCGCTCCCCGCGGACGCCCAGGGCGCGGGCGTAGCTGTCGTATACCTTCGCGTAGGTGTCGGCGGCGAAGCTGAAGGTGAGCGGGGAGACGACACCGCTGAAGCTCTCGATGATGTTGGAGTTGTCCCAGAGCCGCAGGTTCCGTTCGGGCTCCGCAGTGGAGCCCGCGGCCGGGCCGAGGGTGGTGACGGGCCGGCTCTGGAGGATCCACAGGGCGTCGTCGTCGATGGCCCACTCGATGTCCTGAGGGGCGCCGTACACGGCGGTGACGCGCGCCCCGGCCGCGTGCAGCCGGGCCAGATGGGCGGCCGTCAGCGCGGGTCGGCCGCGGTCCTCGTCGGCGACGGGTGACACCTGGCAGCCGGGGCCCGATCCGGCGTCGTAGCGCTCCCGCTTGTCACCGACGACCGTGGTCAGCGGCTCGCCGGTGGCGGCGTCCAGGACGACGGTGTCGGCGTCGACGGCGCCCGAGACCAGCCCCTCCCCCAGTCCGCGGACGGCGCTGACCACATGCCGGTCGGTGCGTCCGCTCGCCGGGTCGGCGGTGAACAGGACACCGCTGAGCTCGGCGGCCACCATGCGCTGCACGATGACGGCGACGCCGCTCGTGTCGATCGCCAGCCCGTGCCGCGCTCGGTAGCGCAGGGAGCGCTCGCAGAAGGCGGAGGCCCAGCAGCGGCGGACGTGGGCGACGACCTCGTCGAGGCCCCGGACGTTGAGGAAGCTGTCGAACTGGCCGGCGAACGAGTGGCGCGCGCCGTCCTCCTGCACGCCGGACGACCGCACGGCCACCGCGCCGCCACCGGCCAGACCGTAGGCCAGTCCGATGGCGTCCATGAGGTGGTCGGCGAGCGGCGCGGCCTCGACGAGGCCGGCGATCTCGGCGGCGATCCGGCCCGCCTTCGGCTCCCAGCCGTCGGCGAGCAGCCGCTTCAGGTGCCCGTCGAGGCCGCTGCCGCGGCTGAATTCGGCGAATACGTCCAGGCCGATGATCGACCAGCGCGGTACCTGAAATCCGGACGCGGTCAGCGTGTAGAGGTTCTTCCCTTTTCCGCCGGCCCATTCGGTGATAAGGGATGCGTCGCTGGACGGTGTGAGGACGTGCGGGGACCGGCGTTCGGATCCCGTGGTGGGCGACAATGCGTTTCCCCTCCGAGGGTGGTGCTCGACCTCGCTCGAATGTTGCACAGCAGGGCCGGTCGAAAAAACTCCGGCGGCCCGTCACCGGCGTTTTTCGGTCGTTGTATCCCTTTCAAATTCCGATCGCCCTCCGCTGTTCAGGAGGAACACCGGCGGCCGGGACGGAAACGGGATGATCCAGCCGAAGTAGGTCCGCCCGGCCCCCGCGACGGGCCGCCCCACGGCGGCGATACGCGCCAGTAGCACCGCGTACGTCCTCCTCGCCCCCCACGCCGACGGCGGGAGGAGGCCGGGCCGGCGCGGACCTGAGCGGGGGGCCTTCATGGACCAACAGGGGCCGCAAAGCCACACGTTCGGACACCGGACGAGGGTCGAGCAGAAAGGAAAGCAACAAATATTGACGCAATCAACCAGCGCTTGTAACTTCCGTCTCAGTCGCCAGGCAGCCCTGATCTCGGCTGTCCCGAGGGCGAGTTGTAGCTCCACCCTCCACTCCGGGAGCACACATGCGCAGAAGAAGATCTGCCTCCTCGCGTCTCTTCCCCTCCCCCACGGCCGGGGCGTTACCCCGGCTGCGCCGCGCCCTGCTGTCCGTCGGGGCCGTCCTCGGCCTGCTGGTGACCGTCCTCGTCGGCATGCCCGGCATCGCCCAGGCCGCCGGTGCCCAGCCCTGCGACATCTACGCCGCGGCCGGCACCCCGTGCGTGGCCGCCCACAGTTCGACCCGTGCGCTGTTCTCGGCGTACAACGGCCCGCTGTACCAGGTCACCCGCGTCTCCGACGGCGCGACCGCCGACATCGGGCTGCTGGCGGCCGGCGGCTACGCGAACGCCGCCCAGCAGGACAGCTTCTGCGCGAACACGACGTGCAGCATCTCGAAGGTGTACGACCAGACGTCCCGCCACAACGATCTGTTCCCCGGTCCCGCGGGCACGGCCGGCATGGGTGCCGACCGGGGCGCGGACGCCGGTGAGCTGTCCGTCACGGCGGGCGGCCACAAGGTGTACGGCATCTGGATCTCCCCCGGCGTCGGCTACCGCTCGCACGGCGCCGCGTCCGGAACCGCGGTCAACGGCCAGGCGGAAGGCGCCTACATGGTCGCCAGCGGCACCCACGTCGGCTCCGCCTGCTGCTTCGACTACGGCAACGCCGAGGCCACCCCGGCCGACACCGGCAACGGTCACATGGACGCCGTCTCCATCGCCACCACCTGCTACTTCGCGCCGTGCAGCGGATCCGGGCCCTGGATCGAGGCCGACCTGGAGAACGGCATGTTCCAGGGCGACAACGGCTCCAACACCGCGAACAAGGGCAACAGCAGCACGTACGTGACCGCCGTCCTCAAGAACAACGGGCAGACCACCTACGCGCTGAAGGGAGGCAACTCTCAGTCAGGGGGCCTGACCACCTGGTGGGACGGAGCACTGCCCTCACGGGGCGGCTACCGGCCCATGCAGCAGGAGGGCGGCATCATCCTGGGCACGGGCGGCGACAACAGCAACTGGAACATGGGCACGTTCTTCGAGGGTGTCATGGTGTCCGGCTATCCGACCGACGCGGCCGAGAACGCCGTCCAGGCGAACATCGTCTCCGTGGGCTACTCGGGCCAGACCAACGTCCCCAACGGTCCGCAGGGCACCATCGGCGGCCCCGGCAACCAGTGCGTCGACGTCGCCGCGGACGACACCGGGGTGAACGGCGCCGCCGTACAGCTCTGGAACTGCCAGTCGTACGCCGAGGACCAGTTCTGGACCCACAACGCCAACGGATCGCTCGGCACCATCGGGCGCTGCCTGGACATCGTCGGCAACGGCACCGCCAACGGCGCCCAGGTCGAGCTGTGGGACTGCAACGGGGTCGGTGGCCAGAAGTGGGTGCAGCGCGCCGACGGTTCGCTGTTCAACCCCCAGTCCGGCCGCTGCCTCGACTCCCCCAACGGCGCCACGGCCAACGGCACCCGCCTGCGGATCTGGGACTGCAACGGCTCCGCGGCCCAGAGGTTCGCGGTCAACGCGGGCGCGCCCGTCATCGGGCCCGGCACCACCTGCGCCGACGTGGCCGGTGACGACAACGGCTCCAACGCGACCGCCGTACAGCTCTGGAGCTGCCAGTCGTACGCGGTCGACCAGCACTGGTTCCACAGCTCGGACGGCCGGCTGCACACGCTGGGCCGCTGCCTCGACATCGTCGGCAACGGCACCGCCAACGGCACCCAGGTCGAACTGTGGGACTGCAACGGGGCGGGGGGCCAGGTCTGGCAGCAACAGGCCGACGGCTCGCTGCTCAACCCGCAGTCCGGCCGCTGCCTCGACTCCCCCAACGGCGCCACGGCCAACGGCACCCGGCTGCAGATCTGGGACTGCAACGGGGCCGCCGCCCAGAAGTTCGCACTGGGCTGACCCCGCCGCTCCGCCCGTCGGCCCGGCCGGACGTCGAGTCCGGCCGGGTCCGCGTGTCCCGGGCTCGCGCGTCTCGGGCCCGGCCCGTGACCGTGACCGTGCGCGTCGCGTCGCGTCTGCCGAGGCGGACGGTGTGTCGGCCGCCCCGGACGCTGTCTGCTCCGCGACCGTCTGTGGTAATCGATCTGTATGCCGAAAAATACCCCGCCGGACGCGGACGACCACGACCGGACCTCCGCGCGGGTACGGCTGTCCGCGGCGCTGCGCGACTCCTCGGTCGGCCGGGGATGGCGGCACAGCAAGGACATCGAACTGGGCCAGAGGTCGCTGGGCTTCGCGGCCCTCGGTTTCCTCACGCTGGTGCCCCTCCTGATCGTCGTCTCCGCGGCCGATCCGGCCCACGGGCGTGGCTTCGCGCAGTGGCTGGGGGACGGCCTCGGGGTGTCCCGAGCCGCCAGGGACGAGGTCGCGCGGCTGTTCGCCGGGCCCGCGCAGGTGCGGCAGACGACGACGGCCTTCGGTCTCGCCGCGCTCGCCGTCTTCGGTCTGAGCTTCGGCGCGGCGGTGCAGACCGGTTACGAGAAGGTGTGGGAGCTGCCCGCGGCCCGCTGGCACGCGCGATGGCGCCACGTCCTCTGGCTCGCCGTGCTCATCGGCACCATCTACGTGACGGCGACGACCACGCTGTGGCGCCACTCGGTCGCCGGAACGGTGACCGCGACGCTGAGCGCCATCCTGTTCTTCTGGTGGTCGCAGTGGATGCTGCTCGGCGGCAGGATCGCCGCCTGGTCCCTGCTGCCCGGCGCCGTGTTCACCGCTCTCGGCCTGCTCGGCCTGCGGTTCTTCTCGCGTCTGGTCTTCTCTCCCCTGATCGCCTCCAGCACCGTCAACTACGGCCCTTTCGGCACCGTCCTCGTCGTCCAGTCCTGGCTGGTCGGTGTCGGCGTCGTCGTCTTCGGCGGCGCGCTGCTGGGGCGGCTGGCGCACGAGGAGATCAACACCGCGACGGAGACCATGCTGCGGCGGGCCCGGCAGCGCGGGCGGTGAGTCCGGGCGGACTCCCCCTCGAACTCCGCCTCTCGCCAGGTCAGTTGGGCGCGTCGAGCGGAGCGGTGACCTCCTTGCCCGGCGTCGGTGCGGCGGACGGCTCCCGGTCCCAGCGCAGGACGAGGATCGTGGCCGGGACCGCGATGAGGGCCCAGATGACCACGGTCATGACCACGGCCGTCCAGGTGTCCCAGAAATGCCCGGCGCAGATGGCCGCGACGAAGGGCAAGCCCACCACCCCCACAGGCGTCGCCTTGGCGAACGGGACCCGGGGTACGACGGGCCGGCCGGTGGCGAGGCGGCGGGCCCGGCGGGCGCTGCCGAACGCGGCGACGAAGGCCAGGGCCGCCGACCCGACGACGACCAGGGCGGCCCCGACGAAGGTGATGGGGCCATCGTCCGGCAGTCCCGCGAGCCGCTCGCGCACCCCGCCCCGGCTGACGGAGACCACGTCGTTCCGCCAGGTGGTGACGTCCACCCGCCCGCCCGGCCGGACGAGTTCGGAGAGGTCGCCGTTCCTGTCGAGGTCGATGAACTGATCGGCGGGGGCGGGAACGGGCGGCCGCAGCCGTATGCGGAAGACCTTGGTCCTGCCGCTCTTGACGGTCTGGGCGGAGAGGACCGTACCTGTGATCGTGCGCAGGCAGCTCATGCCCTGATCGCCGGCCCCGGCTCCCCCGGTGCACGGCCGGGCGTCGTGGAAGGCCGCCTCCGTGGCGACCTTTCCGGGGACGTAGAGACTCGGTCCCACCGCCACCGTCGACAGGGCCAGCCCGAGCAGCGTCCACGCCACCGCGCGCCACCACTCCTGCCGGATCCGTGCCGAGAGCCACCGGTCCGCCGAGAGCCCCCGGTCCGTCGTCTGCGCAGCCACCGCTGTGCCTCCTTCGTTCCCGAGCATTAGGTCATACGTGTCCGGCCTGCCGACACGGCAGGTTCCGGAAGCGTCGGCCCCGGGCGGAGCTGCCGGATTCCGGCAAGATCGGAGAAACTCGGGGCCGGACCCGAGCGGCGGTGGCCATGGCCCGAGCGGCGTCCCGGTCAGCCGGAGTTGTAGCCCCAGCGGGCGCGGCCGTCCCGGCCCATGAAGCACTTCGCCGGGCGTCCGTCGGCCGTCGTCGCGGTGGCACCGACGGGCGAGCAGTACTGCCCGAACCCGATGCCGGACCCGCCGCCCGTGCTTCCCGTGCTTCCCGTGCTTCCGCCCGAGGTGCCGGAGGAGCCACCGGAGGAACCGCCCGTGGAACCACCGCCGCCACTGCCTCCTGACGTGCCGCCCGTCGTGGTGGAGCCACTCGTGCCGCCGGCGCGTGGCTTGGGCTTCGGCTCGGGCTTGGGCTTGGGCTTCGGCTTCGGCTTCGGACTGGGCTTCGGGCTGGGCTTGGCGCACGAGTCGTCCGGACCGATCAGCCACAGGTCCGCCCGCGTCGACGGCGTGACCTCACGGTCGGGTTCCGGCCGCTGCCGGCACACCCGCCAGTCCTCCAGGTCCCCGGTCCCGCCGCCGAGGCGCTCGCCGGTGTGCGCGTGCCAGGCGGCGGTGTACGTGAACCCCAGGTCGTCGAGGGTGCCCGAGGCCGCGCGGTAGCTCTCGCCCCGGAGGTCCGGCATGACCACCCGTCGGGGGGCGAGGAGGCTCGTGGGGCACGCCTCCTTCTCGGGGACGGCGTAGAGCGTCAGCGCGCGGACGGCCGGGCGGACCTTCTCCTGCGCGGAGGGTGTCTGGAAGCAGACCTTCCAGCCGGGCCGCGTGTCCGTCACGGGCCGGAAGGACGAGGTGGCGTCGGCCGTCGTGACCGACATCCAGGACTGGCGTCGTGCGTCCGCGACGGCCGTGGTGAGGGCGGTTCCCTTGAAGTCCCGCACCGCCACGGAGCGGTCGGCGCCGGCGCGGGCCGACGCGTCGTGTCCCACGCCCCAGGCGGTGGCGAGCACGGTGGCCGCGAGCATGCAGGCGAGGACGGGGCGCCGGTGGGCCCACTCCAACACGCGTGCTCCGCCGCGCGGATCGGCCGAGGAGCCGGCGGGCACGGGTTCACCGCGCGCCGCGAGGAGTTCTCCCCCGGGATCGATCCGCGATCCCCAGACGGTGATCCGTCGTCCGTCCACGGCCAGGTCCACGCGTGACGCGGCCCCGTAGGCGGGGCGCAGGACCACCGGGGGCCGCGCGATCCGCGAAGGCTCCTCACCGCTCAGCAGGATGAGCGCGCCATCGGTGAGAGCGGCGTACCCCAGCCCCTGGTGGTAGAGGGCCAGCACGTGTTCTCCGGACCGGAGGGTACGGAGCAGCGCCTTGGCCTTGGGGAGCGGAAGGGCGACCTCGCGGGCGCCCACTTCGGCGGTGCGCGGGTCGTCACGCAGCAGACGCTGCGCAGCGGTTGGGGACATACGCGGAGATTAGCCGCTGTCGATCTTCGGCAGAAACCCTGCCCCCGAACCGATGCACGGCTGTGACCTGCGCAAATGATGCCACCGGCATCGCGTCCCGCGACAGTCCCCGGCCGAACGGCTCCGTCCCGCCCCGCGACGGTGAGGTCAGCCGATCAGTTCCGGCGCGAGCCGGTGATACCGCGCCAGGAGCACGTTGAGCGCCGCGATGACCAGGACCGCGGCGGCGATGGCGAGCAACGCGCGGCCCGTGCCCCAGGGGGTGATGAGCGTGCCGAGGGCGCCGCCCACGAAGATGCCGAGGACGGTGGCGACGAGCCGGGGACGGATCGTGTGCCGCTCGGGGGTCGCGGGGACGGCCCCGGTGAGACCGTGGATGAGACGGACCAGCGACACCTGGACGAGCAGGGTGGGCATACCGGGAACGGCCGCGCGCAGTGCGGTGTCGGCACGCAGTCCCATGGCGAAGCCGACGATGGCGATGACCAGGCTGTCCGGGTGCTCGGTGAGCGAGCCGGAACCGTGCCGCCACAGCGCGGTCGCGCCCGCGAGCGCCAGCAGGACGCCCTCCACCGCCAGCGCGGCCGCGAACCAGTGCCGGTGGTGTGCGACGAGACCCTTGGTGGTCAGGGCACCGGCCAGGGCACCGAGGACGAAGGCCATCAGGGCGATCGCGGGGCGGGCCACCGGCACCTGTCCCTCACCGGCGACGGCGAAGGACAGGAAGAGCACGTTGCCCGTGGCCAGCGCGGTGAAGACGTGCCCCATGGTCAGGAAGCTGACCGCGTCCGCGGCGCCCGCCAGGACGGTGAGGGTCGCCATGACGACCGTCCGTTGGCGTTCGCGTCGTTCGGCGTCCGGGCGCGGTGCGGATTCTTCACTCATCCGGTCAGTCTCGGCAACGGCGGCCCCGCAGCCGCGGTGTCCGGGCCGACACGCGCCGGCCGTGCCGCCAATGGACGCCGCGCCGGGGCCCGCGGCCGCCCCGGACAGCCGGGGATCAGACCGCCAGGCGACGGATGGCGACGACGGCCGCGTCGTCGCCGAGATGGCCGTGGACGTGGAGCAGCAGGTCGGTCTGGAGGCGGCGCAGGAGTTCGTCGGGGTCGTCCTTCGTCCACTGTGGCGCCCGTTCGGAGAACGGGTAGAAGGCTCCGTCGGTGTCGCGGGCCTCGATGACGCCGTCCGTGTAGAGCAGCAGGAGGTCGCCGACCTCGAAGGGGAACGTCTGGACGTCGTACGTGGCGATGCCGAAGGCCCCGCCGAATCCGATCGGCAGGTGGCTCGCGTCGGCCGTGAGAGGGGTGAGGTCGTTCCCGCGCAGGAGGAGCGGCGGCGGGTGGCCGCAGGTGATGAGGTGGACGACCGGATCGTGGTCGGGGATGTCGAGCAGCGTCACGGTCGCGAAGTCCTCGTTGGTGTCCTGCTCCGCCGGTGCCCGCCACTGACTGGTGTCCCAGCGGAACGCGGCGTCCAGGTGGACGGCGAGGCGAGGAAGGGTGGCCTGCCGGTGGGCGGCCGCGCGGAAGGCCCCGAGGAGCAGGGCGGCGTTGTTGATCGCGGCCAGACCGCTGCCGCGTACGTCGCCGATGAGGAGCCGGGTGCTGTGGTGGACGGTGCGCGCGGCCGCGTACAGGTCTCCGCCCAGATCGGCCTCCTCCTCGGCGGGGATGTACAGGCCGGCGATCCGCAGCGGACCGGCCTGCGTCGGCAGCGGCCGCAGCAGCACGCTCTGTGCCGCCACGGCCACCGAACGCACCCGGTGCAACTGCCTCTCGTTACGGTCCCGCACCACGCAGACGGTGACGCAGACGACGGAGACGATGATCAGGGCCGCGATCTGGGCCTGGATGTTGGCGGTGGCCAGGACGCCTCGGATCGCGCCGATCAGTACTTGGGCCGCCACCGCCAGAACGCCCATCAGCGCCGTGACGCGGGCCCCGGCGAACGCCACCGTGATCGCGGGCGCGGCCACCAGGAGCGGACCGAGGTGGATGTGCGGCGGAGCCAGCACGTCCACGACACAGACCGTGACGATCAGCGCCAGGGGGATCACGACCAGTGCGGGCGCGTGACCCGGCCGCCAGGAACTCCGCAAGTCCAGCCATGGTCGAAGAGCCATGCCGCAAGCCTTCCACTTCCTTCCGCGGACGGGGATGTCCGCCGCTCCCGGGACCGGGAGCCGGATCCGGCGATCCGCGAGGACCGGGACGACCTCCTTCGTACGGTTGCCCGCGGTTTGTCGCTGGCAAGTCCTTGCCATGGCGAGGACTTGCCGTCGCTGTGCCTTCTCGTCGGCCGGGACCGGCCGATAGACCCAGGGGCATGGTCTCTTCCTCCCACTCCGCCGCCTCCTGGCGCAGGCGGCGGCATCTGATATCGGCTGCCGCCGTGGCCTCGTTGCTGGCGTCGGGGCTCGCGGTTCTGCACGAGCCCGCACATGCCGCCCCGCGCAAGCCCATCGTTCCCGCCAGGTCCACGGCGACCCACAAGGTGACTCTGGTCACCGGCGACGTCGTCACGGTCACCACATCGGCCGACGGCGAGCAGACGGCCGACGTCGACCGGCCCGACAGCGCCGTCGGCGGCGTGAAGATGCAGACGGTCCACGGCGATCTGTTCGTCATCCCCGACGAGGCGGTGCCGCTGCTGGGCGCGGGCAAGCTGGACCGTCGGCTGTTCGACGTCACCGACCTGATCGAGATGGGGTACGACGACGCGAAGACGTCCTCCATGCCGCTGATCGCGACGTACGCCGCGTCGAAGTCCCGCGCGGCCGTCGAGCCGGCGGCTCCCCGGGGCAGCAGGCTGACCCGCACCCTCAAGGGCATTCGCGGTGCCGTGCTCAGCGCGCAGAAGCGGCGGGCCCGCACCTTCTGGAACACCGTCGTGCCGCGGGGCGGCAAGGCGATGGGCGCGGGAGTGGCGAAGCTGTGGCTCGACGGCCGGGTGAAGGCCGACCTGAAGGAGAGCGTGCCGTTGATCGGCGCGCCCGAGGCGTGGGCGGCCGGATACACCGGAAAGGGCGTCAAGGTCGCGGTGCTCGACACCGGCATCGACGTCAACCACCCCGACTTCGCCGGTGTGATCGACGGCACGGCCAGTTTCGTACCGGGTGAGGCCATCACCGACCTCAACGGGCACGGCACCCACGTGGCGTCCACCATCGTCGGTTCCGGAGCCGCCTCGGGCGGTGACTACAAGGGTGTGGCTCCCGGCGCCGACCTGTACGTCGGCAAGGTGCTCGGTGGCGCGGAGGGCTACGGCCAGGACTCCTGGGTCATGGCCGGTATGCAGTGGGCCGCCGAGTCCGGTGCGGACGTCGTGAACATGAGCCTCGGCGACTCCTACCCGACCGACGGCAGCGACCCGATGTCGCAGACGGTCGACGCGCTGTCGGCGAAGTACGGCACGCTGTTCGTCATCGCCGCCGGCAACGCGGGTCCGGAGAGCATCTCCGCCCCGGGGGCGGCCGCCTCGGCGCTGACCGTGGCCGCCACGGACAAGCAGGATCAGCTCGCATCGTTCTCCAGCACCGGTCCGCTGGCCTCCTCCGGCGCCCTGAAGCCGGACATCGCGGCCCCGGGCGTCGACATCACCGCGGCCCGCTCGCAGGAGATGACCGACGGCGGGACGGGCATGTACCGCACGCTCAGCGGTACCTCCATGGCCACTCCGCACGTGGTCGGGGCGGCGGCGATCCTGGCCCAGCGGCATCCGGACTGGACCGGCGCCCAGCTCAAGGAACAGCTCATGAGCACGGCGAAGGGCCTGGACGCGGGGTATTCGCCGTACGAGGTCGGCACCGGCCGCGTCGACGTGGCCGCCGCGGTGCGCACCACGGTCCGCGCCACCGGATCGCTGTTCTTCGGGAACCACACGTGGCCGTACGACCCGAACGGCACGGCCGTCACCAAGGACCTGACCTTCACCAACAGCGGATCCTCCGACGCGACGCTCGACCTGGGTCTGACCGACGACGGCGGCCCGTTCACCCTGGGAGCGAGCAGGGTGACCGTCCCGGCGGGCGGCACCGCGACCGTCCCGGTCACCGGCGACCCGCGAGCCGTCCCGGCGGGCCGGCACGTCGGTTACGTGACGGCGACCGACGCGGCCACCGGAAAGCCGGTGACCCGCACCTCCGTGGCGCTGCTCAAGGAGGACGAGCGCTACGACCTGAACATCAAGCTGGTCGGCCGGGACGGCAAGCCGGCCGCCGGCTGGGTCGGCATCAACCTGGCCGGCGACGTCTGGCCGTGGAACGTCTACGTCGACGGCTCGACCACCCTGCGCATGGCGCCCGGCACGTACACCGTCGCGGGCTACGTCGACGTGGCCGGTGAGAAGGCGGATCGCTCCGGTCTGGCCGTGCTGGTCGCCCCGGAGACCGTGCTCAAGGGCGGGTCCAAGGACGTGGTGCTGGACGCGAGCAAGGCGCGGCTGCTGAGGACCCGGGCGCCGCAGCGCACCGAGGACCGCCAGCGCAAGGTCGACTTCAACGTCCACTACAAGGGCCAGGACCCGTACACGGACTATCGCAGCGCGTACGTGCTGCCGCCGACGTACGACGACGTCTACGTCTCGCCGACGAAGCCGATGAAGCAGGGCGAGTTCGTCCTGACGACCCGCTGGCGCAAGGGCGAGCCCCGGCTCGCTCTGAGCACGCCGGGCGGCCGGCTGCGCTTCGACACGCTGGTGCAGGCGGGCAGTGCCCTGGGCACCGCCACGCAGACGCTGGGCGCCGTCTACGCGGGCGACGGCTCGGCCGCCGCGTACGCGAAGGTCAGGGCCAAGGGCAAGGTCGTCGTCGTCGAGCGCGGTGACGGCGTCTCGCCCGAGGAGCGTGCCGAAGCCGCGGCGGCGGCCGGCGCGAAGGCGCTGATCGTGGTCAACGACGGCGTCGGTTCCCTGATGGAGTACGTCGGCGAGTCGGCCCTCCCGGTCGCCACCGTCCATCGCGACGCGGGCCGGGCCCTCGTCTCGATGGCCAAGGCCGGCGTCTTCAAGCTGACCGTGAAGCAGACCGAGTACACGCCGTTCGTCTACGACCTGACGCGGAACTACCCCGGCCGGGTGCCGGACCGGCCCCTGGTCTACCAGCCGGCCCGGCGTGACCTCGCCCGGATCGACGCCCGCTACTACTCGGCCACGGACGGCAAGGCGGCGGAAGGCTACCGGTCCGACTTCACCCTCAGCCCGTCGTTCAACCTCCCCGAGGCCGAGTGGCACCCGGGCACCCGCACCGAATGGGTGACCCCGGGCCAGGTCTGGAGGGAGTTCCACGCGCAGGGTGTCGACGGAACCCTGCCCTGGGTGATGGTGTCGGGCGACAACACGTACACCCAGGGCAGCACCACCCGTCTGGACTGGTTCGCTCCGGCGACCCGCCCCGGCCAGAGCGAGTCCTTCGGCGTGTACAACTCCCGCTGGCAGAACTACATGACCTGGAACGTGCAGGCGTGGGCCTCCGCCAGCCGGAACATGCGGCTGGGCGGCTACCTGCCGTGGGGCGAGACACCGTCCCACCTGCAGATCTTCCAGGGCGACACACGGATCTACGACAACCCGGTCAGCGGGGACATGCAGTGGCAGGAGGTACCGGCGGGCAACCTGCCCTACCGCGCCGTCCTCGACGTGGAGCGGCCCGGTGACGACTTCCGGCTGTCGACCCGCACCCACAGCGAGTGGACGTTCATGTCCGACACCGTCGACTCGGACTCCTTCGAGCCCTTCTCGGTGCTGAACCTGAACTACGAACTGGCGTCGGACCTGCACGGTGACGTGAAGGCGGACGCGACCCAGCGGATCGCCCTCAGGCCGGTGTCCATGGACCTCGGCACCGTGCCGGGCAAGGTCACCACGGTGAAGCTCGACGTCTCGTACGACGACGGCGCCACCTGGCGGAAGGTGACCTTGACCAAGGGCGCCGGCGGCTACTGGAAGGGCTCGTTCAGGACGGCCAGGAAGCCCGGCGGCTTCCTCTCGGTCCGCGCGAGCGCCGAGACGAGCAGCGGCTTCGGCGTCAAGAACGACATCATCCGGGCGTACGGCCTGCGATGAACCACGCAGATCGGCCCCGGGGAGGCAACTCCCCGGGGCCTGTCGCGGCACACGCGCTTCCACCAGGGACTGTTCGGAGTCTGCCGCCATGGCGCATACTCTCCCCGCTGCGACGAGCGGAGGAGAGTCGGTCGCCGATGCTGGATGTCCTGGGCCTGGAACCGGATGACGAGCGCGTCTACCGGGCACTCCTCGGACGGCCGAGCTCCACCGCGGTGACCCTGTCGGAGCTGCTCTCCCTGACGCGGGATCAGGCCGACGACGCCCTGTCCCGTCTGGTCACATGGGGACTGGTGACCGGATCGGCGGACGACCGGTTCACCGCCGCCCCGCCCGCCATGGCGCTCGGCGCCCTGATCACGCAGCGCCGGGACGGGCTGCGCGCTGCCGAGCACGCGCTGGTCGCCCTGGCCGAGGAACACCGGGCGGCCACCACCGCGACCGGCATCGGCGATCTGATCGAGGTCGTCACCGGCGTCGACGCGATCCGCCATCGCTACCTCCAGGTTCAGCAGGCGGCCCGTACGCAGGTCCGCACCTTCATCACGGCACCGTTCGTCGCCCTGCCTCCGGGCGAGAACACGGCCGAACCGCTGGCGCTCGGTCGTGGCGTGAGGTTCCGGGCGGTACTGGACCGGGCCGTCCTGGAGGAACCGGGCATCATCCACGACGCGATCGACTCCCTGCGCAACGGCGTGCAGTTGCGGGTCGCCGACCAACTGCCCATGAAACTCATGCTGGCCGACACCGAACTCGGCCTCGTCCCGCTCGCCACCACGCCGGCCGGTGAGCCCGGAGCGGTGCTGCTGCACCGCAGCGGCCTGCTGGACGCGATGGACACGCTGTTCGAGACGGTCTGGCGCACCGCCCACCCGCTGGCACTGCCCGTCGACGAGGATGGACCCGAACCCACCGTCGAACTGGAGCCGGAGGGCCCGACGGCCCTCGATCAACGGATCCTCGCGCTTCTGCTGGCAGGTGCCACCGACTTGACGGTGGCGACACAACTCGGCCTGTCACCGCGCACGATGCACCGACGACTGCGCCGCCTCATGGACCTGGCCGGAGTACGCACCCGGATGCAACTCGGCGGCCACGCGGTCCGGCACGGCTGGGTGGAGGCGTCGCCGACGAGGCAGCCGTGAGGGCGTTCGCCGCATGGCTCGACGGCGGTCGGTCCCGAGGTGTTCCGGAAGCAGGCGCGGCAGCCGGTCCACTCCATGGTGCGCGAGGCGACTCGCCGGCGGCACAGCACAGTCGGCGAGAGGCTGCCGGCGGCCTTCTCGTGGCTGCCTGACGGTCCGGCACCTTCCGCGCCACGCGGGGGTCACCCGACTCCGAGGGCTGCTTCGGCCTTTTGGACGTGGTGTTCGACCGGCCCGAACGAGATCAGACCGCTCCCGGCACCGGCCCGCTCTCCCGCGGCGGCCGAGAGTTCGTCGCGGGCCCGGCGCAGGACCGGCCGGTGCCCGGCGGTCGCCGCCGCGCGGGCGAGTACACACCACAGCGCCTCCTGCAGGAGGTCGTGCGGAGGCCGGGGTACTTCCGTGAGCGCCTGCCGGGCCTGTTCCACGGCACCGGACTCGACCAGCAGGAGAGGGTCGAGCCACGGCCGGTAGGGACCGGCGTCGAGGTGGGCGAAGTCCTGGGGGTCGAGCGGGGTGTCACCCCGCATCACCGGGACCAGCGCCACGAGGACGGCGGCGCCCTGGACGAGGCCGGGCATGCCGCAGTCGGCGGTCTCCGCCAGGACACGTGCGTAGGGGGAGCGGGCGGCGGGCCAGCCCTCGGTCTCGCAGGTCCGCAGGGCGCGGTACCAGGCGGTGAACACTCCGGCCAGCGGCCGTTCGTTGCGGTGCGCGAGCCGGTCGATCTCCTCGGCCTCGGCGTCCGCCGCCGCGAGGTCACCGAGGCCGGCGAGAGCCTGGAGACCGACGATGCGGCCCAGAACTTCATGGCCGGGCATCTGGTGCTCGACGGCCAGCCGGGTCAGCTCATCGCCGAGGGCGTCTCTGGTCGCGGCGGACCCGCAGTCGGCGAACGACTGCATGAAGGCGGCGTTGAGCGCGAACGCGAGGAGCGCGGGGTCGCCCAGACGGCGGGCGATCCGGACGGCTTCCTCCGCGGCGCGTTCGGCGCGCCGGCGCCACGGTTCGGTGGCGCGGGCGTCGCCGGCCCGGGACAGCGGCGCGTCGGCGGCGGCGTCGCCACGTGACTCGACCGCCACGACGGACAGCAGCCGGGCGCGGAGCGCGGCCGGCCCGTCGGGACCGAAACGGGCGGCGGCACGGGCGGCGGCCCGGGACAGCTCGCCGGCGTCGTCGGGGTCGTCGGCGCGGGTCCACACCGCCGGGACGTCGTAGGAGCCGATGATCCTGGCGGCCAGCTCCGTGTCGCCGGTCGTCTCGGCCGCCGCGACCAGATCCCGTCGGTGCCGACGGGCCTCCTCGAGGCCGTCGGGGCCGGTCACCGCGAGGTCGCGGAGCAGACCGGCGGTCGCGTGCAGCCGGGCCTTGGAGCGAGCGGGCACCGTGCGGTCCCACGAGGCCGCCGCCCGGTCCCAGACACTGTCGGCCATCCCGGCCGGTTCGACCGCGGAGCCTGCCGTACCGCTGAGGATGCGCGCCTCGGTCCGTGCCAGGGCGCCCGAGGGGACACGCCCACCGCCCCCGCCGGCGAGGGCGTCGCGGGCCCGGTTCAGCGCCTCCAGCGCCTCACCCCGCCGCCCGGCACGATCGAGCGCCGTGGCCAGGAGCACCCAGCCGTCCTCCCGGCCGGGGTGGGCGGCGACATGGGCGCGCAGGTCGGCGACGGCGTCGCGGGCGGCGCCGGTGGCCAGCAAGGCATCGGCGCGCCGCTCGACCGCGTCCAGGCGGAGCGCCTCCAGCCGCACCTGTTCGGCGGCGGCCCACGCGGCGGCGGGGAAGTCGGCCAGCACCGGCCCCCGCCAACGAGCGAGCGCCTCGTCCCACAGGGCGACGGCCGCGTGGGGCGGTGCCCCGGCGGCACGCGCGGCGGCGTCCTCGAACCGCCAGGCGTCCACCGCCCCGCGGCCGGCGCGCAGGACGTAACCGGGGCCGTCGGTGACCAGCAGGCGCGAGGGCTGCCGGGGAGGTCGCGCGGGTTCCAGGGCGCGGCGCAGCGCCGCGACGAAGGTGCGGACCGCGCCCACCGCACCCGCCGGAGACTCGTCCTCCCACAGGTCCGCGACGAGCCGGCCGACCGGCACGACCCGGCCCCGGGCGATCAGCAGGCGCCCGAGCACCTCGCGGTGGCGGGGCGCTCCGAGGGGGAGGGCCGAGCCGTCGGCGTCCCAGGCGGCCACCGGTCCCAGCAGTCCGAACTCCACGCCCACGACAGGGTCCTTTCGCGGGCGGTGCCGTCTCCGGGCATACCGCGTGTGCACTCATCGATCGCTGATCCGGGGCCCGCAACCTGGGTGACGTCCCCGGACGACACGGACCGCCGAGTCCGGAACGTCCACTCTGCCACGAACCACAGGAGTCGCTGTGACACCCCCGAGCATCACCGGTTTCACCGAGCACCGCGTGCGCGTCGACGAAGGCGTCACCCTGAACGCCGCCGTGGGCGGCACGGGCGCGCCGGTCGTCCTGCTGCACGGCTTTCCGCAGACCCACCTGATGTGGCGGCACGTCGCCGCCGACCTCGCCTCCGACCACACCGTGATCTGTCCCGACCTGCGCGGCTACGGTGCCAGCGACAAGCCGGCCGAGACCGGTCCCGGCGTCTACTCCAAGCGGACCATGGCCCAGGACGTGGTGCGCCTGGCCGCCGACCTGGGACACGACCGGTTCGTCCTGGCCGGCCACGACCGCGGCGCCCTGGTCGCCTTCCGCGCCGCGATGGACCACCCGGACACCGTCTCCCGCGCCCTCTTCCTCGACATCCTGCCCACCCTGGACATGTGGGACGCCCTGCACGGGGTCTCCGCCGCGGTCGGCTTCCACCTGTACCTGATGGCACAGGCCCCCGGCCTGCCGGAGGAGATGATCCAGGCGAGCGCCGACCCCTTCTTCGCCTACTTCCTCGATGCCTGGACCAAGGACCCTGAAGCCATCCCCGCCGACGTCCGCGCGCACTACCTCGCCGCGTCCGCGGCGGCCGTGCCCTCCATCGTCGCCGACTACCGCGCCTCGGCCGGTGTGGACGTGGACCACGACACCGCCGACAAGGAGGCGGGCAACCGGCTCGCCATGCCGGTGACCGTCCTCCAGCAGGACTGGGGCGCCGCCCTCGGCTACCACGCCCAGGGCCTGTGGAGCGCCTGGGCCGACGACCTGCGCCACCGCACGGTGTCCTGCGGCCACTTCATGGCCGAGGAGGACCCGAACCTGATCGCCGACGAGATCCGTGCCCTGGCCGACCGCTGATCGAGACCCGCTGATGCCCCGGCGGCGACTGGCCTTGAACGGACGGCCCGCGTAGCCGGCCCGGGAGCTCCACGACCGTCCGATACAACAGCACGTGATCCAGAGGGAGTTGGGTCATGGTGCGACGGCGGGGATCCGGCACGCCGATCCGTTCACGGTCGGCCGGCGGCGCGCCGGGGTCCCCTTGGCTCGGTGCGGTTTTTTGCCCGTGTCAGGCGGGCCGGGCTGCGGCCTCGTCCAGGGCCTCTCGGGCGGCCGTCTCGGCGGCCGCCCGGTCCTCGGGGATCAGGCCGATGCGGGTGCGGCGGTCCAGGAGGTCGGCCTCGTCCAGGGCGCCCTCGTGCAGCACGGCCCACAGCAGCGCGGCCCGGGTGACCGGGTGTCCGGGCACCACGGCCTCACCGAGCCGGGGGTCCCGGGCGGCGAGGGCGTGGACGGCGGGAGCCTCGGCGCCGTACCGGCGGATCAGGTGGCCGGGGGCGGCCAGTGATCCGAGCCGCTGCGGGGCCGCCGCGCCGACCAGCGGCAGGGAGGCGGTCGTCGAGGGACCGGCGCGCAGTCCCCGGGCCACGACCGCCGCGTCCACGGCGTCCTGGGCCATGCGCCGGTAGGTGGTGAGCTTGCCGCCGACCACGGTCGTCACCCCGTCGTCGGAGGTGAGGACGGCGTGCCGACGCGAGATGTCGGAGGTGCGGGCGGCCGCTCCCGAGCGTCCGGGCGCGGTGTCGAGCAGGGGGCGCAGCCCCGCGAAGGCGCCGACGACGTCGTCGCGCCGCACCGGGACGTCCAGGGCGGATCCGACGACGTCGAGCAGGAAGCCGACGTCCGACTCCGGCACCTCGGGCACGTCCGGGAGGTCCCCGTCGACGGGTTCGTCGGTGAGCCCGACGTACACGCGGCCGTCGTCCTGCGGCAGGACGAGGACGAACCGGTTGCTCTCGCCCGGGATGGGGATGTGCATCCCGGCGGGCAGCGGTCCGAACAGGTCGGCGCGCAGCACCAGATGGGTTCCGCGCGAGGGGCGGATCCGGATGCCGTCGACGAGGTCGCCCGCCCAGACGCCGGAGGCGTTGACGACCGCGCGGGCCCTGATCTCGCCCTCCTCCCCCGTCAGTTCGTCGCGGACGCGGGCGACGGTCCCGCCGGTCCCCAGAACCCTGACGCGGGTGAGGATCCTGGCGCCGTGGGCGGCGGCGGTGCGGGCGAGCGCCGTGACGAGCCGGGCGTCGTCGGTCACCTTGCCGTCCCAGGACAGGAGCCCGCCGCGCAGCCCCGCGGGTCGCACCGACGGCGCGAGATGACGGGCCTCCACCGCGGAGAGGCGGCGCGGAGCGGGCAGGGTGGCGCGCGAGGTGCGGGCCGCGAGGCGCAGGGTGTCACCGGCCCGGAACCCGGCCCAGGCGAGGGAGGCCTGACCGCGTGACACCAACGGGGTCAGGGGCAGGACGAAGGGCTGGGCACGTACGAGGTGGGGGGCGGTGCGCTCCATGAGGACGCCGCGTTCGACCGCGCTCTCGTGGGCGACGTCGAGCTGCCCGGAAGCCAGGTAGCGCAGTCCGCCGTGGATGAGCTTGGAGCTCCAGCGCGAGGTGCCGAAGGCGAGGTCGTGGGCGTCGACGGCGACGACGCTGAGTCCGCGCGCGGCCGCGTCCAGGGCGACTCCGGCGCCGGTGGCGCCGAGTCCGATCACCAGGACGTCCACGGTGGCGCCGCCCACGATCTCGGCGAGTTCACGGCGGCGGCGGGCGGCGGAGAGCGACGATCCGGGCGCCGGGGCCGCCGGGCCGGACGGACTGCTTGTGGGACTCATGGCGTGAGGGTCCTCTCCAGAAGGGTGCGCAGTTCGTCGAGGAAGGCCGTGCTGGTCAGTTCGGGGTCGTCCTCGTCGGTCATGGTCCGCAGCGACAGGGTGAAGGACTGGACCACGAGCAGTACGGCACGGGCCTGTCTTCTCGTGGGGGCGATCCGCACCGAGCCGTCGGCGTGCCCCTCCGCCAGGGCGTCGGCGAGCAGTTCCAGGAGGGCTTCCTGGCTGGCTCCGCGGCGGTCCAGTACGTAGGGGAGCAGGAGTTCGGGGTCGACGTCGATGATCTTGCGGAAGAGCGGGTGGGCCCGGAAGCCCTCCACGCCGGCCACGAGACCGTCCACGATCCGGGTCCGCGTCGGCTCGTCCGGGTGGGGCTCGGGCATCGCGCCGGTCGCCACGTCGATCCACTCACGGGTCATCAGGTCGCCGACCAGCGAGCGCACGTCGGGCCAGCGGCGGTAGAGCGTCATGCGCGAGACGCCGGCGCGGCGTGCCACGTCGGTGAGGGTCGTACGCCGGACTCCGACCGCCAGGACGCAGTCGCGTACGGCGTCGAGGACGGGGTCGCCGTCCGAGTGCTTGTGACGAATAGGCGCCATGTGTCACAGTGTAACGCCCCGTGCGGCTGTGCGGGAGACGGCACGTCGCCACCGACCGATGAGGACTAGTTCATGGACATGCTGTGGAGCGGCTGGGGCGACCCGGCCAAGGCGGCGCCTTTGCCCGACTCGGTGACCGGCCTGCTGCGGGACCTGCTCGGCGTCAAGCCGCGGGACACCGCCGCGCACGCCCTCGATGAGATCGCCGTTCCCGAGCCCCTGCCGGACCCGGCCCTGGACGCGCTGGCGGAGGCCGTCGGCGGCGCGGAGCACGTGCGCGCCGACGCCGAGTCGCGGATCAGGCACACCCGCGGGAAGTCCACGCCCGACCTGCTCAAGCTCCGCGCGGGCGACGCGGGGGACGCTCCCGGGGCCGTCGTCCTGCCCTCCACCCACGACGAGGTACTCGCGGTCCTGCGCGTGTGCGCCGAACACGGCCTCGCCGTCGTGCCGTTCGGCGGTGGCACCTCCGTCGTCGGCGGCCTGGCCCCGGAGCGGAGCGCCTTCGTCGCCCTCGACCTGCGCCGTATGAACGCGATGCTCGGCATCGACCCGGTGTCGCGGACCGCCACGCTCCAGCCGGGCCTGCGCGCACCGGACGCGGAGGCACTCCTGGCCGAGTACGGCTTCACCCTCGGGCACTTCCCCCAGTCCTACGAGTGGGCGACCATCGGCGGGTTCGCCGCCGCCCGGTCCAGCGGCCAGGCCTCGGCCGGCTACGGCCGCTTCGACGAGATGGTCCTCGGGCTCACCCTCGCCACCCCGGAGGGCACCCTGGACACGGGCCGCGCCCCGCGTTCGGCGGCCGGCCCCGATCTGCGCCAGCTCGTCCTCGGCTCGGAGGGCGCCTTCGGGGTCATCACCTCCGTCACCGTACGGATCAGGCCGCTGCCGCAGACACGCGTGTACGAGGGCTGGCGGTTCGCCTCGTTCGAGGAGGGCGCCACCGCGCTGCGCCGGCTCGCCCAGGACGGACCGCGCCCCACGGTGCTGCGGCTGTCCGACGAGACCGAGACCTTCGTCGGACTCGCCCAGCCCGACGCCATCGGTTCGGCCGACGCGGCCACGAGCGCGGGCTGCACCGCGATCGCCGGATACGAGGGGACCGAGGAGGAGACCGCGCGCCGCCGCGAGGAGGCCGCTGCGGTCCTGCGCGCCGCCGGAGGCACCTACCTCGGCGCCGAACCCGGCGACCGCTGGGCGCACGGCCGCTACTCGGCGCCGTATCTGCGCGACGCGCTGCTCGACGCCGGGGCCTTCGCCGAGACCCTGGAGACCGCGACCTTCTGGTCGCGGGTCCCCGAGCTCTACACCGCCGTCCGCACCGCCCTGACCGAGACGCTGACCGCCGCGGGCACCCCGCCCCTGGTCATGTGCCACATCTCGCACGTGTACGAGAACGGCGCCTCGCTCTACTTCACGGTGGTCTCCGCGCAGGGCGAGGACGCCGTCGCCCACTGGGCACCGGCCAAGGAGGCCGCCAACGAGGCCGTGCTGAACGCGGGCGGAACCATCAGCCACCACCACGGGGTGGGGACGGACCACCGCGACTGGTACCTCCGGGAGGCGGGACCGCTGGGCATCGAGGCCCTGCGGGCCGTCAAGGAGCGGCTGGACCCCGACGGCGTGCTCAACCCCGGGATCCTGCTGCCCGTGGACTGACGCCCGCCGCGATGATCCGGCGGCGGCCGGGGGCCGCCGCCGGATCATCCGCACCCGCACGCCTGCCGGCCGGCCCGGCGCCGTGCACCCTTCACCCTCTGCCCGCTCCGTCCCACCGTCACTGCCCGGAGGCACACCGATGCGACAGTTCACCGCCGTCGTCAATCCCACCGCGGGCGGCTCCACCGGGGCGGCGGCGCTGCTCCCGGTCGCCCGCCTGCTGCGGGAGGCCGGAGCCGGCCTGGAGACCGAGTACAGCCGCAGCCTCGCCCACGCGCAGGAGCTCGCGCTGCGCGCCGGGGAACAGGGCCGGGTCGTGCTCGCCGTGGGCGGCGACGGGATCGCGGGCGGGATCGGCGGCGCGCTGAGCGGGACGGACACCGTGCTGGGCCTGGTCCCGGCCGGGCGCGGCAACGACTTCGCCCGCGCGCTGCGCCTGCCCACCGCCGCCGAGGACCTGGCACGCGTCCTGCTGCACGGCGAGCCCCGGCGCGTCGACACCATCGAGGTGGAGTCCGCGGTGCATGCCCGCACCGTGGTTCTCGGCAGTGTGTACGCGGGCGTCGACGCGCTGGCCAATCAGCACGCCAACCAGGCGCGCGTGCTGCGCGGGGCCGCCTCGTACTACGCCGGCGGGCTGCGCGCGGTCACCGGGTGGCGTCCGGTGTCGTACCGCGTCACCGTCGACGGGGAGGAACACTTCCACCGCGGCTACACCGTCGTGGCCGCCAACTCGGCCTACTACGGCTCCGGGCGCATCATCGCCCCGGCGGCGCTGACGGACGACGGCCTGCTGGACATCGTCATGATCCGCCAGGCGCCGCGGCGGTTGTTCTTCACCCTCATGAACGAACTCAAGACCGGCGCGCACACCGCGCGGCCGGAAGTGGTGATCCTGCGGGGCCGGGAGATCCACATAGAGGCCGACCGGCCCGTTCCCTACGGAGCCGACGGGGAGGTCGAGGCCACCCTCCCCGTCACGGCCCGGGTGCGGCCGGGTGATCTGGCGATGCTCTTCTGATCACCCGGCCCGTGCACGCCGTCCGGCGTCAGCCCGCGGTGGTCTCCCCGGCCGCGCTGCCCGCCAGCCACTGGTCCCAGCTCAGGTTGAACGAGGCGTAGCCGTTGTCGGCCGGGGCCTTGGCACGCGGGGAGCCGGTGACGGACACCGGGTCGCCCTGCTTGACCTGGCCGTAGAACCACTTGGCGTCCGTGATCGACAGGTGGACGCAGCCGTGCGAGCCCCGGGCGCTGCCGCTGCCCGGGTTCGGGTCACCGGTCGAGTAGTGCACGTAGGTCCCGGACTGGGTCAGGTGGACGTCCCAGGGAAGGGTCAGGTCGTAGTAGTTCGCGTCGCCCTTGTTGCAGCTGATGCCGACGCTGCACGAGGTCATGTGGACCTTCTCCTGCTTGTCGATCACCGCCATCACGCCGTTCCACGTGGGGTATTCGGCGCTGCCCGCGTTGATGGAGAGGGTCCGCACCGGCGCGCCGTTCTTGGTGACCTTCATCGTGTGACCGGTGACCGACACGTCCGCGCGGACGTCGTCGCCGACCGTGAAGTCGTGGACGTAGGAACGCGTGCCGTAGCGGCCGTTGCCGTTCGCGACACCCTTCAGGTCGGCGGTGACCTTCACCTTCGTACCGCTCGCCCAGTACGACTTGGGCCGCCAGTCGGCGCGCCGGTCACCGAACCAGTGCCACGCGCCGGTCATCGGCTGCGAGCTGGTGACCTTCATGTGCTTCTCGATGCCGGCGCGGGCCTTCTGGGCCACCGGATTGGTGAAGATGACCGAGATCGGCATCGCGACACCGACCGTGGCACCGGTCTGCGGCGTGATCGTCTCCAGCAGCATCGGCGGCCCGGCGGGCTTCGATGGAGACGGCTTCGCGCTGGCCGTCGGCTTCTTCGCCCCGGCCTTTCCGTCGTCTGAACTCGCCTTCGGCGTACCCCCGCCGCAGGCACTGGCCCCCGCCAGCACCGCAACCATGACGAGTGCCGTCGTTATCCCGCTACGTCGCTTCACTTTTACCCCGGCTCACAATCGTGCCTGCCTCACTTCTCTCTTGGACTGCGGGCACGCGTCCACGGTTGCAGTTGATGTGTAAAGCGCGATTCAAAACCCGACTCGGGAGGCTCACACCCGCACGGATCGGACGCGAGGCGTGAACGGTTGCTGAGCGTTCGTCACAGTGCGGGAGCGGCCCCCGGTCACCACCGGAGGGTGAACTCCTGGCGGTCGGCGAAGTTCTCGTAGCCTGCCCGTTCGAAAGCCGTGATCATGGCGGTGTTGGCCGCGTCGCAGTCACCGCGGATCTCCTCGGCGCCCGCTTCGACAAGCAGCCGCGTGCCGCGGGCCACCACCGCCGTCGCATAGCCGTTGCCGCGACAGGCGGGAGACACCGCCACCAGGCCGATCACCGCGGCCGAGGGGTTTCGGGCGGGGAGGCTGAGGGCGGCCGGCGTGCCGTCCGGAGCGAAGCCCAGTTCCCACCACGAGGGCTCGTACGAGAACTCCTCCATGTCCGCGAAGAGGCCTTCCGCGGCACGCCGGGCGCCATGCCGGGCGACCTTGGCGGCGAGTTGGGCGTCGGCGCTGGTCGGCAGCGCATCGGCGAGGAGGGCGATGAACGGCTCACGGCCCAGAGCGAGCAGGGACTGCCAGGTCAATCGGTCATCATGCGAGGTGAGTTCAACCCCGGGGCGACGGCGGAAGCGGCGCCCGTCACGGGCCCGCTCGAAGCCCGCCAGGCGGAGAAGCTCGGCCCGCCGTTCCGGCTCCGCCTGGTACTGCGGCGGCTGCGTGGGCGAGTCGGTGACGTGCTCCAGCTCGGTGGCGCCGAGTTGGGCGGCCAAGGCGACGGCCTCGGCCAGCAGCGCCCGGCCGATGGCCAGGCCGGGTTCGTCCCACGGTGCCTCAAGGAGCACCAGGGCCATCGGGACGTCGTTCCCGGGGAGGGTCCACAGCGCGGTGGCCGCCGTGAGCCGACCGGCCTCGTCCTCCGCGACCAGGCACCACTCCGGCCGGGTGCACTTCTTGGCCAGCAGGTCGGTGAGGTAGGCGGCCGTCCCGGCGTTGCGCTCGAGCTGGTCGGAGTACTGGACGAGGGCAGGTAGTTCCTCTGGGCGCGCAATACGTACGGGCATGTACGGGGATCATCCTGTCTCTCGATGACGTAGCCGGCTTCGCTCGAAAGCGCCGGATCGCGTCGGCCGGTCTCCGGTTCGGAGCACGGGCCCTTGCCGACGCCGGAGCGGCGGGCCGATTGCATGGCTTTCCGCCCCTGGCGTGCCGGGGATGCATGTGCCGTGACCCGATCAGCGTTCCATAAACAGAACGTTCTGTAAACGGAACGTTCGTGTCGGCGCACACGCACCGCGGTTCGAGCGGGGCTCGGGCTGCCCCCTCTAGGAGCGTGATCGCGGGGCCGCGTCGACTCCCTCCGGTGCCGCCGCCGGCGCTTTCGCGGGCGGCGCGGTGCCGGATCTGACGAGGGGGACCAGCACCGCCGCGCCGGCCACGGAGAGCAGGGCGACCACGCGCAGCACCCCGTCGATCGCCGAGCCGTCGGAGGCCGCGCCGCCGGTGGAACCGCTGACCTCCTCCAGTACGGTCGCGGCCACGGTCACGGCCACCGCGCCCCACAGCACCAGCGAGGTGAGCACCAGACCCGACGCGGCGGCGAGCCGTCCGGCGGACACGTACGACTGGGTCGCCGCGTTGGTGAGCGCCCAGCCGAGTCCGACGCCCGCTCCGACGACGGCGAACACGGCGGCGTAGAGCGGCAGCGGACGGGCCCAGGTCAGCGCGCCGAGCGCCACCCCGCTGAGCAGCAGCCCCACCGCCATCAGCACCTCCGCCCGCCACCGCCGCGCCAGATGCCCGGACCAGTAGCTCGCCGCGCCGACTCCCGCGGACAGCGCCAGGAACACCACTCCCGACTCCAGTGGTGACAGTCCCCGTGCCTGCTGGAGATACAGCGCGGCCAGTACCGCGACGAGGCAGTACACGATGTTCGACACCGTCCCGGCCGCCGTCACGGTCACGAAGGGCCGGTTGTGCAGCAGCGACAGGTCGATCAGCGGCTCCACCGCCCGCCGCTCGACGACGACGAACAGGGCCAGCAACGCCGCGCCCCCGGCGAAGCACACCAGGGTGGCCGCCGAGGCCCAGCCCCAGTTCGAGCCCTGGTCGACGCCGAGCATGACGGCGGTCAGGCCGGCGGCCAGCGTGACGGCGCCCGGCAGGTCCATCCCCCCTGCTGCTCCCTCGTCCCGCGACTCCGTCACGTAGCGCAGCATGAGCAGCACCGCCAGCGCACAGAACGGCACGTTCAGCAGGAACACCGCGCGCCAGCTCACGAGTTCGGCGAAGGAGCCCCCGACGAAGGGACCGAGGGCCGTACCGACCGCGCTGAAGGCGAGCACGGTCCCGACGGCCCGGCCCTGACGGGCGTCACGAAAGTGCGCCGTCACCACCGCCACCGCGATCGGCAGGACCAGTGCCGCCGTCATCCCCTGGACCACGCGTCCCACGGTCAGCCACGCCGCGTTCTGCGCGGCACTGCACACGACCGACATCACGGCGAAGCCCGTCAGCCCGAGGACGATGATCCGTCTGCGGCCGTAGAGGTCGGCCGCCCGCCCGCCGACGATCATGAGCGCCCCGAGGGTCAGCATGTAGCCGCTCACGAGCCACTGCAGGTTCGTGGCCGGTGTCCCGAAGTCGCGGGCGATCACGGGCAGCATGAGGTTCAGCGCGAACCAGTCCAGCTCCACCAGCAGCATCGCGATCGAGGCTGCGGCGATGACGGCGCGGTCCTGGCGCGAGAACAGCCGCGTCGTCCGGCCTGCGGATCCGCTCACGACGACCATCCCCTGGCGCGGGTCACCCCTCCAGCCAGCGTGCGGGCGCGCGCGGGGCACCGCAACCGGAGCCCGGACCGGCCAGCCGCGCCGCCCCGGGTCCTCTCCGTACCCGCGCCGCGCCCGGCGCGTGCCGTGCGGGCGTCTCCTCACTCTCTCAACTCCCGTACCGTGCCGACCACATGACCGCTCCGAGTAGGATGATCGAACATTTGGCCTGCCGCGTTTCCGTGGTGCGATGGGAGCTAGCATGACGATCGACCGACAGTCGTTTCCGCCGCTCGACACCAGCAAGGCGCATCCCGCGCGGGTCTACGACTGGCTGTTGGGCGGCAAGGACAACTACCCGGTCGACGAGGCGGTGGGTGAGAAGCTTCCGCCCGAGGCGAGGGACGCCGCCCGGCAGAACCGCGAGTTCATGCACCGGGCGTCCGCCTGGCTCGCCGGGCAGGGCATCGACCAGTTCCTGGACATCGGCACCGGCATCCCCACCCAGCCGAACCTGCACCAGATAGTCCAGAACATCACGCCGTCGGCGAAGGTCGTCTACACCGACAACGACCCCATCGTGCTGCGTCACGCCGAGGCGCTCCTGGTCAGCCGCCCCGAGGGCGTCACCGACTACATACAGGCCGACGTGCGGCGGCCGGAGGACATCGTCCAACACGCCCGCCACGTCCTGGACTTCAGCCGGCCGATCGCGCTGTCGCTGATCGCGCTGATGCACTTCATCCCTGACGAGCAGGACGCGCACTCCATCGTGCGCAACCTGGTCCACACGCTGCCGTCGGGCAGTTACCTGGTGCTGTCGCACGCCTCCTCCGACGTGTTCCCCGAGCTGTCCGCCCAGGTCACCGCCGAGTACGCCAAGGGCGGCATCCAGCTCGGCTTCCGTACCCGGTCCGAGGTGGAGCGCTTCTTCGACGGCCTCGACCTCGTCTCCCCCGGCCTGGTGACGGCGACGCAGTGGGTCCAGTCGGGCGAGGTACCGGCGCCGGCGCCGGAGGACAGCGGCATCTACACGGCCGTGGCCCGCGTGCGCTGAGCGGTACGGGGACGGCGAACGACGGATCGCCGAGCGGTACCGGGGACGGTCGACGTGCCGTGCCCCGGTGATCCGTGCGGCGCGGACCGGTATCGCGTCCATGCGGGTGGCGTATGGGGCGGCGGCGAGCCCCCGGCGGCATGACCGGCGTTGTGCAGGATGCCAACTCACGCTCCGTCAGAGAGGACGTCCTGTGCGTCGAACCATGCTGTTTTCTGTCTGTGCTCTCGTCGCCGCCGCTGCCACCGGGTTCTTCACCACCAGCGCCATCCGCAACCGCTGACCGCGAGAGGCCCCGCGCGGCTCCGGGCGGCGCGCGATCGGACGGCGCGTGATCGGACGGCGCGCGACCCGGCGGCCGCCGGGTGGGACGGCTCCCGCGGCCGTCCCACCCGGGGCATGTGCCGGGACAGCCCGTTCAGTCCGCGGCACCGTCGTCGGGGCCGGCCCCTGAATCAGAGTCGTCGGCCGTGTGGCGCCCCAGGCGGATCCGGAGAACCACGGGGATGACGAGCCACCACAGGATGTACAGCGCCGCCACGCCCGCGACGATCCAGGGCACGTACCCGTCGTCGTGGGTGGCCGTGCGCAGCACCAGCAGCAGGGCGGCGGTCATGGTGAGCAGCAGGAGCAGCAGGCCGAGCAGGGTCAGCCTGGACGCCCACACGACGGCCTCCGGCTTGATGAAGCGGCCCGTCACGATGCGGTGGAACGCCACCGGGGCGACCAGCGCGCCCACGGCCGTGGCGCCGAGGACGATCGTCACCATGTAGAGCGTCTGGTCCGCGTCGGACAACCGCCGGTAGGACGGCTGGAACACCACGGTCAGCAGGAAGCCGAACAGGATCTGCACGCCGGTCTGGGCCACGCGGATCTCCTGGAGCAGGTCGACCCACTTGCGGTCGGCCCGCTCCTCGGGCGACTCGTCGCGGCCGTCCTTCCGGACGTCAGCCTTCATCGGCGGTCCCTCTCCTGGTCGTGCGGCGCCGGTGCGCGCCCCTCAGCGGCCCAGCGCGTTCTTGAGCTGCTGCTTGCTCATGGACGAGCGCCCGTGGACGCCGCGTTTCCTGGCCTCTTCGTACAACTGGTCCTTGGTCGGGCCCCGCGCGCCGGAGTGCGAGCGTTCGCCGCCCCGCTGCGACGCCGATTCGGGGTCTCGCAAGGACGTCTCGCTCGCCGTCTTCGACTCGCCCGCCCTGGCCCGTTCCTTGTTCACCGTGCGGGCCGCTATCTCCTCGGCGCGCTTCGTGGACTCCCCGCGTTCCTGTGCGCTCTCCTTGATGTGCTCGTACTGCCGCTCGCGCTTCCTGTTCGATCCTGCGGGCATGGTGCACCTTCTTCCTGGACGCGGCCTGTCGGGTGCGCGCGTGCCGCCTCGCGCCCGTTCATGGCTCGTGAGGCCCGGGTCCCGTGTGAGGGGGCGGTCGAACGGGACCCGTCGGCGCCGCGCGGGCCCCGGCCGTTCACCCCTTCCGGCGGCGGACGGTCAGCCATACGAGGACGGCGGCGCTCGCCCCGGCCAGGATCAGCATCCGGTTCTCGCGTGCCAGCCGCGCTCCCTGGGCCGTCTGCTGCCGCAGCGCTTCGGGGGCCTTCTCCTGCCACACGCCGCCGGCCTTCGCGGCCGTGTCCCGCACCTGGTCCGCGGCCTGGGCCGCCCGGTCCTTGACGGGGTCGGGCACCCTGTCCTGGACCGCGTGCGCGGCCTTGGACGCCTTGTCCCTCAGCTCGCCCGCCTTGGCGGCGGCCTGCCCGGCGACCTCCGCGGTCTTCTCCCTCGCCTGCCCGGCGACCTCCACGGTCCTCTCCTTGACCTCGGCGCCCTTGTCCTTCGCACGGGCCTTGACGTCGGCCTTGTCGGCCAGCGCCTGGACCGTCTCCCCCAGCTCGGCACGGGTCCGCTCGACCTGTTCACGCACCTCGTCGGGTGTCGTGGCCGTCTGCTTGCCGTCGGACTGTTCGTTCATCGGTGCGCACTCCTCTTGATCTCGGCCACGTCGGCCTTCACGTTCTCGATCGCCTGCTCCGGCTTGGGCGGTGCCGCCCGGCCGGCCTGCTTCTTCCCGGTCAGTGCCATGGCGGTGGCGACGGCGCCCAGGAGGGCGGTGACGATCAGTGCCCCCGCCCACACCGGCAGGGTCACGGCGAGCGCGGCGATGGCGGTGGCCACCAGGGCCTGAAGTGTCAGGAAGCCGACCACTCCGGCGCCCCCGAACAGGCCGCCGCTCTTCCCGTACCGCCTGCCCTTCTCCTTCATCTCCGCCTGCGCCAGCCGGAGTTCGCCCCGCACCAGTTCGGTGAGCTGCTGCGAGGCCCGCTGGACCAGCTCACCCACCTGATCCGATCCGTTCCCGCGTATCGGCTCGGCTGTTCCGTCGGTCGTCGCCCGTACATCCGACACGGTGATCACCTCCTGTCCGCTTCTTCGATCCGGGCCGGGCACTTCGGCGTGCTCCGGCCGTCGCTGACGCACCGGGTACCCCGAACCCGGCGGTCCAGGGCAGGTGCGTTCATTCCCGGCCGGACGAGTCCGGGCCGGGCGGTTCGGGGTCGACGGCGGTGTCCGGGGTGCTTCGGCCCGGCTGCCGTTTGGCCCCGAGCCGCAGGTCGACCTCCTTCTCCTGGTCCCCCGACGCGGTGCCCCGCTCCTGCACGGCGAAGGCGCCGTTCAGCGCCTCGCGCAGGAGGTCCACGGCGAGGTAGCCGCCCTGGAGCGTCGCGCTGACCGGGCCTTCCAGCGGGGCCGGACCCGTCGGGATGCGGTCGTCGGCGGGCGCGAACTCCGCGGTCCACACGGCGGGACGGGATCCGGGCGGATCCTCGGGGACGGTCGAGGACCGGTCGGTGGGGAAGGCCGTTCGCAGCACGTCGAAGACGGTGGCTGCGTCCTCCCTGGACGTTCCGGTGAGGGACACGGTGACCACGGGCCACTCTCCTTTCGCTGGGGTACGACGGTGCGTCACCCGCCCGAGCGCCCGCGGACGTCAGGCGGACGGCTCGTCCGGCACCGGCTGCTCGGGGCGGGAGCTGCCGGAGCGCGGGGCGCCCCTGGGGCCGGTGCCCGCCTCGTCCGTGTCGGGGACCTCCGTGCCGGACTTCTCCGCGTCGTCGGCCTCGCCGTCCGCACCGCGGCGCTCCGCCCCGGTGCGGCGGCTCCCGGTCGATGGCCTGGGTACGCCGACCACGTCCAAGGGGTCCTCGTCGGGTGCCGCCTGCTGATCGGGCAGATCCCTCGGTACGGGCTTCGGCATCGGCCCGTCACCGGTCCCGGGGCCTTGCGGGCGGGGCTCGCTCACGACGTCCTCTTTTCCTCGCGCGGGTGGGGTGTGACGCGTCGCAAGTACCCCTCTCGGTCGTGATGAAGCAGGTGGCCGCCGGAACGCCGGACCGCTCCGCGTCAGGTCCGGCGCGGGGCGCGAAGCCCCAGCGTGTCGGCCTCGGGCGCGGGAAGGCGCGAGCGGCGGCGGGGTCCGCGTGGGCACGGCCTCCCCGGGCCCCGGATCCCGAACCGCGGGTCCGGGCGCTCCGGCGTGCTACTGGAGCGCGCGGACGGCGGCGGTGAAGAGCGGGGGGAGGCGGGACGCCGCAGGGACGACCAGGCGGGCGGTGCCCGGGCGGCGGCTGGCGGCCAGGAGAGCGCCGGTCAGCAGGCGGTGCCGCCGGGTGAGCAGGGCCCACGCCCGCTCGTACTCCCCCACGCGACCTGCGGCGAGACAGCGTACGGCGGCACCGGCCGTCGCGAGGCCGAGGGCGATCCCCTCGCCCGTGAGGGCGTCGACATAGCCCGCGGCGTCGCCGACCAGCAGGACGCGTCCGGCGACCCTGCGGCGCACCCGCTGGAGCAGCGGCCCGGCACCGCGGACGCCGGTGGCTCCCTCCCCGGCCGGAGCACCGGCCGCGCGCAGCGAAGCGGTGAGGTCGGGGAAGTCGCGCAGGTGCTCGTCGTACCCGCGCCGGACCCGGCTGAGGACCGCGACGCCGACCAGGTCGTCGGCGACGGGGGTCACATAGGCCTCGCCCCGGCCGGACCAGTGGACCTCGACGAAGTCGGTCCAGGGCTCGACGCGGTAGTGCCGGCGCAGCCCGTAGCGCCGGTGCGTGCCGCCGGGAAGGTCCAGGCCCAGGCCGCGGCGGACGGTGGAGTGCAGTCCGTCGGCGGCGATCAGCCAGCGCGCCGTGAGACCCGCGGCGCCGACCGAGTCCGCGCTCTGGCGCACCTCCCCCACCCTGCCCGGCACGATCCGTACGCCGAGGCCGAGCGCGCGTTCGTGCAGCGCGCGGTGCAGCTCGGTACGGCGGATGCCCAGGCCGCCGGGCCCGTGGAAGCACGCCTCGGCGCGGGCGCTGCCGGCCACGTACCGGATTCCGCGCAGTTCCCTCCCCGCGGGCTCGACGCCCAGCACCCGCAGCCCGGCGACTCCGCTCGGCATGACGCCCTCCCCGCAGGCCTTGTCCACCGGGGCGGTCCGCGGCTCGACGACCACCGCCTCCAGGCCGGCCAGCGCGCTGTGGATCGCGGCGGCCAGACCGGCGGGGCCGCCACCGGCGACCAGGACGTCGATCACGCCGGAACGGACCCGATCGAGGGAGCACCGGCCACACCGGCCAGGGCCCGGTTCTCGCATCGGATGCGTACCGTGAGCACGACGGCGTTGACCAGCGTGAACAGGACCGCCGTGACCCAGGCGGTGTGCACCAGCGGGAGGGCGACCCCCTCCGCGACGACCGCCACGTAGTTCGGATGCCGCAGCAACCGGTAGGGGCCACGAGCCACGAGCGGCAGACCGGGTACGACGATCACCCGGGTGTTCCAGCGGAACCCCAGGGTGGCGATGCACCACCAGCGCAGGGCCTGGGCGCCCATGAGGACGGCCAGCATGGACCAGCCGAGCGCCGGGACGAAGGGCCGGTCGGCCAGCCACACCTCGGCGGGGCAGCCGAGCAGCAGGGCGGTGTGCAGGGCGACCATCGCCGGGTAGTGGCCCCGGCCCGCCTCGATCGCGCCGCGCGCTCTGCTCCAGCGTTCGTTGCGACGGGCGACGACGAGTTCGCCGACCCGTTCGGCGGCGACGGCGGCCACCAGCAGTGCGTACCAGTCCATGTGTCCGTGTCCCACCGTTCCATGTCGCGCGCCGGGCGGCCTACCAGCGCAGGAGCACCATCTCGCAGGCGAAGCCCGGTCCCATCGCCAGCAGCAGACCCGGAGTGCCGGGGGGCGGGCGGCGGGTGGCCAGGGTGTCGCGCAGGACGTGCAGGACGGACGACGAGGAGAGGTTGCCCACGTCGGCCAGGTGACGCCACGTCACATCCAGCGCTCCGTCCGGCAGTTCGAGCGCCTCGGCGACGGCGTCCAGGATCTGGGGGCCGCCGGGGTGGCACACCCACGCGCTCACGTCCTTCGTCTTCAGACCGTGGTCGCCCAGGAACCCCTGGACGTCGTCGGCGAGATGACGGCGCACCACGTCGGGGATGTCGGCGTCCAGAACGACCCGGAAGCCCGAGTCCTCGACCTCCCAGCCCAGGATGCGGCTGGTGTCGGGATACAGCCGGCTGCGCGTGTCCACGATCGTGGGCCCCTCGGCTTCGCCCGTACGACCGGAACCGCACGCCACCACCGCGGCGGCGCCGTCACCGAACAGGCCGGTGGCGACCAGGTTGGCCAGGGAGGCGTCGTCACGCTGGAAGGTCAGCGAGCACAGTTCCACCGACAGCAGCACCGCCACGTGTCCGGGCCGTCCCAGCAGACAGTCGTGGATCCGCGACAGGCCCGCGGCGCCCCCGGCGCACCCCAGGCCGAACATCGGCACGCGCCGGACGTCCGGCCTCATTCCGAGGCGGCCCGCCACCCGGGCGTCGACGGAGGGCGCGGCGACGCCCGTGACGGAGGTGAAGACCAGCAGGTCGACGTCGGTCGCGGACAGACCGGCCAGACGCAGCGCCTCCCGGACCGCCTTGGCGCCCATGTCCGTGGCGGCCTGGATGTAGACGTCGTTCGCGGCACCGAACCCGTCCAGTGCCTCGTACGCCTCGAGCGGGAGCGTCATGTGGCGGCCGCGGACCTTCGCGGCGCGGTGCAGCCGGTCGAGCGCGTGGCGGTCGGCGCCCTCGCGCAGACACCTGCGGGCCACCATGTCGGTGATCTCCGACTGGTCGTAGCGGTGCGGCGCGAGGCTTCCGTGAACAGCGGCGATCCGCGTCATAGGGCTCCCGTCCGAACCGGCTGGGGTGGGCTGCCCAACAGGCCTTCCCCGGACCGGCGCCGCGCCACCAGGGATCGCCCGTCCGGCCGTTCGCCCCGTGGCGCGCCCCGGCCGCGTGGGCGCGGCCTCCTACCATCGCCGGGTGGGTACTCCCGAGCACATGACGGCCGGCGACGGCGCGGGGCGCGGGAGCGGCCTGCCGGCCGGTCTGGCCCGGGCGTGCCACCCGGGCGCCGTCCTGGCCGTCACCTCGCTGACGGCTGCGCTGGCCGTGATCAGCGGCCGCGGACCCGCGGGTTGCGTGCTGGTGTGGGCCGCCGTGCTCGCGGGGCAGTTGTCCGTCGGCTGGTGCAACGACGCGTTCGACGCGCGGCGGGACATCGCGGCCGGCCGCCGCGGCAAGCCCGTCGTGGACGGCGCGATCGGCGCGGGCCGGGTGTGGACCGCCGCCTACGCGGCGCTGGCGCTGTGCGTACCCCTCTCGCTGCTCTGCGGCCTCGGGGCGGGCGCCGTGCACCTGGCCGCGGTCGGTGCGGCGTGGGCGTACAACCTGCGGCTCAAGACCACCCGTTGGTCCTGGGCGCCCTACGCCCTGGGGTTCGCCGCGCTGCCCGCCTTCGTGCGCCTCGGGCTGCCCGGCCATCCGTGGCCGCCCTGGTGGGTGCTCGGCGCCGGGGCGCTGCTGGGGATCGGAGCGCACCTGGGTGATGTGCTTCCGGACATCCGCGGCGATCTGGCGACGGGGGTACGGGGGTGGCCGCAGCGTCTGGGACCCGACCGGGCCCGGCTGCTGCTGCCGGTGCCGCTGGTGATCGCGTCGGCGCTGCTCGCCCTGGGACCGGCGGGACCGCCCGGCCGACGCGAGGTGACGGCGCTGGTCCTGGTCCTCCTGGTGGCGGTGACGGGGACGGTGCTGGGACGGCGCAGGGAGCGGCTGGCGTTCGTGACGGCGGTCGTCGTGGCGGCGGTGGATGTGATCCTGCTGCTCGGCGACACCGGGATGGGGCCCGCCTGAGACACCCGGCCCCCGGACACCCGGGCACCTGGCCCCCGGACACGCGGACACGCGGACACGCGGACACGCGGAAGACCCGCACCGTGCGGTGCGGGTCTTCCTCAGCGATTCCGTCCGGCGAGCCGAGCGATCACGGGGTCTGGCGGCGTCCGGCACCCGGCCGGTCGTCCGCCATCACCCGGCCCCGAACGGGGGTGCCGTCAGGGGTCGTTCAGCGACCGTCGTGACCACGGTGGTCGTCGCGGTCGTGGCCACGGTGGTCGTCGCGACCGTGGCCGCGGTTGTCGTCACGGCCGTGACCGCGGTGGTCGTCACGACCGTGGTTGCGGTCGTGGTGCCGGCCCCAGGAGACGCTGTCGACGAAGCGGCCGCGGTCGGTGCGCAGCGTGGCCTCGTCGGAGCGGTTGTCCCACACCTCGTTGCGGCGGTCCTGGTAGACGTCGCGGCTGGTGTCACGGCCGTAGCCGGTGTGGACCCGGACGGTGGCACGGCCGGCCAGGGTGAAGTGCCGGAACGTGTACCGGTTGCCGTCCTCGTCCGACAGCGTCCAGCCGTTCAGGTTCACCCCGTGGCGACCCGAGTTGGTGATTTCCACCCACTCCGCGTTCAGGGAACGGGCGGAGCGGTCGTCAAAGCCCGGCGCGTCGCTCTGGACCCTGCTGATGTCGACGTGGGTCCGCTCGAAACGCGGCTCGGCGGCCGAAGCGGAAACGGACGCGGAGCCGACCAGGGCGCCGGCCGCGAGAGCGGCGGCGACGAGGCGGCGGACAGTGACAGACGTGGAAACGGACATGAAAGCTCCTCAAGGTTCGAGAGCCGGCACACCCCGTGCGGGCGCCCCTTTCGGGGAACCCGCACGGTGCGACCCTGTGCGAGTCCCGGCCCGGTGGCCGAGGACTCATAACTTGCTGCACATCCGCGCCCTGGACGTGCGACACCCGACCGCTGTTACGAATTACGGACATGTCGGTTACAGATGCTTGTATCAGCCCTTTAACCGCCGAAAGCCGATGAGTGACGGCTCGTCATCGCCAACTCCCGTACTCCTACAGCATTTAGCCCGTAGCCGGACATCCCTCACGTCAACATGGCAAACCGGGCGCTCACCCTAAAGTGAGTAACGTCGTTCCGGTCCGGATCGGCGTGTGTGACGGGTCCGAGAAGCACGGCGGAAGGCCGGGGACTGGATCCGAGCGGCGATTCTCGGGACACGGGACCGGGATCCGGGATCGGCAGGACCGGGATCCGCGGGACCGGGATCCGGGATCCGCGGGACCGGGTGACAGGTGCCGGCGAAACAGGAACACCGTCGAGCCGGTGGGGGAATCATCGCCGCGACGAGCGGGCGTCGGCGGGACCGTCGTCGAGCGCCGGGCCGCGAGAGTTCGTGCGCCTCGGCACGGCCTGCGCGAGGTGGTGGGGCGCTGACGAGGGAGGACGGCGCCGCGAGGGTGCCGTCGGAGCATCGGCGCCGGTGGCGCCGGAAGGGGCGGGTTCGTCCCCGCGCGCGGGCGTGTCGCACGCTGCCGCGGTGTCCGTGCACGGACCGGCCGCCCCTCTTGGGAGGACGGGGGCCCGGGTGGTCCGCCGACCGCACGGCGCCTCGATCGCGGATGTGCGACGAGGCGCCGTGCCGGCGTGACGCGGGATCAGGCGGGGGTGATGTTCTCCGCCTGCGGGCCCTTCTGGCCCTGGGTGATGTCGAACGTCACGGCCTGGCCTTCCTGGAGCTCACGGAAGCCAGTGGCGTTGATGTTGGAGTAGTGGGCGAAGACGTCGGGGCCGCCGCCGTCCTGCGCGATGAAGCCGAAACCCTTTTCGGCGTTGAACCACTTGACAGTTCCGCTGGCCATGCCAGTGCCTCTCACTCGATGACGGGTCCGCACCGCGCGGACCCGGAGGTAGTCGTCCTGGTCCTCGGGCACTGCACAGCAAAACGCCCGCACCACGGCGCGGGCAGGTACTGCGAACCACGACATCTGGCGGCGACGTTACACGGCGAGAGCGCCTCTCACCAGAGAGCGAGGGCCGTCAGGTGGAGCGCCACTGCAGCCACACACACCCCACCATGGCCGGATGTCCGCATTCGGCCGCGGTCGTCGAGGGACGTCGCGACGCGGTCGGCCCATGTCCCGGGGTCACGAACCACCCGTCAGGTCGGCGCCGAAAGGGAGCACCGGCCGGGTCCGTCGCACGCGACGCAGGACATGGCATGAAGGCCCGATCGGCCACGGCGGCATCGGTCGGCGCGGTGCGGGGCGGGCGGCGCGACGCGCGGGGCGGCTGTCGGCCGGTGTGGTGAGTGGGTCGTACAGGCTGGATGCGGGCTCTGTCGCCGGTCGCTGACTGTCCGTACGCTGACAAGTCAGGTAGCTTCAGGCGTGATCGACGGGGGGAACCGTCATGTCCTGGGATCATCAAGGTGCTCGTGACGGCTTTGTCGTGCCGCCGATGCCGACCGCGCCACCGCCCGGTCCGGCGCATCCGTGGCGGGCCGTCGCGGTGGCGCTGCTGAACCTCAGCGGGCTCGGGCTCGGATACGCCGTGTTGCGCCGCTGGGTGCTCATGGCCGTGTGCTGGGTCGCGACCGGGCTCCTGCTGCTGGTGGCCCTGCCCGCGGACCCCGACGGGGTCCCCGGTACGGCGGTCGTGCTCTATCTGGCCTTCCTCGTGCTGGCCGCCGCGCACGGCGCGTCCGTGGGCCTGCGGAGCCGGCTCGCGCTGCTGCCGAGCGCCCTGATCGCGGCCGTGCTCGGCGTCGTCCTGCTGGCCGTGCCCGCCACCGGCGTCGTCCTGTACGACGGGGCGCGTGACGAGGCGACGGAGCAGATGCTCCTCGACCGGCTCGACCGGGCCGACGAGCTGGTCGTCCGCTCCGGGAAGTCGGACTTCGCGAACGGCGAGGCCGGCTATCGCCGTGCCCTGTCCGCGTACAACGCTCTGCGCGAGGACCACCCGGACTCCCGCGCGGCCTCGCGTGTGCCCGGGCGGCTCAAGACGTACTACGCCACCGTCGGCGCCCCGTACACGCGCAAGGACTACTGCGCCGCCGTCCAGCCCCTGAAGTACCTCCGTACGGTGCCGAGCACGATGGACAAGAAGGCGGTGGGAGATCTCGCCGACTGGCCCGACGACCGGCTGGCGACGTCGCTCTACGAGTGCGCGGCCGCGTCGCTGAGCGGCGGGAACGAGGGCTGGACCGCGCAGTTCGGCGAGCTTCTGTCGACCTTCCCCAGGTCCGCGCAGGCCGGGAAGGTCGAACCCGCCGTGAAGAGCGCGGTCGACAAGGCGGTCGGCTCGGTGGGCGGCGACGACCCGTGCGACGCCGTGAAGCAGCTCGACGGCCTCGCCACCCAGGTCCGGGGACTGCCCGGGGACGAGGCCGGTCTGTCCGACGCCCTCGGCAAGGACGCCGACCGCGCCTCGCGGAGCGCGAGCACGGGCGGATACGCCTGCGGCCTGGACCAGTACAAGGACAAGAACTTCGGTGACGCCGTCACCACCATGAACGACTTCGCCAAGAACAACCCGCACCACAAGAACCGGGCCCGCGCCCAGAAGATCGCCATCGCCGCGGAGGTCGCGCAGACCGTGCCGGCGGCCGGCAAGCGTCTGCCGACCACCGCCTCGGGCGGCAGCATCGCCGTCACGGTCAAGAACGACAGCCCCGACGAGATCACCGTCCTGTACACGGGACCCGTGACGGGGAGCTTCAACCTCAAGGCCTGCAAGGGCTGCACCTCGTACTCGCTGGGCAGCACGCTGGGGATCGGCTTCAAACCGTGCAGCGACAGCGGCAAGCACTACCCGCAGCGGACCATCCGGCTGCCCGTCGGCACCACCTACTTCGTGCACAAGTCCCGCAGCGCCACGGGCAAGTCCCCCGCCTCGGACACCGCCAAGCTGTCGCCGGGCTACATCTACACGGAGTGCGCGTACACCACGTCGAGCTTCGGCTACTGACGCGACGGCGGGGCGTCCGGCACCGGACCGGGCGTCCCGCCGTCGGCGCAGGCCACACCCACGGACACCACCTCACAGGGCTCGCGGTGGCGGTGTGTGGGGCGCGTAACCGGTGGTGATCGAGTCGCGTGACAACCGCGTAATGGGATCTTCGTAGCGTCGGTGGAGACAGGTGCCGATCACACGGAGGGCCGCTCGTGACCACGACCACCCAGCAGGTGCGGACGGTCTGCTCGTACTGCGGTGTCGGCTGCGGGATGGTCCTCGACGTCGCGATGGGTCCCGACGGACGGCGTACCGTCCTGAAGGCGTCCGGAGACAAGGCGCACCCCGCCAACTTCGGGCGGCTGTGCACCAAGGGAGCCACGACGGCCGACATGCTCGCCGCCCCCGGACGGCTGGCCTCGGCGCTGGTGCGGACCGAGCGGGGAGCGGAGGCCGGGCCCGCCCCGCTGGACGCCGCGATCGCCGAGACGGCCCGCCGGTTCAGGGCGGTGATCGACGAGCACGGCCCCGACGCCTTCGCCCTCTACGTGTCCGGGCAGATGAGCCTGGAGGCCCAGTACCTGGCGAACAAGCTGGCCAAGGGGTTCGTCGGGACCAACCAGATCGAGTCGAACTCCCGGCTGTGCATGGCCAGCGCGGGCACCGGATACAAGCTGTCGCTGGGTGCGGACGGCCCGCCCGGCTCGTACCAGGACTTCGAGCACGCCGACGTCTTCCTGGTGATCGGCTCCAACATGGCCGACTGCCATCCGATCCTGTTCCTGCGCATGATGGAGCGGGTCAAGTCGGGCGCCAAACTGATCGTCGTCGACCCCCGGCGCACCGCGACCGCCGACAAGGCCCACCTGTTCCTGCCGGTGCGGCCCGGAACGGACCTGGCGCTCCTCAACGGTCTGCTGCACCTGCTGTACGAGAACGGGCACACCGACCCCGCGTTCATCGCCGCGCACACCGAGGGGTGGGAGGCGATGCCGGAGTTCCTGGCCGACTACCCGCCCGCCGCCGTCGCCGCGATCACGGGCGTGCCGGAGGACGACATCCGCGAGGCGGCCCGGCTCATCGGCGAGGCCGGGGAGTGGACGAGCTGCTGGACCATGGGCCTCAACCAGTCCACGCACGGCACCTGGAACACCAACGCGCTGGTGAATCTGCACCTGGCGACCGGCGCGATCTGCCGGCCCGGCAGCGGCCCCTTCTCGCTGACCGGCCAGCCGAACGCCATGGGCGGCCGGGAGATGGGGTACATGGGTCCGGGACTGCCCGGCCAGCGGTCGGTCCTGGTCGCGGAGGACCGATCCTTCGTCGAGGAGCTGTGGGAGCTGGCCCCCGGCACGCTCCGCGAGGACGGGGCGGGCCAGGGCACGGTCGACATGTTCCGGAGGATGGCCGACGGGGAGATCAAGGCCTGCTGGATCATCTGCACCAACCCGGTCGCCTCCGTGGCCAACCGCAGGACCGTGATCGAGGGCCTGGAGCGGGCGGAGTTCGTCGTGGCCCAGGACGTCTTCGCCGAGACGGAGACCAACGCGTACGCGGACGTCGTCCTGCCGGGAGCGCTGTGGACCGAGACCGAGGGCGTCCTCGTGAACAGCGAACGCAATGTGACCCTCGCCCGGCCCGCGGCCGATCCCCCCGGGGAGGCGATGGCGGACTGGCGGATCATCGCCGCCGTCGCCCGCGCGATGGGCTACGAGCGGGGTTTCACGTACGACAGCGCGGAAGAGGTCTTCGAGGAGATCAAGCGCGCCCACAACCCCAAGACCGGGTACGACCTGCGCGGCGTGAGCTACGAGCGGCTGCGGTCCACGTCCGTGCAGTGGCCCGCCGCGCGGGAGGACGGTCCCGACCGCAACCCCATCCGGTACGTGGACGGGCAGGGCGGCGGTCCGGTCTTCCCGACGGCGAGTGGCCGTGCGGTGTTCCACGCCCGCCCGCATCTGCCGCCCGCCGAGATGCCGGACGACGACTACCCGTACGTCCTGAACACCGGCCGGGTGCAGCACCAGTGGCACACCCTCACCAAGACCGGCAGGGTCGCCAAGCTCAACAAGCTCAACCCCGGGCCCTTCGTGGAGCTGCACCCGGAGGACGCGGCCGCGCTCGGTGTCGCCGACGGCGACTCGGTGGAGGTCGCGTCGCGGCGCGGCCGGGCGGTGCTGCCCGCGGTGGTGACCGACCGGGTGCGGCCCGGCTGCTGTTTCGCGCCCTTCCACTGGAACGACCTGTTCGGTGAGTACCTGAGTGTCAACGCCGTCACCAGCGACGCCGTGGACCCGCTGTCCTTCCAGCCGGAGTTCAAGGTGTGCGCGGTGTCGCTGGCCAAGGTGGCGACTGCGGTGTCGGTCGTCGCGCCGCACACCGCCGGGGTCGCGGCGACGGGCACGGCCGCCGGGGCCGGTACGGCGGTGAACGGGGCCGGTGTCGAGGCGCGTCCGGCCGGCGCTACGGCCGCCGCGTCCGCAGGGACTGCCGTGCCGGCCGCCCTGGCCGCCGGTCACGCCGGTCCGGCCGGTCACGCCGATCACTCCGGTGTCTTCGGGCTCGCGCCCGCCCCGCCTCCGGTCCTCGCCGAGCACGAGCGGCAGTACCTGATCGGCTTCCTCGCCGGTCTCGAATCGGGCGCCCCCGGCGTGCCGGTGCTGCCTCCGGGCGCGCCGTTCAGCGCCGAGCACGCGCTGTGGGTGAACGGCGTGCTCGCCGGCATGTACTCGCGGACGGCTCCCGCGACACCGAACCCGGCCCCGACCCTCGCGGCCGCCGGCCCCGTCCGGGAGGTCGTCGTCCTGTGGGCCTCGCAGACCGGCAACGCCGAGGAGTTCGCCACGGCCGCCGCCGACCGGCTCACCACCACGGGGCACAAGGCCACGCTGGTCGGCATGCACGACGCCCACCCGGGCGAACTGCCCGCCGGTGCCGACGTCCTGCTGATCACCAGCACCTTCGGGGACGGCGACGCGCCCGACAACGGCTCGGGGTTCTGGGACGCGCTGGCCGCACCCGACACACCCCGACTGGACGGCCTGCGCTACGCCGTCCTCGCGTTCGGCGACTCCTCCTACGACGACTTCTGCGGGCACGGCCGCCGCCTCGACCAGCGCCTCGACGAACTCGGGGCCGTACGCCTCGCCCCGCGCACGGACTGCGAACCCGACTACGGGCCCTCGGCCACGGCCTGGCTCGACCAGGTCCTCGCCTCCCTGACCGACTCCACCGAGGCGACCTCTCCAGGGACGCCCGGGGCACCGGCTCCCCCGGCACCGCCGTCCACCGCACCGCCGTCTCCCGCACCCCCGTCCGCCGTGCCGACGAAGCGGCCTGACCCCGTCACGGCCCGGCTCACCGGAAATCAGCTCCTCAGTCTGCCGGGCGCGGGCAAGGAGGTCCGGCGCTTCACCTTCGACACCCGCGACAGCGAGAGCCCGCTCCTCTACCGGGCGGGCGACGCCCTCGGCGTACGCCCCGTCAACTCCCCCGGTCTCGTCACGGAATGGCTGGCCACCACCGGGCTCGCGCCGGACGGCACCGTGCGTCTGGAAGACACCGGGGAGCTCCCCTTCTTCGACGCGCTGCACCGGCACCTGGACATCACCCGGATCACTCCCGGGCTGCTGCGCTTCGTCGCCGAACGCACCCACGACCGGGTCCTGAAGAAGCTGCTGCGCCCCGACAACAAGGACGAACTGGCCCGGTGGTCCTGGGGCCGTCAGGCGGTCGACCTCGTCGCCGAGCACCCGGTCCGGGCCGACGCCCAGGAGTGGGCCGACGTGCTGAGGCCGCTCCAGCCCCGGCTGTACTCCATATCCTCCAGCCCGTTGACCGACCCCCACCTCGTCTCGCTCACGGTCTCCGTCGTCCGCTACGAGACCCCGGGCGGGCGGCCGCGCCAGGGCGTCTGCTCGCCCTTCCTCGCCGACGCGCCCCTCGGCACACCGGTGCCGGTCTTCGTGCAGTCCTCTCCGAGGTTCAGGCCGCCGGCCGACCCCGACACCCCCATGGTGATGGTGGGCCCCGGCACCGGGATCGCGCCGTTCATGGGCTTCCTGGACGAGCGGCGCGCGCTCGGCCACCGCGCGCCCAACTGGCTGTTCTTCGGCGAGCAGCACCGGGCCACCGACTTCTACTACGAGGACGAGCTGGACGCGTTCCTCGCCGACGGCACGCTCAGCCGGCTGGACACGGCGTTCTCCCGCGACCAGCGGGCCAAGGTGTACGTCCAGGACCGGATGCGCGAACGCGGTCCCCAACTGTGGTCCTGGCTCCGCGACGGGGCGCACCTGTACGTGTGCGGCGACGCCTCCCGCATGGCCAAGGACGTCGACCAGGCCCTGCGGGACATCGCGGTCGCCCATGGCGGGCTCGGCCAGGACGGCGCCGCCGCGTACGTCAAGCAGCTCACGGCGGAGAAGCGGTACGTGCGCGACGTGTACTGACGCGTGAGCGACGTGACCTCACGACACGGGTAATTTGGGACACCTCAGAGCAGAGGAGGGCCTCCGTGGGCAAGGTGGTCATGTACAGCTCGGTGTCGGTGGACGGCTTCGTCGCGGACGAGGACGACCAGCCCGGGCCGCTGTTCGACTGGCTGTCCAGCGGTGACGTCCCGTTGGACGAGAGCGGCGCGGTGAAGGTGTCGCAGACGTCCTACGACTACACCCGGCCGTACTGGGACCGGATCGGGGTGACCATCGTCGGCCGCCACGTCTTCGACCTGACGGACGGCTGGGAGGGCAAGCCTCCGGGCGGGATCGACCACGTGGTCGTCGTGACGCACCGGCCGGAGCCCGAGGGCTGGGACCCCGAGGCGCCGTTCCACTTCGTCGACGGCGTCGAGGCGGCCATGACCGTGGCGCAGGAGCTCGCGGGTGACCGCATCGTCGAGGTCGCCGCCGGCGACGTCGGTGGCCAGGTGCTCGCCGCGGGGCTGATCGACGAGGTGCGCATGGACGTCGTACCCGTCGTGTTCGGGTCCGGCAAGCGCTACTTCGGGTCGGTCCACGCGCAGCACCTGTTGGAGGATCCTGACGTGGTGATTCGGGGCGACCGGGTGCTTCACCTGCGCTACCGGGTGCGCCGTTGACCGATCCGAGCCGACATGGGGCCCGACACCATCGGACGCCTCAACCGCGCGTCACCGGAGGTGGACGGGCGTCGTGGGCGGCCCGTCGCGTCGTACGGCGGCGAGCAGTTCCGGCAGCCGGGGCGGCCACAGCGGCTCGCCGACGCCCGAGAGCTCGCGCGGCGACCACCATCTGCCCCCGAGAATGCCCTCCGCCGCCTGCCTCGGTACCTGCATCCGTTCACCCTCGCAGAGCGGGAACCGGCTGTCGATCGGGCCGCGCGGGGGCGGGAGCAGGGGGTCCCTCGGGGGCGGGTGACCCCGCGGAGAGGGTGCCCGGTGTGATGGTGTGACGGCCGGTTCCGGCGGGCCGCGGGCCTCCGCCGGACGGCTGAGATCTGGATCACCGACAGCAAGAGGTCAAGGTCACAGCCTGGGCCTCTGCTGTCGCCCTAGTGCTCTGACCTAGCATCCGAGCATGACAGTCCTGCCCAACGACGGGCTCGCGCTGGCCGCCGAGTTCCCTTCCGCGACCCATGACCAGTGGCAGCTCCTGGTAGAAGGTGTGCTGCGCAAATCGGGCAAGGAGGTCTCGGGCGCGGCCGCCGAGAACGCACTGTCCACCTCCCTCGAGGACGGGCTCACCACCAGGCCCCTGTACAGCGCGCGTGACACGGCGGCGGACGCCGGCTTCCCCGGCTTCGCCCCCTTCGTCCGGGGCGGCAGGCCCGAGGGCAACACCGTGGCCGGCTGGGACGTACGGCAGCGGCACACGGCGGCGGACAACTCCCTCGTCCTCGGCGACCTGGAGAACGGCGTCACCTCGCTGTGGCTCACGGTGGGCGAGGGCGGCGTTCCGGTCTCCTCGCTCGAAGCGGTCCTCGACGGCGTCTACCTCGACCTGGCGCCCGTCGTCCTCGACGCGGGACGTGACGTCGAGGCCGCGGCCCAGGAGTTGCTGCGGCTGTACGCGGCGCGCGGCGTCGCACCGGGTGCCGCGCGCGGCAACCTCGGCGCCGACCCGCTCGGGCACGAGGCCCGTACGGGCACGGCGATGGACTTCGCCCCGGTCGTCCCGCTCGCCCTGCGGTGCGCCGACGCGTACCCGGGGCTGCGCGCGCTGACCGTCGACGCGCTCCCGTACCACGAGGCGGGCGGCTCGGCCGCGCAGGAGCTCGGCGCCTCGCTGGCCACCGGTGTCGCCTATCTGCGCGAGCTGACCGAGGCGGGCCTGACCGTCGAACAGGCCTGTGCGCAACTGGAGTTCCGGTACGCGGCGACCGCCGACCAGTTCCTGACGATCGCCAAGCTGCGGGCGGCGCGCAGGCTGTGGGCGCGGGTCGCCGAGGTGTGCGGCGCTCCGGCCGCGGGTGCGCAGGTGCAGCACGCCGTGACCTCACCGGTGATGATGTCGCGCCGCGACCCCTGGGTGAACATGCTGCGCGCGACGGTCGCGACGCTCGCGGCCGGTGTCGGCGGCGCCGACTCCGTCACCGTCCTCCCCTTCGACCACGCCCTCGGCCTGCCGGACGCGTTCGCGCGGCGCATCGCCCGCAACACCTCGACGATCCTCATCGAGGAGTCGCACCTGTCCCGGGTGATCGACCCGGCGGGCGGCTCCTGGTACGTGGAGAAGCTGACCGACGAACTCGCCCACGCGGGCTGGGAGTTCTTCCAGGGCATCGAGGCGGACGGCGGCCAGGCCGCGGTCCTGCGCTCGGGCCGGCTGGGACGCGACCTGGCACAGACCTGGGCGGCCCGCTCGGTGAAGCTCGCCAAGCGGCGCGAACCGATCACCGGCGTCAGCGAGTTCCCGCACCTGGCCGAGCGCCCGGTGGAGCGCGAGCCCGCTCCCGAGGCACCCTCCGGGGGCCTGCCGCGGGTGCGGCGCGACGAGGCGTACGAGGCGCTGCGGGCCCGCTCCGACGCGCATCTGGCCGCCACCGGGGCCCGCCCCCGGATCTACCTCGCCACGATCGGCCCCGCCGCCGCGCACACCGCGCGGAGCACCTTCGTCGCGAACCTGTTCCAGGCCGGCGGCATCGAGCCGGTCACCGACGGCTCGTTCGAGGACAGCGGCGCCACCGAGGCGGTCCTGTGCTCCAGCGACGCGCTGTACGAGGAGCAGGCGGCGAGCACGGCCGAGGCCCTCGCCGCCGCCGGTGCCCGGCACGTCTTCCTGGCCGGCCGCCCCGCGGACCACGCCGGGGTCGACTCCTACGTCTTCGCGGGCTGCGACGCCGTCGCCGTCCTCTCCGCCACCCTCGACCGCATGGGAGTGTCCTCCTGATGGGAATCCCCGACTTCTCCGGGATCGACCTGGGGACCCCCACCACCGACGGCGGCGCCGACGAGTGGAAGGCCGCCGCGGGCAAGGCCACGGGGGCCGGTGACGCGTTCTGGGAGACCCCGGAGGGCATCGCGGTCAAGCCGCTGTACACCGGGCGTGACGTGGAGGGCCTGGACTTCCTGGAGACCTACCCGGGCATGGCGCCGTATCTGCGCGGCCCGTACCCGACGATGTACGTCAACCAGCCCTGGACGATCCGCCAGTACGCGGGCTTCTCCACGGCCGAGGAGTCCAACGCCTTCTACCGCCGCAACCTCGCCGCGGGCCAGAAGGGCCTGTCGATCGCCTTCGACCTGCCCACGCACCGCGGTTACGACAGCGACCACCCCCGGGTGACCGGCGATGTCGGCATGGCGGGCGTGGCCATCGACTCCATCTACGACATGCGGCAGCTCTTCGACGGCATCCCGCTGGACAAGATGACCGTGTCGATGACGATGAACGGCGCCGTGCTGCCCGTGCTCGCGCTGTACATCGTGGCGGCGGAGGAGCAGGGCGTACCGCCCGAGAAGCTGGCCGGAACCATTCAGAACGACATTCTGAAGGAGTTCATGGTCCGCAACACCTACATCTATCCGCCGAAGCCGTCGATGCGGATCATCTCCGACATCTTCGCGTACACCTCGCAGCGGATGCCGCGCTACAACTCCATCTCCATCTCCGGCTATCACATCCAGGAGGCGGGCGCGACGGCCGACCTGGAGCTGGCGTACACCCTCGCGGACGGTGTGGAGTACATCCGGGCGGGCCGCGAGGCGGGCCTGGACGTGGACGCGTTCGCGCCGCGGCTCTCGTTCTTCTGGGCGATCGGCATGAACTTCTTCATGGAGATCGCCAAGATGCGGGCCGCGCGCCTGCTGTGGGCCAAGATGGTCCGGCAGTTCGACCCGAAGAACGCCAAGTCCCTCTCCCTGCGCACCCATTCGCAGACGTCGGGATGGTCGCTGACCGCTCAGGACGTGTTCAACAACGTGACGCGGACGTGCGTGGAGGCCATGGCGGCCACGCAGGGCCACACCCAGTCGCTGCACACCAACGCGCTGGACGAGGCGCTCGCGCTGCCCACCGACTTCTCCGCGCGGATCGCCCGCAACACCCAGCTCATGATCCAGCAGGAGTCCGGAACGACCCGGGTCATCGACCCGTGGGGCGGCAGCGCGTACGTGGAGAAGCTGACGTACGACCTCGCCCGCCGGGCCTGGCAGCACATCGAGGAGGTCGAGGCCGCGGGCGGCATGGCGCAGGCCATCGACGCCGGCATCCCGAAGCTCCGGATCGAGGAGGCGGCGGCCCGCACGCAGGCCCGCATCGACTCCGGCCGCCAGCCGGTCATCGGCGTCAACAAGTACCGCGTGGAGACCGACGAGCAGATCGACGTGCTCAAGGTCGACAACTCCTCCGTGCGCGCGCAGCAGATCGAGAAGCTGCGCCGGCTGCGGGCCGAGCGTGACGGCCGGGCGGTCCAGGAGGCGCTGGAGGACCTGACGCGGGCGGCGGCCGGTGAGGGCAACCTGCTGGAGCTGGCGGTGCGCGCGGCCCGCGCGAAGGCCACCGTCGGCGAGATCTCCGACGCCCTGGAGAAGGTGTACGGGCGGCACGCCGGCCAGATCCGTACGATCTCCGGGGTGTACCGCAACGAGGCAGGGGAGTCCCCGTCCGTGGACCGTACCCGGGTGCTGGTGGACGCGTTCGAGGAGGCCGAGGGCCGGCGCCCGCGCATCCTGGTCGCCAAGATGGGCCAGGACGGTCACGACCGCGGCCAGAAGGTGATCGCGACCGCCTTCGCCGACCTGGGCTTCGACGTCGACGTCGGCCCGCTGTTCCAGACGCCGGGTGAGGTCGCCCGTCAGGCGGTGGAGGCGGACGTGCACATCGTGGGCGTCTCGTCGCTGGCCGCCGGGCACCTCACCCTCGTACCGGCGCTGCGCGAGGAACTGGCGGCGGAGGGCCGGGAGGACATCATGATCGTGGTCGGCGGGGTCATCCCGCCGCAGGACGTGCCGACGCTGCTGGAGATGGGCGCGGCGGCGGTCTTCCCGCCCGGGACGGTGATCCCGGACGCGGCGTACGACCTCGTCCAGCGGCTCTCTGCCGACCTCGGGCACGACCTGTGATCCCACTCGACACCTATGTCAAGGGTGTGCTCGACGGGAAGCGGGCGCTGGTCGCCCGCGCCATCACGCTCGTCGAGTCCACCCGGCCCCAGCACCGCGCGCTGGCGCAGGAGTTGCTGACCGAGCTGCTCCCGTACAGCGGGAAGGCCCGGCGCATCGGCGTCAGCGGGGTGCCGGGCGTGGGCAAGTCGACGTTCATCGACGCGTTCGGCACGATGCTGACCTCGCTCGGCTTCCGGGTCGCGGTCCTCGCCGTCGACCCGTCCTCCACCCGTACGGGCGGCTCGATCCTCGGTGACAAGACCCGTATGGAGCGCCTGGCCGTGGACCCGGCCGCGTTCATCCGCCCCTCCCCCACGGCCGGGACGCTCGGCGGGGTGGCGAAGGCGACCCGCGAGTCGATCGTGGTGATGGAGGCGGCCGGCTACGACGTGGTGCTGGTGGAGACGGTCGGCGTCGGCCAGTCCGAGACCGCGGTCGCGAACATGGTCGACTCCTTCCTCCTGCTGACGCTGGCACGTACCGGGGACCAGTTGCAGGGCATCAAGAAGGGTGTCCTGGAGCTGGCGGACGTGATCGCCGTCAACAAGGCGGACGGCCCGCACCAGCGGGACGCGCAGTCGGCGGCACGTGAACTGGCGGGCGCGCTGCGGCTGATGCACGGCAAGGACGCCGTCTGGACGCCGCCGGTGCTGAGTTGCAGCGCCCGTGAGTCGGCCGGTCTGGACACTGTCTGGGACCGCCTGGAGCAGCACCGGACGCTGCTCGACTCGACCGGCCGCCTCGCCGAGAAGCGCCGTGACCAGCAGGTGGACTGGACCTGGACGATGGTCCGGGACGAACTGCTCGGCCGCCTGCACGCCGATCGGGCCGTACGGGAGGTGGCCCCCGACCTCGAACGCCAGGTCCGGGAGGGCGAGTTGACGGCCACGCTCGCGGCGGAGCGCATTCTCAAGGTGTTCGGCGGCGAAAGCCGCTGAGTCGGACGGCGGTGGCGGGGCAGGTCGGAGCCCGGCCACCGCTCGAAGCCGCGTGCGCGGGCCGACCGCAGCGGTGTCGGTCGGCCGCGCGCACGGTCCACAACCAGCCCTGTCCATGCGGGCGTTGCGGCGGTCCGGCCATGAACACGGCACGCGTGGCCACCGTACACAGGAGCACCGGAAACCTTCCGGTGCTCCCGCTCTTGGGCCCTCCTGTGCTCCCCACGGGTCTTCGAGCCGGGCGGGCGTCGCTACCGAGCGAGGTACAGATGGTGCCGAGAACCAGAGTGGGATCACCGCGGGCGCGGTACGTCAATACGCCTGCCGCGCACGTTCAGGACGCGTTCAGGTCGACCTTGTCAAGGTTCGACCGAGATCGAATCCCCCACACACCGCAGGAGCACCCCTTTGACGACGAAATCGGTGATGAAGAAGCTGCCCGAGGTGACGCTGGCCTTCTGGATCATGAAGATCGCCGCGACGACCCTGGGTGAGACGGCGGGTGATCTGTTCGCCCAGACCCTCAAGCTCGGCTACTTCGTGACCACGATCGTGCTGTTCCTGCTCTTCGTCGTGACGCTGGTCGTCCAGCTCAGGTCCCGCCGGTACAACCCGTTCTTCTACTGGACCGTGATCCTGTCGACCAGCATGGCCGGCACCACGATGTCGGACTTCATGAACCGCGATGCCAGCGCCAAGTACCTCTCGGGCGGCGCCTCCTCGCTCGGCTGGGGCCCACAGGGCCTCGGTCTGGGCTACCCCGAGGGAGCGGCGATCCTCGTCTCGCTCCTCCTGGCGATCTTCCTCGCCTGGAAACTGAGCGGGATGACCTTTCAGATCCGGGACATCGTCACCTTCCGCGGCGAGGCTCTGTTCTGGTCGGCGATCCTCGTCTCCAACACCCTCGGTACGTCGATGGGGGACTTCCTCTCCGACAGCTCCGGCCTCGGCTACCTGGGCGGGGCGCTGCTCGTCACCGGCGTACTGGCGGTGCTCGTCGCGCTGATGAAGGTGCCGACGGTGTCGAACGCCCTGCTGTTCTGGATCGCCTTCGTCCTCACCCGGCCGCTGGGCGCCACCGCGGGCGACTTCCTCACCAAACCGCTCGCCAAGGGAGGTCTCGACCTGGGCACCGCGGGCTCGTCGGCCGTGCTGCTCGCCGTCCTGCTCGGCCTCATGGCCTACGCACAGGTCCGGGAACGCCGAGACGCCGGGCCCGGCCCGGAGGCGGAGGCGCTCCGGCAGGAAGCCGGCCGTCGATGAGACCGGCCTCGGGCATGTCTCCAGGGCCCTGACGCGAGAGAGCCCCTCGGAACATCCGAGGGGCTCTCTCGCATTCCGGACCGGTCAGCTCGCGGCCGGGACCGAGTGCCCGGAAGGTACCTTCGCGGGCTTGGGGTTGAGCATGCGTTCGGCCAACTCGCCGAAGGCCAGGCCGAATCCGCCCCACAGGACGGTCTGGATGGCCAGGGCGGAGAGCCTGAAGCGCCACAGCAGCGTGGCCGGGAAGTCCGTGGGGACCTCGTTGACGGCGGGCAGGAACGCGTAGGCCAGGCCGATCACCACGGCGAACGCGGCCACCGCGACGACGGTGGCGTACCAGGCGCCCAGAGCGGGAGCCAGGCGCTTGCCGAGGATGGTGGCGGCGACGGCCAGCAGCACGCTGAGGACCATCATCAGGAAGTACAGGGCGGTCCGCTTGCCGATGGTGTCGGGGTCGCCGACCGACGGCGGGTTGGCCGGGTACTTCAGGAACGGCACGACGTACACGGCGAGGAGCGCGGTCCCGGACAGCAGGAGCGCGGTCGCGCGCGGGCCGAAGCGGCCCACACGGCCGAGGGCGAAGCAGTAGGCGAGCGCCGCGATGCCGCCGAAGGAGACGCCGTAGACCAGGACACCGGTGGCCAGGCCCGCGGTGGACTGGAGGCTGCGGGAGACGAGTTCGACCTCGTGCCCGTGCGCGTGGGAGTGCGCCTCCTCGAAGCCGATGGCGCTGTCGACGCTCGGTTCACCGAGCAAGTAGGCGACGACCAGGGCCAGTACACCGGCCGCGAGGCCTGCGAGCATGCCGCGTACGAGGAGGTTTCTTACCGTTGCGGAGTTCATGACGAGTGCTCTTCCTCGCGTCAGTGGCAGGGGAAGCCGAGCAGGTGGCGGGCGTCGTGCACCCACTCGTGGACGTCCTCGCCGGAGACGACGGAGGTGGCGCCCTGTTCGGCGCCGACGAAGTACAGCAGGACCAGCATCAGGATGCCGAAGAAGGCCGCCCAGGGGACGATCGCGCCGATCGGCAGCTTGGCGGGGAGAGCGGGGGTGGTGGCTGTCGGCGGAGCGACGGTCTGCGCCATGGCAGGACCTCCTCGGGAGTTCGCGTCCCATCTCGGTGGTGCACAGGATGCCGCCTACGGGTCTGACTCACGAGGTCCCGGCGTGGCCGGGACGGCTCGTTCACAGTGGCGCGACCGTGCCGGATTTGCACCGGCTTCCGTCTTGACGTCATCGATATCGGACCGACCGTACCGCGTGGCGCGTACCTGGCCAAGACCGCGCCGACCGGGGTGATCTTCCTCTCGTCCCAGGTGACACGCCCGTCCTCAGCCTTCTTCCGCCCCCGCACCCGTGCCGGACTCGCCCTCGGACAGCCCGAGTTCACGCTCGCCCAGCGGCGTGAAGAAGCGCTCGACGTCGGCGTCGGTGACCTCGGCGAGTGTGGCCGGGAACCAGCGCGGCCGGCGGTCCTTGTCGATGATCTGGGCCCGGACGCCCTCCACCAGGTCGGGGGCGGACAGGGCGGCACAGGAGACGCGGTACTCCTGGTCGAGAACACGCTCCAGCGATCCGAGCCGCCGGGCGCGGCGCAGGGAGGCCAGCGTGACCTTCAGAGCGGTGGGCGAGTTGCCGAGCAGGATCTCCGCCGTCTCCTTCGCGGCCGGGTCGTCGGTCGCGAGCAGCCGCCGGACGATCTCCTCGACCGAGCCGGCGTCGTAGCAGGCGTCGATCCACCCGCGCCGCTCGGCGAGTTCGGCCGGCGGGGCGGGCCGGGCGTGAGCGGCCACGGCCTCGGCCACGGGCCGGTCGGCGAGGTCGGACACGAACCCCTGGAGCGAGGAGGCCGGCAGGAAGTGGTCGGCGAGGCCGCACAGCAGCGCGTCCCCGGCGCCGATCGAGGCGCCCGTCAGGGCGAGATGGGTGCCGAGTTCGCCCGGGGCGAGGGCGAGCAGACGGGTGCCGCCGACGTCGGGGACGAAACCGATGCCGGTCTCGGGCATGGCCACGCGCGAGCGCTCGGTGACGATCCGCACGCCGCCGTGGGCGGAGATCCCGACGCCGCCGCCCATGACGATGCCGTCCATGACCGCCACGTACGGCTTGGGGTAGCGGGCAATGCGGGCGTTGAGGTGGTACTCGTCGCGCCAGAAGGCGGCCGACGCGGTGCCGTCCGCGTCGCGCGCGTCGTCGTGGACGACCCGGATGTCGCCGCCCGCGCACAGGCCGCGCTCCCCGGCCCCGGTGATGACGACGGTCTCGACGGCGGGGTCGTGTTCCCAGGCGGTGAGCGCCCGGTCGATCCGCCGCACCATCGCGTGGTTCAGGGCGTTCAGCGCCCTGGGCCGGTTGAGGGTGATGCGGCCGACGCGTCCTTCGGTGCGCAGCAGGACGGATTCCTCCACGCCGGAAGCCTGGGGGCCGGACGCCTCGGGGCCGGATGCCTGGGAGCCGCTCATCCGAACGCCTGCGCAGGGCGACGGGTCACGATGACGCGCATGATCTCGGTGGTTCCTTCCACGTCCCGGCCGCGCGGGTCACCACGGCCTCCGAACCACCGTACCCACCACACCCGTCCCGCGATCGAACGGCCCGCGCGGTCAGTTCCTCCGGCCTGGCTGCGGCGAGGACACGGATCACACGTCCACCGGGAGCCTGCGGAGCGAGGTGTCACCGCCGTCCGGGACGCGGCCCCTCGGCACCGGAAGGACGACACCAGGGCGCCGGCGACTTCGGCCCCCGCCCCGGCCACCGGGCTGACGGCGGTGGGGTGCGTCGGCGCCGGGCGGGGCGCAACCGCTCGAGCACGTCTCGCCTCCAGGCCGCCAACTGCCCCAACTACCCCAGTTTCACGACCCGTTCGACCGTCCCAGGCCCTGTCGTGGAACCGATCAGGTGTACCCAGGCGCAACCGAGCGTGGCTCTGGTCCAGGTGGGGAATGGTTGGCTGCGTGGGCGGGGTACCGGCGTGGTGTGCGATCACGGAGCACCCATCGAGGCTGGAAACGATCACCGATGGGAGGGTCGGCGGGGTCTGGCCGAGGGGCCTGCCCGGCGTGGCTCGGGCTGCAGGGAGTCCGGTGTGGAAGCCGCCGCCGATTGCCCGTGCACGGGTGAGCCGAGGGGATGCTGCTGATGATTGACCCAGGTCTGGCCGCGCGGGCACGGCATCTGCTCGCCCATCACCCGCAGCGACTCTCCGATGACGAGTTCCTCGCCGAAGCCACAACGCTCCACGACCTTGTAGAGGACCCTCCTACCGAGCAGCCGGCCCACGAGGCGGTCTTGTTGCGACGCCGGATGACGCAGATCTGGTCACGGTCCGAGCAGACCGCGATGCCACCCGTTGAGTTCCGGTATGGACTCTTTCGTGCGGGGCACCTCGACGAGCCCGGGCCGTTCCGGCAGTTGAGGGGGCACCTCTACTGCGCGACGGTCAAGTTCCATCGCGCGCTGAGCGGGGAGCGGCGGTGCCTGCAGTCGGCCGAGATGCACTGCCGGGATGCCCTCCTGATCGGGGGCCAGAACAGCGCGCAGCGGCACCCGAGCTGGACCGAGGCCGGGGACGAGAGCAGGATGACGCTCGCAGCCATCCTGTGCTGCCTCTACGAGCAGGACCGTGAGCTCCTGGCCGCCGGCGGACCGACGGCCCAGCGCATCCGCGCCTACGTCGACGAGGCGATCGCACAGACCGAGCAGCCGCCGGCCATGCCCCAGATGATCCACTCGTGGCGTGCCGTGCGTGGGCGCGCGCTGGTGTACCGCTGGTCCGACGCCGACCCCGCAGTCCGTGATGCTGCCGACATCGAAGGGGGGATCTCACTGCTGGAATCCGCTGCGGCCCAGCCGGGCCATGAGGGGCTCGGGAGCCAGAAGCTGCTTGCGGATGCCCTCATCGAGCGCCGCGGCCACGACGACCTGGTGCGGGCCATCAAGATGCTTTCCGCGTGGATCCACCAGGTACCAGCGGAAATGGCGCCTGCGGCGGAGCAGAGCCTCGCCCAAGCCCGTATGTTGCTCAGCGGCGACGATCAGCTCTTCGACGCGTCATACAGGGATGCCCTCGCAACCGGTCGGCTGCGCATCGCGTGGGACACGAAGACACAGCACGCCGGCTGGCTGCGGACGGCGGGCAGGACACGCGAGGCGGCACATGCCTACCTCGCGGCCTTCCAGGTGCTGCCTGGACTCGTCGGGCTTCAGGGCGAGCGCCCGGACAAGGAAGTGGTTCTCCTTCACACCGGTCGCGCTGCGTCCACTGCCGCCACCGACTTGATCCGCTCCGGCAGCCGTGACGATCTCATTGCCGCGGTCATGCTGCTGGAGGCATCCCGGGCGGTCATGCTCGGCGAGATGCTGGACCTGAGCGGGCCTCAGGCAAAGCCGGGCGGTCCCGAGCGAGCTCGGCTGGCACGACTGTCGACCGAAATCGTGGCCTTGGAGAATGGCACCGCCGGTGGGCAGCTCAGTCCCTGGCAGATCGCCGAACGCCTCGAGCGCGCGTACGGCGACCACGCCGCACTCACCGGGAACGGCACACACGGCCCACCCACGGTGGAGGTCGCCGGGCAGTCGACGTGGCGTACCGTTTGCCGGGCCGCGCAACCGGCACCTCTGGTGTACTTGACCGCCGGCGACAGCGGCGGCGGTGCGGTGATCGTTCCCAGCGGTCTCGCCGCCAAGAATCAGCAGCCCATCGGGATCAGCCTGCCCCGCCTCGACCACCCGACCGTGCTCCAACAGGTTGCCCTCCTCCGGCGGATGGACGAGTTGCAGGGGCAGAACCTGGATCCGAAGACGGGCGAATCTCGGATTCAGATCATGACGCGGGTCCTGGAAACGCTGTGGGACTGCGCCATGGAGAAGGTCGTGGAGGAACTGGGCGGTACGCGGCTGGCGGTTCTCCTCGCAGGTGGTCTTCTCGGCATGCTGCCGCTCCATGCCGCCGGCGAGATGCCGCAGGAACGACCGCAATCGTGGCGCTTCGCGCTCGACTCCATGGCGTTCACCTACGCCCCGACCGTGGCGTCCATGACCTGGGCACGCGCACACCGCAAGGATGCCTCCCGGTGGAAGAGCCTTTTCGTGCTCGCTCCTCCGGACGACTCGCCCAGGCCGATGAGCCGCGAGGCCGAGCTCGAAGCCCTCTCCCGGCTGGACGGTCTGGTACTTGAGAAGATCGACACTCTGGAAGACCGCAGGACGATCATGGGGGCGTTGAGGCGCCACGACGTCTTCCACTTCGCAGGCCACGGCTGGCCCTCCGCGACGGACCCGTTGTCCGGAGGTTTGTATCTCTCCGCAGGGCAGACTCTCCAGGTCGCCTCGTTCCTGGCAGAGCCCCCTCTTCCGGGCCGCGTGGCGATGATCCCAGGATGTTCCACCGCCATGATCGGAGACCATCTGCCGGAGGAGAGCGTGGGGCTGCCCACCGCGTTGCTCCAGGCAGGCTTCACCGACGTCATGGCGACGCAGTGGAGCGTCGAGGGTGGCCTGATGGCCGGTTTGATCGACGGGCTCTACCGCCGGTGGCGGGAGCCGGGAACGCACCCCGCCTTCGCTCTCGCAGGGATTCAGCGTGAGCTGTTCCGCACCGGCGACAACGGCCGGCCCCTTCACCCGCTGTACTGGGCGCCCTTCACACACACCGGGGGGTGACCGTCCCACGAGGGTCGCCGACCGCCCGTGCCCGCCGCGGGGCCAGGCGGTCGGCGCACCGTCACTGCGCGGCCGTACCTCCGGAGGCGTCCGACGGCTGCTGGGACGGCGCCTCGTCCGCCGGGGGCGCTGTAGCCACCGGGGGCGCCACGGCCGCCTGCGGAATGTGAGTCATCTCCGCGGGGGTCTTCTCGGACTGGCCGTGGCCACGGCCGTCGGTGTTGTCGAAACTCGCGAAGCCCGGCGCTCGCTGGTCGTCGTCCCTGCTCACGTTGTCCTGGGTCATGTCCCCGGCTCACCCCAAATCACTTCCATGAAGCTGATCTCCTCCCAGGAGATCAGGATTCCGATGTTCCGCAGCTGAGGGCGGTGGTCCGTCCCGAGCACGAACAGGCCGTCCTCGTTGCAAATGGCCGTGTCGCAGAGGTAGAGATCCTGCGGCTCGGGATACCCGGAGGCACGGGAGTCCAGGAAACCTCGCGCGTCACGCGCGAACGCCCCCAGGACCCAGCCGTTGCAGCCGCCCGCCGTGTCCTTGAGCCGTAGCCGCAGCCACAAGCTCGGCTGGTGTCCGAACAGAGCGTCCCAGGCGCGCGGCTCGGGCGTCCGACCGTGAACGCGAAGCGCCCAGCTCCGGTTCCTTCGGATACCCGCCCCGACCACACTGCCCGCGAAAAGCGGAAGGACCAGGTAGGGCAGCGGTGCCCACCACAGCATCCACGGCACAGGTGGCCGCGTCAGTCGTCCACCCGCCCAGACGTCCTGGTAGAGCCACAGCGACAACGGCGCCAGAGCGAAGTGGAAGAACACCGACACCGCGGCCACGCGGAGCGCGCGATCAGCGAGTCCGGCACGCGTGATCCCTGTCTGCCGCTCCACGGCGAAGATGTAGAGGGCCCCAGGAAGGACCGCGATCACAGTCACCGCCAGCGCCTCGAACGTGCTCACAACAAGGCCCCCGCTCTGGAGCCCCCTCCGACTCCGGCCACGCGTGCATGCGGCTCAACGCTCCTGCCCCGGCGCTCCACACAGACCCCGAATCCCGGACTGCCAACGATCAGAGGCGGATCTGGAACGCCCACCTGACATCGTTCCGACGAGGATGCTGACGGCACATCATCATCGAATCTTGACCACGACAGTGCCACAGATCTTGTCGGCGAACGTCTGACCCTTCACATCCCACGTCGGCCGCAGATAGCCGATCATCGTCATGGAGTCCGCGAAGTGCGCCAACTGACGGAGGATCGCGACCCTGAGACCGATCGGTGCGAAGTCGCGTTCACGGACCAGCTTGATGCCGACCAGCTTCATCCCGATGGTCTGCCCCTTTGCGTGCTCATGCAGAAAGGTAGCCGCACTTACGATGGACAGCACGCCGGAAATCGTCTGCAGAGTTACCCCGATGCCAATGTCTCGCAGCAGGGTGAATGCGAAGAAATCCACCGGGATGAGCTCAATGGTGAGGCCGATGAGTAACGCCCCTACGCGAGACCCCCAGCTCGCGTACATCGGCCTGATCGGAGCTCGCTGAGGTGGATACGGCACCGGATAGCCGGGATAGGGAAGCGCTCCAGGATACGGCGGCCCGGGATAGGGAGCTCCAGGATAGGGAGGCCCGGGATAGTTGGGCCCGGGAGGGGGAGCTCCGGGGTAGGGATACGGGTCGGGCCCCCGGCGCCCGTCTGGATTGTATGGGTTGTATGGGTTGTATGGGTTGTACATGCGTCCCCCCGGACCATATTCGCCATGTACACGACGGCCCACGTGACTCCAACCGCCCGCGCCAGTCAATTCAACCGCAAAACCGGTGCCCGCAGGCGAACTCATCCAGAACAGCCGGTATTTACTATCTTCAGGTGATATGAGATATCGGATCGGCGACGGTGGTGAGAACATCATGGGCATGACTGATACGGATGGAGCGACGCACAGGAGGAGCCGGGCTGCAGCCGACGGCAAGAGACGCGTCTTCCTCGACATCGACGAAACCGGATCCGGCTGGATGTTCGTCGTGGTGGCCGCGCCGACCGGCGTCATCTACCAGACTCAGGGCGGAGGTCACGGCTGCATTCCCTACGAGCAGGAAGGCTACCTGCTGCCCTTCTACGTCCCCGGTGCGGACGCCGGCCTGAGCGATCTGTTCGTCGGTGACCTCAAAGGCTGGGGATCGAGACAGTTCGACTGGCCGCGAAACCTGCTCGACCGGCTACGCCGAGAGGTCGCCGACCTGCACATCTGGGGGTCGGCCAACCAGGATGACCCAGTGCCCACTCCGCTGGTCCTCGACGAGTCCCGACTCGCGGAGACCGACGAAGCCTGGATTCCCGTTCTGACTCCGGACGGGCCGGGGTTTCTCGTCTGGCAGAACTCCGACTGACGTCCGCTCAGGACCGACCGTATCCACCGCACCCGTCCCGCGATCGAACGGCCCCGCGCGGTCAGTCCTCTTCGGCGTCCTTCAGCACGTACAGCCCCGGCAGGTTGACCACGATCGCCTCCTGGGTGCTGCGGGCGATCACGACGACCGCCTCCTCGGCGGGGTCCGGGTTCTCCTCGCGGTGCGGCACGAACGGCGGCACGAAGATGTAGTCACCGGGCGAGGTGCGCAGCCGTACCTCCTCGGGCGTCTCGCCGGCGTCGTCGAGGAAGACGAACTCGGGGTGCCCGCTGACCACGTAGATGGCGGTCTCGGATGCTCCGTGGTGGTGGTCCGAGGAGGCGGTGGAGGGGGCGACGTGGGTCTGGCCCATCCACAGCTTCTCTGAGCCGACGGTGGTGCCGCTGACGGCGGCGAATCTGCGCATGCCTCCGCTCTGCGCCGTGTCGCCGTCGAGGGCGTCGGCGCGGATGTGGTGCAGGCGGCTGCGCAGGGGACGTTCGGACTGCCCTTCGGCGTCCGGGAGATGGGGGTGGAAACCTTCGCCGGGGGTCGTCAACGGCTCGCTCATGGACGGGGACGCTAGAGCGGCCCGGAAAAGGATGTCAAGAGGTATCCATTGCGCTTCACCTGCGGCAATGTTCCCGCAATGAACGTGGGGAACCGGTGGAGACCCGCTCGGCGGACAGCGTGTCGGGCATCATGGGCCCATGCATATCTCCGCGAAGGCGGACTACGCCACGCGGGCTCTCCTGGAGCTCGCCCGCGAACCGGCCAGCCCGCTCACCTGTGAGGCGATAGCGTCCTCGCAGCAAGTCCCGTTCCGGTTTCTGAAGTCCGTGGTGGGCGAGTTGCGCAGGGCCGGACTGGTACGCAGTCAGCGTGGCTGCGAGGGCGGCTACTGGCTCGGCCGGCCCGCCGACGAGATCACCCTGCTGGACGTCGTACGCGCCGTGGACGGCGAGCTGATCACCCTCCGGGGCGAGCCGCTGGCCGGGCTCGACTATCCGGGGCCCGCCTCCGGGCTCCCCGGGGTGTGGCGCCGCATCGAGGCGGACGCGGCGGCGGTGCTGGGCGGCACGACCCTGGCCGCGCTGCTGCCCACCGGGACGGCCGGGCGACTGGACCGCAAGGGAGCCGCGTGACCCGCGCTCCGCACCGGACCGGGCCGGACACGGTGAGGACGGATGACGGTACGGACCCGGCGCCGGTGGTGGACTCCGCGGACACGACGCAGACGGCGGAGGCGGCGGGCGTGGTGGAGGTCGTGGAGTACACCGACCCGCTGTGTCCCTGGGCCTGGGGCTCGGAGCCGGTGTTCCGAGGGCTGCGCGCCGCGCTGGCGGGCCGGGTGCGCTGGCGACGCGCGTACTGCGTCCTGTTCGATGACGACGACGACCCGCCGCCCGATCCCGCGGCGGAGACCGCCTGGTACGCGCGGTACATCGAGGACGTCGTCGCCCACACGGGCGCCCCGCGGGCGCGGCGGCTGAGCCGGGTCGCGGCGAGTTCCTGGCCGTCCTCGCTGGCCGCCAAGGCCGCGGAGCGACAGGGCGGCGAGGTGGCCGAGTGGGTGGTGCGGCGGCTGCGGGAGAGCGTGTTCGTGCTGGGGGAACCGGCGGACACGGTGGCACTGGCGCTGTCCGCGGTACGGGGGGTGCCCGGCCTCGACCATGAGCGGCTGGCGTCCGACGTGGCATCAACCACCGTACGGGAAGCGGTACTTGCCGACCGTGCCGAGGCGCGGCGGCCGGTCGCCGAGGTGCTGTCGGTGCGCGGCGGCTCGCCGCATCCCGGTGCCGCGAAGGAGACCGCCGAGGGCGGGTACCGCTACGCGCTGCCGACGCTGCTGGTGCGCTCTCCCGCAGGGCTGCGCGTCGTCCCGGGCTGGCGGCCGTACGAGGAGTACGCGGCGGCGTTCGAGGAGCTGAGCCCCGGGCTGCTGACCGTGCCCGCGCGGCCGGCGCCCTCGGAGGCGCTCGCGCGGTACCGGAGTCTGACCGGCCCGGAGGCGGCGGTGCTGAGCGACGGGCCGTGGCCTCCCCGGGACGCCGTGCGCGTCGAGACCGGCAACGGCCCGCTCTGGCTGCACCCCGACGAGGCCGCCGTACACCCGGCCCGCGACCTCGGCACGCCTGCCACGCCCTGACGTTGCTCGGCCCGGACGGTCCGATCGGTCCTCCGGTACCGCCTGGATGACGGTCTCCCGACACCGCCCGGATGACGGTCCTCCGGCCGGAGCCCTGACGGTCCCCGAGGGTCGCCGGCCCGGCGGTTTCCAGCCGCCCCGGATGACGGCCCGCGGGCCGGTGCTCGAGCCGTCGTGACCGGCGCGAGGCGCATCCGCGCACCTCCGCGGCCTTCTGATCAGCGGTCAGAACCCGTCCCGCCCAATGAGACACCAATTGGTGTCCATTGACAGCCGCCGAGAACCGGCCCCAGGATGTGCACCATGCTTACGACGCACCCCGCCGTGGAGTGCCGCTACGTGGACCTGCGGCGCACCTGCAGCGCTCTCTGTCGCTGACCGCCCGCCAGCCGCGGCCCCCAGGCGCCTGACGTCCGTCCCGCCGACTCCGGCACCGGCCCCGAGCCGACCCGCCGTCCGGCCCCCGTCATCGCGCGCCGTCCTCCCAGCGTTTCGTCGTCTCCGCTCCCCCGGCCTCCCGGCCCTCCCCGCGATCCGCCGACGCCTCCTGCCCTGAACGCGGCATGCCCCGTGCGCACCGAAGCGCACACCGGCATGCGCCTCTCCGGCATGCGCGGCGTCCGTCCGCGGGGTGAGCCGCCCTCGCTCCGCGCTGCGCCGCTCCGGCGTGGGCGGGAGCCTTCGCAGAAAGAACTCCGATGCCCGGACGTCTCACGCCCCGCACCCCCGCCACGGCCTTCCGCTCCGCCCCGCGACCCGGCCGGCTGCGCGCCGCCGCCCTGGGCACCGCCCTCGCCACCGTGCTCGTCCCCGCGCTCGCCGCCTGCGGCGGCGAGAGCTCCGCGTCGGCCGGCTCCGCCGCGCTGAAGTGGACCTCCTCCTACTTCCCCGCCCACTGGGACCCGGTCGTCAGCGGAAGCGGCGCCCAGTTCCGCGAACTGGCCCTGGTCTACGCCTCGTTGACGCGGACGGACGAGAACGGGAAGGCCGTCCCGGACCTGGCCAAGAGCTGGGACTACAACGCCGAGGGTGATGTGATCACCTTCCATCTGCGGCCGAACCTGAAGTTCAGCGACGGCGCGCCGGTCGACGCCGCCGCCGTGAAGGCCGCCATCGAGCGGGCCAAGAAGCAGAAGAACTCCGCCCTGTTCGGCGACCTGACCTCGATCACGTCGGTGGACGCCAAGGGTCTCGACGCGGTGATCCACCTCAGCCAGGTCGACTACCAGATCCCCCAACTGCTGGGCGAGCGCGTCCTGCAGATCGCCAGCCCGAAGGCCGCGGCGTCCCCGGACAAGCTGGACCAGAGCCCGGTCGGCGCGGGCCCGTTCATCGTCACCCAGCTCGTCCCGGGCACCAAGGCCGTCCTGAAGAAGAATCCGGACTACTGGGACGCCAAGAACATCCACATCGACAACGTCGAGCTCAGCTCCGCCCCCGACGCGTCCACCGTCGTCTCCGGACTGCAGACCGGCGTCTACAACTTCGCCGACATAGCCCCGAGTCAGGCCGAGGCGGCCAAGAAGGCCGGGCTCGACGTCTTCGTGCAGCCCGGCTTCAACGCCTCCAACCTCAGCCTCAACACCAACAAGGCGCCGTTCGACAACGACAAGGTCGTCGACGCGGTCCGCTACGCGATCAACCGTCAGGAGTTCGTCGACAAGCTGACGTTCGGCTACGGCTCGGTGACCAATCAGCCCTTCCCCAAGGGATACGTCGCCTACGACCCGGAGTCCGAGAACGCGTACGCCTACGACCCCGCGAAGGCCAAGAAGCTGCTGAGCGAGGCCGGTTACAAGGCGGGCGCCCTGAAGCTGAGCCTGGTCATCCCGGCCGAGGACCCGCAGGCCGAGATCGTGCAGGCGCAGTTGGCGAAGGTCGGCATCACCGTCACGATCAGGATCGACAAGAACTGGGCCACGCCGTTCTTCGCCAAGAACCTGACGTTCTCGCTGTACGGCACCACCGGCCGTGACTCCGCGGCGCAGACCCTCACGGCCCACTTCGGCCCGAACGGCCCGCTCAACCTCAGCTCGCCCTACGAGCCGGCCGGCTTCGAGGCGGCCATCGCCAAGGTCCGCCGGACCCCGCTCGACTCGCCGGACTACGCGAAGGTCCTCCAGGCGGCGACCCGGGCCGGCCTCAAGAGCAAGGCGCTGGTGTTCACGTACTCCTCGCCCAATCTCATCGCCAAGAGCAAGTCCATCTCCGGCCTGCCGAAGAACCCCGCCCACATCGACTGGACCGGCGTGACCATCGCCGGCGGCAACTGACACCCCGCCCACGACAGAGAGGGGGCAACCCATGACGACGACGGTGGCAACGGCCCCGCCCGACGTCCGTCTCCCGGCCGCCGCGGCCAGAACCCGGCACACCCTGGGCCGCGTCCTGGCCACCCTCGCCCGGTCGGTCGCGATCTTCGTGCCCGTCTTCCTGGTCGCGACGTTCGTGACGTTCGCGCTGCGGTCGCTGAGCGGGCTCAGCCCGGCACGCATCCAACTGGGCGAGGAGGCCACTCCCGAGGCGGTCGCCCGCGTCGAGGCGCAGTGGGGCCTCGACCGGCCCTTCCTTGTCCAGTACGGGGACTGGTTCGGCGACGTCCTGCACGGCCGACTCGGCACGAGCTGGACCAACGGCGCCGACATCTCCACCCTCATCGGCCTCGGCCTGGGCGTGAGCCTGTCGGTGGCGACGTTCGCGCTGATCATCGGAGTCGTCGCGGGGTTCGGACTCGGCACCCTCGCGGCGCTGCGCCGCACCACCTGGGTCGACCGCGCGATCACCGGCTTCGTGACGGTGATCTCGGTGATGCCGGCCTTCGTCGTCGGCATCGTGCTGGTCGCGGTGTTCTCGGTGGGACTGCATCTGTTCCCGTCCGCCGGATACGTCCCGGCGGACCAGGGGTTCGGGCCCTGGCTGGCCCACATCACGCTGCCCGCGGTCGCGCTGAGCTTCGACGTCGTCGCCGACGTCGCCCGCCAACTGCGCGGGGGGCTCGTCGGGGCGTACGGCGAGAACTACGTGACGGGCGCGGTGGTCCGCGGGCTCGGCCCGCGCCGGATCTTCTTCGGCCATGTGCTGCGCAACGGCATCGGTCCCGCGCTCGCCACCCTCGGCCTGAAGTTCCCCGCCCTGGTCGGCGCGTCCGTCGTCACGGAGTGGATCTTCGGACTCCAGGGCTTCGGACGCTTCGCCAACGACTCCGCGCAGGCCGGGGACGTACCCGCCGTGCAGGGCGTCCTCGTGGTGTCGATCGTCCTGGTCGTCGCGTTCAACCTGCTCGTCAACCTGGTGCTGGCCCGCGTCACGCCGGCCTCGCGACGGGGGGTGTGACCATGGTGCGCCGCGTTCTCGCCCTCACCTCCGGCCGCATCGCCCTGGCCGTCCTCGCGGTGATCGCCGTGCTCGCCCTGTTCGGGCCGCTGCTCGCACCGCACAACCCGCTGGCCACCGGTGACCACCCGCTCGCGGACGCGTCCGGCGCCCACTGGCTGGGGACCGACTACCTCGGCCGCGACGTGCTGAGCCGGCTCCTCGACGGCTCCCGCGTCAGCGTCCTCGGCTCGCTGGAGGTCGCCTTCACGGCCCTGGCCATCGGCGCCGTCCCCGGCATCCTGTCGGTCCACCTCGGCCGGGCCTTCGAATGGGTCACCCTCCGGCTCGCCGACACGCTGGTCGCGCTGCCGTTCCTGCTGTTCGCCGTCGCCGTCGTCGCCCTGCTCGGCAACGGTCTCACCCAGGCGATGCTGGTCACGGGGGCGCTGGTGTCCCCGTTGTTCTACCGCGTGGCCCGCGCCGCCACCCTGTCCGTCGCCCGTTCCCCGTACGTCGAGGCCGCGATCATCGCGGGTGCCTCGACCGGCTGGATCGTTCGCCGTCACATCTGGGCCAAGGTGCTTCCGCCCATCGCGGTCGCGCTCGCCCAGACGGTCGGCGTCGGGTTCGTCATCGTGTCGAGCCTGACCTTCCTCGGGATCGGGGTCCAGCCTCCCGCGCCCACCTGGGGCGGCCTGCTCGCCTCGGATCTGGGCTATCTGACCCAACAGCCTTGGGCTCCGCTCGTACCCGCCCTGCTGATCATGATCACGGTCTGGGCCTGCAACCTCCTCGCCGACGCCATCCGTGACGTCTCCGGCGAAGCGGGCCAGACGCCGGCCGCCGGCCGTGGCACGCGCGCCGGCCGGCGTGTCGAGGCCGACCCCGCTCCCGCTCCCGCCGGAGGTGCGCGATGACCGCCCTGTCCGAGAAGCTCCTCGCCGAGGCCGAGAACACCACAGAGATCACAGAGACCACAAAGACCGCGGATACCACGGGGACCGCGGAGGCCGCGGAGTCGAGGGAGGCCGCGGAGACGCGGGAATCCGCGCAGGCCGCCGGTGCCGTTCCCGGTCCCAGTGCCAGTGCCAGTGCCAGTGCCAGTGCCGTTCAGGGTGCCGGTGCCCTTGCCGGTGCCGAGGAGACCGCCGCCGATGCCGGTACCGGAGAACCGCCGCGCTCGCAGGCCCCCGTGCTCTCCGTACGCGACGTCCGCATCGGCGACCCTGCCGCCGGCCAGGACATCGTCCACGGCGTGAGTTTCACGCTCACGCCCGGCCGGGCCGTCGGCATCGTCGGCGAGTCCGGCAGCGGAAAGACCCTCACCTGCCGCGCCGCGCTGGGCATCCTGCCCTCCCCCTTCGCGATCACCGGCGGCTCGGTGGAGATCGACGGCGGCGACATCGCCGGACTGTCCCCCGCACGGTGGACCGATCTGCGGGGCACGACGATCAGCGCGGTCTTCCAGGACCCGGCGTCGTATCTCAACCCGTCGATCAAGGTGGGGGCCCAGATCGCCGAGGTCCTGCGGGTCAAGAAGGGGCTGAAGCGGCGCGCGGCGCGCCGGCGGGCGGTCGAGCTGCTGCGGTCGGTGCACCTGCGCGACCCGGAACTCGTCAGCTCGCAGTACCCGCACGAGCTGTCCGGCGGCATGCTCCAACGGGTCCTCATCGCCGTGGCGATCGCCGCGGGACCACGGATCCTCATCGCCGACGAGGCCACCACCGCGCTCGACGTCACCGTCCAGGCCGAGATCCTCGACCTGCTCGCCGATCTGCGCGAACGGACCGGGCTGGCCCTCGTCGTGGTCTCCCACGACCTGGCCGTCGTCTCCCAGCTCTGCGACGAAGTCCTTGTGATGCGCCACGGCGAGGTGGTCGAGCAGGGCCCCACGGAGGAGGTACTCCACCGTCCGCGCCACGAGTACACCCGGCTGCTGATCGCCGAACACCAGCAGTACGGCCTGGAGAAGTTCCTCGCGCCCGGGGAGGACGCATGAGCACCGAACCCGTCCTGGAGGTCACCGGCCTCGAAGTGCGCTACGGACCGCGCCGGCGGCGCCGGAACGCGCTGCGCGGTGTCTCGCTCACCGTCTCGCCGGGCGAGACCGTCGGGATCATCGGCGAGACGGGATCGGGCAAGACCACCCTGGCACGCGCCGTGCTGGGCCTCGTCCGCGCCTCCGCGGGTTCCGTCGTCCTGGACGGCGAGGACGTCACCGCGTACGGCGGGCGCCGGTGGCGGGCGCTGCGCCGCCGCGGTGTGATCCAGTACGTCTTCCAGGACCCGCTGCGCAGCCTCGACCCGGATCTCACCGTCGAGGCCTCCCTGGCCGAACCGCTGCTGGTCCGCGGGGTCTCCCGCGAGGAGGCGGCTCGCCGGGTCCGCGCGTTCCTCCCCCGCGTCCAGTTGTCCGAGGACCTCCTCGACCGGCTGCCCGGCCGGCTCTCCGGCGGACAGCGTCAACGCGTCGCCGTGGCCAGGGCGTTGGTCACCGAGCCCCGCCTGGTCATCCTCGACGAGCCGGTCAGCGCCCTGGACTCCGCCAACCGGGTCCAGATCCTGCGCATCCTCCAGGAACTCCGCGACGACGGAGTGGCGCTCGTCTTCATCTCGCACGACCTCGGTTCCGTCGCCGGGGTCGCCGACCGGATCGCCGTGCTGTACCAGGGCGAACTGGTCGAGACCGGCGCCGCCGGCGAGGTCATCGCCCGGCCCCGGCACCCCTACACACGCCTGCTCGTCCGCTCCGCGCCCACGCTGCACGCGGCTCCGGCCGACCGGGCCGAACGCGCCGCCCTGCGGGCCCTGCTGAACGTCTGAACCCCTCGAAGAGACAGGAAGAAAACGCCATGCCCCGCACCATCCATCTCGCCCTGCACCCCTACGGCGTCGGCGGTCCCGGCCAGCACGGTCTGTGGAAGGACCCGCGCGTGGCGAAGAACGCCAGCATCGACATCGACTACTACATCCGGCTGGCGAAGGCGGCCGAACACGCCCTCTTCGACGCCCTGTTCATCGTCGACAGCCAGTTCATCAACGCCACGTACCCGGCGCACTATCTGAACCGCCTCGAACCGCTGACCCTGTTGTCCGCGGTGGCCACCCACACCCGGCACATCGGCCTCGTGGGCACGGCGAGTTCGACGTACAACTCGCCGTTCAACCTGGCCCGCCGGTTCGCCTCCCTCGACCACATCAGCGGTGGCCGGGCCGGCTGGAACGTCGTCACCAGCTTCGACACCGGTACGTCCCGCAACTTCGGACTCGACGAACACCTCGACTACACCACCCGGTACGGCCGCGCCCTGGAGTTCGTCCAGGTCGCCCGCGGCCTGTGGGACTCCTACGAGGACGACGCGTTCCCGGCGGACGTGGCCCGGGGCGTCTTCCTCGACCCGGCCAAGCTGCACGCGCTCGACCACGAGGGCGAGCACTTCAAGGTGGCGGGACCGCTCAACCTCTCCCGCTCCCCGCAGGGCCAGCCGGTCATCTTCCAGGCCGGGGTCTCCGAGGAGGGCCGCGACCTGGCGGCGCGGGTCGCCGAGGGCATCTACGCGCCGGGCGGGACGCTCCAGCAGGCCCAGGAGTACTACACCGACATCAAGCGGCGCACCGCCTCCTACGGCCGCGACCCCGAGCACATCAAGATCTTCATCCACGGAAGCCCGGTCGTCGCCACCACCGACGAGGCGGCCCGGCGACGCGAACGGGAGATCTTCGAGGAGGACAACGACTTCGACCGCAACCTCGCCCTGCTCGGCCGGTCCTTCGGCGCGTACGACTTCAGCGCGCACGACCTCGACGCGCCGTTCCCCGACGTCGCGCACCTCGCGGAGAAGGGCGGCCGCACGGGCGCGTCGGCCCTCATCGAGCGGGCCCGCACCGAAAACCTGACGCTGCGCCAGGTCGCCGAGTCCGTCAACCAGTTCCGGACCTCGCCGTTCGTCGGGGCCCCGGAGACCGTCGCCGACACCATCGAGAAGTGGTTCGACGCCGGCACCTTCGACGGCATCAACCTCGCCTTCCGCACCGAGGACGAGCTGAACCTCTTCGTCGACGGCGTCGTCCCGATCCTCCAGAAGCGCGGACTGTTCCGTACCGAGTACGCGGCAGACACCCTGCGCGGCAACCTCGGCCTGCCCGTGCCGGCCAACCGTCACACCCGCGAGCCGCAGCTCGCGAACGACTGAGATCCCACCGCGACCGGCCGGTGGAGCAGGACCCGTCCTCCACCGGCCGCGCCCGGCGGCCCCCTCACCCGGGAACCGTCCGGCACGGCGCCCCGAAGAGAGACGACCCGCACGGAAAGGCCGACATCCCATGACGAGCGAGCGACCACGCTTCAGGCTCGGCTTCCTCACCCACGTCCAGGGACGCGATCAGGACATCGCCCGTACCTACCGCAACGCGCAGGAACTGTTCGCCGTCGCGGACGAGCTCGGCTTCGACGTCGGCTGGGTGGCCCAGCACCACGTCGCCCTCGGCGGCGGCGGACTGTCCTCGCCCTGGACCTTCCTCGCCCACGCGGCCGCGAGGACCACCCGGATCCGGCTGGGCACGGCCGTCACCGTGCTCCCGCTGGAGGACCCGGTGCGCCTCGCTGAGGACATCGCCACCGTCGACGCCCTCAGCGGCGGCCGCGTCGAGATCGGCGTGGGCAGCGGATCGAGCGCCCTGGAGTACGCCGCGTTCGGCCAGGACGCCGACCGCAAACGCGAACTGACCAGCGAGAACCTCGACGTCCTGCGGCGGGCCCTGGCCCACGACGAGGTGGGCACGGCCGGCTTCCGCATCCAGCCGCGCCCCGGTGGCTTCGACCGCCGCGTCTGGCAGGGCGTGTTCAGCGCCCAGGGTGCCTCGTACGCGGCGCGCCGCGGCTCGAACCTGCTGCTGAACCGGGCCGCCTACGGGTTCGACTCCCCCACCGACGAGGTTCAGCGGCCCTGGGCCGACGCCTTCCTCGCGGCCTGGGACCGGCCGCACCGCCCGCGCATCGGCCTGTCCCGCTTCATCTTCCCGGCCAAGGACCGGCGCACCGCGCTCAGCGCCATCGGCGACGACGTGCACCGGGCGGCGCTGCGCATGGCCGAGAGCGGCGCGTTCCCCAAGGGCCTCGGCAGGGACGAGGCGCTGCGCCGCTTCCACTCCTTCTACGGCCATCCCGACGACGTCGTCGAGGCCCTGGGCCGGGAGAAGGTCCTGCCCGTGGCGACCGACCTGATCGCGCAGTTCAACCCCGCCGTCCCCGACCACGACGCCGCCGTCCGCGCCCTCGAACTCATCGCGACCGAGGTGGCGCCCGCGTTGGGCTGGAAGCCGGCGCACACCGGCGAGTCCGCACCCGCACCCGCACCCGCACCCGCACCCGCAGGAGCCTGAGATGACCCAGTACACCGACCACCACGGGCCCGAGGGGCTCCTCGTCCGCGGCACGATCCTCGTGGTTCCCGGCCGCGGCGAGACCCGGGCGACCTACGCGCGCTTCGGCGGACGGCTCGCCGCCGACGCCTACCGGGTCCGGGTGGTCGACCCCCCGGCCCTCGACGCCGGGGACCCGGCCGCCTCCCTGACCGAGCTGGAGGCCCGGCTCGCCGAGGCCGTCGAGGACACCGCCTCGCCGGACGGTGTCGCCCGGCCGGTCGTCCTCGTCGGGGCGGACTCGGGGGCACTCGCGCTCGCGGCGCTCCTCGGCGGGGCCCGGACTCCGGCCGCCTGGTGGCCGAACGCGCTGGTACTCGCCGGGCTCCCCGGCCCGTCCGCGAGGACCGCTGGCGCCGGCGGGACATGGGACGCCGAGCTCGACGTCCGTACCTCGTGCCCCACCCATCGGGGCCGCCTCAGCCAGGACCCCGGGGTACGGCGCGGGTCGCTCGACGACGCGCTGCCGGACTCCCTGATCGGCGCGGCCTACGACAGCGAGTCGCCCCTGCCCACGCTGCTGCTCGTCGGCGACTCCGATCCGCTCGCCGACGACGAGGCGCTCGCCCGCCTGGCCAAGTCGCTTCCCCTGGCGCGTCTTTCGGTGGTCCACGGCGCTCACCACGACGTCCTCAACGACCTCCAGCACCGTTCGGTGGCGGCCGAGGTCGTCAGCTTCCTGGAAGCACTCCGGGGGGACCTGCGGCCGCAGGTCAGCGTGCGGTCCAGCGCCTGGTGACCGGCCCGCCGGGCGGGGCGCCGTATGCCGCCGTCGAGCTCCCGTCCCGCCCGGCACCCCGCACCCCGCACCACGACCACGCACGCCGGCACCGCCACCTTGCCATCGCCACCGCCGCCGAACCGCCCACTCCCCCCCGGCAGTTCGCCGCACACCCGCCTCACGCAACCGAATCCCGACCCGGAAGGTCCGCCATGGCCACGATCGTGTCCGTCTCCGGAAGCCCCTCTCCCACCTCCCGCACCACGCGCCTCCTGCGCCACCTCGACGACCGGCTCCGCCTCCAGGGGCACGAGGTCATCCCCTTGGAGGTCCGTACGCTGCCCGCCCACGCGCTCCTCGGAGCCGACTTCCGGCATCCGGCGATCGTCGAGACGGCGGCCCTGTTCGAGAGGGCCGACGGCGTGGTGATCGGCACGCCGGTCTACAAGGCGGCCTACTCCGGCCTGCTGAAGTCGCTCCTCGACCTGCTCCCGCAGTACGCGCTGGCCGGCAAGACGGTGCTGCCCCTCGCCACGGGCGGCAGTACGGCCCATGTCCTCGCGATCGACTACGCGTTGCGTCCGGTGCTGAGCTCCATGGGCGCGTCGCACATCGTGCCGGGCTGGTTCACTCTCGACAAGGACGTCACCGCGGACGCCGACGGCGCTCCCGTGATCGCGGCCGCCGCGGCCCAGGCGCTGGAGCAGGTGACCGACCACTTCTCGGCAGCACTGGGCGGCCGTACGACCGCACTCGCGTCGACCGGCTGAACCGGTCCCCCGGCATCGCCCCGCGTCTCGGGAATGTCAGTCCCCGATGCCAGGCTGGAGCCATGAAATACATGGTGCTGATGTACGCCGATCCCGCCGCGACCGAAACGATGACGGCGGAGCAGCGGACCGAGGTGTTCCGCCGGCACGAAGCCCTCCACAAGGATCTGGAGGGCTCGGGCGAGCTGCTGAACGGAGCGGGGCTGGCCTACCCGCGCGACACCACGACTCTGCGCTGGAGCGCGGAGGGGCCGGCCGTGGCGGACGGCCCGTTCGCCGAGGCCGACGAACACCTCACCGCCTACTACGTGATCGAGTGCGCGACCCCCGAGCGGGCGCGCGCCATCGCCGAGCGTGTACTCGACTTCCACGTCGTGGCGGTGGAGGTGCGGCCGATCCACGACGTGTTCGGCATGGGGGACGCCTGATCGCACACCCCGTCCCCGCGCCGCGTGCGCGGTCACCGGAGGCGGCTCTGCGCGGGGACGGCGCGGGAGGCTGATCCGGGCAGGGCAGCCGTCCGGACTTCAGTGCGGGCCGCAGGTCAGCCGGTAGGCCTCCTGGATCCAGGGTTCCTTGGTGTGGGGGTGCACGCCGCAGGCCAGGGACGCACCGGAATGGCCGAACCAGGTGGTGACGCTGCCGTAGACGTCCTGGCCGGCGCAGGTCACGGTGAAGCTCGCGTCGACGGTCTGGACTCCCTCGGCCTCGACGAAACGCCCCGCGTGCCCGAGGAAGTCGGTCCTGACGGGGGTGCGCGGACGGTCGGCGGACTCCTTCCCCGGGGCGGCCAATTCCTCGAGGTCCCACCACTTGAGGTGCTTGGCGAGCGCGGCGAGGACCTGACGCTCCGACACGCGGTCGTCGCTCGTGCTGACCTGGGGCACTATGGTGCGCACGAGCCCGGGGTGGAACGTGACCCAGCCGTCGCTCTTGCTGACGTTCACGACCGGTGACACCTCTGTGAGTCGCCGCTCCCGGTGGACCGAGGTCCACCGGAAGGCCCCGCCCGCGCAGGACGGTGCGGAGGCGGTGCCCTTCGTCCGTGCCCCGGCATCGGTCGTCTTCCCTGCCGCCGACCGGTCCGTGGCCGTCGGTCGCTCCGTCGCCGTCGTACAGGCCGTCGCGGACGGCATCACCGCGCACAGCAGCGCTGCTATCGCCCACCCGTGCCGTCGGGTCATCCCGCTGCGTGCCATGCGCTGCCGTTCCGCTCGTTCGAAGGCCGGCCCCGGCCGTTCCGGCCATGGGTCCAAGATCCGGGAGCCTGCGAATATAAGCTCTCTGACCAGCCAAAACGGAGTTCGTGATGCAGTCGTGACGCTCGGGCGCGATGTTCGTGGCGCCCGGGTGGGCACGACGGGACGGGCGGGCCGCAATCACGGCCCGCCCGTCCCGAACGTCACCCGGCGGTCGACGCCGGCTCACCGCGTGCGCCACTCCTCGGCCAGCAGTTCGTACGACCGCACCCGGTCCGTGTGTCGGTGGGTGATCGTGGTGATGAGCAACTCGTCGGCCCCGGTCGCCTCCTGGAGCTGTTCCAACTGGCCGGCGACCCGCTTCGGGGAGCCGACGAACTGGGTGTCGAGACGGTCCTGGACGAGTGCCCGGTCGGCGTCCGACCAGGTGTGGGCACGCGCCTCGTCCGGGGTGGGGAACTGGATGGCGCCCTCGGCGGTACGGATGCTGCGGACCCACAGGCCATATCCCGTGGCGAGTTCGCGGGCCTTCTCGTCGTCCTCGGCGACCACGACGTCCGCGGACACGCTGACGTACGGCTTGTCGAGGACGTCGGAGGGCTGGAACGTGGCCCGGTAGCCCTCCACCGCCTCCAGCACGGTCGCGGGGCTGACGTGGTAGTTCGCTCCGAACCGCAGGCCGTTGCGGCCCGCGACCTCGGCGCTCTGCCCGCCGCTGCTGCCGAGGATCCAGACCTCCAGATCGGCGCCCTCGCCCGGGACGGCGTGCGCCTCGACGCCGTCCGTGGAGCGGTAGGTGCCCGCGAGCAGCGCGAGGATGTCGTCGATCTGCTCGCCGTAGTCCTGCGACTCGGCGTGGGGCTGCTGGAGGAGGGTGCGCTGCAGGGCCACCCGCGGTGAGCCGAGAAGGTGTTCGTAGGAGAAGCGGGCCGGTATGCGGAGCCCGTTGGGGGCACGGCCGTCGACCACGGGGGTCGCGGTCGCCGGCGGGGCGGCGGACTTGCCGGACGGCCGACCGCCGGAGCGTCCGAGGCCCAGGTCGAAGCGCCCGGGGTGCAGCGCGTCGATCAGGCCGAACTCCTCGACCGTGGACAGGGCGGTGCGGTGGCCGAGTTGCACGGCTCCCGCGCCGAGCCGGATGGTCGAGGTCGCGGCGGCCGTCAGGCCGAGGACGACGGCGGGCGAGGTTCCGGCGACACCGGGGTTGAGGTGGTGTTCGGCGAACCAGTAGCGGCTGTATCCGAGGTTCTCGGCCCGCCGGGCCAGGTCGATGGAGTTGCGCAGGGCGTCCGTGGCCGTGGAACCCGAGGAGATCGGGATCAGGTCGAGAACGCCGAGAGGGATGTCGGACATGTGCGGAGGCCTCCTCAGCGCTCGGCGGCTGTGCGGATCGGTACGGGAACGGGCTGCGTCGGCGACGTCACGACGCCGCCCGGCCGGCGTACGCCTCGGCGTCGGGGTGGGCCAGGCCGAGGTGGTCGCGGAGGGTGGTGCCCTCGTACTCGGTACGGTGGACACCGCGTTCCTGGAGGAGCGGGACGACCTTGTCGGCGAAGGCGTCGAGGCCGCCCGGGGTGATGTGCGGGACGAAGATGAAGCCGTCGGAGGCGTCGGCCTGGACGAAGTCGTTGATGGTCTCGGCGACCGTGGCCGGGCTGCCGACGAAGGCCTGCCTGCTGCCGGTCTCGATGACGAGGTCGCGGATGGACCACTTGTTGGCGGCAGCCCGCTCGCGCCACTCACGGACGGTGGCCAGCGGGTCGCGGTACATGCGGACCTGGGCGCGGCCGCGGGCGACGGTGTGTTCGCCGAGGTCCGGGTCGATGTCGGGAAGCGGGCCGTCGGGGTCGTACGCGGACAGGTCCCGGTTCCAGACGAACTCCAGGTGCTTGATGGCGGTCGCACCGCTGACCTGGAGGCGCCGGACCTCGCGGGCGTGTTCCTCGGCCTCGGCGTCGGTGTCGCCGAGCACGAAGGTCGCGGCCGGCAGGATCAGCAACTGGTCGGATCGGCGGCCGTACCGGGCGAGCCGCGCCTTGACGTCCGTGTAGAAGGCCTGGCCCTCCTTGAGGGTGGAGTAGCGGCTGAAGATGGCGTCGGCGCTCGACGCGGCGAACTCGCGGCCCTCCTCGGAGTCTCCGGCCTGGAAGATCACCGGGCGGCCCTGCGGGGAGCGCGGGACGTTGAACTGCCCCTCGATGTCGAAGTGCTGTCCGTGGTGGACGAAGGCTCCGGCCTTGGCGTCGTTCAGGAAGGTGCCGCCCGCCCGGTCGGCGAGGATCTCGTCGCCGCGCCAGGAGTCGAAGAGTTCGTTGGCCGTGGCCAGGAACTCCTTGGCCCGCGAGTAGCGCTCCTCCTGCGGCAGGAAGCCGCCGCGGCGGAAGTTCTCGCCGGTGAAGGCGTCCCAGGAGGTGACGACGTTCCAGGCGGCGCGTCCGCCGGAGAGATGGTCGAGGCTGGCGAACTGGCGGGCCACCTCGTAGGGCTCGTTGAAGGTGGAGTTGATGGTGCCGGTCAGGCCGAGGTGTTCGGTGACGGCGGCCAGGGCGGCGAGGACGGTGAAGGTGTCGGGCCGTCCGACGACGTCCAAGTCGTAGATGTGGCCGCCCTGTTCGCGCAGCCGCAGGCCTTCGGCCAGGAACAGGAAGTCGAACTTCGCGCGTTCGGCGGTGCGGGCGAAGTGCGCGAAGGAGCTGAACTCGATGTGGCTGCCGGCCTCGGGGTCGCTCCACACGGTGGTGTTGTTGACGCCGGGGAAGTGCGCCGCGAGGTGGATCTGCTTGAGCGGCTTGCTCATGGTCGGGGGTCCTTCCGGCTCAGGCGGTGGTGGCGGCGTAGCGGTTCGCGGGCCGGGCGAGCCCGAGCAGTCCGCGCAGGGTGTCGGCCTCGTAGGCCTGCCGGAAGGCGCCCCGGCGCTGGAGTTCGGGCACCAGTCCCCGCGTGATGGCGGGGAGGTCGTGTCCGGCGACGGCGGGCCTCAGCCGGAATCCGGACAGTCCCGCCTCGCTCAACTCCTGCAGCAGATCGGCGAGTTCGGCCGGGGTTCCGGTGAAGATCCGGGCGTCGCTCGTGTACGGGTGGCCCGCGAGGGCGTCCAGTCGCTCGCGGCGGGTCTCGGCGGCACCGGGGGTGTCGTCCAGGAAGACCACGAGGTCGCCGAAGACGTGCACGGTCTCGTCCGCGCGGCCGGCCGTGGTCTGTTCGGCGCGGATCTCCTCGACGACGGCGCGTGCCTGTTCGGCGTCGTGCGGGGTGACGTAGCCGACGTCGGCGGCCCGGGCCACCAGCCGGTACGGGACGGTGGCGTGGGCGAGAGCGCTGACGATCGGCTGGCCCTGGGGCGGCCGGGGGGTGATCGAAGGGCCCTTGACGCTGAAGCGGCGGCCCTCGAAGTCGATGTAGTGGAGCTTGTCGCGGTCGATGAAGCGGCCGGTGGCGACGTCGCGTATCTCCGCGTCGTCCTCCCAGCTGTCCCAGAGCCTGCGGACGGCCTCGACGTGGTCGGCCGCCTCGTCGAAGAGGTCGGTCACGAGTTCCTGACCGGCGGGCGTGCCGTAGTCCTCGAGGCGGAACGGCGGGAGCGTACGGCGTCCGAAGTGCGCGGCCTCGTTCTGGCGGGCCGAGACCTGGACACGCACGCCGGCACGGCCGGTGCTCACATAGTCGAGGGTCGCGATCGCCTTGGAGATGTGGAACGGCTCTGTGTGCGTGGTGACGACGGTCGGCACCACGCCGATGTGACGGGTCAGCGGGGCGATCCGCGCGGCGACGAGGACGGCGTCCAGGCGGCCGCGGACCTGGTCGGTGCGGCCGTCGGGCTCCGTGGGCGAGGAGGACTGGAGGCCGAGGGAGTCCTCGATGGTCACGAAGTCGAGCAGGCCGTGCTCGGCCTCGGTGACGAGATCGGCCCAGTAGGCGGCGGTGAGCAGCTCACCGGGCCGGGCGACGGGCTCGCGCCAGGCCGCCGGGTGCCATCCGGCGCCGTCGAGGGCCACGGCGAGGTGCAGAGGAGAGGGTGACGAGGACACGGGAGGTGCCTTCCTGATCGACCGTACGAGGAATCGCGCCCCGGCGAGCGGGGCGTGGCTGCGTGGGAACGGGTCAGGGGCGACAGAGCGCGCCGGCGACCCGCAGCAGATCGATGTGCGGCCGGCCGTACAGGTGCAGCGGTGGGGGCGCGAGCGGCCTCGGCGCGCGGCGGGACCCACGACGCATGTGTCCCACCTCCGCCCTCTCGGCCCGGTGCTCCCCGGCCCCTCGTCCGCCCGGCCCGTGCGGGTCCCCGCCGGGGTGCCGCACGGTCCTGAACAAGCCCAACCTCACTGGTGCGCCGTTTCTTCCTGCCGCCCGGCCTCTTCCTGTCCCGCGTCAACGGCCGGCTGTCCGCCGGGTGCGCGGACGAGCAGGAACCGGGTACGGCGGCGCAGGGTGAACCCGATCGACTCGTAGAGCCGGATGGCGTTCGTGTTGTCGGCGGCGGCGTGGAGGAAGGGGGTGTCCCCGCGCTCCCTGACGCCCGCCGCGACAGCCCGGACGAGGCGGGTCGCCAGACCTCTGCCGCGGTGGTCGGGATGGGTGCACACGGCGCTGATCTCGGTCCAGCCCGGCGGGCGCAGGCGCTCTCCGGCGAGGGCGATCAGCCGGCCGCCTTCCCGGATGCCGAGGTAGGTGCCGAGTTCGACGGTGCGGGGCAGGAAGGGACCCGGCCGGGTGAGGGCGATCAGGTCGAGGATCTCGGGCACGTCGTCGGGGCCGAGTCGTACGGCTTCCGGCGCGGGCTCGGAGCGCAGTGCGGTGGCGGTCAACTGAACGCCTACGCCGCTGTGTTCGACCGTCCAGCCGTCGGGCACGGACTGGACCGCGGTGACCGGGGTGACCGCTCCCGGACCCACCAGTTCGGCCAGGTCGTCCCATGAGCGGGGGTCGGCGGGATCGGAGAGCGCGGTGAACGGGGACACGTCCGTGGGATAGCGGGCGGCCCGGCCGACGCGCTCGGCGAGGTGCGCGTGCGGACCGGTCAACGCGGCCCACGCCGCGTTGTCGAGGACGTGCGGTGCGGTCGGAGGCGAGGAAGGGGCGGGTGCGGGATGGACGCTGGTGGACATGGCGGTGCGGGTTCTCCGTCTCTGGAACTCGGCCGGACGCGCCCCGGGACTCCGCCGCGGCGCGGCGGAGTCCTTTGTGTGGGCGGTGGTTCAGGAGTTGTCGAGCGGCAGGCCGGGAGGGTTGACCTCGGAGGTCTTCACGGCCTCGTTCGAGAGGTTCCAGGCGGCCAGCCACTTGGCGTACTGGCCGTTCTCGATGAGGTAGTTGATGGCGTCGGCGACCGGCTTGGCGAGACCGCTGTCCTTCTTCGCGGTGGCCGCGATGAGCCCCTGGATCGTCGCACCCGCGCCGGAGAACTGGCCGGCGTTGCGGGTCGGGTGGGGCGACTTGGCGTTCTGCGTGACGTGGTAGGCGACGGCCGGGTTGGGGCCGAACGAGGCGTCGATCTTCCCGCTGTTCAGCGCCAGGGCCGTGGCGTTGTTGTCCTGGTAGTACTTGACGGTGAGCTTCTTGCCCGCCTTGGCCAGCTTGTCCTTCCACTCCAGCAGGATCTTCTCCTGGTTGGTGCCGGCGCCCACGGCGACCGTCTTGCCGGCGAGGTTGCGGTAGTCGCCGTCGAAGTTCCACGTGCTCTTCTTCGGCACCTCGAAGGCGAGGTTGTCCTGGCGGTACGAGGCGAACTCGTACTTCTTCTTCCGCTCCTCGGTGTCGGTCACGTTGGAGAAGGCGACGTCGACCTTGCCGCTGTCGATGCCGACGAACAGGTTCTCCCAGGTCGAGTTCCGCACCTCCGGCTTCAGCCCGAGGACCGCGGCGACCAGCTTGCCGAGGTCGGGTTCGCTGCCGGTGAGCGTTTTCTGGTCCTGTCCGACGAAGTTCAGCGGCGGCGACCCCGCGGGCAGTGCGCCGATGCCCACCACCAACGTGCCTCTCCGGGCGACGGACTTGGGCAGCTCGGCACTGATCGACTTCACCTCGGAGACCTTCAGTGTGGTCTCCTTCGCGGCGCCGTTGGAGAGCGCGCCCACGGTCACGGTTCCGGCCGTGTCGGTCTTCGTCCGGGTGGCGGCGTCGCTGTCCGCGCCGCAGGCGGCGAGGGAGACGGCGAGGGAGGCGACGGCGGCGGTGGCGGCGACGCCGCGGAGGGCTGTGCGGTTCGGGCTGAGGGTGCGCATGGCTGTCCTTGTCGAGTGTGCGATGAGAGATGTGGGGGAACGGTCCCGGCGGGCCGCCGAATCGGGGGGCTCGCCCCGCTGTGGGTCGGGGCGGTGGGGCGGGAGACACCCCGTGGAGCGGTGTCTCCCTGTGTGAAGTGCGAAGCGGTCAGAGGACCTTGCTGAGGAACTCCCTGGTGCGCGCTTCGCGCGGATGGTCCAGCACCTGCTCGGGCGGGCCCTGTTCGACGATGCGTCCGCCGTCCATGAAGACCACGCGGTCGGCGATCTCGCGGGCGAAGCCGACCTCGTGCGTGACGATGACGAGTGTCGTGCCGCTGTGCGCCAGGTCCTTGATGACCGCGAGGACTTCGCCGACCAGTTCGGGGTCGAGCGCGGAGGTGGGTTCGTCGAAGAGGATGACTCCGGGACGCAGGGCGAGGGCGCGGGCGATGGCCACACGCTGCTGCTGGCCGCCGGACAACTGCCGCGGGTAGGCGGCGGCCTTGTCGGCGAGGCCCACCCGGCTGAGCAGGTCGCGGGCGAGCTCCTGCGCCGCGGCCCTGGACAGCTTCCCGGTCGCCACCGGCGCCGCGGCCACGTTGTCGAGCACGGTCAGGTGGGGGAAGAGGTTGAAGTTCTGGAACACGAAGCCGATCCGGCTGCGCTGGGCCAGGATGACCCGCTCGCTCAGCTCCTTGAGACGGTCGCCGTGCCTGCGTACGCCGATGAGCTCGCCGTTCAGGCTGACGTGGCCGATCTCGGGCTTCTCCAGGTGGTTGATCACCCGCAGGAGGGTGGACTTGCCGGAGCCGGACGGGCCGAGAACGACCGTCACCTCACCGGGGCGCACGGTCAACTCCACGCCGTCCAGTACCCGTTGGGCCCCGTACCACTTGTGCACATCGTGCACCTCGACGGTGGCAGGCTCCACCTGGAGCCCGTCGGCGATCTCGCCCGCCGGAGCCGTGTCCGCCCCCTTGGCCGACGCCGACGCCGACGCCGACACCGACGCCGTCGGCACCACGTCCGCGACCGGAGCCGTCCGCGTGCTCACCGTCGTCACCTTCGTCTCGCCGCTCATATCGCCGTCTCCCTCCGGAACCGGGCCCGCACGTCGCGCAGACCGTTCCGCGCCTTCTGCAACGGAGTCGGCGGCAGGGTGCGCAGGGCGCCCCGCGAGTAGTGCCGCTCGACGTAGAACTGGATGACGGACACCACGCTGGTGAGGATCAGGTACCAGGCGGTGGCGACGAGGAGCAGCGGCACGATGTCGCCGGGGTAGGTGCTGCCCATGCTCTGCACGGAGCCGAAGAGGTCCAGCAGGGACACGTAGAAGACCAGCGAGGTGCCCTTGATCAGGCCGATCAACTGGTTGACGTAGTTGGGGGTGATGGAGCGCAGCGCCTGCGGAAAGACGATCTTCGCGAACTGGTACCGCCTCGGCAGACCGAGTGCCGACGCGGCCTCGTGCTGGCCCTGGTCGACGGAGAGGATGCCGCCGCGGACCACCTCGGAGGCGTACGCGGCCTCGTTCAGGCTCAGTCCGACGACGGCGACGGCCATGTCGGTCGCCAGCCGGGACTCGTCGAAGGTGAAGAAGGCCGGCCCGAACGGCACTCCGACGCTCACCGTCTGGTACAGCGCGCTGAAGTTGTAGAGGAAGAGCAGGACCACGATCAGCGGCACCGACCGGAACAGCCAGGTGTAGACCCAGCTCACCGCGCGCAGCACCGGGCTCCGGGAGAGCCTGGCCAGGGCCAGCAGGACGCCGCCGAGCAACCCCAAAAGCGCACTGTAGAAGGCGACTTCGAGGGTGATGAGCAGGCCGTCGAGAATGGTCGGGCGCAGGAACCAGTACTGGAAGCGATCCCACTGGTAGAAGGGGTTGGTCACCAGTCCGTGGGCGATCTGGGCGACGAGCACGAGCACGACGGCCGTGACGATCCAGCGGCCGGGCCGCCGGAGCGGAAGGACCCGCTGGGCCGCCGGACGGTCGGACGCGCCGGGGAGGTCGAGACGGGGGACCGCCTCGGCGGGCGGCGCCGATCCCAAGGACACGGCGGCGCCGGGTGGTTGACTCATGGAGGACTCCAGCGGATTCGGACACCCCGGACCACGGAGCGGCGGCGCACCGCCGAGCGGGACGGCTCGGTACACGGCGATGCGCGCGGCCCACGTGGGACGAGGGCTGGACGGGGAAGGGGCGTTTTCACGACAGCGGTGGTCGCCGAAGGCTCGATGGAGCGGATCGGCGCGTGGCCGTCGAGGACCTGACGGAATCTCAGCTCGTGGCCGTCGAAGGCCGGCGAATCCTCAGCTCGTGGCCGTCGAGGACCCGACGGAACCCCTCAGCTCGTGAGCGCCGAAGACCCGGAGGACCGCCCGGTCCGTGATCGCGGGGGATTCGGACGGGCCGTCGTTTCCCGATCGCCGAAGACATGAGCGCCGAGGGCTCGAAGGAGCCGTGCGCGAGGGGCCGTCGAGACCCCGGAGGGGGCCGTTAGCCTCGGCTGAGGGACAGACACATGCCCGTACACAGGGCGCTGTTGACACGCAGCAGGTCCACGGCACGGTCGGCGCAGAGCACGTTGCGGCCGAGGCGCCGCCATGCGGCCGTCCCGTCAGCTCCGTGCATCGTCGTCACCATTTCTTCTCCGGCCGAAAAGGCATCCTGTGGTGCGCCGCAGGTTAGGCCCGGCCCGAAAACAATGTCAATGCGGGTGACCACCAGGTGAGACCGTGCGTACGGCCTTCTTGACGCCGCAACAGGGCGCACCGAGACTGGCATGGACGGTCACGATTGTCAGCGCCCACGGAACGGGTACACCCCGCTCCAGTGGTCATCGGCCCCGGCCCGCTGACAGGCAACCCTTCCACCGCGACGGGGTGCCCCGGGTGACGACCGGGTCCCGCCGGTGCGGCGGGGCAAGCGTGGTCTCGCGTCTCGCGAGCCCTGAACCGGGAACGGTGGGAATTGCCCAAGAGCGGTTTGACGAGGCGCCTGCACATCGACCTCCTGCGCGTCTCCAGCGCTTACTGATCGCGGCCGGTCCGTTCGATCCGGACCGGTGCGACAAGCGCAGTCAATCCGCATCAAGCTGCCCGCGCGCCCACAAAGCGGCGGTGGCTTCCGTCTTCCCCCAGGGAGAGTCATGCCCGAGACAGCTTCGCGCACGTCCAGCACTGCCAACTCACGCCCCTGTGACCAGATTTCGCTCCCCTCGGCCCTTCGGCTCAAGCCGGCGGCGACGCCGGCCGCGCTCCCCCACCGTGTCGACAGCCGCATCGGTGTGGGCCTCGCCGGGGGCTTCTACCCGGCTCCGCACCGCTACGAGCTGTATCTGTCGCGGAGTTGTCCGTTCTCGCTGCGCATCGCCATCACGCTCGGGCTGCTCGGCCTGCGGGACTCGGTCGCCACCACACTCCTGGCCGACCCCGCGCGGACACCCGAGGCCTTCGCGTCGCTGCGCCGTGCCTACGAGGCCACCGAGCACCACTTCGACGGGCCGCTCACGGCGCCCGCGCTGTGCGACCGGTGGAGCGGACGCATCGTCAGCAACCACCCGCCCGCCATCCTCCGCGATCTCGCCGGGCTGCTCTCCGGTCACACCACGACATGCCCGTCCACGCTCCGCCCTCCGTCGCTGGCCGCCGACATCGAGGCGCTCCGGGATCTGCTGGACCGCGACGTCACCCCGTCCGCCGAACCTGCGGGGCTCGCGGCGGCCCTGGACCTGCTGGACTGCCAACTCGCGGGTCGTACCTACGTGTTGGGCGACACCCTCACCGCGGCGGACGTGGACGCGTGGACGGCGCTCACCGGTCTCGGCCGGTCCCGCGCCCTCGGCGCCCGCCCCCGGCTCCTGGACTACGTACGCCGTCTCGGCGATCACCCGGCCTTCCGGCACGCGCAGGACGTGGTGCCACTGACGGCAGGGGTCTGACGCTTCCGACGGAAGCCTGGGTGCCGGGCAGGTGGGTGGCTCCTCGCGATCGGCGATCGCCGATCCGCGCCCATCGGCCCGGCGTCCGCACCGGTCACGCGCGCGAGCCACGACCGGCACCGGTCAAGGGCGCGAAGCCACGTCGGCACCGGTCACTCGCGCGGAACCAGCAGGATGCTGACGCCGTTCACGGTCGAGGTCCACCGCCGGCCCTGATCCAGTACCTCGCGCCCCGGACCGAGGATCCGGTCCTGGAGCACCAGCGCCGACGCGCGAAGTTCCTCCCACGGCTCAGGCGTCTCGAAGGCACGCCGGGACCGCTCCACGGAGCCGACCAGAGAACGGCAGGCCGCTTCCACGTCGGGGACGTTCTGGCCCGCCGATCCGACGCCTTCGAGCGACCACGTCATCCACAGGTGGCCCATGGCATCACTCTGTCCCATCCCCGGGAACGACGCATTCCCAGTACGCGGGGCGACCGGTGCTCCGATGCGTGACCGGCTCGCGCACAGGCACCTCCGCCGAAAATAGGCGATCCTGGCGAAAACCGTCTCCTCAGGGCGTGTCCCGTCTCGCGCCGTCAGGGGTCCGCACTTCGATGTGGACTCCACGGCCCACAGGACCCGGTCCAGGCAGGCATCTCCATGAAACACGCACCTCCCCTACTCCCGCCGCCTGCACCGGTGCCGCGTCCACCCGCGGCACCCGGATCCACCGGGTCCCCGCGGCTGGGCCGGCTGGACGCCCTGCGGGGGATCGCCGCGCTTCTCGTGGCGGTCGACCATTCCTCGTACTCCTTCATGCCGGAGTTCCGGGAGCGGGTGATGCCCGAGCTGAACATCGGCCGGTACGGGGTCATGCTGTTCTTCCTGGTGAGCGGTTACGTCATCCCCGCCTCGCTCGAGCGCCGGGGCTGCGTCAGGAGCTTCTGGATCGGGCGGGCCCACCGCGTCTACCCGCTGTGGGCCGTGGTGGTGGGCTCGGCACTGGTGCTGAACCTCCTGGGCTTCACGCGTCTCGGCGCTCGCTTCGAGGGGCGGAACCCCCTCACGGTCGCCGTCGCGCACGCCACCCTGCTCCAGGAACTGCTGGGGACGCCGAGTGTCGTCCTCGTCCTGTGGACGCTGTCGTACGAGCTGGCGTTCTACCTGCTGGTCGTCACCCTGTTCACGGTCCGGCTCCACCCGCGCTCGGGGACCGTCTCGGTCGTCCTGGGCGTGCTCGCCGCCGTGAGCGCGACGGTGGCGTTCGTGCCACCGGCGTCCGCACTGTCCTTGGCCGTCGGCACGGGGCCGCTCGTCGCGCTCGCCTCCGCGGCGCTGGTGTTCGCCGTCCTCTGCGGGAGCTCCGGCAGGTACGAACTGCGGGTGACGGGGGCCGTGGCGGGAGGTGTGCTCGCGCTGGTGCTGGTGCCCTTCAACGGCACCGTTCCGCTCTGGGAAGGCCTCGTGATCCTGGCCGTGATGTTCCTCGGCACCGCCGTCCGGCGGGCGGAGAGCGGGGAGAGCACCTGGCCGCGCGCGGCCCGCACGGCCCTCGTGGTGGTGGTCTGCGCGGCGGGGAGCGCGTACGAGCACGGCGACACCGCCACGTTCGCACGGCGCGGCTGGATCACGGCCTTCCTGCTCGCCGTGCTCACCTTCGGTGCCGCCCTCGCGCTGCGCGGCACAAGGTTTCCTCGCGCGCTGACCTGGCTGGGGACGGTCAGCTACTCGGTGTACCTGGTGCATCCGGTCCTGCTGGCGGTGAGCGACGGCGTGATCGGTCGGTGCCGCCGCGACAGTCTCGTCCTCGAAGCGGTGTTCTTCGCCGTGCTGCTGCCGTTGTGCGCGCTGACCCACCGCTTCGTCGAGGTGCCGGGTCAGGCCCGGGGCCGGAAACGGATCCGCCGCGTCACCGAGGGAACGGGCGGCAACCTTTTCGCTTCCGGCGGCGACTGACGAGGACACCATCGGCTCGATCCTCGGAACGGACGCCCATGAAGGAAACGAGGCAGGCCGCGCGACGGCGCGGACGTCGGCCGTCGCCGAGGGCCCTCACCCCGATCGCCGTCGTCGCCCTGGTCGCGGTCGGTGCCCTGGTCTGTCTGGTCGTGGCCTTCCGGCCCGGCCATCAGGCCGCCACGGGAGACGGCGCGGGCCCGGCGGTCGCCGGTTCCCGTGGTACCGCGACTCCGGGCCGGACTCCTTCGGCCGCCTCGACGCCAACCGCGCCGACCCGGTCGCCCAACCCTGCCGCCTCCCCGACCGTGACGCCCCGCCCTTCCAGCGCGTCGGCGCGGCCGTCGGCCGCGAACACCTCCCGCACCACGACGGCGACCGCTTCGCAGGCGGGACGGATCCGTCCGGGCGTCGCCCACCGGGGTGTGGCGACCATGTACGACGCCGGGAGCGGCGACGGCGCCTGCTCGTACGGTCCGACGGACGACGTCATGACCGCGGCGATGAACCACACCGACTACGAGACGTCCAAGGCGTGCGGGGCCTATCTGCTGGTGCGGGCCGCCGGCGGCGCGAGCGTCACGGTCCGGATCACCAACGAGTGCCCGACGGGCTGCGCCCCCGGCCAGCTCGACCTCAGCACCCAGGCCTTCGCCCGGCTCGCGAACCCGGTGGCCGGCCGGATCCCGATCACCTGGAAGCTGCTGAGCCCCGCCGACTCGGGCACACTCGCCCTGCGCTACAAGACCGGGTCCAGCCGCTACTGGTGCGCGCTCCAGGTGATCGGCCACCGCAATCCGGTGGCCCGCCTCGAACTCCGCTCCGGCGGTGCGTGGCGGCCGCTTCCTCGCACCGAGTACAACTACTTCCTCGCCGAGGACGGCGGCGGCTGCGGTGGCGCGGTCCGGATCACCGACATCTACGGTGAACGCCTGACCGTCGACGGCATGGCGCTGCGCCCCGACGCCGTGCAGACGACCCGGCTCCAGTTCGCACGCCACTGACCCCGTCCGGGCCGGCTACTCCGCGCTCCTTCCGCAGCGCACACCCGTGGCGGGCGGCCCCGGCGGGGAGGGCACGGTGACCGAGCCACCACCCGCGGCGACCACGGGTGCGGACTCGACGGGTGCCGGCTTGCGCAGCAGGAGCAGGGCCGCGTCGTCGTGCAGCCGACCGCCCACATGGGCCTGGAGCTCGGCGTCGAGCGCGGCGAGCGTGGACGCCGGCTCGTCGGACACGTGGCGGGCCAGTCCCTCTGCGAGGGCGTAGAACTCCCGGCCGTGGTCGCGGGCCTCGGTGACCCCGTCCGTGTACAGCAGGAGCTGATCGCCGTCGGCCAGGGGCAGCACCTGGAGGCTCGGGATCTCCCCCGTCAGGGCCCGCAGTCCGAGCGGCGGAGCGGGGTTCACGGGGTCCACCGACACGACCTTCCCGGACGCGCTGACGTGCAGCGGGGGCGCGTGTCCGCAGTTGACGACCTCCAGCCGGTCCGGTTCCGGGTACCCGGCGACCACGGCGGTCACGAAGTCGTCGTATCCGAGGTTGCGCGCCAGACTCCGTTCGATCCGGGCCACGACGGTGAGGAGGTCGGGCTCGTCGTAGGCGGCCTCGCGGAAGATGCCGAGGACGAGCGCGGCGGTGCCCACGGCCGGCAGACCCTTGCCCCGGACATCACCGATGATCATGCGGACCCCGTACGGCGTCGGCACCAGGGCGTAGAGGTCCCCGCCGATCCGGGCCTCGGCCGCGGCGGCGCTGTAGCGGACGGCGACCTGGAAGGGGCCGACGCTCGACGGTATGGGGGCGAGCAGGGCGTGCTGGGCGGCCTCCGCGACGGAGCGGACGGCGGCGAGGACCCGTTCCCGGCGCCAGCGCAGCGCGCTGGCCAGGGCGCTCGCGCCGGTGACGGCCGCCAGGGCGGACAGGACGGCGAGGATCTCGGCGCCCGGGACACCGTCGCGGGTACCGAGCAGAGCGCTCAGCACCGCCGCCAGGAAGCCGACGCACAGAACCCCGAGCGGCCGGCTGGTGGTGGCCGCGAGCGCGGGTCCGGCGGCCAGCAGGGGCAGCCAGATCACCCCGGCTCCGCCGGCCAGGTCGATGAGCACGATGGCTCCGACGACCAGTAAAGGCAGCACCGGGGTGCCGAAGGCGAGGTGGGCGGCGCGCTTGCGGGCCGCCGCTCCGGAACCGACGCCTCGGTTCCCGAACGTCCGTTTCGGCCAGTGCTCGCTACCGTGCTCTCGGGCCTGACTCATGCTCGTCCGCAGTCCTCACCTGGGTTCATCCCTGAAATGTCCGGTTGGTCTAGGAAAGACGTTCGAGACCTGATCCACAAGCGCGGGGATTTCAAATAGTGAGCGACAGGCTCCTGGTCACCCGGTTCGCGGTCGGGATCAGCCGGGTGAGGACGTCGTTCAACCGGGACAGCCGCTCGGCGGGGAGCGAGACACCCAGCGAGCCGAGCGTGTCCCCGCTGTAGACGGGGACGGCGACACAGACCGTGCCCAGAGCGTACTCCTCCAGGTCGGTGACGGCCGGGGCCACCGGCGACGAGGCCAGATGGCGCAGCAGTTCCCGCCTGCTGGTGATGGTCCGCGGGGTGAGGTCGGGGAGGGCGTGGCGGGCGAGGTACTCGTTGCGGGACTCCTCGTCCATCTCGCGCAGGACGGACTTGCCCAGCGCGGTGGCGTGTCCGGCGTCCTCGAACCCGACCCACAGATCGACCCGGGGTGCTCGCGGCCCGTCGACGATCTCGGCGACCCTGATCTCGCCCTCCTCGTAGAAGGTGAGGTAGGCGGCCGAGGCGAGTTCGTCACGCAGAGCGGCGAGCGTGGGGCGCACCCGGCTGAGCAGCGCCTGTCCGCGGCCCTGGGTCCGCAGTGTCTGCATCTTGTCGCCGAGGATGAATCCGCCGTCGTCGAGTTTGCGGATGTAACCGTCGTGGACGAGGGTCCTGAGCAGGTGGTACGCGGTGGCGAGGGGCAGCTCGGTCTCGCGTGCGAGCTGTTTGGCGGGCGCGCCGTTCTCGTGCGCGCTCACCGCCTCCAGCAGGCGGAAGGCCCGCTGAACGGAGGTGATGAGCGTGGGCCCGTCGCGAGCTCCCATGCCCCCAGCGTGCGCCGCGCCCACGAGACAGGCAAGGCGTCACCCGTAACCCACCCGATCCGCACCCCATCGCGTGACGGCGTACGACGCGTCCCGTCACCCCCGGCCACCAGGATTCCGGGGCGTCCCGGGCGGGGTGCACCGGGATGGCACCACCGCACCACCGCACCGACGGGACGGAGGACGAAGGCGAACCGCGTGGGCCGGCGCGCCCCCGCAGGACACCCGTCCCGGGCGTGGTGCGGCCGGCGCACCCGGCCGCCGCCCGGCCCGGGCAAGGTGCCCGAAGCGTCCGAGCCCAGCGGAACGCCGGTCCCGGGCGGAACGCCCGCGGGGCACCCGCCCGGGACCGGCCGGCTCAGGAGGCGGGGAACCCGGTGCCGCCGAGGCGGGCGAGGAGGCCGGCGAGGCGTGTCGTGTCCTCCTTGGTCCACGCCGGCTCGGCGAACACCTCCTCGGCGACCCGTTCGGCGGTCACGAGCATCTCCGCCAGACGCTCCCGGCCGGTCTCGGTCAGGGCCGCGTAGGCCACCCGCGCGTCCCGGGCGTCCGGGTCCCGTCGGACCAGGCCGATGCGCTCCAGCGGTACGAGTCCGCGGGTGACGCCGGAGGCGGTCAGTCCCAGCGCCTCCGCCAGGTCCACCCGGCGCATGCGGTCACCCGGCGCCTCGGACAGGCGCAGGAGCATCGTGAAGTCGGCCAGGCTCACCCCGTGCAGTCCGCCGAGGCTCGCGTCGAGCCGCTTCACCAGGGCGGCCTGCGCCCGCACCAGACGCAGCACCGCGTCCAGCCCTCCACTCATCGACGTCTCCTTGACATCTCTTTGATAGGTCCTTGACTACTCAAGCATCTGTGAAGCATGAGATCCCCTTGGTCTTCGAGAGGTCAGGGGGTGTTCTGGGCGATGGCCCGCCGCTGTCGCTTGCCGAGGGGCGCCTGGGAGAGATCCTCGGCCTGAGACTTGAGCCGCTTGAAGCCGTAGCCGCGCTCGGTGAGCCAGGCCGTCGCGGCGGCCTCGGCCCGTTCGACGGCCTCCAGGATGTCCTCCTCCGCCTCTCCCGAGTCCAGGTAGCGGAAGGTGAAGGCCGGGCGGGCGGCCAGGTCGTAGCTGAGGTGCCCCTCGGGGGTGAAGGCCGCCCTCAGGACGTCGTGTTCCGGGGCGTGTGCCAGAAGTTCGGCACGCTGGTCGGCGCTGAGTCCGTCGAAGACACCGCGAACGGTGACACGGAAGGTGCGTGTGGTCATCGGACGAGCCTAACCAACGGGATCGGCCCTGTTCCACCGCGTTTCCGTCGGTCACGCGGTCGGCACCCGGGGCGCGCCCGGATCGGATCACGGCGACGAGCGGACCGGGCGCGGGGGTGACCGCACCCGGTCCTCACGCAGCTACGGGGACGCTCAGTGGACGTGGTGCCGGCAGTCCCAGTGGGCCTTGACCCACACCTTGTCCCAGTGACCGGGAACGTAGACCCACTTCTTCACCCAGCCATGAGTGTGGTGACCGTGGTGCCAGGAGTCGTGGTGGACCCACTTCTTGACCCAGTGTCCGGGCACCCACTTCTTCTCCCAGTGGCCCTTCTTCCACTCGCAGCGGTCGTGGTGACCGTGATGGTCGGGGGCCGTCGCCGACGGTGCGGGCGGCGGCGCCGGACTGGCGGCGGCGGCACCGGACGTACCCAGGGCGGCCCCTCCGGCCAGCAGCGCCGTGGCGGCCGCACCGGCGAGCAGCCGCCGGGGACTGATGCGTGCGGTCATCGGACTCACCTCCCTCGCAATGTGATGGACGTACGCAACGGGGGCCGGTGTCCGTGGTGTTCGCGCCGAAGCTGACGGGACGTTTCCAGGCCCTCGTTGCGCGGGACATAAGGTATTCGGAGCGACGAAAGGTATGTATGAGGATAGACCTGGGTGTGTTTTCGGTACGAGTTTTCGACAGGGGTCGGCCACGGCCGGCCGACGGGAACGTACGGGCCCTTCGGCTCATCCACGCGCCGGGTGGCTACGAATACACGGTGACGAGGCCCCCACTTCGCGGGACCTGCCCCCGACCGCACCGGCCCCGCGCCTGCCGAACACGACGGACGGGCCGGGCGAGCAGGAAGCGACGGACGGATTCTGTGAGCGATGCCAAGACCGGCCGGGACGGACAGGGTTCGCGACGGCACCCGTCGGCGGAGGTGTGGCTGGACGCACGGCTCGAACGCGCCGCACAGGGCGACCAGGACGCGTTCGCGGAGGTGTACGACACCCTCGCGCGGCCGGTCAAAGGCCTGATCTGCCGCGTCCTGCGGGACGAGGCCCAGGCCGAGGAGGTGGCACAGGACGTGATGGTGGAGATCTGGCGGACCGCGGACCGCTACCGCCCCGAACTCGGCACCGCCCGGGGCTGGGTCCTGACCCTCGCGCACCGGCGGGCCGTCGACCGGGTCCGGCAGGTCCAGGCCAGTTCGGAACGCGAGCGGCGCAGCGCCCTGCTCGCGGAGGACCGACCCTTCGACGAGGTGGCCGAGGCCGTGGAGCGGCACGAGGAGCACGATCGCGTGCACCGTTGCCTCGCCGACCTGGAACGGCATCAGCGCGTACCGCTGGTGCTGGCCTACTACCAGGGCATGACCTATCTGGAGGTGGCCGCCTGCCTGGCCACCCCGGCGGGCACCGTGAAGTCCAGGATGCGCTCCGGCCTGAGGCTGCTGCGCAGATGTCTGGAGGCCGGCCGATGACCCCCGCCGACGACCCGCATCAGCTCGTCGGGGCGTACGTCCTGCACGCCCTGCCCGCGGCCGAGGAGGCCTCGTTCGAGAACCATCTCGCCGGCTGCGCCGCGTGCCGGGACGAGGTGGCGGAGCTGTCCGAGGTCACCGTGCGCCTCGCGTCGGCCCAGGACGCGACGCCGTCCCCCGAACTGCGCCGCAACGTCCTCGATCGGATCGCCCACACGCGCCAGGAGCGTCTCCCCCGCGCCCTTCCGGTTCGCCGGCGGGCCGCGCGATGGGCGCTGGCGGCATGCCTGGCCCTGGCGGCCGCGCTCGGCGGAACCGCCGTCTGGCAGCACGGCCAGGCCGAGGACGCACGGGCGGAAGTCGCCGCCGGTGAGGCGCGGGCCACCGCCCTCTCCGACGTCCTCACGGCCCCGGACGCGAAGATCAGCACGCAGCGGCTGGACAACGGGGCCGACGTCAGCGTCGTCGCCTCCCGTTCCCAGGGCCGGGCGGCCTTCATCGCCTCGGACCTGCCCCGCCTCGGTAACGACCAGGTCTACGAACTCTGGTACGCCGCCGGTTCCGGTGACCTTCGCCCGGCGGGCCTGCTCGCCGGCTCCGGCGGCGGGCAGGCGCGTCTGCTCCACGGCTCCCTGAAGGACGTCAGCGCCGTGGGCATCACGGCCGAACCGGCGGGTGGATCACGGCAGCCCACGAGCGAGCCGCTCGGCATCGTCACGGTGCCGGCCTGATGCCCCGAGCCCACTACGACGAAGGCTCCCCGGCCCGCATCGAAGAGCGCCTCCCGAGCCCACGCCGAAGAGCGCGGGCACCGATCCCCGCGAACCGCATCAAACTTGAGAGTTACCGGATATGACGCATCAAAACGGGATAGTTAAGTATTGATGCAATTCATTCTTGATCATCCTATGCTGATGTGAGGGAGGGCTCGGGCGGCGGTCAACAGCCGGTCCTGGACCGGCGGGAAGCGGGCTTCCATGACTGAGCGGTTCAAGATGTCGGGGATCATCGGCGAGGTGTCCGGTGAGTTCCTCGGCACGATGATTCTCATCCTGTTCGGGTGTGGCGTGGTGGCCCAGGTGGTCGCCGGCGGTGCACTCACGACGCCGCCGGGCGGCCTCGGCAACCACGACAGCATCGCGTGGGCCTGGGGCATCGGCGTCACCATGGGCGTCTACGTCGCGGCACGGCTGAGCGGCGCCCACCTCAACCCCGCGGTCACCGTCGCGCTGGCGACGTTCAAGGGCTTCCCGTGGCGCAAGGTGGCCCCCTACGTCCTGGCCCAGACCCTCGGCGCGTTCGTGGCCGCGCTGATCGTGCGCTGGAACTACACGGAGGCACTCGCGAAGGCCGACCCCGGCCACACCATCAAGACCCAGGGCGTGTTCTCCACACTGCCCGCCAACGGCAACCCGAACCTGCCGGTCCACGAATGGGGCGCGTTCCGCGACCAGATCATCGGCACGGCCATCCTGCTCCTGGTGATCTTCGCGGTCACCGACCTGCTCAACACCCCGCCCGGCGCGAACCTCGGGCCGTTCATCATCGGTCTGCTGGTCGTGGGCATCGGCATGGCATGGGGCACCCTCGCCGGCTACGCGATCAACCCGGCACGTGACTTCGGACCGCGTCTGGCCAGCTTCCTCACGGGATACGGAGGGGCCTGGCGAGATCAGTACGGCAACTTCTACTTCTGGGTGCCGATCATCGGTCCGCTGATCGGAGGCGTGCTCGGCGCAGCCGTCTACAAGCTCTTCATCGGCCGGTTCCTGCCGACCGCGGAGCCCGAACCCCCCGGACGCATCCCGGCCCCCAAGGACTGACACACCCTGCAAAGGCGGCATCCCATGGCTGACTTCGTGGGCGCGGTGGACCAGGGGACCACCAGCACCCGATTCATGATCTTCGACCACGCGGGCAACGAGGTGGCGAAGCACCAGATGGAACACGCCCAGATCCTTCCGCGCTCCGGATGGGTCGAACACGACCCGGTGGAGATCTGGGAACGCACCAACTCGGTGATCCAGAACGCGTTGCGGCACAAGAACCTGAGCGCCGAGGACCTCGCGGCCATCGGCATCACCAACCAGCGGGAGACCACGGTCGTGTGGGACCCGCGCAACGGCCGGCCGTACTACAACGCCATCGTCTGGCAGGACACCCGCACCGATTCCATCGCCGCGGCGCTGGAGCGTGACGGGCGGGGCGACGTCATCCGCCGCAAGGCGGGGCTGCCACCGGCGACGTACTTCTCCGGCGGCAAGATCCAGTGGATCCTGGAGAACGTCGACGGGGTCCGCGAGGCGGCGGAGCAGGGGCACGCCCTGTTCGGCAACACCGACGCCTGGGTCCTGTGGAACCTGACCGGCGGCCCGGACGGCGGCGTCCACGCCACCGACGTGACCAACGCCAGCCGCACCATGCTCATGGACCTCGAAACCCTCGACTGGGACGACGAACTCCTGGGCTTCTTCGGCGTGCCGAGGGCCATGCTGCCCAGCATCAACCCCTCGTCCGACCGTGAGGCGTACGGCACGGCACGCACCTCCAGGCCCCTGCGCGCCGCCATCCCCATCACCGGGGTGCTCGGCGACCAGCAGGCGGCCACCGTCGGACAGGTCTGCTACGCGCCCGGCGAGGCCAAGAACACGTACGGCACCGGCAACTTCCTGGTCCTCAACACCGGTACGGAACTGGTCCGTTCACAGCACGGCCTGCTGACCACCGTGGCCTACCGGTTCGGCGGCGAGCCCGCCGTGTACGCGCTGGAGGGCTCCATCGCGGTCACCGGGTCCGCGGTGCAGTGGCTGCGCGACCAGATGAAGGTCATCAAGGACGCGGCCGAGAGCGAGACACTGGCCCGTACGGTGGAGGACAACGGCGGGATGTACTTCGTGCCCGCGTTCTCCGGGCTGTTCGCCCCGTACTGGCGTTCCGACGCACGCGGCGCGATCGTCGGACTCGCCCGGTACAACAGCAACGCCCACCTGGCCCGGGCGACGCTGGAGGCCATCTGCTACCAGAGCCGCGACGTCGTCGAGGCGATGGAGCAGGACTCCGGCGTCCATCTCGACGTCCTCAAGGTCGACGGCGGTGTGACCGCCAACGACCTGTGCATGCAGATCCAGGCCGACGTCCTCGGCGTACCCGTCAGCCGTCCCGTCGTCGCCGAGACCACCGCGCTCGGCGCCTCGTACGCGGCGGGTCTGGCCACCGGGTTCTGGCGCGACACCGACGAACTGCGCACCCACTGGCAGGAGTCCAAGCGCTGGGAGCCGCAGTGGTCCGAGGACCGGCGGCAACAGGGGTACGCGGACTGGAAGAGGGCGGTGGAGCGCACGCTCGACTGGGCGAAGGTGGAATAGCCGCTCGCGCCGGTCGTCCCGGTGACCGACGGCGCTCCGTTCGGCTCCCGACCCGTGTCGTGTCGGGGGCCGATCGCCGCCGTGGGCGCGTTCCGGGTGTGCGGTCGCGAACCCGTCCGGTCCCTCGCGAGGGCGCGGCGTCCGGGACGTTTCGCGGTGCGCGTGCCACCGGCGGCCCGGCGTTGCGTTCCCCGGGGCCACACGCCGAATGATCACCCCCGGTCACGCGTCCACCACCTCGTCTTCTCTATGCTCGGGGGCGAACCTTCGCATCCATGAGGAGCAGAGCAATGAGCGAAAACGTCTTCTTCGAGGTCACGGCCGACGGCGAGCCGCTGGGCCGCATCGAGTTCAAGCTCTACGACGACGTCGTCCCGAAGACCGCGCAGAACTTCCGTGAGCTCGCCACCGGCCAACACGGTTTCGGTTACGAGGGCTCGCCGTTCCATCGCGTGATCCCGGACTTCATGCTCCAGGGCGGCGACTTCACCCGGCAGAACGGCACGGGTGGCAAGAGCATCTACGGCGAGAAGTTCGCCGATGAGAACTTCAAGCTCAAGCACACCAAGCCGGGTCTGCTGTCGATGGCCAACGCGGGCCCGAACACCAACGGCTCGCAGTTCTTCATCACCACGATCGTCACCGGCTGGCTGGACGGCAAGCACGTCGTCTTCGGCGAGGTCGTCGAGGGCATGGACGTCGTGAAGGCGATCGAGGCGCTGGGCAGCGGTTCCGGTGCCACTTCCAAGGAGATCGTCGTCTCCAAGAGCGGCACCGTCTGAGCGGTCCGGCAGCCCCGTCCGGGTCCGTCCCGCGGGCACGTGCCGGAGGGAGCGGCGGGTGACGTACCCACCGCTCCCTCCGGGCGGCCCGCCGCACAGGACCCCGCGGCCCCCGGAACCGATCGTGCCCCACGCGCAGCGGCGCCTCGAAAGGGTTCAGCCGGATTCGTGGCCGGATCCCGTACTCCAGGGGACCCGCCCTCCCGCGAGGGGTAGCCCTCCCCGAGCACGCCGAAGCGTGTCGGGGTTGGGGGGAGCTGGCCCGAGTGAGTTGGTGGGGGCGGACACCGGGTAAACGCATGTCAGCACGCGCGCAGCGACGCGGAGCCGTCCGCCGACTGCGTGCGGAAGGGGCCTACGGGCCCGTCCTTCGCGACGTGCTGCCCGCTCTCGCGGGGGTCGTCGTCACCTTGTGCGCGGTCGTGGCGGGACTCGCCTTCGGCTACCGCGTGGCCGGGATCGGCGTGCCCGTCGCCGCTCTGGCCGTCCTGGCCGTCGTGACCCCCGCCGCGGTGCGGCGGCACCGGCCGACGGCCCGCCGGCGCCACGGCATCTACACACCCGAGGAACTCGCGGAGCTGGACACCCAGGGCCTGGCCCTGGCCGTCTCGCGGATGCTGCGCCGGGACGGCTGGCGCGTGCTCCCGCCGCGCGGAACCGAGGAGCGCGTCCGTGTCCGCGCGCGGGACCGTCAGGGTCACCGGCTGGAGGTCGCCTTCCGGCCCGTGGCCGAGCCGCTGCCGGACGAGGAGGCGCCCTCGCGTTCGGGGCGTCCGGGCGGTCCGGCCCCGCCGCTGCGGCTCGTGGTGCACCGCGGGGCCTTCACCCGGCGTGACGTGCGGTGGGCGCGACGCCAGGGCGGTGTCCGTCTGATCGACGGTTCGTGCCTGCGGCACTGGGCGCACGGAACCCCGCTGAACGAACTGGGCGACGGCTCCTGGAGCCCGTACGAACCCTCGTCCTGAGCCCGTACCAAGCCCTCCTCCCGAGCCCGTACGGATCCGTCTCCCGGGCCCGCCCGGACCGGCCCGCGTCCGCTTCGCCCCGACCACAGGCCTCACTCCGAGCTCGTGCGCAACAGCGGTTTCTTCGGCAACAGGCGAGGTCAGCGGCCTGTACACGTTCCGACCAGGTAGTTGAAGGAAAGCCCTTCGCACGGGCCGACCGGCCGCATAGCGTGCGAGGACCCGAGCCGTTCCCCCCACTGTCCCGCGGCCCGTGCACGCCGGGCCCGCACCCCACCAGGAGGCCGGCATGTCGTACGACAGCTCAGCCCCGAGGCCCGCGCGACCGCCGCGGGGACACCACAACTCCTTCGCCCCGCACGTCCCCGACCCGGCCGCGGCGGAACCCTTACGCGGTGGGGCAGCACCCCACGCCTGGACCGGGCACCACCGCGATCTGCGCATCCTGCGGCGCGCCTACCGCCGCCAGCGGCGCGTGACCACGTTCGCGGTGCTCGGCTGCTTCACCCTCTTCCTCGGGCTCTGCGCCGGATACCCCCGCCTGATGGACCGTCCCGTCGCCGGCGGTCTCTCGGCCGGCCTCGTCATCGCCCTCTGCCAGATCCCCGCGACCTGGCTCGCCGTGCTCGTCTACGAACGCACCGCTCGCCGCTTCGTCGACCCACTCGCACACCGTGTGAACCGGAGTGTCCCGTGGGCGAGCGGCGAGCAGGGGCGGAAGCGGTGAGCGGCCTCGCCGGCTCCACGCAGTCCTGGTCCCTCGTCGCCTTCTCCATCGCCGTCACCGTCACGCTGCTGCTGTGCGTCCTCACCGGCCCCGACAGCGACGACCTCGCCGAGTTCTACACCGGATACCGCTCGCTCTCCCCGTTGCGCAACGGGCTCGCCATCGCGGGCGACTACATCTCCGCGGCGACCGTCCTGACCATCGGCGGCGTGATCGCCCTGTGCGGTTTCGACGGGGTCGTCCTGGCCCTGAGCACCCTGCTCTCGCTGCTCGTGCTGATGTTCCTGCTCGCCGAACCCCTGCGGAACACGGGCACGTTCACCATGGGCGACGTGCTGGCCCGCAGGATGCCGGGCCGGGCCGTACGGATCACGGGGTGCGCGGTCACGATCGCGGCTCTCGTACCGATGATGCTCGTCCAACTCGCCAGTACAGGACAGTTGTTGGCGTTCATCCTCGGCTTCACGGACAGCTCGATGAAGACGGGCTGCATCGTGGGCGTCGGCACCCTGATGATCACCTACGCGGCCATCGGCGGCATGCGGGGCACCGCGCTGATCCAGCTTCTGAAGATGGTCGTGCTCCTCGGTTCCGGAATCACCGTCGCGGTGCTGATCCTCGGCCAATTCCACTGGAACCCGGGGGCGTTGTTCACCACGGCCGCGCACCGCAGCGGCTCACCGGACGCGTTCCTGCGCGGCGGACTCCAGTTCGCGGGAGGTCCGCATCCTCGCCTCGACATGATCAGCACCCAGTTCGCCATCGTGCTGGGCGGTGCCTGCCTGCCGCACGTGACCATGCGCATGTTCACCGCCAACAGCGCCCGCCAGGTGCGGCGTTCGATGTCCTGGGCGGTGTCCTCGGTGGCGCTGTTCATGCTCGTGGCGGGCGTCGTCGCGATCGGCGCGACGGCGATGATCGGCCGGTCCGGCGTCACCGCCGCCGACCCGCGCGGACACACCGCCTATCTGCTGGGCGCACGTGCCGCGTTCGGCCCCGTGGTGTCCCGGGCCGAGACCCTGGTGCTGACCACGGTCACCACGGCCATCTTCCTCACCCTGCTCGCCTCGGTCGCCGGCATGACCCTCGCCTGCGCCAACTCGCTCGCCCACGACGTCTTCGCGGGCGGCGGCACCGCCATGTCGTCCCAGCGGGAGACGGCCTTCGCCCGGGGCTCGGCCCTCGTCGTCGGCGCGCCGGTGATCGCGCTGGCGGTCCTCGTCCAGAACCGGAGCCTTCAGCCGCTGGCCACGATGTCCTTCTGCGTGGGCGCCTCGGCGATCGCCCCCGCCCTGGTCTACAGCCTCTTCTGGCGCCGCTACACCCGCGCCGGTCTCCTGAGCACGCTCATCGGCGGCACGCTCGCCGTCCTGGTGCTGATGCCGGGCACCCGACTGGTGTCCGGCTCCCCGACGTCCGCGTTCCCCACCGCCGACTTCAACTGGTTCCCGTTCACCACGACGGGACTGGTGTCCATCCCGCTCGGCTTCCTGTTCGGCTGGCTCGGCAGCATGCTGTCCGGGCGCCGCGCGGCGGACCGCGAACGCGGGGTGTACGAGAGTGTCGAGAGCCTGATCCTCGCGGGGCCGCGGCCGAGGGACCGGTGAGGGTCACGGGCCGCGGCCGAGGGACCGGTCAAGAGCCGCGGATCGCGGCGGCGGGAGCGGTGAGAGCCGCGGGATCGCCGCCACCCTCACCGGGGAGTCGCCCTCTGTCCGACCCGTGCCGTCCTCGGTTCAGGAGCCGTCGACCACGATCTCCCGCTTGAGGATCTTGCCGGTGGGCCCCTTGGGCAGTTCGGCCGCGATCGTCACGAGGCGCGGGTACTTGTACGCCGCGACCCGCTCCTTGGCGTGCGCGCGGATCTCCTCGGGCGTGGCCGCGACGCCGGGCCTGAGCGTGACCACGGCCGCGACCTCCTCGCCGTGCAGGGGGTGCGGCACGCCCACGACGGCGGCCTCGGCGACGGCGGGGTGCTCGTACAGCACCTCCTCGATCTCGCGCGGGTAGACGTTGTAGCCGCCGCGGATGATCATGTCCTTCTTGCGGTCGACGATGAAGTAGAAACCGTCCTCGTCGACGCGGGCCAGGTCACCACTGTGGAACCAGCCGTCGCGCACCGCGTCCGCGGTGGCGTCCGGGCGGTTCCAGTACCCGGTCATGACGTTCTCGCCGCGGATGGCGATCTCGCCCACCTCTCCGGGTGCCGCCGTGCCCCCCTCCTCGGTGACGAGCCGCATCTCGACCCCGCGGATGGGCACGCCGATCGAGCCCGCCTTGCGCGGACGGTCCGGGTGGTTGAACGCGGCGACCGGTGACGTCTCGGACAGCCCGTAGCCCTCCAGGACCGCCGCGCCGAAGCGCCTCTCGAATCCGTGCAGGACCTCGACCGGGAGCGCGGCCCCGCCGGAGACGGCCAGGCGCACCAGCCCGGCGTCGAAGCCGTCGGGGAGTTCGGCGTGCAGCAGCGCCGCGTACATCGTCGGCACGCCGAGGAAGACGGTGACCTTGTCCCGGGCGATGACCTCGAGGGCGCCGCGCGGGTCGAACCGGGGCAGCAGGGTCAGCGTGGCCCCGGTCGCGACGGCCACGTTGAGCGCGCAGGTCTGGCCGAAGGCGTGGAACAGGGGCAGGCCGCCGAAGAGCACGTCGTCCGGTCCGACCTGGAGGAGGGTCTCGGCCGTGGTGAGGGTGTTGGTCGCCAGGTTCCGGTGGGACAGTTCGGCGCCCTTGGGCGTTCCGGTGGTGCCGGAGGTGTAGAGGATGAGGGCTGCGTCCTCGTCTGCCCGGTCCGGGGTCTCGCGCGACGGCTCGTGGCCGCGCAGCAGGGCGTCGAAGGTCTCGGGGTCCGTCACCAGGCAGTCGGTGCCCGTCTCGGCGGCGGCCTTCGTGACCTCGTCGGCGAACAGCGGGAACACCAGCGCGACGCGCGCTCCGCAGTCGCGCAGGGTGAAGGCGACCTCGCGTGCCTTGAGCAGCGGGTTCATCGGAACGACGACTCCGCCGGCGCGCAGGATGCCGTAGTAGAGGACGGGGAACAGCGGGACGTTGGGCATGGTCAGCGCGACGCGGTCGCCCGGCCGGACGCCGCGGTCGCGCAACAGCGCGGCCACCCGCGCGCTCGCGTCGTCGAGCTCGGCGTAGGTGAGCGTGTGGTCGTCGTGGCGGACGGCGACGCTCCCGCCGTGGGCCGCGACGGTGGCGGCCAGAAGGGTGACGAGGTTGGTCATGCCGTGGATCTCCTTGCGTTCGTCGCGCGGGTCGCGGCGGTGCCGCGCGGTCGGATCACATCGCGAAGTGTGACCCAGGGATGGGGGTCCTGGCTGCCCGATCCCGGCGGGAAGGCCAGCCAGAGCCTCAGCAGGTGGCCTCGGTGCTCCGGCGGTCCATGATCCTCGAACGCCGCGGCGGCGTGCATCACCCGGTGGGTGTCGAGCAGCAGCAGGTCCCCGGCCCGCAGGTCGAGGTCGAGACGGTACTCGGGGGAGGCGGCCACGGAGTCGACGAGGTCGAAGAGCTCCCGGTCCGCCGGCTCCAGGCGGGGCACCTGGGGGAAGCGCTGGGCCGATTCGAGACAGCGTCGGTCGTACCGCATGCTCGGCGCGCCGTCGCGACGGGAGAACAGCGGTACGGCCGTGCAGGGCGGCTCACCGGGGGCGTGTTCCCCGCGGCGGTCGAAGTGGTACGTGCCGTACAGGCGCCCGGCGAGGTCGGGGCGCCGGTCCAGTACGGCGTTGTGGACGGCGGCCGAGCTGACGAGGGAGACGCGTCCGCCGGCGCGGGGCGTGCGCAGTGCCAGCAGGGCGAGGAGATCGGTGGGGTCGGTGTGGAAGGGCGGTGCCGCCCCGCGCTCGGGCAGGACCGCCGGGGTCTCGTGACCGCGAGCGGCGGGGTCGCTCCGGCCGGGTCCGGGGTCCCCGACGTGTCCGGTGTCCCCGACGTGCCCGAGGACGAGTCCGTCGGCGTTCTGCGGCACGGGGTGCCCCAAGTGCCGGCCGATCCCCCAGAACACGGTGCTCGCGGCCTTCTCGCCGAGCCGGTCGACCGGGAGGCCGCGGACGACCGCGAAGCCGCGTCCGTGTTCGAGTTCACCGGAGAGGCGGGCCAGATCGGGGCCGAGGCCGGGGAGCGGGAAATCGGCGGCTGTCAGCCGGAGCAGGGTGAGGTCGCGTCGGCGGGTCTCGCACAGGGCGGCTTCGATCTCGGCGAGCCCGCTCTCCGACAGGCGGGTCCGCCACCGCTCGGGGTCCGTGAGTCCGGGGCCCCTCCACACCGCGGGGCCCGAGAACGGCGTGGGCGGGGACGGCGTCTGATCCGGGTCCGTGCCCGGGCGGGACGGTGTCCGGTCCGGGTCCGTCGGTCCTGTCATGTTCGCCTCCAATCCGTCGGGCGTTCACCTGCCGGTGAGCGGCCCCCCATGAGCGGCCCGGCAGGCGAACGGCGTCATGCTAGGTTCCTCGACCACCGCCGCGCTTGTCATGGCGGGACAGGAGACTTGGCTTTTCGGGACATCTGGAGTGCGCCCATGAGACCGCTGGTCCGCACCGCCGCCCTGAGCGGCTATGTCGAGCTGTGCCGCTCCCTGGACATCGATCCGCAGGCGCTGCTGAAGCGGGTGGGGCTGGACACCGCCGCCCTCACCGTCCAGGACCGGTGGATCTCGGGCACGGCCGCCGTCCAGGTGCTGGAGCTGTCGGCGGCCGAGTCGGGCCACGAGGACTTCGGGGTGCGGCTGGCGGAGTTCCGCCGCTTCTCCACGCTCGGTCCCATCAGCCTCGTGGTCCGCGAGGAACCGGACGTGCGCAGCGCGCTGGAAATGCTGATCCGCCATCAGTACATGTACAACGAGGTGCTGCACGCCCGGCTGTCCGAGGGCGACGGACTGGCCACGCTGAAGGTGGACCTGCGCCTCGGCGAGGCGATGGAGTCCCGGCAGGCGACGGAGCTGGCCGTCGCCGCCTTCCACCGCATCCTGAGCGACTTCCTGCACGCCCGCTGGCAGCCGCTGTCGGTGTGGTTCCGGCACTCCGCGCCGGTCGACACCTCGGCGCACCGGCACGCGTTCGGGCCCATCGTCCAGTTCGACCGCGAGATCGACGGGATCGTCTTCTACGCGGACGACCTGGACGCCCCCAACGCGATGGCGGACCCGCTGATGCGCGAGTACGCCCGTCAGTACTTCGACGCCATCGCCGTACCGAAGGACACCAGCGCCGCGGACCGGGTGCGCGAACTGATCGAGGTCCTGCTGCCGACCGGGCGCTGCTCGATCGAGCAGGTCGCGCGCAGCCTCGGTGTCGACCGGCGCACCGTGCACCGTCATCTCGCCGCGTCGGGCGAGACGTTCTCCTCGCTCCTCAACGTCACCCGACGCCATCTCGCGGAGCAGTTCGTGGCGAACCCCCGGCGGTCGCTGACGGAGATCTCCGACCTGCTGGGGTTCTCGTCGCTGAGCGGGTTCTCGCGGTGGTTCCGCGAGCAGTTCGGGTGCAGCCCGCGAGCGTGGCGCGGGAGCAGGACTCCGTAGGACGCGTTCGCGAAGTCGCCTCGGGCCGGGGCGACTTCGCGGACGCGTCACGGCAACTGCGCGGCCGGGACCGGTGGGACGGATGGGGCGCGCGGCTCGACCGTGGGCCGCCCCGGCGGCGTTCCGCACCACGGATGTCCCCAAATGACAAATCATCTGTCCCCTGACGGCAAGCACGCCTCTGGGCTCGGCCCTACCTTTGCACCACCGCACAGCACGACGCGGTCGGCCGTCGGAGGGAGCCGAACCACTCCCCCGGACTCCCTCCGGACCGGCCGATCGCGGCGGGCCGCCTCGCGCCCGCTGTCACCGGTCACCCGCATCGATCCCCGCCGGACGTCCCAGGCCCGCGCAGCACGCGGCGATGCCCCCGGCGAGTGATCACCGATCCGACGAAGGAGACGGACCGTGCATTTCCACGACGACTCGCTCTTCCCCGAGAACCAGGAAAAACTCGTCATCCAGGCCGCCCCCTACGGGCCCGAATGGCTTCCCGGCGACGCCGACGACCTTCCCCTGACGATGGACGAGCACGTGCAGGCGGCCGTCGACTGCTACAACGCCGGTGCCACCGTTCTCCACATCCACGTCCGCGAGCTCGACGGCAAGGGCTCCAAGCGCCTGTCCATGTTCAACGAGCTGATCGGACGGCTGCGCGAGGCCGTGCCGGACATGGTCCTGCAGATCGGCGGGTCGATCTCCTTCGCCCCCGAGGGCGAGGGCTCCGAGGCCAAGTGGCTCGACTTCGACAGCCGTCACATGCTCGCCGACCTGGACCCGAAGCCTGACCAGGTCACCATCGCGATCAACACCAGCCAGATGAACATCGTCGAGATCATGACCGACGACGATCTGGAAGGCACCTCGATCGCCAAGCCCGACTACTACAAGGCCTACCGGGACATGTACCTGGAGGCCGGCCCGGACTTCTACCTGGAGCACCTCAAGCGGCTGGGCGAGAGCGGTATCCAGCCGCACTTCCAGCTCGCCACGCTGGCCCAGCTCGAGACCGTCGAGCGGCTCATCCGTTCCGGCGTCCACACCGGCCCGCTGGTCCTCAACTACGTGGCGATCGGCGGCGGTTTCGCCGGCCGTCACCCCGCCGACCTGATCGAGTTCGTCCGTCGCGTCCCCGACGGCGCCGTCCTCACCATCGAGAGCTCCATGCGTGCCGTGGCGCCCATGAACGCGATCGGCATCGCGCTCGGCGTGCACGTCCGGGTGGGCAACGAGGACAACCTGTGGCGGCGCAAGGGCGAGCGCATGTCGAGCGTCGAGCAGGTCGAGCAGATGGTGCAGATCTCCCAGGCGCTCGGCCGTGACATCGCGACCGGCGCCGAGGCCAGGAAGATCTACAAGATCGGCGAGACCTACGGGAGCACCGACGAGACCCTCGCCCGGCTCGGGATGGTGCCGAACCGCCGTCCGGGACAGCGCGGCTTCATGCTGCGCGACGCCTGACCCCACCGCTGCCCGCCGCGCCGGACCGCACCTGGGACACGGCCCGGCCGTGACGGCCGCCCGCCCGCGGGGACGGACTCCAGGACGCCCCGCCCGGCAGCCGCACCGGCCGGCCCGACGGTCCGCCCCGTGGGCGACGATCCGCCCGTGGACGACGATCCGCCCGTGGGTAACTCCCCGCCCGTGGACGACGGTCCGGCTGTAGGCGACGGCCCCACCGTGGCCGCGGTCACCACGCCACGGGGCCGCCGGGGCCAGACCCCCCGGTTCCGGCGGTCCCCTCCTCCGCCCCCCGACCACCAACCGACACGAACAACGGAGCGCCCCCGTGGCCCACGCCATTCGATTCAAGGAGACCGGCGGTCCCGAGGTCCTGCGCTGGGAGGAGGTCGTCGTCGGCGACCCCGGCCCCGGCGAGGTCCGGATCCGCCACCACGCCGTCGGACTCAACTTCGCCGACACCTACTTCCGCACCGGGCTCTACCCCGCGCCGCTGCCCGCCGGGCTCGGCGTCGAGGCGGCGGGTGTGGTCGAGGCGGTCGGCGCCGGCGTCGTCGGGTTCACGGAGGGCGACCGGGTCACGTACACCGGAAGTCCGCTCGGCGCCTACAGCACCGAACGTGTCATGCCCGTCGGCTCCCTGATCCGGCTGCCGGACGGCATCGGCTTCGAGACCGCCGCGGCGATGACCATGCGCGGTCTGACCTCCGCGTACCTGCTCCGCAGGATCCACCCCCTCACGGCGGGTGACTCGATCCTGCTCACGGCCGCGGCGGGCGGCGTCGGCCTCATCGTCTGCCAGTGGGCCAAGCTGCTCGGCCTGAACGTCATCGGCACGGTGTCCACCGAGGAGAAGGCCGAACTGGCAAGGGCGCACGGCTGCGACCACGTCATCCACCATCAGCGCGAGAACGTGGCCGAGCGGGTGCGTGAACTCACCGACGGCGCCGGGGTCCCGGTGGTCTTCGACAGCGTCGGCAGGACCTCGTACGCCTCCTCGCTCGCCTCGCTGCGACGGCGCGGCCTGCTCGTCTGCTTCGGCACCGCATCCGGCCCCGTCCCGCCCATCGACGCCATGCAACTCGCCGTCCAGGGTTCCCTGTTCGTCACCCGCCCGGCCCTCGCCGACTACATCGCGGACCCCGCGGAGCGGGCCGAACTCGCCGGTGAACTCTTCGAGCACGTCACCTCCGGGCGCATCCGCATCCGGGTGAACCAGCGCTACGCCCTCGAGGACGCCGCCCAGGCGCACCGTGACCTGGAGGCCGGCCGGACCACCGGATCGTCGGTCCTCGTCCTCTGACCACCGGCGTCCGCGCCGCCGACTCCACCCCGTTTCCCGGCACTTCACCGCCTCCAGGAGGAAGCACCATGGAACACACACTCGCTCCGCCCGAGGGCGCACCGGTCCGCGCCCACCACCGCGGCTCGATCCGGGTCGAACCGCTGACCTGCTCGATCGGCGCGGAACTGTCCGGCGTGAACCTCGGCGACGCCGCCCGCGACGACGACCTGTTCGCCGAGATCAAGGCCCTGCTGCTCCAGTACAAGGTGCTGTTCCTGCGCGACCAGGACTTCACCCGCGCCGAACACGTCGCGTTCGCCGAGCGATTCGGCGCGCTGGAGGACCACCCGGTGGCCGGCAGCGACCCCGAGCACCCCGGCCTGGTGCGGATCTACAAGGACCTGGACAGTCCCGCCGAGCACTACGAGAACGCCCTGCACACCGACGGCACGTGGCGCGAGAACCCGGCCATGGGTGCCGTACTGAGGTGTGTCGAGGGTCCCCCCGTCGGCGGCGACACGATCTGGGTCAACATGGCCGAGGCCTACCGTCGGCTGCCCGAGGAGATCCGCACCAAGATCCGGGGGCTGCGCGCCCGGCACAGCATCGAGGCCACGTTCGGCGCCGTCATGCCGCAGGAGAAGCGGCAGGCCCTCAAGGCGCAGTTCCCGGACGCGGAGCACCCCGTCGTCCGCGTCCACCCGGAGACCGGCGAGGAGATCCTCTTCGTCAACGCGTTCACCACGCACTTCGTCAACTACCACACGCCCGGGAACGTGCGGTTCGGACAGGACTTCGCGCCCGGCGCGAGCCTCCTGCTCAACTACCTGATCGCACAGGCCGCGATCCCGGAGTACCAGGTGCGCTGGCGCTGGACCCCGAACAGCGTCGCCATCTGGGACAACCGCTCCACCCAGCACTACGCCGTACAGGACTACTGGCCCGCCGTCCGCCGCATGGAGCGCGCGGGAATCGTCGGCGACAGACCGTTCTGACCCCTCCCTTTTCCCACAGCGCGTGAGGTGATGACAATGGAGTTGCACACCACTGCTGGCGCCATCCCCGGGACGGACCCGGCCGTATCGTCCGTCCCGTCCGTCTCTTCCGGATGGCCCGTGTCCCGACGCTATGCCTGGGTGGTCTTCGCCCTCAGTTTCGGCCTGCTGCTGTCCGACTACATGTCGCGGCAGGTCCTCAACGCCGTCTTCCCGGATCTCAAGAGCGAGTGGCTGCTCTCGGACGCCAGGCTCGGCACACTCAGCAGCGTCGTCGCCCTCATGGTCGGCCTGCTCACCTTCCCGATGTCGCTGATCGCCGACCGCTGGGGCCGGGTCAAGAGCCTGCTCCTGGCCGCGGTGATGTGGAGCGTGGCGACCCTCGGCTGCGCGCTCTCCGCGAACTACGACCAGATGTTCGTCGGCCGCCTCTTCGTGGGCGTCGGCGAGGCGGCGTACGGAAGTGTCGGCATCGCCGTCGTCCTGAGCATCTTCCCGATCGGGCTGCGCGCCACGCTCTCGGGTGCCTTCATCGCGGGCGGGGCCTTCGGTTCGGTGCTCGGCGTCTCGATCGGCGGCGCCGTCGCCCAGCACCTCGGCTGGCGCTGGGCGTTCGGTGTCATGGGCGTCTTCGGCCTGGTGCTGGCCGCGGTCTACGGTGTCGTCGTCACCGAGAGGCGACTGCGCCCGGAGGCCGCTCCCGCCGGGGCCGAGCCCGATCCGGGACCGCGTGGCCGGCTGCGTCTGCTGCTGCCCCGGCTGTTCTCCTCCGTCTCGGTGATCAGCGCCTACGTGGGCAGCGGGCTCCAATTGTTCATCGCCGCCTCCCTGATGGCCTGGCTGCCCAGCTACTTCAACCGCTACTACGACATGCCCACCGCGAAGGCCGGCGCGACGGCCGGCGTCTTCATCCTCGTGATCGGTGTCGGCATGATCGGCGGCGGCATCGTCTCCGACCGCGTCAGCCGGGCGTTCCCCCTCCGCAAATGGGCGGTGGCCATCGGGTGCAGCCTCGGCTCGCTCGCCCTGCTCATGACCGCGTTCCGGCTGCCGACCGGGCCGCTCCAGCTCATGGTGCTGGCGGCCGGGGCCCTGCTGTCGGCGGGCACGGCCGGGCCCGCGACCGCCATGGTCGCGAACCTGACTCCCGCGGCCATCTCCGCGACGGCCTTCGCCACCCTCACCTTCGCCAACAGCCTGCTCGGTCTGGCCCCGGGCCCCGCGGTCACGGGCGCGCTCGCCGACCAGATGGGGCTGCTCGGTGCCCTGCGGATCGTCCCGCTCGGCGCGCTCGCCGCCACCACCGCGTTCCTGATCGGCCGTCACTTCTACGAGCGTGACCTGCGGCGTCTGACGAGCGGCCCCGCCCCGGCGGCCGAGCCGGAGGAGGCGGTGGTGACCGCGTGAGCGCCGGAACCGACCCGGCCGCCACGAGCGCCGGCCCGGTGGCCGCGGCGACCGGTCCGGTGGCGGTGACCAGGGACCAGGTGGGCGCGACGACGGATCCCGTGGTCGTGATCGTCCCGGGGCTGCGCGATCATGTCGCGGAGCACTGGCAGACCCTGCTGGCGGACCGGCTGGCGGAGGCGGGGCGCACCGTACGCACCGTGCCTGCGCTCACCGAGGACGGCCTGAGCCGTGAGGCCCGTGTCGCGGCGCTCGACAAGGCGATCACGGAGACCGAGGGCCCCGTCGTGCTCGTCGCGCACAGCGCCGGCGTGATCACCACGGTCCACTGGGCCCAGGGAACCGCGGACCGGGTGCGCGGAGCGCTGCTCGCGACACCGCCGGACTTCGACACCCCGCTGCCCGAGGGCTATCCGACCCCGGACGTACTCCGCGAGAACGGCTGGACGCCGGTGCCCCGGACCCCGTTGCCCTTCCCCAGCATCGTCGCGGCCAGCGCGAACGACCCTCTCGGCACGGCCGAACGGGTCGCCGCCCTGGCCCGCGACTGGGGCGGCGCCCTGGTCGAACTCGGCGAGGTCGGCCATCTCAACCCCGCGTCCGGCCACGGTCCCTGGCCGCGCGCGGAAGAACTGCTCCGCGACGTGGAAACCGGCTGAACGGCCGCGTCCAGCCCAGGAAGGCACCCGATGAACACCGACACCGACCTGCTGTGGTCCCCCGGTCGCCGCGAGTTGGAGGACTCCGACGTCGCGCGCTTCATGGCCTGGCTGGGCGAGGCACGCGGGCTCCGCTTCTCCGACTACGCCGAGCTGTGGCGGTGGAGCTCCACCGACCTCACGGGATTCTGGTCGGCGGTGTGGGAGTTCTACGGGCTGGACGCGGTCTCCGACTACGAGGAGGTCCTGGCCGACGCGTCGATGCCGGGAGCCGACTGGTTCCCCGGCGCCCGGCTGAACTTCGCCGAACGCTGCTTCGCCCGAGCCACGGACGCCCGCCCGGCGCTCGTGAGCCTGGCCGAGGACGGCACGCCCGAGGAGACCTCCTGGCGGGAACTGCGCCGGCAGGTCGCCGATGTCTCGGCGGCGCTGCGCGGCATGGGCGTCGAGCCCGGCGACTGCGTGGCCGGATACCTCCCCAACCTCCGCCAGACCGTGGTGGCGCTCCTCGCGACGGCCGCCGTCGGCGCCGTGTGGACGGCCTGCTCCCCGGACTTCGGCACACCCGCCGTGCTCGCCCGGCTCCGCCAGGCACGGCCGAAGGTCCTGGTCGCGGCGGACGGATACCGCTACGGCGGCAAGACGTACGACAGGCGCCCGGAGGTCGCCGAACTCGTGGACGGCCTGCCCACCGTCCGCCACCTCCTCGCCGTCGACAACCTCTTCACCTCCCCGGCCGACCCGTGGTCCGGGCGGTCCGGCGTACAGCGGCACCTGTGGTCCGCGCTGCCGTGCGCGGACGGCGAGCCGGAGTTCGCCGAGGTGCCCTTCGACCACCCGCTGTGGATCCTCTGGTCGTCCGGAACGACCGGGATACCGAAGGGGATCGTCCAGGGGCACGGCGGCATCGTGCTCGAACTGCTCAAGGCCCTGGGCCTGGGCATCGACCTGCGCGCCGACGACCGTTATCTCTTCATCACCTCCACGAGCTGGATGGTGTGGAACTTCCTGGTCGGCGGGCTGCTGCACGGCAGCACGGTCGTCCTGTACGACGGCAGCCCGACGTATCCCGGCCTCGACGGCGTCTGGGAGATCGCCGAACGGACCGGCGCGACCGTGCTCGGCGTGGGGGCCGCGTACCTCACCGCGGCGGAGAAGGCCGACACGCGTCCCGCGGACACGTTCGGTCTGGGCCGGCTGCGGACCGTGCTGCAGACCGGATCGACCCTGCCGCCCGGCACCTGGCGGTGGGTCCACGACCGGCTGACGCCCGGAGTGCGGCTCCAGTCCATCTGCGGCGGCACCGACGTCTGCTCGGTCCTCGCCGGGAGCACCCCGCTGCTGCCCGTCCGCGTCGGCCGCATCCAGGCGCCCGCCCTCGGCGTCGCCCTGGCCTCCTGGGACCCCGAGGGACGCCCGCTGACCGGTGAACAGGGTGAGCTGGTGGTGACCGCGCCGATGCCCTCGATGCCGCTCCGCTTCGTCGACGACCCGGACGGCGCCCGCTACCGGGCCGGCTACTTCGACACCTACCCCGGAATCTGGCGGCACGGCGACTGGGTCACCGTCGACACCGATCTGTCCGTCGTCGTCGCGGGGCGCTCGGACTCCACCCTGAACCGTTCCGGCGTACGCATGGGGTCCGCCGACATCTACGCCGTGGTCGACCAGCTCCCCGAGATCGCCGACAGCCTCGTCATCGGTGTCGAACAGCCCGACGGCGCCTACTTCATGCCGCTGTTCGTCGTACCCGCCGAGGGCACCGCGCTCGACGACGGGCTGCGCCGGCACGTCGCCGGGGCCATCAGGAGCCGGCTGTCCCCGCGCCATGTGCCCGACGTCATCGTGCAGGTCCCCGCCGTGCCGCGCACGCTCACCGGCAAGAAGCTCGAGGTCCCGGTCAAACGCGTCCTCCAGGGCGCCCGCCCCGGCGAGGTCAGCAGTGAAGGGTCCATCACCCACCCGGAGATGCTGGCGTGGTTCGCGGAGTTCGCCGTCACGCGCGCACCGGGCGCGGGGCGCCAATCGTGATCAACGACAGCCCAATGACGATCAATTAACTGTCCCCTGACGCGCCTTTCGACGCTCCTTCCGTCAGTCCCGAAAGAAGCCGGATCTCCCCGGCGGGCGGTCCGTAGGGTCCGGGTCACCGGCCGGTCGGGAACTCCTCCGTCCGCGCGGTGACCCGAAGGAGACATCGGTATGGCAAATGTGGAGATCTCCCTCAAGGAGACGATGACGTCGATCGAGGGCGCGCTGGGCGTGGCCCTCGTCGACTACACGAGCGGCATGGCGCTGGGCACGCTGGGGGGCGGCAAGGACCTCGACCTGAACGTCGCCGCGGCCGGCAACACCGACGTGGTCCGGGCCAAGGTGCGCACGATGGAGCACCTCGGGCTCAAGAGCAAGATCGAGGACGTACTCATCACGCTGGAGAGCCAGTACCACCTGATCCGTCCCCTGACCGGCCGCGACGGCAACGGACTGTTCCTGTACCTGGTGCTCAACAAGGGGACGTCCAACCTGGCCATGGCCCGCCACCAGCTCGCACGCATCGAAGCCGAACTAGAGGTGTAGACAGCCACGTTCTCCGCGCTTTCGCATGCCCACGACTTGAAGACTTCTTCATTTAGGTACATCCAGATGGAGTCAATCTCGTGGGCGTGCGGAGGTGGAGCCGCCAGGATCGGTCCTTCGGGCACCGTTCGCGGCGGGACGCGGACAGCCACCGCACCAGCCCGGAGAAACAGCCCGTCCCCAGGCGGCAGGGAGCGAACGATTTTGAACAGGCAGGTTCCCCTCTACCAGGCCAAGGCCGAGTTCTTCCGCATGCTCGGACACCCTGTGCGCATCCGCGTCCTGGAGCTGCTGCAGAGCGGCCCCGTCTCGGTACGCGACCTGCTCAGCGAGATCGAGGTCGAACCGTCCAACCTCTCGCAGCAACTGGCCGTGCTGCGCCGCTCGGGCATCGTGGTGTCCATCCGCGAGGGCTCGACCGTCAGTTACGCGCTCGCCGGCGGCGACGTCGCCGAACTGCTGCGTGCCGCCCGCCGCATCCTCACCGAACTGCTCGCCGGACAGACCGAGTTGCTCGCCGAGCTCCGCCAGGCCGACGTCGAGACGGGCCTGCCTCCCGGTCCCCGCGAGGGTGACCTCGTCGTCACCCGGTCCGTACGGCCCTCACCCGCGGTCCGCGGACACTGACGCACGCGCGCCCCGGCTCGCTCCCGTCGAGCCCCCGCCCGCCACGAAGCGGGCCCTCAGGCCCAGCCCCGGCGCGCGGCATGCCAGCCGAGCTGGATACGGCTCTCGGCGCCGGCCCGCGCCATGAGTTCACCGATGCGCCGCTGCACGGTGCGCCGCGAGACGCCGAGGCGCGCCCCCACCGCCTGGTCGGTGAGCCCGGCCAGCACGAGGGCCAGCATCCGGGCGTCGAACTCGTCTATCTCGTCCGGGCGTTGCTCCACGATCCCGTCGCCGGCCGTGTGCGGCGCCAGCGGATAGGCGTGCTCCCAGGCCAGCTCGAAGTAGGCGACGAGGGCGTCCAGGAGTCCCCCGGCGTGCACGAGCACCGAGGCGGCGGCGGTGTTGCGGCCGCTGTACAGGGGGAGCATCGCGAGATCGTGGTCCGCGATCATGAGTTTGACCGGGACGGCGTCGGCGACCCTCACCTGCTGTCCGGCTCCCAGTACGGCGAGGGCCTGGGTGACCAGACCGGGCTCGCTCAGCGCGTCCCGGTGCAGGATCGTCCGGTAGAGCACCCCCCGGTGGATCCCGCCCTCCTCCGCCGTGTTGTCGTCGCGTGACACGACCGTCTGTTCGGGCACCATCATCGACCGCACCTCGTGCCGGGCGGACTCCTGGAGCTGCCGGAACCGGTGCCGGACCGCGTCGATGTCGCCGATCACCTCGACCGCACCGCCCTCGGCCCCCGAGCGGTGCTGCTCGGCGAGCGTGAGCACCGCGTGCTCCGCCGCGCTCAACTCGTCGCGCCGACGCCGCAGTTCCCCGCCGAGGGCGACCGCGGGAGGCGCCGCCACGAAGACGGTGGCGGCGCCCTCGGCCGTCTGCGGCACGACGAGACCGCGCCCGGCCAGCGTGGTGAGGATGTCGCGCGCCTCGGACTCGGGGCGGCCGCTGCGGGCCGCCAGTTCCTCGACGGCCGCCCGTCCCCGCGCCACCAGGAGACGGTAGATCTCCTCCTCGGCCGGACCGAGACCGAGCGCGGTGAGCATGGGCACTCCTTGAGGGCGGCTGGGGGCCGGGCGGGGACCTGCCGGTGCGGCCCGGGGGACCCGCGCGGTGGCGCGGTCGTCCCAGGTCTACTTCACCCTCCGGCCCCCTGTCACCTCCGGGTGACGCACTTGCCCGCATCGCCCGAAGTGCCTATCCCGAAGCAGCCGCCGGGAGGGCATTGTCAGTGGTGGCAGGCAGGATGACGGGTATGACAACACCTGTTGCAGTGATCGTGGACGCCGTCGCCTACGCGCAGGCGGTCGAGGACGCGTTGAAGGCGTCGGCCGCCTATTACGAGGGCGGCACGTCCGTGCTGGACGACGACGCGTACGACCGGCTCGTGCGCGGCATCGCCGCGTGGGAGGCGGCCCATCCCGAGCAGGTGCTGCCCGACTCGCCGACCGGGAAGGTCGCGGGCGGCGCCGTCGAGGGGGACGTCCCGCACACGGTGCCGATGCTGAGCCTGGACAACGTCTTCTCATCCGAGGAGTTCGTCGCCTGGACGGCGTCGCTGGCCCGGCGCACCGGTCACGAGGTGGAGCGGTACAGCGTCGAGCCGAAGCTCGACGGCCTGGCCATCGCGGCGCGGTATCAGGAGGGGCGGCTCACCCGGCTGATCACCCGCGGGGACGGCACCGCCGGTGAGGACGTGTCGCACGCGATCGGGACGATCGAGGGCCTGCCCGGCGAGCTCGCCGAACCGCTCACGCTGGAGGTGCGCGGCGAAGTCCTCATGACGACGGCACAGTTCGAGCACGCCAACGAGGTCCGCACGGCGCACGGCGGGCAGCCGTTCGCGAACCCGCGGAACGCCGCGGCGGGCACGCTGCGCGCCAAGGAGCGCGCCTACACCGTTCCGATGACCTTCTTCGGCTACGGCCTGCTGCCGGTGCCGGGCACCGAGGCCGCGGAGGCCGCCCGGCTCGGCGAGCTCGCGCACAGCGAGCTCATGGCCCGGGCGGCCGGTCTGGGCGTGAACACGACCGCGAGCACGGCCGTCCCCGGTGTCACGGCGGCGAACGCCGAGCAGGTGCTGGCCCGGGTCCAGGAGATCGGGGCGCTGCGCGCCGAGCTGCCGTTCGGGATCGACGGGATCGTCGTCAAGGCGGACCTGGCCGCCGACCAGCGGGCCGCGGGGTCCGGTTCACGCGCGCCGCGCTGGGCGATCGCGTACAAGCTCCCGGCCGTCGAGAAGATCACCCGGCTGCTGGCGGTCGAGTGGAACGTGGGCCGCACCGGCATCGTCGCCCCGCGCGCGGTGCTGGAGCCGGTCGAGATCGACGGTTCGACCATCACGTACGCGACCCTGCACAACCCGGCGGACATCACGCGTCGCGATCTGCGGCTGGGCGACCATGTGATGGTCCACCGCGCCGGGGACGTCATCCCCCGCGTCGAGGCTCCGGTCGCCCATCTGCGCACCGGCGAGGAACAGCCCATCCTCTTCCCCGAGACGTGCCCGAACTGCGGGTCCGCCATCGACACCAGCGAGCAGCGGTGGCGCTGCGAGCAGGGCCGCAACTGTCATCTGGTGGCCGCCCTCTCGTACGCGGCGGGCCGCGACCAGCTCGACATCGAGGGCCTCGGTCACACCCGGGTCGTCCAGCTCGTCGAGAGCGGACTGGTCGCCGATCTCGCCGGTCTGTTCCACCTGACGCGCGAGCAGCTCCTCGGCCTGGAGCGGATGGGCGAGACCAGCACCGACAACCTCCTCGCCGCGATCGAGACGGCCAAGGGCAGACCGCTGTCCCGGGTGCTGTGCGCGCTGGGTGTCCGCGGCACCGGCCGTTCCATGTCCCGGCGCATCGCCCGGTACTTCGCGACGATGGAGCACATACGGGCGGCGGACGCGGAGGCGATGCAGCGGGTGGAGGGGATCGGCACCGAGAAGGCCCCCTCGATCGTCGCGGAGCTCGCCGAGCTGGCCCCGCTGATCGACAAGCTCGCCGCCGCGGGCGTCAACATGACCGAGCCGGGCGCGACGCCGCCCGCCGCGCCCGGCGAGGACGGCCCGGACGCGGAGGGCGGCGAGACGGCCGGCGGGCCGCTGGCCGGGATGACGGTGGTGGTCACGGGTGCGATGACCGGCGCCCTGGAGCAGCTCAGCCGCAACCAGATGAACGAGCTCATCGAGCGCGCCGGCGGCCGTTCGTCCTCCAGCGTGTCGAAGAAGACGACCCTGGTCGTCGCGGGTGAGGGTGCCGGATCCAAGCGTGCCAAGGCCGAGAGCCTCGGGGTCAGGCTCGCGGCGCCGGAGGAGTTCGCCGAGCTCGTCGCCGACTACCTCTCCTGATCGCTCCGGGCACGCGGTACGCCCACGCGCCGGGCCAGCACCTGGCCCGGCCAGGCTCCGGACAGGAACCGCTCGGTGGGGGTGAATCCCTGGCGCTCGTAGAACGCGACCAGTTCGCCCCCGCCGCCCGCCCAGCAGTCGACCCGCAGCAGCTCGACGCCGGACCGCCGTGTCTCCTCGACGGCGTGGGCGAGGAGCGCGGCCCCGATGCCGCGGCCGGCGTGCCGTCGGTCGGACACCAGCAGCCGGACGTACCGCTCGGGTTCTCCGGCGGGCTCGATCGGCATCTGCGGGCTGGGCCCGGTGTCGAGGACCATGGCGCCGACGGGTACTCCCCCGGCTTCCGCGACGAAGGGCGCGTTCTCGGTCATGTACCGCCGGACGCGCTCGGCCCCGCCCGTCGTCGCCGAGTACGGGGTCGTGCCCCACTGCTCGGTGTTGCCCCGGGCGTTCATCCAGGCCACCGCTCCGTCGAGCATGTCCAGCACGGCCCGCGCGTCGCCCGGTCCGTCGGGCCTGATCCGTATCGCCCCTGAGAGATCCCGCTCGGTCTCGATCATGGCCGAAGCCTAGGGCGTGTCCTCGGCGTCCCGCCCGGGACATGCCAGGCGCCGCGGGTACGCCCTAGGCGCACGAAGGGCACAGCCCCCGGTAGGTGACCTCGACGGCGGCCACGGTGAAACCGAATCGTTCCGTCGCGGGAAGGTCGGCCAGCGGGTTGCCGGTGGGGTGGACGTCACGGACGGTGCCGCAGGCGGAGCACACCAGATGCTGGTGCGGGCGGTGCGCGTTCGGGTCGTAGCGTTTGGCGCGTCCGTCGGTGGTGACCTCGATCACCTCGCCGAGCGAGACCAGCTCCCCCAGGGCGTTGTAGACGGTCGCCCGGGAGATCTCGGGCAGCCGTTCGGCCGCGCGGGCGTGCACCTCGTCGGCCGTGAGATGCACATGATCGCCGTCGAGGACCTCCGCAACGACGCGCCGCTGGGAAGTCATCCGCCAGCCACGCCCTCGCAGTCGCTCCAGCAGGTCACTCATATCGGTTCACCTTTTCAGGATCGGTGGGAACCCGCAGTTTATCCGTGTGCATCCTGGGTCCGATCGAATATGGGTCTGGTGTCCTTCTTGACTTGGACTCTGTCCATCGTAGGATCGGTTTCGGCACTGGCCAAGGGACAAGAACACTTCGGCACGAGCAGGAGAGACACAGATGTCGGGACCACCGCCGTGGAACCACGCGGCGCCGGCCTGCGCGTGACGGCCGCCGTGACACGCAGCCCGGGAAGCTCCCGGAGCCCGGGACCGCCCCGGCGGCGACGCGATCGCCGCCGCGGCGGGCGACCCGGCGCCGCACCTCCCCGCACGTGGCACACAGCCCTCCGTCCGCTCACCGTGGCGGGATCCGTACCCCGCATCGGACCGGTCCAGCCGGTCCGGCGCGCGCCGCGTACGGCACTCCCACCCCCGGTCGCGCGACGGATCGCCCCCTTTGCGCGTTATCGTCCGAAAACAACGGCCTCCCCGTCGGCTCCGCCGAAGGTTCCGGGGCCGGATTCCGGGGCCCGGCCCCGGCTGTTCCCCCCACCCGTAGTCGCTGAGCACGTAGATCGGCCCTTCCGGAAGGATTCCCATGTCTGAGAACCACGACGCGATCGTCACCGACGCGAAAACGGAGGGGGCGGGCGGCTGCCCGGTCGCGCACGGCCGCGCTCCGCACCCGACCCAGGGCGGCGGCAACCGCCAGTGGTGGCCGGAGCGTCTCAACCTGAAGATCCTTGCCAAGAACCCCGCCGTGGCCAACCCGCTCGGCGAGGACTTCGACTACGCCGCGGCCTTCCAGGCCCTCGACCTCGCCGCGGTGAAGCAGGACATCGCCGAGGTGCTCACGACCTCGCAGGACTGGTGGCCCGCCGACTTCGGCAACTACGGCCCCTTCATGATCCGTATGGCCTGGCACAGCGCGGGCACCTACCGCATCAGCGACGGCCGCGGCGGCGCCGGTGCCGGACAGCAGCGCTTCGCCCCCCTGAACAGCTGGCCGGACAACGGCAACCTGGACAAGGCCCGCCGTCTGCTGTGGCCCGTGAAGAAGAAGTACGGCCAGAGCCTCTCCTGGGCCGACCTCATGATCCTCACCGGCAATGTCGCCCTGGAGCAGATGGGCTTCGACACCTTCGGCTTCGCCGGTGGCCGTGAGGACGTGTGGGAGTCCGAGGAGGACGTGTACTGGGGCCCGGAGACCACCTGGCTCGACGACGAGCGCTACACGGGCGACCGCGAGCTGGAGAACCCGCTCGGCGCCGTCCAGATGGGTCTCATCTACGTCAACCCCGAGGGCCCGAACGGCAACCCGGACCCGATCGCCGCGGCCCGCGACATCCGTGAGACCTTCCGCCGGATGGCGATGAACGACGAGGAGACGGTCGCCCTGATCGCGGGCGGTCACACCTTCGGCAAGACCCACGGCGCCGGACCGGCGGAGAGCGTCGGCGACGACCCCGAGGCCGCCCCGATCGAGGCGCAGGGCCTGGGCTGGAAGAGCACGTACGGCACCGGCAAGGGCGCCGACGCCATCACCTCCGGCCTGGAGGTCACCTGGACCACCACGCCCACCCAGTGGAGCAACGGCTTCTTCGACAACCTCTTCGGCTACGAGTGGGAGCTGACCCAGAGCCCGGCCGGCGCCAACCAGTGGAAGCCGAAGGACGGCGCGGGCGAGGGCACCGTCCCGGCCGCGCACGACCCGTCGAAGAAGATCGCCCCCTCGATGCTCACGACGGACCTGTCGCTGCGCTTCGACCCGATCTACGGGCCGATCTCCCGCCGCTTCCACGAGAACCCCGCCGAGTTCGCGGACGCCTTCGCGCGGGCCTGGTACAAGCTGACCCACCGCGACATGGGCCCGAAGTCCCTCTACCTCGGCCCGGAGGTCCCGGAGGAGACGCTGCTGTGGCAGGACCCGCTGCCGGAGGCGCAGGGCGAGGTCATCGGCGCCGAGGACGTCAGCGCCCTCAAGGCGAAGATCCTCGCCTCGGACCTGACGGTCGCGCAGCTCGTCTTCACCGCGTGGGCGTCGGCCTCGACGTTCCGCGGCAGCGACAAGCGCGGCGGCGCCAACGGCGGCCGCATCCGTCTGGAGCCGCAGCGCGGCTGGGAGGCCAACGACCCCGACACGCTGGCCACGGTGCTGCGCACGCTGGAGAGCGTCCAGCGCGACTTCAACGCCGGTGACAAGCACGTCTCGCTGGCCGACCTGATCGTCCTCGGCGGTGTCGCCGCGGTCGAGAAGGCCGCCAAGGACGCCGGTCACGACATCCAGGTGCCCTTCACCCCGGGCCGTGTCGACGCGACGGACGAGCACACCGACGCGGAGTCCTTCGCCGCGCTGGAGCCGACCTCGGACGGCTTCCGCAACTACCTGGGCAAGGGCAACCGCCTCCCGGCCGAGTACCTGCTGCTCGACCGCGCGAACCTGCTGACCCTGAGCGCACCGGAACTCACCGTCCTCGTCGGCGGTCTGCGTGTCCTGGGCGCCAACCACGGCCAGTCCGCGCACGGTGTCCTCACCGCGACCCCCGGACAGCTCACGAACGACTTCTTCGTCAACCTGCTCGACCTGGGCACGACGTGGACGCCGACCTCCGAGGACGCGACCACCTTCGAGGCCCGCGACGACGCCACCGGCGAGGTCAAGTGGACCGGCACGCGTGCCGACCTCGTCTTCGGCTCGAACTCCGAGCTGCGCGCGCTCGCCGAGGTCTACGCGAGCGACGACGCCAAGGCGAAGTTCGTGAAGGACTTCGTCGCCGCCTGGGACAAGGTCATGAACCTGGACCGGTTCGACCTCGTCTGAGGTCGGGCGGCGCGTGACGCCGCCTCACACGGCCTGACGTCGGGCGGCACGTGACGCCGCCCGACACGGCCTGACGTACGGGCCGGCCCCTGCCCAGGGGCCGGCCCGTTGGCGTGCCACGGCCCGCCCTTCCCGCGGCCTCCACGGCCGCGCCCGTCACGTCGCCGGGCGTCGTGGCGTTCTAGGCTGAACGCCATGAGCGCACACTTTGACGTTGTGGTCCTGGGCGCCGGCCCGGGAGGATATGTCGCGGCGATCCGGGCCGCCCAGCTCGGACTCAGCACGGCGATCATCGAGGAGAAGTACTGGGGCGGTGTGTGCCTCAACGTGGGGTGCATCCCGTCGAAGGCGCTGCTGCGCAACGCGGAGCTCGCCCACATCTTCACCCAGGAGGCCAAGACCTTCGGCATCCAGGTGAACGGCGAGGTGACCTTCGACTACGGCGCCGCCTTCACCCGCAGTCGCAAGGTGGCGGACGGACGTGTCAAGGGCGTCCACTACCTGATGAAGAAGAACAAGATCACCCAGTACACCGGCCGCGGCACCTTCCGCGACGACCGCACGCTCGACGTCGCCCTGACCGACGGTGGCTCGGAGACCGTCACCTTCGGCAACTGCATCATCGCCGCCGGGGCCACCACCAAGCTGCTCCCGGGAACCTCGCTGAGCGAGCGCGTGGTGACGTACGAGGAGCAGATCCTGTCGGACACCCTCCCGGACAGCATCGTCATCGCGGGCGCCGGCGCCATCGGCGTGGAGTTCGCCTACGTGCTCCACAACTACGGCGTCCAGGTCACCCTCGTCGAATTCCTCGACCGGATCGTCCCGTTGGAGGACGAGGAGGTCTCCGCCGAACTGGCCCGCCGCTACAAGCGGCTCGGCATCAACGTACTGACGTCCACCCGCGTCGAGGCGATCGACGACTCGGGAGGCTCGGTCAAGGTCATGGTGACCACGGGCGGGCAGCGGCAGACGCTCGAGGCCGGCAAGGTGCTCCAGGCGATCGGGTTCCAGCCGCGCGTGCAGGGCTACGGCCTGGAGAACACCGGGGTGAAACTCACCGACCGCGGCGCGATCGACATCGACGGCCGCTGCCGTACGAGCGTGCCGCACATCTACGCCATCGGGGACGTGACGGCGAAGCTGATGCTCGCCCACGCGGCGGAGTCGATGGGCATCGTGGCGGCCGAGACGATCGGCGACGCCGAGACGATGGAGCTCGACTACGTCATGATCCCGCGGGCGACCTACTGCCAGCCGCAGATCGCCAGTTTCGGCTGGACGGAGGCGCAGGCGCGCGAGCGGGGCTTCGACGTCAAGGTGGCGAAGTTCCCGTTCACGGCGAACGGCAAGGCCCACGGCCTGGGCGAGACGGCGGGCTTCGTCAAACTCCTCAGCGACGCGCGCTACGGCGAACTCCTCGGCGCCCACCTGATTGGTCCCGAAGTCACCGAGCTGCTCCCGGAGTTGACGCTCGCCCAGCAGTGGGACCTGACGGTCAACGAGGTCGCCCGCAATGTGCACGGCCACCCGACTCTCGGAGAGGCCGTCAAGGAGGCCGTCCACGGGCTGGCCGGCCACATGATCAACATGTGACGGGCGAGTGCCGCCGCACGGCTTCCGACCGGCAGCGGAGCCGGCCCGGAAGCGGTGCGGCGGAGCCTCGGCGACGCCTCACGCGGAACGTCTCCGCGACGCGGACGGCGTGCCGTCGCCGAAGGCGCCGGTCCGTGCCACGGGGACGGTGGATCCGCTCACGCTGCCCGACCTGCCCCGGACCCGCGCTCCTGCCTGGGCCTCGGAGACCAGGCGGTGATACTCCAGGTCCGCCGAGTCCGTGGCCCGCACGGTGAGAAGACTTCCGTCGAGCCTGCGCAGCAGGGCGGCACGGCCGTGAGCGTAGGCCGCCTCGTGCTGGGGCGTGATTCCGCGCGGCACCCAGGAGATCAGCAGGATCTTGTTGCGGCGCGCTCCGTCGACCGACGCGAAGGCCAGGTCGAGGAGGACGAGTCGGGGATCGTGCGCGGGCAGCGCCGACAGAAGCTCGTCGTGCGTCAGATTGGCCCGGCGTTCGACGACGCAGGTGTCCAGGGCGTCGCTGAGCCGGTAGAGCACCGTGTTGACTTCACGCTTCCCCTTCAGCTCCCAGAACGCGCTGACGCAGGTGTCGTCCACGGAGATGTGGTTGCTCATGGCACTCTCTCCCTCCGCCCCGGATACGTAGGCCGATCACGGTCTTGCGGCAGGAGCGTGTCGTGAGGTGATGATCGCGGGGTCGGCCGCGCGCCGAACGGGAAGGAACCTCCGCCGTTCAAGCCCGGCGACTGGTCGCCGAGTCCCGCGGGACGGCCCTCGCGGTGGTGTCGGAGGTCGCGGAGGCGACGCGCTCCACGGTTCGGGCGAGGCGGGGCAGCATGCTTCGGTGCCGCAACTGGATCAGGAGGTCGAGAGGCGCCGCGTGCAGGGCTCCTCCCGGTCCGCGCAGCGGGTGCTCGTCGACCAGGACCAGGGTCTGTCCGCCCCAGGGGCGCACTTCGACGGCGATGCGCGCCGTGCCCAAGCGGCCGCTGTCGGCTTCGAGTTCCAGCCGGCGGGGCGGTTCCCACCGGCGGACCACCGTCCGCCCTTCCCGTGTCCAGGGGCCCAGGTCCACGCGATACGCGAGCGCCGCGTCGACCTGCGGCCATCGCCTGTCCAGTGGCCAGGAGGCGGAAGTCCCCACGACCCACTCGGCATAGAGCCGGGGATCCTCGAGAACCGCCCAGACGGCGTCAGGAGGCTGCTCGATCACTTGGTGTCGAATGGCCACGACAAACCCCAGGAGTAGCGGAGAACACGCGGAGACCGACGAGTACCCGTCCGCACCGGGATCATGCGGCGGTCCGCACGGGCATGACGCGCGGGTCTCCGCGGGCATCATGCGCGGGTCTCCACGGGCATCATGCGCGTCTCCTCCCGGCACGCGGGCCGACAGGTCGCCGGCCTTCCGCCGCTCCCTCGGACACAGCACAGGTCCCGGCAGCCTGGCCCGCAGGACGGGGCGGCTACCGGGACCGGCCGGCGGGGACTACTTGGGCTTGATGGCGTCCTTGGCCTTCTCCTTGGCCGTGCGCAGATCACCCTTGGACTCTTCGGCACGCCCCTCGGCCTTCAGGGACTCGTTGCCCACGGCACCGCCCACGACCTTCTTGACCTTGCCCTTGGCCTGCTCGCCCTTGGCCTGAGCCTTCTCGTCCGCAGCCACAACCGCTCACATCCTGTTTCCTGAGGAGAAATATTTCCTCTCCTGTGTCACCCCTTATGACAGTCTCAAACCCGGAACACGCCCCACAGAATTCCGGCCACTCCGAGGCCCGTAGGAAATATCTGGGATCCGCTGGAGTGGAGATCGTCGGGCAGGGCACACGACGGCTCGGAGGTTGATAATCATGGTTCCTGTTCTTCTCGTTCTCCTGCTCGCCCTGATCCTCTTCGGTGCCGGTTTCGCACTCAAGGCCCTGTGGTGGATCGCTGTCATCGTGCTGGTCGTATGGGTCCTCGGCTTCGTGATCCGGCCCACGGCCAGCGGCGGCAAGCGGGGCCGTTGGTACCGCTGGTAGAAGAATTGATGTGTAGCGTCCGATATTCAGGACACTCGACATCACGAGGAAAGTCACCGAATTTTGATGACGCCTGTACGACTCCGCGGTCTTTCCTGCGGACCCTGAACACAATTTCGATGAGGGAGCCGTTTCATGAGTGACAGCATCTGGGGCTACCAGCCGACCACCGGCCACGTCGCGGGCACCGACCTGACCGGATACAAGGTCGAGGCGACCGACGGCAGCATCGGGAAGGTCGACAAGCACTCGGACGACGTCAGCTCCTCGTACCTCGTCGTCGACACCGGCGTATGGATCTTCGGCAAGCACGTCCTGCTTCCGGCCGGCACCGTGCAGTCGGTCGACCAGGACGAGCAGAAGATCTACGTCGCGCTCACCAAGGACCAGATCAAGAACTCCCCCGAGTTCGACAAGGACAAGCACGTCGGCGACGCCGGATACCACGAGCAGGTCGGCGGCTACTACGAGAACAACCGCGCCTGACCTCGCGGCACCGTACGCCGAGTGGGGCCGCCCGGAAGCACTCCGGGCGGCCCCGCTGTGCGTGCGTCCATGGGCTGGCGTTACGAAGGGACAGCGGGCGCGTGAACCCCTGCGACGGCCCCTGTTTGACGGGGCTTCGTTCGGGAACTCGGCGCAGGTGAACGATGGTGTCAGGGGTCTGGATCCGTCCGCTGCGGCGGACGGATCCCAGGACATCGAGCTGACGTTGGTGCAGCGGCTGGCGGAGGCCATCGAGTCGATCCGCTCGCGGAGAGCGATGGTTCCGGACGTGCCACCGCGGCCGATCGATCGGGCGGATTCTGATCAGTGATCACACCGCCCGCTGTGGAGCGGGTTGACGGCGCACGCTGTCGGGGGGGGGCGGCGCGGGGCCGGGGGCCCCCGCTCCCGGGGGGGGGCGCCGCCCCCCCGGGCGCAGGGGTGTGGCGGGGGGGCCCCCCCCCGCCGGGGCGGGGGA
>NZ_JBHTZF010000001.1:765760-787820 GCF_042790435.1 Streptomyces sp. NPDC056738
ACCACCCCCCCCCCTGTGGAGGGGGTCCCGGCCGCCCGCGGGGGGCCCGCGGCCGATCCCCCGCGCCCCGACGGATTCCGGCTCGGGCAGCCGAACCGCGAGGTCAAGGTCTTCGCTCGGGCAGCCGAACCGCGAGGTCAAGGTCTTCGAAGGCACGCGGGTCGCGCCGCCTCTGTCGCCGGCCGGGCGCCGGTTCACATCCGTCCGCGGTCAGCGGCGGGGGCTCCCCTGTTCGGGGTCGTCATCGGGAGTGCTCCAGCCTTCGCCGCGCTGTGCGGGGTCGGCCAGGGCCCGTTGGGCCTGTTCCGTGTTCGGCGCCGGGGTGGACACCTTGCGCCGGGTGGCACGTCGACCGCCGACAACGAATGCCGCGATCAGGACGGCGACCACAGCGACACCCGCCACCGTCAGCCAGAGAGCGCCCATGGAAGAAAGGGCCAGTGTGGTGTGCGCTTCGTCGATCATGGATGCCGGGTACCCAGATCCTCGCAAAGCACCCACTTCCGCAGGCCGTGGCGCGTGGAGGCCCAGCGGCCCCCACCGCTTCGGCGGCCGATCGCGCTACGGCGCACCCTGCCTGCCGTTCGGCGACGGCCCACCGACGACGGGGAGCGCCGCGACGTACGGGGCCACGCGCGACAATCACCCGCATGAACGACGGATCGAACGACACCCAGAGCCGGCTCATCGGCATCGAACGGCTCCTGGAGTCCGGTGAACGTGAAGTGGCCCCCGCCTGGCGGAGGGTGACGCACGGGGAGCCGCGCTGGGCGGTGACCGCCGCGATCCTGGTGGCGGTCGTCCTCCAGCTCAAGCTTCCGGAGCGGCTGACCCTCCTGCCGTTCGGCGTGCTGCCGGCCCTCGAAGTGGTCCTGCTGCTGGGGCTCGTCGCCGCCAACCCCCGCCGGGTCGAGCCCCGGAACAAGTGGCTGCGGTCGCTGGGGCTGGCCCTCATCGGGCTCATCAGCCTGGCCAACGGCTGGGCCGCGGCCGAGCTGGTGCGGGGCCTCGTCCACGGCGGCGAAGGGACGAACGCCACGACGCTGCTGCTGACCGGCGGCAACATCTGGCTCACCAACGTCATCGTGTTCGCCCTGTGGTTCTGGGAGTTGGACCGGGGCGGGCCGGCGAACCGCATGATGGGCCACCGCCAGTACGCCGACTTCCTCTTCGTCCAGATGCAGAGCCCCGAATCCGCGCCGCCCGACTGGGAACCGGCGTTCCTGGACTACCTGTACCTCTCCTTCACCAACTCCGCCGCCTTCAGCCCGACCGACGTGATGCCGCTGTCCCGCTGGGCCAAGATGCTGATGATGCTCCAGTCCACCGTCTCCCTGGTCACCGTGGTGCTGGTGGTGTCCCGCGCCGTCAACATCCTGAAGTGATCGTGAGCCGCCCACGGTGGAAGGGCGTCCCTCGGCTCAGCGCGCTCGCGGCCGACCTGGCCGAGCGCGACCCTGCGCCGTCCACCCAGCGGACGCGCCAGCAACAAGATGCGCGCTGCATCTACTCTGCGAGACGCGACGACCGATCGAGGGGAGAGCGGACATGGCCGAGGTGCGGACCGAGCCGGACGCCGGCGGCCCGGGGACGGTGGTCGCCCTCCGCGACGTGAGCGTCCACCGTCACACGACCCGCCAGGTGATCCTCTCGGAGATCGACTGGACGGTACGGGCCGGTGAGCACTGGGCCCTGCTCGGCGCCAACGGCGCGGGCAAGACCACCCTGCTGCGTCTGCTGGGCGCGCTGATGCATCCGACGACCGGGAGCGTCGAGGTGCTCGGCTGCCGGCTCGGCCGGGTCGACGTACGTGAGCTGCGCGCCCGTATCGGCCATGTGAGCACCGCACAGCGTGTACCGCAGGACCTCGACGCCCACGGCGTCGTCCTGACGGGCCACACCGGGACCGTACAGCCGCTGTGGCGGAAGTACGACGCCGAGGTGCGCCGGCGCGCTCACGAACTGCTCGCCGAACTGGACATCAAGGAGCTGGCCGACCGGCCGTACGGGGTCTGCTCGGGCGGGCAAAGGGCCCGCGTCCTGATCGCCAGGGCCCTGATGGCCGAGCCGGCCCTGCTCCTGCTCGACGAGCCGTTCAACGCCCTGGATCTGCCCTCCCGGGAGGACCTCGTCGAAGCGATGCAGCGGCTGGCCGAGAGCCGCCCGCACCTCGCCACCGTGACGGTCACCCACCACCTGGAGGAGCTGTCCCCGGCCGTCGGCCGGGCGCTGCTCCTGCGCGAGGGGCGCGTCCTGGCGCAGGGGCCCGTCGAGGACACCCTGACCGATTCCCGGATGACCGATTGCTTCGGCCGGCGGATCAGCGTGGTCCGGCACGGCGGCCGATGGGCTGCCTATTCCGGCTCCCACCAGGGTAGTTGACAGCGGTACGAAGCAACTCGCGGCGCGGGAAAGGAAAGCGACGGGCGCCATGGCCGCCCGTCGAGTGCGGACAGCGCGTGTGGGCCGCCCCCGGTGAGGTCCCCCGACGTGGGCCCAACCGCATGGCGGGGCGCACCAGTTGATGGAGTGTGCCCTGTACGCGCCCCCGTCCGTACGGCGAAAATGCGCCTGTCGACGGTCTTTTCGCCAAGACACCGAGTACCCCGCCGCCAAGTCACCAGGAAAGCAGGTCGGCTGTCGTGCTGTTGCGTCTGCCCACGTCCGTGTCCGAAGCACAGGAGTACCTGACCCAAGGGGCGGTGCCGATCGGCGGCGCCACACTGGTGTGGGCCACCTGGCAACGGGACGGGTTCCCCGACCACGCCATGTCGCTGCGTGAACTCCCGGAGGCCAACACGATCGAGCCCGACGCCCTGGGCGCGGCCGTGGTGCTGAACCGCATCGACGGCCGTGTACCGGAGGTGCTGCGCCGCGCGGCCTCCACGGTGGGGACCGGCGCGGTCCGCCGGACGGCCACGGTGGGCGGCAACATCGTGGGCAGCACGCTGCGTTGCCTGCTCCCCGCGGCCCTCGTCCTGGACGCCCGCGCGGTGGTCCTGGAGCCGGAGGGTGTCACCGAGACCGATCTGGCCGAGGTGATCGCCAAACGTCATCTGCTCCTGAGCCTGCGCTGGCGCACACCGGTCACCAGCAACTACGTCAAGGCCCCGGCCGAGCCGGGCGGACCGTCGCCGCTGGTCGTCGCCGCCGCCCTGCACTCCGTCGACGGCGACGGCGACGGTGACGGTGACGGCATCGGAGACGGCGTCGGGGACCAGGACAGCAACGGCACAGGCGCAGGCACAGACACCACCAGCGGCACCACCACCGGCACCACCCTCCTCCGCGTCGCGGTCCGCTCCGAGGACGAGGTGTTCAGCGAGAACGCCGTGTACCAGGGCGACACCGAGGCGGCCCTGCACGCACTGCGGGACGGTTCCCTCGGCCGGCTCCCGGCCCCGGCATGGGATCTCGTCGCCCGACAGGTGACCGACCTTCTGGCACTCTCCACCGACCACTAGGGCCGCTCCCCCGGCCCCCGACACAGGCGACCGGAAATTCAACAGGTGGTGAGCGGTCGTACGGATCCGGGGACGGGGGCGTCGGCGCGCTCGTCCCCGGCCGTCCGCGGGCCCGGGGCCCCCGGCCCGCTGACCGGCGTCTCCGCCCGACTCGGGTGCGGGGGCCGGGTACGGACGCGGCCCCGGGGCACCGGCCGACGGGCCGCATCCGTAATTCATCAACGTGGAAATCGCAGGGCCGACTCCCGACTCTGGGTCCAGGCACCGGGAACCTCCCGGACCGCTCGGACGAAGGACGGAGCCCATGCCCTCCACCCGCACCCCAGCCGCCGGTCCCGCACCGGCCGTACGACACAACCTGGTTCTGGTGGTCACCTGCGTCGCCCTCGGCACGGTGGTGGCCGCCATGGCCTCGCTCAACGTGGCGCTTCCCGATCTCGCCCGCGAGACCCATGCCTCGCAGACGCAGTTGTCCTGGATCATCGACGCCTACAGCCTCGTGTTCGCGTCGCTGCTGCTGCCGGCCGGCGCGCTGGGTGACCGGTTCGGCCGCAGGCGGGCCCTGATCGCGGGGCTGACGATCTTCGGCGCCGGGTCCGCCGCCGCCGCGCTGACGACCGAGCCGTCGGCGCTCATCGCGCTGCGGGGCGTCCTCGGTGTGGGTGCGGCGCTGGTCATGCCGGCCACGCTGTCGACCATCACCACGACGTTCCCGCGCGCTCAGCGGGCGCGGGCGGTGAGCGTCTGGGCGGCGGTCGCCGGAGCCAGCGCGCTGGTGGGACTGTTCGCCTCCGGGGCCCTGCTGGAGGGCTGGTCATGGCGCTCGGTGTTCCTGCTGAACGTCACTCTGGCCCTGGTGGCCCTGATCGGAACGCTGCTGTTCGTGCCCGAGTCCGCCGAAGCGAAGCAGCCCAGGCTCGACGTCGGGGGCGCCCTGCTCGCCGTGGCCGGTCTGGTGGCGCTCGTCTACTCGGTCATCGAGGCGCCGACCCGCGGGTGGGCCGACCCGGTCACGCTCGCCGGGATCGGGCTGGGTCTGGTCGTGCTGGCCGGCTTCGTCCTCTTCGAGCTGCGCCGCGAGAACCCGTTGCTCGATCCCCGGCTGTTCCGCAACCGCCACTTCGCCGCGGGCTCGCTGTCGATCATGCTTCAGTTCTTCGTGTTCTTCGGGTTCATCTTCGTGATGATGCAGTACCTGCAACTGGTGCGCGGCGACAGCGCCTTGATGGCCGCGACCGCCATGCTGCCGATGGCCGTGACCATGGTTCCGGTCTCCCGGGCGGCCCCGGTGCTGGTCGGCCGGTTCGGTTTCCGGGGACCCTGGGTGGCCGGTCTCGTCGGCGTCGCGGCGGGCATGGGGATCCTCTCCCTGCTGGACGCGTCAAGCCCGTACTGGCTGATCGCGACCGGTCTCGTGCCGCTGGGCGCGGGGATGGGGCTGGCCATGACACCGGCCACGACCTCCATCACGGACGCCCTGCCGCGGTCGCTGCAGAACGTGGGCTCGGCCATGAACGACCTGGCGCGGGAGCTCGGCGGCGCCCTGGGGATCGCCGTCCTCGGCAGCCTGCTCAGCGCCGCCTACCGCGACCACCTGAGCCTGCCCGGTCTGCCGCAGCAGGTGGCGGACGCGGCCCGTTCCTCGCTGGCCGCGGCCCACGCCATCGGCGGCCCGGTCTCCGGCCGGGCGACGACCGCCTTCGTCGACGGCATGCACGTGGCGCTCCTCGGCGCCTCGGCCGCCGCCGTCCTGGCCGCCGTCGCCGTCGCGGCGCTGCTGCGCTCCGCCCCGCGGCCCGAGGAGTCCGCCGAGGCTCACGAGGTCCCAGAGACCTCCGGCGCGCCGGAGCAGCCCTCGTACCTCTGAGCCGTACTCCGCCGTCTCGAAGACCGGTGCCTCGCGCGGTGCGAGGCGCCGGTCTTTCGCACGCCGCGCGGGGCGCGGGCATCCGGCCGCCGGGGCCCCCGGTCGAAGGACGGCAGGGACGGTACGGAGCCGGTGCGTCAGGGACGCGCGGCCGGTCGCCCCCTGGCCCCGGTGTCCCGGGCCGGGCGTCCGGGGCCGCGCAGGGCCTGGCGCAGCTGTGGGCTCATGAGGCGGACCAGGTCGTCGGTCGTCATGGAGGAGATCGGCTCCAGGCGCAGCAGATAGCGGGTGGCGATCAGCCCGGCGATCACCGTGGTGAACGCGGTGGCACGCTGACGGGCGTCCCGTCCCGGCACGAGGGTCGCGATCCGGTCGACGATCTCGCGCTCCAGGGCCTCCTTCACCAGTGCGCCGAGGGAGTCGTCGTCGATGGCGGTCTTCATCATCGCGAGCAGGGGCGGCCCCGTCACGGGGTCGTCCCAGACGGCGACGACCTGACGGACGACCCGCTCGGGGAACGTGGTGAGGTCCCCTTCCTCCACGACCCGCGCGAGGAGTTCGGCCGGGTTCGCGCCCAGCGCCAGCGCGGCACCGAACAGCCCCTTCTTCGATCCGAAGTAGTAGCTGATCAGCGCGAGATCGACGTCGGCCTCGGCGGCGACGGACCGGAGGGTCACCGCGTGATAGCCGTCCTCCAGGAAGCGGCGCCGGGCGACCTCCAGGATCGCGGCCCTGGTGTCCGGGCTTCCCGGCCTGCGACCGCGCTGCCCACCGGGTTTATTCATCACGGACGAATTCTAAGGCGCCGTCCGGCACGGTTGCGGGGCGTTCCGATCCGCCACCCTGTGTACCGATGTCGACCTCTTCTTACGAAATGGCATCGTTCATCCGAATGAGTGGTACATCACACATCGAGGCCGTAGCGTCGAGCCAGAGCCGACACCTCGACGGCCACACGAAAGAGCGTCCCGCACGGAGCTGATATGCGCACAAACTCGATCCGGACCGCGTTCACCATCTGCGCGGCCGCGGCGCTCACAGCGGTGATGGGTACCGCTTCCGCCACCCCCGCGACCTCGCACGCGACCTCGCACCCCGCGCGGCACCGCCAGGCGTCCCCCGTACTCGTGGACTGCTTCTGGCATCCGGACGTGCGCCCCGCCGAGTTCATCCTGGCCTGCGGCGACGGCAACAGCCGCCTCGTCTCGCTCCACTGGTCGCAGTGGAACCAGGACTCCGCGGTCGCCCGGGGAGTGAACATGGTGAACGACTGCAAGCCGTACTGCGCGGCGGGCAAGTTCCACTCGTACCCGGTCGTCGTCCGGCTGGACCACCCGCAGCAGTGGAAGAAGAACCCCCACCTGCGGCACTACACGCAGATGACGCTCACCTACACCCAGAACCACCCGGACGGATACGCGCAGAAGGTCAGCTACCCGTTGTGGAACTGACGCCGGGGTCCCTCGCGGACCCGGCACCGCGCGCCTGGGGCCCCGCCCGAGGCCGCCCCAAGGGGTCACCCGAGCACCGGCGCCCGCGCCGGACTCGCCGACGGTGAACACCGTCCGGAACCCCGTAGCCACAGAAACAGGTACAAAATGGGGCATGTGGGTATCCGGCGCATGTCAGTGGACCGTCTCGTCGAACAACCGTCCGGTCGCGGTCTGGTGGCGATCCCGCTCGCGTTGATCGTCGTGATCACCGTGGTGGACATCCGCTCCCCCACCGACGTCCACCTGGGGCCCCTGCTCGTCATCGCACCGACCCTCACGGCCTCGCTCGCGGGCCCCGCCCTGACGGCCCTGGTCGGCGTCCTGGCGGTCGCCGCCCAGGTGGTCGTCGCCATCCTGCACGGCGGGATCGGCACCACCAATCACATCGCCCAGCTCATCGCCCTGGTGGTGCTCTCCGCCCTCGTCGTGTTCGTCTGCCGGGTACGGGAGCGACGGGCCCAGGAACTCGTGCGGGCCCGCTCCGTCGCCGAGACCGCGCAACGGGTGCTGCTGCGGCCGCCACCGCGCCGGATCGGCCCGCTGCGCGTGGCCTGGCTGTACCTGGCCGCCGACGACGACACGCAGATCGGCGGCGACCTGTTCGCGGTGACCCGGGCCGTCGACGCGTCCACCCGCGTCATCATCGGCGACGTCCGGGGCAAGGGGCTGGCCGCCATCGGCGAGGCGTCAGTCGTGCTGGGCGCCTTCCGCGAGGGCGCCCACCGCTACGCCACGCTGCCCGAACTGACGGCAGCCCTCGAGGTGAGCGTGTGCCGGGACCTGGACGAGGTGGCCGACACCGAGCACGACCCGGGCGAGCACTTCGTCACGGCGCTCGTCCTCGACATCCCCGACGACGGCAGACAGGTCGAAATGATCAACTGCGGTCATCCGCCGCCGCTGCTCCTGCGCGATCACCAGGTGAGCGTCCTGCACGCACGCCACCCCGTGCCCCCGCTGGGCATGTGCGAACTGCCCGCCTCCAGCCACCACACCGATCCGTTCACCTTCGAGGCCGGCGACTTCCTGCTGCTGTACACCGACGGCGTGATCGAGGCCCGCTCCCCGGAGGGCGCCTTCTACCCGCTGGCCGAGCGCGTCGCCGGCTTCGCCGCCTCCAACCCCGACGTCCTGCTGCGCCAGATCCACGACGACCTCGTCCGGCACATCGGCGACCAGCCCGGTGACGACGCCGCCTTCCTGGTCATCGAACGCACCGCCGCGCACCACCTCCGCCTCGCCCACCACCCCCTGGACGGCCATCACCGGCTTCCCACCGACGGATCGCCCCCTCCCGCGCAACGCTGAACCACCGGCGCAGGGGCGCCCCGGCCCGCGCCGCGCGCACATGCCCGGTGGCGAGGCCGGTCGCCGCGGGGCCACGATGGAGGGAGATCGACTCGACGCAGGGGGCACACCCAGGGAGGCTCCTGTGGCCCACACCTTCGCAACGGACGTCCTGGTGGCGGGCGCGGGCCCGGTGGGTCTCACCGCGGCCGCGGAACTGCGCAGGCGCGGGGTCCGCTGCCGTATCGTCGACCGCCTTCCGGAGCGGCTCCCGTACGCGAAGGCCGTGGGCATCCAGCCGCGCACGCTGGAGATCTGGGACCACATGGGGCTCACCCGCACCGTCCTGGAGGCGGCGGCACCGATGTACGGGCAGCTCGCCTACGTCAACGGCGCCGAGAAGGCCCGGATCGACTTCGCCCTGCCGCCCGAGGTGCCGTACGGCTTCGCGGCCCTGCCGCAGTACGAGACGGAACGCATCCTGGAGGAACACCTCGCTCGGTTCGGGACCGCGATCGAACGGGGCACGGAACTGGTCTCGTTCGACCAGGACGCCGCCGGTGTGACCGTCTCCCTGCGATCGGCGTCCGGAGCCGAGGAGGAGGTCCGGGCGCGCTATCTGGTGGGCTGCGACGGCGCGCACAGCGTCGTGCGCAAGAAGCTGGGTCTCAGCTTCGAGGGGAGCGCGTTCCCCGAGGAGTACATGCTGGGCGATGTCGAGGTGGACTGGGACATGCCGCCGGGCTACGGCGTCCGTGCCATGCACCACGACGGCGACGGCGCGGTGGACGACATCCTCGTGTGCATCCCGCTGCCCGGCGACAGCCGCTACCGGACCTCGATGATGGTCCCGCCCGAACTCTCCGCAGCGGCGCGGAACGACGGGCCGGGCGACCCGTCCGACGGCGTCGCCCACGGCCTGGACGGCAGCGTCGCGCCCGCGCTCTCGGACATCCAGGCGGTGCTGGACCGGATGTCCCCACGACCCGCGACCGCCTCCCGCCTGCGCTGGTCCTCCGTCTTCCGCATCAGCCACCGGATCGTCGACCGCTACGGCGACGGCCGCGTCTTCGTCGCGGGCGACGCGGCGCACATCCATCCGCCGACGGGCGCCCAGGGTATGAACACCGGCATCCAGGACGCCTGGAACCTGGCCTGGAAACTCGCCCTCGCCGTCGAGGGCGGCGCGCACCCCGAACTCACCGCCAGTTACGACGCCGAGCGGCGGCCCGTGGGCGAGGAGGTCGTCGCGCGCACGGTCCGCCACGCGGCACACGGCGTCCAGGCCGACCCGGACGACCCGACGACCGTGATGCTGCGCGAGGCACAGCTCCTCGTCGGATACCGCGGCAGCCCGCTCGTGGGCCCGGCCGCGGAATGCCCCGGCCCCCAGCCGGGCGACCGGGCGCCCGACTGCACCGGCCTCACGGCGCACATCGCCGCGTTCCCGCTGCGCCTGTACGACCTCCTGCGCGACCGCGGGCACGTGCTGCTCGTCTACGGGGACGGCGAGCAGGGCCGACAACTCGCCGAAGCGGCGGACGAGTTCTCCTCGGGGCGGGTCGGCACCTGTGTGATCCGGCCCGCCGGAAGCGCCCCGGACACCGCCGGCCCGCCGCAGTACATCGACACGCTCGGCGAGTTCGCCCGTCTCTACGGGGTCTCCGACGGGGCGACCGCCTTCCTGGTCCGCCCGGACGGCTATGTCGGTGCCCGCCTCCGCCCGCCGACGGCGGCGGAGCTGACCGCCCACCTCGCCCGCACCTTCGCCCCGGCCGACTCCGGCACCCGGTGACGGCGTCGGCCCTCCTCGAAGCCAACAGGCGGACTCAGTCCATCAGTTGGGCCGCGAGGGTCGCGCCGAGCTCCCAGCACGCCTCGATGTCGGCCTTGCCCGGCTCGCCCGTCACCTTCACCGCCTCGGCCGCACGGCGCCAACCGAGGCCCGTCGTCACGGACTCGATGCCGCGCACCGCCCCCGTGACGTCGTTCCCGCCGTGCACGTAGTAGCCGAAGGGGCGCGCGGCCGTGGCGTCCAGGCACGGGTAGTAGACCTGGTCGAAGAAATGCTTCAGGGCGCCCGACATGTACCCGAGGTTGGCCGGGGTGCCGAGCACATAGCCGTCGGCGGCCAGCACGTCGGACGCGGTGGCCTCCAGCGCCGCCCGCCGCACCACCTGGACGCCCTCGATCTCGGGCGCGGTCGCGCCGGAGAGCACGGCTTCGAACATGGCCTGGCAGTTGGGCGAGGGCGTGTGATGCACGATCAGCAGAGTAGGCACACCCCGCACCCTGCCGCGCCGCCCGGCACCACCGCAAGCACCACCCGCCGCGCCAACGTCCGTCTTCCTCCGCACCCCCGGAGATCCGCGCTCCGACACCGTCCGTCACACGCCACGCACATGCCGGAAGGCGGGCTTCCGCCCGGCTGCACGATCGGGCCCACGGTGCAAGGCTTGAAGTAATCCGGAGCCGCTGAAGCCCGGCTGTTTCGGCACACCTAGACCGAAGGGTGATCCGATGACCAGCCGCAAGAAGAAGGACGGCCAGCACACCTCCGGGGCCGGAGCAGCCTCCGCCCCCACCGCCCGGTCCGGCTCCGCCGGGGTCGAGCAGGACGTGGACGAGCTGGTCGCTCGCGGCCTGGAGGCACTGGACGAGTACGCCGACTACACCCAGGAGCAGATCGACCACATAGTGAAGAAGGCCAGTCTGGCCGCGCTCGCCGAGCACACCCGGCTCGCCATGATGGCGGTCGAGGAGACCGGGCGCGGCGTCTTCGAGGACAAGGCCGTCAAGAACATCTTCGCCTGCGAGAACATCACCCACTCGATGAAGGGCGTCAAGACCGTCGGCGTGATCCGGCGCGACGACATCGACGGGATCGTGGAGATCGCCGAGCCCGTCGGGGTGATCGCGGGCGTCACCCCGGTCACCAACCCCACGTCCACCACCATCTTCAAGGCCCTGATGGCGCTGAAGACCCGCAACCCGATCATCTTCGGCTTCCACCCGGCCGCGCAGAACTGCTCCGCCGAGGCCGCCCGGATCGTCCGGGACGCGGCCGTGCGCGCCGGAGCCCCCGCGCACTGCGTGCAGTGGATCGAGCGGCCCTCCAAGGAGGCCACCAGCGCCCTGATGAACCATCCCGGGGTGGCGTCGATCCTGGCCACGGGCGGCAACGCGATGGTCCGGGCCGCCTACAGCTGCGGCAAGCCCGCGCTGGGCGTCGGGGCCGGCAACGTGCCCGCGTACATCGAGAAGAGCGCCCGGATCCGCCGTGCGGTCAACGACGTGGTGCTCTCCAAGACCTACGACTACGGCATGGTGTGCGCCTCCGAACAGGCCGTGATCCTGGACCGGGAGATCCGCGACGAGGCCATCGGGGAGTTCCGCAAACTCAAGGCGTACACGGTCAACGACCACGAGAAGGCGCTGCTGGAGGCGTACCTCTTCGGTGTCGGCGCCGAACAGCAGGGCGGACGCGACTGCGCGGGCGCCCAGTTGAACGCCGACATCGTGGGGCAGAGCGCGGTCGCCATCGCCGAGGGTGCCGGGTTCGAGGTGCCCGAGGACACCTCGGTGCTCCTGGTCGAGGTCTCCGAGGTCGGCGTCGAGGAGCCGCTGACCCGGGAGAAGCTCTGCCCGGTGCTGGCCGTGCTGACGGTGGACAGCCGGGCCGACGGCGTTCGACTGGCCACGGAGATGGTGGAGTTCAACGGTCTGGGCCACTCGGCCGCCGTCCACACCGAGGACCCGGCCTTCGCCGAGGAGTACGGGCACGCCGTCAAGGCCTGCCGGGTGATCTGGAACGCGCCCACCTCGCAGGGCGGAATCGGTGACGTGTACAACGCGTTCATGCCGTCCCTGACCCTGGGCTGCGGCTCGTACGGCAGCAACTCGGTCTCCGGGAACGTCACCGCGCTCAACCTGATCAACATCAAGCGGATCGGGCGGCGGAACAACAACATGCAGTGGTTCAAGATCCCCTCGAAGATCTACTTCGAGCGTGACTCCGTCAAGTACCTGGCCGACATGCGCCGCGGCAGCCGGGTCGTCGTCGTCACCGACAAGACCATGGTGGAGATCGGCCACCTGGAGCGGATCCGCACCGTCCTGCGGCGCCGCAGCGAACCCACCGAGGTCCGGGTCATCGACAACGTCGAGCCCAACCCGAGCATCGACACCGTGCGCGCGGGCGCCGAGATGATGCGCCACTTCGAGCCGGACACCATCATCGCCCTCGGCGGCGGTTCACCGATGGACGCGGCCAAGGTGATGTGGCTGATGTACGAACACCCGGAGGTCGAGTTCGGGGACCTGAAGGAGAAGTTCTTCGACATCCGCAAGCGCGCGTTCACCTTCCCCGACCTGGGGCAGAAGGCCGACCTGGTGTGCATCCCGACCACCTCGGGCACCGGCAGCGAGGTCACCCCGTTCGCCGTCATCACCGACACCGCCACCGGGCAGAAGTACCCGCTGGCCGACTACGCGCTGACGCCGAGCGTCGCCATCTGCGACCCGGCGCTCACGCTCAACCTGCCCAGGGCCATCACCGCGGACTCCGGCTTCGACGCGCTCACGCACTGTCTGGAGACCTACGTCTCGGTGTACGCCAACGACTTCACCGACGGGCTGGCGCTCCAGGGCATCCGGCTGATCTTCGACAACCTCGAACAGGCCGTGGTGAACGGGCCGAACGACCCCGTGGCCCGGGAACGCATGCACAACGCGGGCACCATCGCCGGCATGGCCTTCGGCTCGGCGTTCCTCGGCGTGGTGCACGCCATGGCGCACACCCTGGGCGCGACCTTCCACGTCGCGCACGGCCGCACCAACGCGCTGCTGCTGCCGCACGTCGTCCGTTACAACGGGTCGGCGCCCACCAAGGTCACCAGTTGGCCGAAGTACCACGAGTACATCGCCCCCGAGCGCTACCAGGACGTCGCCCGGATGCTGAACCTGCCGGCCGACACCCCGGAGGAGGGTGTGGAGTCCCTGGCCCACGCGCTGGAGGAACTGCGCGAGAAGGTCGGCATCCCGCGGTCGTTCAAGGACGCCGGGGTCGACGAGGCGGCGTTCCTGGACGCCCTGCCCGAGCAGGCGATGAACGCCTACGAGGACCAGTGCGCGCCCGCGAACCCGAGGCTGCCGATGCTCGCCGACATGCAGGAACTGATGCGCCGCGCCTACTACGGCGACCCGGTGTGAGCCCCCGCGGACGGCGCGGGAACGACCGGACCCCGATCGACGGCGAAGGAGTCGTACACCGATGACCACGCAGCAGCAGCGGCCCGTCCGGAGCGCCTGGGACGGCTTCCGGGGAGGTCTGTGGCGGGACGAGATCAACGTACGGGACTTCATCCAGCAGAACTACACCCCGTACGAAGGGGACAGCTCCTTCCTGGCCGGTCCCACCGAGCGCACCACGGCCGTGTGGAAGAGGATCACCGATCTGTTCCCGGACGAGCGCGCCAAGGGCGTCCTGGACGTGTCGTACGACGTCCCGTCCACCATCACCGCCCATCCGCCGGGCTACATCGACCAGGACACGGAGCTGATCGTCGGTCTCCAGACCGACGCGCCCCTGAAGCGGGCGATCATGCCCTTCGGCGGCTGGCGGATGGTGGCCGGGGCGCTGCAGACCTACGGCTATCCCGTCTCGCCGGAGCTGGAGAAGGTCTTCACCCAGTACCGCAAGACCCACAACGCCGGGGTGTTCGACGCGTACACCCCGCAGATCAGGGCGGCCCGGAAGGCGGGCATCGTCACCGGCCTGCCCGACGCCTACGGCCGGGGCCGCATCATCGGCGACTACCGCCGGGTTCCGCTGTACGGCGTCGACCGGCTGATCCGGGCGAAGCAGGAGGAGAAGGCCGGCCTGGACGCGATGCCCCGCGACGCCTCACGCCTGGAGGAGGTGATCCGCGAACGCGAGGAGATCTCCGAGCAGATCCGCGCGCTGGGCGAGCTGAAGGAGATGGCCGCCTCCTACGGATCCGACATCTCGGGTCCGGCGAGCACCGGGCGCGAGGCCGTGCAGTGGCTGTACTTCGCCTACCTCGCGGCGGTGAAGGAGCAGAACGGCGCGGCCATGTCCCTCGGCCGCACCTCCACGTTCCTCGACGCCTACCTCCAGCGGGACATCGACGCCGGGATCCTCGACGAGAGTTCGGCGCAGGAGATCATCGACGACTTCATCGTCAAACTGCGGATCGTACGGTTCCTGCGCACCCCGGAGTACGACGAGCTGTTCTCCGGCGATCCGACCTGGGTCACGGAGTCCATCGGAGGCATCGGCTCGGACGGTCGCACGCTGGTGACGCGGACCTCCTTCCGCTATCTGCAGACCCTGTACAACCTGGGGCCCGCGCCCGAGCCGAACATGACGGTGTTCTGGTCTCCGGCGCTTCCGCAGGGCTTCAAGGAGTTCTGCGCGCAGGTCTCGATCGACACCTCTAGCCTGCAGTACGAGTCCGACGAACTGATGCGCCCGCGCTTCGGTGACGACACCGCCATCGCCTGCTGCGTCTCGGCGATGGAGGTCGGCAAGCAGATGCAGTTCTTCGGCGCCCGGGTCAATCTCGCCAAGACACTGCTGTACGCGATCAACGGCGGCCGGGACGAACTGTCCGGCGCCCAGATCGGCCCGGCCACCGGAGCCGTCACCGGCGAGACGCTGGACTACGACGAGGTGCTGGGCAAACTCGACCGGCAGATGGAGTGGCTGGCCGAGACCTACGTCCACGCCCTCAACGTCATCCACTACATGCACGACAAGTACGCCTACGAACGGCTGGAGATGGCACTCCACGACCGTGACATCCGGCGCACCATGGCGTGCGGCATCGCCGGCCTCTCGGTCGCCGCGGACTCCCTGTCGGCGATCAAGTACGCCGAGGTCACTCCGGTGCGGGACGAGACGGGACTGGCCGTGGACTTCCGCATCGAGGGCGCCTACCCGGCGTACGGCAACAACGACGAGAGGCCCGACGCGATCGCGGTGTGGCTGGTCGAGGAGTTCATGCGCAAGGTGCGCAAGCACCCCACCTACCGGGGCGCCGAGCACACCCAGTCGGTCCTCACCATCACCTCGAACGTGGTGTACGGGAAGAAGACCGGCAACACCCCCGACGGCCGCCGCGCGGGCGAGCCGTTCTCGCCGGGCGCCAACCCCATGAACGGGCGTGACACCCACGGATACGTGGCCAGCGCGCTGTCGGTGGCCAAACTGCCGTACGAGCAGGCGGAGGACGGGGTCTCGCTCACGAACACGATCACCCCCGACGCGCTGGGCCGCACCCCCGAGGACCGGATCCGCAACCTGGCGGGCGTCCTGGACGGGTTCGTCACCTCCCAGGGCTTCCACATGAACGTCAACGTGCTCAACCGGAACACGCTGATGGACGCGATGGAGCATCCGGAGAAGTACCCGCAGCTCACCGTCCGGGTCAGCGGTTACGCGGTCAATTTCGTACGACTGACGCGCGAGCAGCAGCTCGACGTGCTGGGCCGCACCTTCCACGGGTCGCTGTAGCCGTCCGCCTCCCGGGGAGCGCGGACCGCGCACCGCGCTCCCGGGGAACCGCCACGACGGAAGAAGGCTTCGTCATGACCCTGATCCAGCCGGGACACGCTCTGCTGCCCCTCGTCTCCACCGACCCCGACCGGCCGGTCGAGGAGGCCGTCCCGCAGCGCGGCACCGGGCCACGCACCGGGTCGGTGCACTCCTGGGACCTGTCGACCGGCGTCGACGGTCCCGGCACCCGTTTCGTCCTCTTCGTGGCCGGCTGCCCGCTGGCCTGCCTGTACTGCCAGAACCCCGACACCCTGCGGATGAGCAACGGCAAGCGCGCCACGACGGACGAGGTCGTCGCGGAGGCGGCCAAGTACGTGCCGTTCATCCGCGCCGCGGGCGGCGGCTTCACCGTCAGCGGAGGCGAACCGATGCTCCAGCCGGACTTCACCGGCGAGATCCTGGGCCGCTGCCACGACGACCTGGGCCTGCACACCGCCCTGGACACCTCCGGCTTCCTCGGCGCGCGTGCCACCGACGCCTTTCTGGACAGCGTCGACCTGGTGCTCCTGGACATCAAGTCCTGGGACCGCGAGCTCTACATGCGTCTCACCAGCCGTCAGTTGGAGCCGACCCTGGTGTTCGCCCGTCGTCTGGCCGCACTCGGCAAGGAGGTCTGGGTCCGCTTCGTCCTGGTCCCGGGGCTGACCGACCCCCCGGAGAACGTGGCGGGAGTCGCCGCCTTCACGGCGTCCCTCGGCAACGTCACGCGCGTCGACGTGCTGCCCTTCCACAAGTTCGGCGCCGACAAGTGGGCGGGCCTCGGCATGAACTTCACGCTCGCCTCCACCCCCGTCCCGAGCGCCGCCCAGATCGCCGAGGCCCGCTCCGTCTTCGCCTCGCACGGCCTGTACGCCGTATGACGATCCGCTGATCCGCCGGCGCCCGGCCCGCCCGGCGCTCCCCGCGCACCGCCTCCGGCCGGGCGACCGGAGGCGGTGACGTGCATGGTCCGGCCCTCGGCCTTCAGTGGCCGGGGACCACGAGATGCGCCCTGTCCCGGGGGCGGGTCGTGATCAGGTAGTGCTCCTCGGCCAGCCGCCAGCGGGCCTCCCAGTCGATCGGTCCGTGATCGTCACCGCGGGCCCGCAGCCGGCGCATGGACTCCTCGGGCGGGGTGTCCACGTAGACGACCAGGTCGTAGTGGTCGACGAGTTCGGGCCGGGCGGTGTAGACGCCCTCGACGAGGACGATGCCGTCGCAGGTGACGGCGCACAGCTCGTCCGTCACCAGGGACCCGGTCGGCCAGTCGTAGCGCCGGTAGTGCGCGTCGTGGCCCGTGGCGAGCGGGGTGAGGACCTCGTCGCGCAGCCGCTGCCAGTCGAAGTAGCGGTCGTACCCCTCCGTGGGCGTCAGTGCGGCGCGTTCGTCCGGGTCCATCGGACGGTAGAAGTCGTCTCCGTGCACGACCACACCGCCGCCGAGCCGTGCCACGGCCGACGCCAGGGTCGACTTGCCCGACCCGCCCATGCCGTCCACCGCGATCAGCACCAGTCCTTGGTTGCCGCGGGCGCGAGCGGCGGCCACGACGCTCTCCGCGACAGCTTCGATCTTCGTCATGGGGAGATTGTGGCCGCGCCGGGTGCCGCGTTCAGGCCGATTCGGCACACTCGTAGGTTCCGACGACTCACGGGTCCGGACGGGCGCGGCGGAACACACGGCAGAGGGGCCGACATATGGTGTCGGCCCCTCTGACTTCGAGTAGCGGGGACAGGATTTGAACCTGCGACCTCTGGGTTATGAGCCCAGCGAGCTACCGAGCTGCTCCACCCCGCGTCGGTGAACACAACTCTACGTCACGTTTTCCGGTCCCGTGACCATGATCGCCCGCCGTCGGCCGGCGCGCGCTCCGCGAGCGGTCACACGTCGGTGGGCAGACCGCTCACCTCGGCGATACCCCGCAGCTCCTCGTCCTGACGGTGCCGCTCTCCGATGAAGTCGGCGATCTCCCTGCACCGCTCGGGATCGTCCGCCGTACCCGAATCGGTGACGACCCGGACGACACCGATCTCCTCGGTCTCCAGCTCGACGATCCGGTTGTCCAGACGTCCCGTGACGGCGACGGCGACCACGAGGGACGCCTCGTCACGGACCTCCTGCGGGACGCTGTCGGGTTCCGCGCCGTCGAGACACAGTTCGATCGCTCCCACCCTCTCCTCCCTGATCGCTTCGAGTACGGGCTCGACCATGCGTAGCAAGAGCGCGTAGTCCGCCGGATCCATGCGCAGGCGGAGCATTTCGAGGTACAGGTCGAGGGGCCGGTCATCCGGTGCCTGCTCTGATGCGTCCATGGAGCTTCGCCTTCCCCAATGTGGACGACATGATCGCGTCTCACACCAGCATGCTGTGAATCCGCGCACGGCGCCGGTCGAGACGGCCGTCCGGGACACGGCCGAGGGGGCTCGTGGCCTGTCCTCACAGGCCACGAGCCCCCTCGAAATCGTCCTTCGGAAATCGTCCGTCAGGACTCCGCCGGCGGGTTTCCTCCGTCGGGGCTCATCCGTCGGGAGTCGCCCGTGGCGGGCCGGTCCGGGTCACCCGTAGGTGCGCCGGATCCGGTAGAGCACGAAGGCGCCGGCGAGCACGCAGATCCCGCCGATGATGCCCGGCCACAGGTTCGCGCCGGTCTCGGCGAGCCCGCCGGTGCCGACCGCCTGCGGTTCGATGCCGGACGTGGCCGGCGGGTAGGAGGTCTCCGCGGCCGGCTGCGTCTGCGCGGGTGTCCCCACCTCGCCGCCCTGGTCGTCGCCCGCGGTCTCCCGCGGCGAGGACGTCACGTCGGACTTGGGCTCCACCGTGGCGGTGGGAGCGTCCCCGGCCGGCTCGGTGCCCGGCGCGTCCTCGGTGGGCTCGGCGGTCTGACCGCCGCCGTTGTCACCGGCGTTTCCGCCCTTGCCGTCGTCCGCGGTGGGCGCCGGCTCCTCGGAGGGGTTCTCAGAGGGGTTCGGGTCCGCCTCGGAGGGGTTGGGGTCCGCCTCCGACGGGTTCGGGTCCGCCTCGGACGGGTTCGGGTCGGCGGTCTGCGACGGCTCGTCGGTGGCCGGCGGGTCCTCCTGCTGGCCACCCCCGTTGCCGTTGCCACCTCCATTGCCATTGCCGTTGCCGTTGCCGTTGCCGTTGTCGCCCCCGGCGCCCGCGCCGCACTTCTTGCCGTTGTTGATGCAGTCGACCATGTCGTTCATCAGGCCTTCGTCGAAGACGTTGATGAAGTCGCCGTGGTCCGTGACCGGCTTGTGGAGGTTCTCCGGGAAGGAGTCCACCGCGAACAGGGGCGACGTACGGCCGCCGTCCTGGAGGCTCGGCGCGTCGATGGCGTAGACGATGCGCTGCACCAACTGCGGAATGGCCTTGAAGTTGGCCGGGCAGTTACCCTGGGCGTCGGCGAAGGCCACGTGCGTACGGTGGTTGGCGCTGTCGATGTTCGCGCCGTCCCAGCAGCTCTGGAACTTGAAGGTGCGCACGACGTCGCTGCCCTGCGGGCAGAGCGGGTACTTGTCCTTCAACTGCCGGTCCTCGAAGCCGGTGCAGCTCCAGGAGGCGTTGGCGTTCGCGGGCCCGTTGACGAACGCCTTGGCGTCGCCGGTGATGATGCGCAGCAGGCGGGGCATGGCCGTGACCTTGCTGCGCGGGTTGCCGACGAAGGTCAGCGTGACCTGCTTGGGCGTGACGATCTGACCGGCGTTGCCCTCGGTCCCGCCGCCGGGGGCTCCCGCGTCGCGTTCCTGCTTTCCGTTCTGGAGGCGCACCACGGGCCAGTAGTACGAGGACTTGTCGCCCTTGTCCTGGCAGGAGGTGTCGGCCTTGGCCAGGTCGTCGTCACTGGCGAACGCGGTGTTGGACTGGTTGCCGATGTAGTCGTGGAAGTGGTGGGCGCCGTTGCTGACACCGGGGGCCACGATCACGTTGTCCGAGTTGAACAGGCCGTTGGCGTTCACACCGCAGCTCGACACGAACTCGCCCTGGGAGGCGTCGGCTTGGGGCTGCGGGTTCTGGGCGTTCGGCTGCACGGACTTGATGTCGGCGTAGTCGCCGGCCACGGGGCCGTTGCCGGCCGGGGCGCCCTGCTGCTGACCGCCCTGCTGACCGCCCTGGTCCTGCGGCGCGCCGCTCGCGCTCGCTGAGGCGCCGCCCTGGTCCTGCGGCGCGGCGCTCTGGCCGGTGTCCGCCCCGGTGCCGGGCTGGTTGCCGGAGGGACGCAGGGTGCAGGCCGCGAAACCGTCGAGCCCGCTCGGCGGGTCGCCCGCGGCGTCGATGGCGGCCACGATGCGGCCGATCGACTGGGACCGCTTCTCCTTCAGCGGATTCATCACGGCGTCGGCGCCGCTGTCGCCGTTCTGCTGCATCTGGTCCGCACCGGCCTGGAGTTGGCGGTAGGCCTCGGCGATCTGCTGGTCCAGATCCGCCAGTTCCTTGTCGACACCCTCCTTCGCGGCGTCCGGGACCGTCTTCAACTGCTCGCCCACATCGGGGCAGTCGATGGTGGCGGAGCCGGCGGACAGGACCTGTGCGTCCGTCGCGCCGGTCTCGGACGCCGATGCGTAGACGTTGACTCCTACGAGTCCGCCTCCGCCCAATATCAGTGCGAAAGCTGCAGAGGTCGCGCGGCGTGCGCCCGTTGGGCGTCTGCGCTTGTTGCGTCCCAAGGTGGTGCTCCTACGCGTCGTGGTCGGCTCGACATGGAAATCCCCCGGCCCTATACGCACACGGGTCGCGTTGTGTTCAGCCGTCCCTGAAATTCACAGCGACCCCGTACGGAGCAACTTCCCCAGGGCGCTCCGGTGAACGCCGGAAGGCCCGCTTCCCCCCGGGCGGACCGGGGGGAGCGAGCGGGGCCCGCACCCCCTGCGGTTGCGCCGGGCGCGGACCGATGGCCTGATGGGAACACTGCACCACGGGTATGCCCCGGGCGCGGCCCCGGTCCCGCCCGGGGCCGGTGGAGCAGGGCAGGGTGCTCCGCCGCTTCCACCGTGAGCACGGCCAGGGCAGCGGCACGAGGCGGTGAAAAGTGACGGGAGCGGAGATCGACTTCCGCGGTGTCTTCCACGCCCTGCCCGGCATGGTCGCCCTCCTCACGCCCGAACTGGTCTTCGTGGACGCCAACGACGACTATCTGAGCAACTCCGGGCGCTCCCTCGAGCAACTGGTCGGCCGGTATCTCTTCGACGTCTTCCCCGACCGGCCGGGCGACCCCGCGGCCACCGGGATGCGGAACCTGAAGGCGTCCCTGCGCCGGGTGGTGGAGACCGGGGAACGCGACTCCATGGCCCTGCAGCGCTACGACGTGCAGTCCCTCGACCGGCCGGGTGTCTGGCAGGAGCGTTACTGGAGCCCGGTCAACTCCCCCGTGCTCCGGGAGGACGGCACCGTGGCGCTGGTGGTCCACCGCGTGGAGGAGGTCACCGAGTTCATCCGCGCCCGTGGCGGAATCGAGGAGGGCAGCCGGAGCCCGGTGCTGGAGGCCGAGTTGTTCACGCGGGCCCGCGAACTGCACGAGCTCAACGAGCGCCTGCGGCGCGCCCACGCCCGGGAGCGGGAGGTCGCCGTCGCCCTCCAGGACGCCCTGCTGCCCTCACCGGACCAGGTGGGGCCGCACCGGGCGGCCGTGCGCTACCGACCGGCCACGAGTTCGCTGAACGTGTGCGGCGACTGGTACGACCTGGTGGCGCTGAACGACGGGCGGATGGCGGTCGCGGTGGGCGATGTCGTGGGCCACGGCCTCTCCGCCGCCTGCGTCATGGGCCAGTTGCGCAGTGCCCTCAGTGCCGCGTCGCGGGCCGCCGAAGGTCCCGCGCGCGCCCTGGAGGTGCTCGGGCTGTACGCGCGTTCCGTGGAGGGCGCCGAGTCCACCACGGCCGTGACGGCCTGGATCGACTGGGAGACCCGCACCATCACGTACAGCAGCGCCGGGCATCCTCCGCCGGCCCTCCTGCGCGGCGACGGGAGCGTGGAGTTCCTGGACGGGGCGACCGACCCGCCGCTGGGAGCCCGGCCGGAGCATGTGGAGCGCCCCGAGGCCGCGACGGACTTCGCCGCGGGCGACACCCTCGTGCTGTACACCGACGGTCTGATCGAACGCCGCCTCGAGGACATCGACGTGGGTCTGGGGCGCCTGGCCGCCGCGCTGGCCCACCACCGCCGGGCCGAGCCCGAGGCCCTCGCCGACGCGCTGCTGTCGGACCTTCTCCCGCCCGACGGCATCACGGACGACACGGCGCTGGTGATCCTCCCGCTGTGAGGCCGCCCGGGGCGTCGGGCGGGCCCGGGCACACCCGGGCGGCCCGCGGCCCCGCCCGCGGGGCGCCCCCCGGGGGGGGGGGGGGCCCGGGGGGGGGGGGGGGGGCCCCGCCGGGGGGGGGGGGGGGGGCGGACGACG
>NZ_JBHTZF010000001.1:787830-893613 GCF_042790435.1 Streptomyces sp. NPDC056738
CGGGGGTGGTGTGGCAGCTCCCCCCCCCCGCGGCAAACCGGCCCCACCGGGGGTGGGTTATCCCCCGGTTGTGGGGCCGCGGGGGGGGGGGGCGGGCCGGGCAACCCCGGGGCGGCCCGGCGCCCCGTCCGGAGGAGCGACCGCGACGGCAGCGGGACCCTCGGCGTCAGGCGGTGGAGCCCGCCGTGGTGAGGCGGTGCGAGCGGACGACGGCGAGCACGCATCCGGCGAGGAGGGCCGCGGCCAGGGCGGCCAGGGCGCGCAGCGGCCCCGTCGTCACGGGTCCCGTGGCCAGCGCACGGGGCGGCATGCGCCCCTCGGGGTCGTAGACGACGGCGAGGACGTCCCCCGGCCGGGTGGACCGCCCGCATCCCCGCAGGACCCGCACCGTGAGCGGCGCACCGTCCCGGGCGACCACCGAGCAGAGGAGGCGGGTGCGCCCCGCGCCCGCCCTTCCCTCGTCGTCGACGGACGTGACGACCATGGGCGCCACCCGCTCCCCGTCGACCGGCACCACGTCCGCCGCGGCCTGCGGGGCCTGGAGGGCGAGACACACGCCGAGTACCGCGACGATGCCGACCAGGGCCCGCCCCGCCCGCTTGCGGACGAGGTGCAGGACGAGGATCCCGGCGCAGACGAGGCCCGCCTCACCGCTCGCCAGCACGGGTACACCGGTCCGGTCGCCGGCGACCCCGGCGCCGACGATCGATCCGGCTCCGAGCGCCCCGACGAGGAGCCCCTCCCCCACCAGCCGCCTGGGCGGCCATCCGACGAACTCGGCGGGACCCCACACCGTGCTCCGCAGATACGCCGTCAGATCCGGCTCCTGGACGGGCGGAGGACGACGCCACCCGCGCATAGCTGTACCACCCCCGGCAACGTTCCTCGTCGGTCGACGCCTCGTATCCTGCCGCCCCGGTCCGGACCACGGCCCTTCCTCCGTCCGGCAGTGATGACAGGGGCGACGTTGCCGGGAGTCGGCAGCGAAGCCTGGTCCGCGTCGTGCGTCCCCGGCCCTCGGCCCTCAGTTCCCGACGGCGGGGGCCCGCCGGGGTCGTGCCGCCGGGGACCGCGCCAGCAGGACGCGTCCGCTGAGGCCGGCCAGCAGGAGCCAGGCCACCATGGCGACGAGGCAGAGAGCCGGCCCCGAGGACCAGTCGACGGCGGAGGCGCGGCAGGCCAGGACGACGGTCACGGCGACGGCGGTGCCGGGCAGTGCGATCAGGGCCGGTCCGGTCCGGCCCAGGTCGTCCTCGGCGAGCGCCCCGAGGACGCCGACGCCGAGGGCCAGTGCCCATACCCCGAGCCCCTGCGCGTCGGCTCGGCTCACGCTCCACGGCACGAAGTCGGCCCAGAAGCCGGGACGTACGAGCAGCCCCGTACCGATGCCGAGCCAGGCCGAACCGAGCACGGCCAGCGCCGGTTTCGACCAGCCGGGCAGCGGCGCGCCGCGCGGGCCGGGGGGCCGGCCGGGGGTGAGGTACTGCCAGGCGAGCGCGATCAGGGCGCACACGCACAGCGTGCCGAGCACGAAGAGCCAGCCGAGGCTGAAGAGCACCGGGACGATGGAGCCGCCCGTGGCGATGTACAACTGGCCCGCGTTGAGCAGGCTCACCGTGAACAGTCCGACGAGCACGACGGCCAGCGGGTGGACGAGCGAGCGGGCCTCGTGCCAGGCGCGGACCCGGTTCAGCGCGAACAGGCCGGGTGCGGTGCCGAGCATGGCCGCGCCGATCAGCCCCGGCGTCAGCGACTCGGAGGAGCGCCAGGCGCCGAAGACGTGTCCGGTGAGCGCCACGGCCGCCAGCAGGCCGCCGACGAGGACGCCGACCACGGCGACCGCGGTGGCCAGCATCACCACTCCCGCGGTCAGCGGCCGCCCGTCCGCGGCGCGGGCCGTGGGCTGCTCCGGGACGTCGTCGTCGGTCCGGGGCGGGTCGGATGCGTTCGGCATGAGGATTCCGTTTCCGGGCGAAGGGCGCGGTGGAGTGGACGAGTTGACCGGGAGCGACGGCACGAGGGGCCGGAGCGTGGGCTACGGGACCGGCGCCGAGAGACGACCGGCCGAACCGGGGGCGGGCACGGCCCGCTTGAGGACCTCCCGGGCGTACATGACGCGCAGGCTCACCATCAGGGTCGCCGCGAACGCCGTCATGCCGCAGCCGATCGCCGCCCCCGCGGCCAGCGCCGTGAGCCCGTCGAGTCCCAGCGACCGCTCGAAGAGCGGGGCGGCCCCGACCGACAGCACCGGCGCCAGGCACAGGGCGACCCAGTGCAGGCGCCACTCCTCGCGCGCCCAGAGGCGGCCCTCTCGGCCGGCGGTCCTCGCGCGCAGGGCCATCACCGTGTACGTGACGGCGTACGGCAGGAGATAGGCGAGCAGGAGCCGGCGCCCCTGTGCGCCGTGGTCCAGCGAGGCGCGCGCGATCCAGGCCAGCGCGGCGGCCCCGGCGAGGTGCGCGACGGCCAGGACGGGGACGGGCGCCCACGACCCGGACACCCCGGCGACCCGCGAGCGCCGGTCGAGGGACCGCGAGGCGATCAGGGCGCCGAACGCGACGACGGAGCCCAGGTGCATGGTGGCGAGCTGGTTGATCTCGGCCATGGACAGCCCGGGCAGGAGCATCGGCAGGCCGCCCCACTCGAACCGGAGCAGCGGGGCGGTCAGCAGGAAGCCGTAGCACAGCAGCATCCAGCGCTGGTGCAGGTCGGGGAACCCGCCGACGGCGGCGAGCACGCCGAACGTCACGCTCATCACGGTGCCCACGAGGATGGTCGCGAGCACGATCCAGAACGCGGCGCCGCTGAAGGCGTCCTCGGGCGCCGTGCGCGCCAGGTACAGACCGGCGCCGGCCATCGAGGCGTACACGGTCAGCGCGAAGACCACCCCGAGCGCCCGGTGCAGCCGTACGCGCCGCCGTACGGCGGTGAGCACCTGCGCGGGGCCCAGCAGCATCAGCACTCCGCCGAGGACGGAGTGCACGATCATCGGGACGAGGCTGTGGCGGTAGGGCCCGATCCGGGTGGCCAGCGCGTCGGCCACGTACCGCGGTGAGACCACGTGGACCAGGATCCACTCACCGTACGCGGGCGCGCCGGGGCGCGCGTACGGCCACAGCTCGGTCATCGCGATCGGCGCGTAGCCCACACACACGGCCGTCAAGGCGATGACGGCGAGGCGGCGCCAGGTGGTACCCGTCGGACGACGCACGACGACTCCCTGCTCGTGGCCGCGACCCGGCCATCGATAGTCTCGTTTGGACTATCGAGACGGTAGGGCCGTCCGCCGCCGGGGTCAACGGTCTGTCGTGTCCTCGTCCCGGCGCTGCACCCAGCCCCAGAAATCGATCATCATCCGCTCGTACCGGATTCCGAACTCCAGCGCGTCCCGCTGTCCCCGCGTCAGCAACTCCCCGACGGTCTCCGCGAGTTCTTCGTACTCGCGCAGGGTCCTGCGGTGCTCGTCGAGCTGTACGGGACCGAGCACCTCGGGCCGGCCGCCGAACCACAGCTTGAGGATGCCGCGCTCACGGGCCTCCACCGGTACGAACGCGGAGTCGTCGAGCCAGCCCCGCAGAGCCGCCCTGCCCTCGTCGGTCAGCGTCAGCACCCTGCGGTTGCGGCCGCTCTCCTGCCGCACCTGGGACAGCATCCCGGCGTCGAGGAGCCGGTCGCACTGCGCGTACACCTGCGCGTGCGGCACCGACCAGAAGGGCGCGACCGTCCGCGCCGCCTCCCCCTTGACGTCGTACGCGCTGGCCTCGCCCAGCTTGTCGATGATGCCGAGGACGAGGTACGAGGCGGTGGTCAACCTAGCGTCAGCCATGGGGCGACGGTATCGCCACGCGATCACCGCACGGGCGGCGGCGCCGGGTCCCGGCCACCGCCCGGCCGACTCCGCCGGACCCACGGCCGCGGCACGCGGGCGGCGTCCGACGCGAAGAAGATCCGGGTGCCCGGCACAATGCGGGGTATACGGGCGATCACACAACCGACCGCACTTCAGGCCCTCGCGCCGGCCGCACTAGGAGTTCCTGTGACCACCTACGTCATCACCGTTCCCGGGACGTTCGTCCACGGCCTGCCCGACGCCTCCCGTGCCGACGTGGAGCGCAGGCTTCGCCCCCAGGATCCGCAGAACACGGACCTGGGCGAGACCGAGGAGCTGAGCCTGCTGTCCGTCGACGAGGACAACAGGTTCTCCGTACGGCTCGAGGTCGAGGCGGCGGACCGCAGAAGCGCCGAGGCCGAGGCCGTACGGCTCGTCTCCGGCGCGCTCCAGGACAGCGGCCTGTCGGCCGATGACGCCCCGCTGGGACCCGCCGCCGTCACGGGGATCGACAGCGAGTTCTGACGTCGGTACGTCCTGGACCTACCCGGTACCGGATGGGTCCAGGACGGCCGAGCCGCGGCCTCAGGCGGGGCGTACGACGCTGTGGACGGCCGCCCGCCCGGCGTAGTCGACCGACTCCTCGCTGATCCGTGCTCCGGGGCTCGGCGCGTGGACCATGAGGCCGTCACCCACATAGAGGCCCACGTGGCTCACGTTGGCGTGGAAGAAGACCAGGTCGCCGGGCTGGATGGCGGCGAGGTCGACGGTCGCGCCGGCCTGCGCCTGGTCCTGCGTCGCCCGGGGGAGCATGACTCCCGCGCTCTTCCAGGCCGCCTGGGTGAGACCGGAGGGGTCGTACGAACCGGGTCCGGACGCTCCCCACACGCACGGGCTGCCGATCTGGGCACGGGCGAAGGCGACCGCCTCGGCGGCCCTGCTGTCGTGGCCGACGACCGGCGGGGCGGCGGCTGCGCCGGCGACGAGGCTGTCGATGTCGAACCCGGGGCTGGTGCCGGCGGCCCCGGGAGCGGCGGGCCACGCCTGCTGGTTGCCGTTCGGCCGCAACGACTGCCGCCAGGCGTCGTCGACCGGCGGGGGCGGCGGCTGGTTCGCGGGGGGCATCGGGGCCGACGGGTAGGCGGCGGGTGGCGGGGTGGCCTCGTACGCGGGCGGCTGCGGTGCCGGCTCGCTCACCGGAGGCATGGGGGCCTGCTGGTAGGCGGCGGCGCGCGGCGCCGTCTCGTACGCCGGGGGCTGGGGCGCCGGCTCACTCACCGGAGGCATCGGGGCCGGCTGGTACCCGCTGGGCCGCGTCGGCTTGTCGTACGACAGCGGCAGGAGCACGGAGGTGTACTCCGGGGCCGGGGCGGGCGCTTCGTACCCGGGGGGCAGGATGACCGCCTTGGGCTGGGCGGCCGGGGGCGCGGGCTCGTACGGCCGGGGCATGGAGCCCGTGTCGAAGACCCCGGGCGCGGGCGCGGCCTGCGGAGCCGCCTCGTACGCGGCCGGCTGGGGCGCCGCCTGGAACGCGGGCGCCTGGGCGACCGACGGGAACGTGCCGGTCTGAGCGGCGGACGGGAACGGGGCGGCCTGCGGAGCCGACGGGAACGCGGTGGGCTGGGCGACCGACGGGAACGAGCCCGACTCACCGACCGCCGGGAAGGTGCCGGACTGGCCGACCGCCGGGAAGGAACCGCTCTGGCCGACGGCCGGGAACGAACCTGTCTGGCCGACAGTCGGGAAGGAACCCGTCTGACCGACCGAGGGGAACGAACCGGTCTGGCCGACGGACGGGAAGGAGCCGGTCTGACCGACGGACGGGAAGGTGCCGGACTGGCCGACCGCCGGGAACGAACCGGTCTGACCGACCGACGGGAAGGAGCCCGTCTGACCGACGGACGGGAAGGAACCGGTCTGGGCCACGGACGGGAACGAACCCGACTGACCCACCGCCGGGAACGAACCGGTCTGGCCGACGGACGGGCGGTACTCGATCGCCGGCGCCTGCGCGACGGGCATGCCCTGCCGTGCCGCGTGCCGCGCGATCAGTTCCCGGGCGACGCCGAGCTTGCGCCGGGCGCTCTGCTTCTTGACGTACGGCGAGGACTGCTGCGACGCGGCGGCCGGAGCGGCCCCGGCGCGGAGCCCCGCACGGACCGCCACCTCGGATCCCGGCACCGCCGGAGCACCGCCGGCCGGGAGCGCGGCCACCGGACCGGCGGTCAGCTCCAGGGCGGGCCGCCCACCCGGTTCCGACGTCGGACCGGCGGTCAGCTCCAGCACCGGAGCCGCCGTCAACTCGGCCACCGGCCGGACGAGTTGTTCGAGCTCGTAGATCGTCGGAAGGTCCGAGGAGGATCCCTTGGACCCCTTCGCACCCTCCTTCGGACGGGCACCGGCGCCACCGCGTTCGGGCTTCCTGTCGGCCGGGAGCGAGGCCGGAGCCGAGGGTCCGAACCGGGAACGCGCCCCGTCGAACCACTGCCGCATCAGGTCGTCCTGGGCGGCGTCGGAAACCCCGCTCCCCTGCCCCGGGCCCCGCCGGCCCTGCCTGCGACTGGAGTTCGCCAAGGCGCGGGTCCCGTTGAAGTTACCGGTGGCGAGCTCCGCCTGGTCGTAGAGGGACGAGAGTCTTCGGGCGACTTCTTCGCCACTGGGCGGGGTGCGTTCCGGCGCCATGGAGTGGTGCTCCTTCCGTCGTCCGCCTACCGGGTTAGCTGTCGGGTTCGGGCGGACGATTCCGGAAGGTATGCCCTACGGCCCCTGCCCCGAAAGGCAGTTGACCGATTCACCCCAGGTTCGGTGGGTCCCCGGCTCCCGCTGCCACGAGGACGGGCAGGACTCGGCGGAGGCCGCACCGCCCGGCGAACTTCGCCGGAGGGAGTCGGGCGGCCTGGTCGCCAACTTAGCGAGGGTGTGCACCCGATGTGAAGATCCACGTCCCAGATGTCCGATACATTTTCGTGACCTTCATCGCACCATCCCGCAGCGCGACCGTGAGGACACGGGCCGTACTCGAAAAGGCGGCTGAGCACGGCCGTTGAGGGGACCGGCGCCCGGCGCCCGGTCCGGACCCGCGGGGGACGCGCGGAGCCGAGCCGGATGTGTCGAAAGTGTGCACGGAACTGGCGTTCCCTGGCAGGTCGTTCGACATCGGCGGCGCCCTTTGGTCATACCTTGACCGGTTCTGGCCGAGCTGGCCGGATCACCGCTGGGACCACGTGCCGCCCGTACCGTCGATGCACGTCAGACCACGCGAGCGAGTCGAGGATCCCCACGTGCACGATGCGCCGATCTATGCCCAACTCATCTCCGAACGCGGTGACATACCGACACTCGTGCGAAGCGAAGCACGTCGGCTGCAACGCGATTTCGAGTGGATCCTGAGCTGGGATCCGTCGTCGGGCGTCCCGCTCCCCTCCTCCGCCGCGCGCCCGGCGTCCGGTTCGCGCCGCGCCTTCTCCCCCGCCCCCGACCCCGACGACCGACTCGACACACCGGGCTCGGGCAACTGAGGTGGGCGCACTCTAGAGAACGTCCGGCTCCCCGCCCGGTCGTTCGGCGGGGAGCGGGTCGAGGCCGTCGCGGATCCGGGTCACCAGCTCGGCTACCGTCGCAGCCGTGGCGCGGTGCCAGGTCCGCGCACGGCGGAGCATCGCGTGGTCACCGCCCTCGACCCGCACGGCGCTCGCGGAGGAACCCTCCTCCAGCGCCCGGCGGACGAGGGCGAACGACTCCGCAGGGTCGGTGACCCGGTCCCGGTCCCCGTGGAGCACGATGACGCGTTTGTCCCGCAAGTGGGCCACCGGCTCGCCTTCCGGGCACCAGGGTGCCAGCGCCACCACGGCACGGACCCGCGGCGCGGCCGCGGCCCGCAGCGCCGCGCGCCCGCCCATCGAGTGACCCACGAGCACGACCGGCACCTCCCCCACCAGAGCGGCGAGTTCGTCGAGTGCCCGCAGGACGTCGGCGAGGGGGTCGGCGTCCGCGCCGTTCCATCCCCGGTGCCGGTAGCGCACCTCCCCGACGAAGGTGTCCGCGTCCGGCAGGGCCCGTGTCACGGAGCGCACGAAGGGCCGCATCCGGGCGCGTGCCAGGTTCCACGGCCGCAGCGGAGCCTTGCTGTCGGCGGTGCCGCCGTGCAGGACCAGTACGGCCGCACGCGCCGGTGCCGCGTCCGGACGGGGGGTACGGCAGGGCCGCAGCGCCACGGAGTCGGGGCTCTCCCCGGACCCGGACACATCGTCCGCGGACATCCGCACAGAGCCTCGCATGACACCCCTCCACTCTCGCGGCGCTTCGTGCACGCCTCGCACTGGACCGTGAGGAGGGATCCTCTCACCGGCCACGGGCCCGCCCCAAGCTCACTCCTTGGGCTCGGGCCGCGGGCGGTAGCCGTTGCGCCACTCCTGGTAGAAGCGCCAGAGGCGGGCCGCCTGCGGGCAGCGTCCCGACTCCCGCTGGCACGTGCGGCAGTTGCCCACGTGACTGACGTAGGCGGACTCGGGGGCGTCCCCCGGTTGCGGATTCGGCATGGCCCTCGGCACCCGTCGGCGCGACGCGCACGGGCGCGACGTCGCTTCTGATGCCGTACTTCCGCGCCAAGGGCCCCGGCGGATGCACCTGCCCGGCTGCATCTGCCGGGGCCCCGCTCCGGCGTCAGTCGAGAAGGCCGGCCTCGTACTCCTCGGTCGCGGGGAAGGGCCTGCCGACCAGGGGTCTGCGGACCGTCAGCCGGGCCACCTCGAAGTCCATCTCGGAGGCCTCGGGAGGCGGCGGCGGATGGTAACGCCCCGCGCAGACGGAGAGGTTGACGATGAGATAGGCGTGCCAGGACCTGCCCACTCCGCGCCGGTCGTCGAAGGCCCGGATCCCGTTCACCCACCACACGACCCGGAGGGCGCCGAACTCGACCACGAGGTCCACCCAGGCACCCGGCTGGATCGCCTGGTTGCGGTAGTAGCGGTGGGTGTTGCGCACATGGTTGGACAGTTCCAGCAGGTCGGGGTTGTCGGGGTGGTACTCGAAGACGTCGATCTCCTGACCGCCGTCCCGCCACGTCCAGATCGCCGGCCAGGCCCCCGTCACCGTCGGCAGTTTGACCCGCGCCTCCAGCACGTCCCCGGTGCGGACCATGAACCCGTCCGCGCTGCCCTCGGTGGTCAGCAGACCCGCGTCCCAGTCGCCGTCCGGACGCCTGGTGGCCCGGAAGCGGCCTGTCCGGCTGTAGGAGGGGTCCGTGACCAGATGGTCGAGCTTGCCGTCGTCCGGGTTGACCGGACCGCCGTCGGGATAGGCCCAGGAATGGCCCGCGACCCACTGGCGGGCCGAGGCGAAATCCGCCGTGAAGACGACATCGGACACGGGGCACTCCTCGATGACGGCGTTTCGCGAACGTCCAGGTTCTCCCCGAGCCACGGACATCCACGCCCCGTTCACCCCAACTTGCCACAAAACAACCCATCGGGGTGAACCGGCGGCACTCCGGCGCGCGGCGCCTTCCGCATACCGCGCCCTGACGCCCGCGTCCCGCGCCCCGCACGCCTCGGAGGTCGCACCACGACGCCCGCCGCCCACGCACCGGTTCGGCCGGCTGCCCGGCCGGGCGCCGCATCCCGCGGTCCCGGCCGGGCGCCGCATCCCGCGGTCCCGGCCGGGCGCCGCATCCCGCGGTCCCGGCCGGGCGCCGCCCCGCTACAGGTAGGGGCGGGTGATCAGCTCGATGGCGTGGCCGGCCGGGTCCTTGAAGTAGACGCCACGGCCGCCGTGTTCGTCGTTGATCTCCCCCGGGCGCCGCATCTGCGGGTCGGCCCAGTGCTCGACGCCGTCGGCACGGAGCCGTCGGTACGCGCGGTCGAACAGTTCGTCGTCGATCAGGAACGCGTAGTGCTGCATCTGGATGTCCACCGGCGGCTCGGCGAACTGCAACAGCACGCCGTCCGTGAGCTGGATGTTGGTGAACGGCCCCCAGGACGGCGCTTCCGGCAGTTCCAGCAGTTCCCGGAAGAAGCGCGCCGACTCGTGGCGGTCCTTGGCTGCGACGATGGTGTGGTTGAAGGTGACTGTCATACGGCTGACCTCAGCAGTGCTCGACACGGGAGACGGACTCGCGGTGCACGAGCACGGGGAGGTCCACGCGCCGGGCCGGGTCGGTGCCTTCGGCACGCCCGTCGCGCGATCAGCCCTCCACCGGATTGCCGATCCGTGTGTGGCGAGGCGCCGGTCCGGTGTTCACGCCGGTGACGGTACTTGATCGGACCGGCCCCGACAACGCTCCCGGGAACGGCAGACTGGTCGCCATGACCTCACCGGATGCCAAGGCCGACCTTCACCGCTACCTGCAGTCGGCTCGCGACGCCCTGATCTGGAAGCTCGACGGTCTCTCGGAGTACGACATCCGCCGCCCGTTCACCCCGACCGGGACCAACCTCCTCGGTCTCGTCAAACACGTGGCCACCATGGAACTGGGCTACCTCGGCGACACCTTCGGACGGCCTTCGGACGAGCCGCTGCCCTGGCTGGAGAACGCGCACGAGACGAACGGCGACATGTGGGCCACCGCCGACGAGACACGCGAGTTCGTCGTGGGGCTCTACCACCGGGCCTGGGCCCACGCGGACGCGACGATCGAGGCACTCCCGCTGGAGACGACCGGCACCGTGCCGTGGTGGCCCCCCGGCAAGAACGAGGTCACGTTGCATCACGCGGTGGTCCGCGTGATCGCCGACACCCAGCGGCACGCCGGGCACGCCGACATCATCCGCGAACTCATGGACGGCTCGGCCGGGTTGAACGAGGACAACGACAGCCTGATGCCGGGCGACGCGGCATGGTGGGAGGACTACCGGGCCCGGCTGGAACAGGCGGCCCGGGACGCCGGCAAGAACGACTGACGCCGAAGCCGCTTCCGCCGGGCCGAGATTCGGACGACCATGCGGCCGAACGCCGGGGGCGGTCCGCCCCGACGGCCTCCGGGTCACGCGAGCGCCCCCAGCCCGCGATCCGCCGCACCGAGACCGGGTGACCGAACCGTCAGACGCCCGGCCAGGCCCCGCGTCCCGCCAGGTCCAGGACCAGCGCGGCGATGTTCCACGCGTCGTCCTCGCCCCGGTGGTGCCGTCCCTCCAGGGGCAGTTCGGCCAGGCGCAGGGCCTGCGCCATCCCGGGCCGCTTCCGCAGCCCGTGCGCGTCGGTGAAGACCGCCTTGGCGTTGGTGTGCCGCCGCCCGAAGGGGTACGGAGTCGCCGTGGCGGCGCACTGGCCGTTGAACTGATGGCGGTCGTAGTCACCCCAACTCGCCCACGGCCGCTCCCCCGCACCGTGCAGCGCCGCCAACTGGCTGCAGGCGTCGGCGAACTCGAGCCCCTGCTCGACCTCGCCCTGTGTCAGTCCGGTGAGTTCGGTGCAGAACGCGCTCACCACCGACCGCGCGGGCCGGACCAGAAGGCGGTGCTTGGCCACCCGGACGCCCTGGTCCAGGTCGACGACGGTCAGCCCGATCTCGATGATCTCGCTGACCGCTCCCGGCGGAGGCTCCCCCTCCCAGCAGGTCGCCTCGACATCGACGACGTTCAGCAGTCCCCCCGTACTTTTCATGCGGGCGAGCGTAGAACGCGACCCGGCCCCGCGTCGCCGGGTTTTCCGCTGTGGCGCGGGCGGTTCGCCACGAGGCTCCGGCACGGCACCGGCCGGGCCCCGGTCACGGGTGGGGACGGCGGATCAGAGGACGACGGTCAGGGCGCGGCGGGTCAGGGGCGCGGCCAGGGGCGGCCGCCGATACGCTCGATGTCCGTGTTGAAGCGCCGCAGGTAGGAGGCGAACGCGGCGATGTCCTCCTCGGGCCAGTCGGCCATGACACGGTCCAAGGAGTCGATGAGCCCCTGCCGCTCCTGATCGAGGAGCCGGGACCCTTCGTCGGTGATGCGGAACTTGCGCGCCATCCCGCCGTCGGGGTCGGGGATGCGCTCGACGAGCCCGGCGCGCATGGCCGCCGCGGTCTGCCGGTTGAGGGTGGAGGCGTCGAGCCCGAAGGCGTCGCTCAACTCACCGATCGACATGGGCCCTTGGATCCGGATCCGGCTGAGGAGGATGTACGCGCTGCGCTCCAGGACACCGTCCTTGGTGCGGCCGCCCCGGTGGTTCATCCATCCGTGGCGGCTGAGCAGCATCTGCTCGTACTCGACCTCGTGTGTGGGCCTGTCCATCCGCCTGCCGCCTCCCGCTGTCACCTGGGCCGCGCGTCCCGCGCACATCGGTGCGGCCCGGCTCCATGCTCCCACACTCACATGCAGGGGCCACATCGCATGCATGAACCATATAACATGCGCGATGCATACGGCATGTACGATGCACATCCCTTGCCCTCAGACACATCCCCGAGGAGTCCCTCATGGACGCCCCCCAGCCTTCCGCCCGAGCGGGCGGCGTGGTCGCCACGCTCGCCTTCGCCGGCACCGTGGCGGCGATCATGCAGACGCTGGTCACTCCGCTCATCGCCGAGCTGCCCCAGATCCTGCACACCACGCCCGCGAACTCCGCGTGGGTCATCACCGTCACCCTGCTCGTCGCGGCCGTCTGCGTCCCGGTCTCCGGCCGACTGGGCGACCTGCTGGGCAAGCGACGGATGCTGCTCGCCTGTTCCGTCCCGCTCGCGGTGGGCTCGGTCGTGTGCGCGCTCTCCTCGTCCGTCGTCCCGATGATCGTCGGACGAGGTCTGCAGGGCATGGGCATGGGCATCGTGCCGCTCGGCATCGCCCTGCTGCGCGACGTGGTGCCGACGGAGAAGCTGAGCTCCTCCATCGCGCTGGTCAGCGCCTCCATGGGCATCGGCGGCGGCCTCGGCCTGCCCATCGCCGCCGCGGTCGCCCAGTACACGAACTGGCGCGTCCTCTTCTGGGGCTCCGCCGCGCTGGCCCTGGCGATCGGAACGCTGATCTGGTTCCTCGTCCCGGACGTGCCGGCCAGCGCCAGGGGTCAGCGCTTCGACGTCCTCGGCGCGCTCGGCCTCGGCGCCGGCCTGGTCTGTCTGCTCCTCGGCGTCTCCAAGGGCGCCGACTGGGGCTGGGGTTCCGCGACGACGCTCGGGCTGTTCGCCGCCGCCGTCGTGGTCCTGATCGCCTGGGGAGCCTGGGAGCTGCGCACCCAGGACCCGCTGGTCGACCTGCGCACCACCGCCCGCCCCCGGGTCCTGCTCACCAACGTCGCCTCGATCTTCGTCGGCTTCAGCATGTACGCGAGCATGCTGATCATCCCGCAGCTGCTCCAGTTCCCCGAGGCCACCGGCTACGGCCTGGGCCAGTCGATGCTCGCGGCGGGCCTGTGGATGGCGCCCGGCGGCATCATGATGATGATCGTCTCCCCGCTCGGCGGGAAGCTGACGGACGCCCGCGGCCCGAAGTTCACGCTGGTCTGCGGTGTCCTCGTCGTCGCCCTCGGCTACGGGCTGTCGCTGGTCCTCATGGGCTCGGCCTGGGGCCTCATGCTGACCCTCATGGTCACCAGCAGCGGTGTCGGCCTCGCCTACGGTTCGATGCCGGCCCTGATCATGAGCTCGGTCCCGCTCTCCGAGACCGCCGCGGCCAACGGCTTCAACACGCTGATGCGCTCGCTGGGCACCTCGGTCGGATCGGCCGTCGTCGGCGTCACCCTCGCCCAGATGACGACCACCATGGGCGGCTACACCTTCACCTCCGAGGACGGTTTCCGCACCGGCCTCGTCGTCGGTGGCTGTGTCGCCCTGGTGGCCGCGGCCATCGCCGCCGTGATCCCGGCCGCGCGCGCCGCCGCCGGAGACGACAAGGCCGGCCCCACGGCCGCGCCGGAGGCGGCCGCGGCCACGCGCTGAGGCTCAGGCACTCCCCGCACCGGTCCCGGCGGCTCCTGTCCGCCGGGACCGGTGCGTTCACGTCTCCGCCACCGCCGTCGCCCTGCCCAGGTAGGTGAGCGGCCCCGGGTCCTCGACAGGGATCTCGTGGAAGCCGACACGGTCGTAGAACGCCCTGGCCGGTCTGTTCGCGGTCACCATGCCCAGGTGGACCGCCGGCACCCCGCGGTCGTGCAGTGCGGCGAGGAAGGTGTTCATCAGCGTCCTTCCATGGCCGCGCCGCTGGAAGTCCGGCAGCAGGTCGATGTGCAGGTGGGCCGGATAGGCGGCGAGTTCGGGCAGGACCATGCGCTCGGGAGTGTGCAGGAGCCCGACCATCTCCTCGGCGGGTGTGCGAGGCGGGGTCGTGGGTTCGGGATAGCGGTGCGCGACCAGGGGGATCCATTCGGCGCGGAACCGGGCGGCGAAGTCCGCGGTGTCTCCGGTGCCGACCACGTAGCCGACGGCCCGGCCGTTTCCGTCGTCGAGGACGAAGGCCAGGCCGGGATCCAGATGACAGTAGGGCGCCGCGAAGAGCGCCGGCATCAGCTCCTCGTCGGGGTACAGGGCACGCGAGTCCCCGCCGAGGTCGGCGGTGCTCACGCACACCTCCGCGACGGCGGCGCGGTCGGCGGGCCGGTAGGGGCGAATGGTCGGCACGGGGGTCATGACGGCATCCTGCCTCGCGTGGGAGCGCTCCCACAAGAGGGTTGTCACGTCCTCCGCGAGGCGAGCCGCCCGGTCACCATCCGGCACGGGACGCCGCATGGTGCCATGCTGAAGTACCGGATCACGACCTGGGAGCAGGGAACGACGGCAGCGTGAGGACAGTGACTCGGCCGAACCGAGCGGCGCTCTGGAACCGGTTCGTGGCATCCGACCCGGGGCTGCTGCGGCTCATGGCCGGGCTGCGGACCGTCGGCGCGATCGCCCTCACCCTCGCCGTCCTCGCCATGATGGGGGCCGGCCCCAGCCGCATGGTGACCGGGGCGATGACCGCCATGGTCGCCACGTTCTCCATCAAGGAGAAGCACCGCGGCGAACAGGCCGTCACCCTGGCGCTCGGTCTGCCCGTGGCCCTCACGGCCATGTCGCTCGGGGCGCTGCTGCGCGGTCACACGTTCGCGAGCGACGCCTGCTTCGTCGCCCTGATCTTCGCCGCGGTCTACTGCCGCAGATACGGGGACCGCGGCACGGCGCTCGGGCTGATCGCGTTCCAGATCTACTTCCTGTCCCTGTTCGGCGGAGCGACCTACTCCTCCCTTCCCGAACTCTGGGCGACGCTGGCCATCGGCTTCGCGTGCAGTGCCCTGGTCCGCTTCGCCGTGATCGCCGAGACGACCGAGCGGGTCCTGAAACGGCTGCGCAAGGCGTTCCGGGCCCGCGTGGCCCAATTGGTGTCCGTCCAGATCGATCTTCTCGACGCCGGTCCCGACGACGTCGAGAAGGCCCTGGACGACGTACGGCTGCACACCGCGCGGCTGCACGAGAGCGCGATGATGATCCAGGACCGCCTGGACGAGGGCACCGCCGACGGCGCGACCGCCTCGCTGCTCCAGCGGCGGGTCGCCGAGGCCGAGATCGCCGCGGAACGGCTCGGGATCCTCATCCTCACCGCGCGCAGCGCCGAACAGCCCGACACGCTCGCCCTGCACCTGCCGCACGCTCCACTGCCCGCGGCGGCGGACCGGCTCCGGAAGCAGGACGACACCCTCGCGACGCTGCACCGCGACCTCGAAGCGCTCCAGGTACTCGTCGCGGGCCCGGTCTCGGGCGAGCGCGGCGCCGGAGTGGCCCAGCTCCGCAACCGGCTGCTCGGCTACCGGGACGAGGACAACCTGCCGCACGCCCCGGCGCCCGTGCAGGACGTCTTCCGCGGCATCGGCGAGGCGACGCGGGCGGCCCTCGGACTGCGGCTGGCTCTGGACGGCCCCCAGGACGAATCCGACGACTCCCCCGAGACGAAACGTTCCCGCGAGGAGCTGGACGCCGAGGACGCCTCCATCGCGGCCGAGGAGGGCGAGGTGGAGGAGCCGCACCCCACGGGTCTGGACCGGCCGACGACCCGGGCGGCGGTACAGGTCTCGGTCGGGTCGACCCTGGCCATCGCCGGCGGCGAACTGCTCTCCCCGCAGCGGTGGTACTGGGCCGTGCTGACGTGCTGGGTCGTCTTCCTGAACACCTCCTCGACCGGGGAGATCCTGGTGAAGGGCTATCGCCGGCTGCTGGGGACGGTCCTCGGCGTGGTCGCCGGTGTCCTTCTGGCAGGCGTGGTGGGCGGCCACACCTGGACCGCGTTCACCCTGGTCCTGGTGTTCATCTTCGCCATGTACTTCACCGCCCCGGTGTCGTACGTCCTCATGTCCTTCTTCGTGACGGCGATGCTGGGGCTGCTGTACACGGTGCTCAACACCTACAGTCCGGCGGTGCTCGTCCTGCGGATCGAGGAGACGGCGCTCGGCGCGATCTGCGGGATGGTCGCGGCCATCGTGGTCCTTCCGGTGCAGACCGACCGCCGCACGGACGAGCTGCTCGCCGCCGTGCTGGTACGGCTCGGGGACGTCAGCGGTGCGGCTGTGGAGCAGCTCAGCGGCGGTTTCGCCCTCGATCTGCTCGGCAAGGCCCGTGAACTGGACGTGGCCCTGGACAAACTCCGGGCCTCCACCAAACCGCTGACCCACCCCATCACTCCGTGGCGGGCCCGCCGTCAGACCGCCCGCTACATCGTCGCCCTGCTGGAGACGTGCGCCTATCACGCGCGGTCCCTCGCCGCGACGGCCGAACTGCTCCCCTACAGCAGCTCGGTGGCCGCGGATCCCCGGCTCAAACTGGCGGGCCGCCGGATCAGCCACAACATCGACATCCTCGTCGCCCGGGTGGCGGCGGACGCCGGGGACGGGGTCGCGGAGACCGGGGCCAGCCTCGCCGCCATGCTGGAGCCGGACACACCGGACTCGCCCCGGCACGACCGCGTCACGGGACGCGTGCTGCGCCATCTGCAACGTCTCGACGAAGGCGTGATCGGTCTGGCCCGCCCCCTGGGGGTGCGGATCTCCACACCCGCCAAGAAGCCGGCCCGGGCGGCGGCGCGCTAGGGCGTGTTGCGAAAGTCCCGTCGTTCGCCCGAAGGGCGGGCCGCGCGGCGTCATGGGGGTGCCCCCTGCTCGAGCGGAGCCGAGAGCTAGGGGGAGCGTGCTCTCGGCGTGCCGGGCGGAAGTCCTCGTACTGGATGTACTTGGGCTTTCGCCCGGTGCGGCGAGAGTGCGTACATGGCGTCGCGTGGCAGGCGGGACTTTCGCAACACGCCCTAGGTCTGTCTGGCACTCCCGTCTGCCCGGCGGGCGACGACGCGAAGTGTCGGACAGACCTGGTTGATCAATTTCAAGGGGCGGCGGTGCTGCCTCAGGACTGATTGACGGAGACGCGTGGAGGGCGGCCGGGCCGGGCTCCGCCGGCTTCGGCGGTTGTGCGAACGATTACAGTGGCGCAATGTTCGAAGGCAAGTTGGTGAGGCTGCGTGCGCTGCGCTCCGAAGATGCGGAGCATCACCTTCGGTGGCGCAACGATCCGGAAGTGGTGCGCTGGGCCACGGCCGGCGATCCGTGTTTCGGCCCGGTCACGGCGGAGGCGATCGGTCTCGGCTTCGAGACCATGCTGCGTCTGAATCCGAGGGAGTCGGCCGTGTTCACGGTCGAGGACCTGGTGAGCGGAAGCGTGATCGGCATGGCCGATTACCGGGACCTGGACCCGTACGTCGGGGTGGCCACGCTCGGAGTGACCATCGGCGAGCGGGAGTTCTGGGGCCGTGGCCACGGCAGTGACGCGCTGCGGCTGCTCGTGGACCACCTGTTCGGCTCGTATGGCCTGAGCCGGCTGGAGCTGGACACCTGGAGCGGCAACGAGCGCGCCGTGCGCGCCTTCACCAGGCTGGGTTTCCTTGAGGAGGGTCGCCGCCGGTCGGCCGTGCTGCTGGACGGGAAGCGCTACGACAGCGTGCTCTTCGGGATGCTCCGTGAGGAATGGGCGAACCCCGCATGACGGCGTCGTTGGTCTTCGGCGCTGTCCGCGGACGCTCGGACACGGGCGCCCGAGATCATTGTGTGACGAACGACCTGGACGCCCTCGCCATGATGCAGGCCGTGCTCGGATTCACCACCCGGCGTGCACCCTCCAAGGCCTGTCTGTCGCCTTCGCGCTGACCGGAAGCCAGAGGAGCCGATGGGCGCGAGACCCTGCTGGACCTCCAGGTGCCGCAGCCGACCGCAAAGGCGAACAACGGCGTTTCGGCGGGCCCTGTTCAAGCCGCCTCGGCAGGTCGTCGAGTCGGTCGACGAGACCTTGGAAACCCCGGCGACGGTGTGGCTGTCGCAGGGGGCGGCTCAGCCCACGTTCCAGAGGAACCGGTGCGTGTGGATGCCGAAGTAGGGGAACGACTGCACCTGCCGGACGCCCTCGATCTGCCGTACGACGTCGTTGACGAAGTCGAGCAGGTCCCGCGGCCCGGGACAGACGACCTCGGCGAACAGGTCGAAGCCGCCCGAGGTCAGCACCTGGTAGACGACCTCGGCCCGTTCGGCGAGCGCGTCGGCGACCGCTCGGGGATCACCGTCGACGGCGATGCCGAGCAGGGCCATCGCCTGTCCGCCCATGCCCATCGGATCGGTGACGCCGACGACCTGAACCGCCTGTGAGTCGAGCAGGCGTTGCAGACGCTGGCGGGCCGCAGAGGCGGACAGCCCTACCTTGGGGCCGAGTTCGGCATAGGCGATACGGCCGTCGATCTGCAGCTCACGCAGGATGGCCCGGTCGATCTCGTCCACGCTGTTCCTCTCCGGCCGGCGGGTCCGAGTCTATCGACGGCGCTCAGCCGGCCAGTTCGGCCAGGGCGGCGGCGAAGACCTCGGTGTGGCGGTCCACGTCCTGTTCGGTGGTCGCCGGGCACATGAGCGCCATGTTGTGGAACGGGGTGAGCAGGATGCCCCGGTTGGCGAGGTACAGGTGGAGGAAGTCCTCCAGCTCGGTGTCCGCCGCGGCGGCCGATTCCGTTCCGGTGCGCGGCGCGGGGTCGGCGAACCGGTATTCCGTACGGGCTCCGAGCCGGCTCACCGACCACGGCAGACCCCAGGCGTCGATACCCGCCCGCACACCGGCCTCGAAGCGTTCGGAGAGCTTCGCCATCGCGTCGAACGCGGCGTCGGTGAGGACGTGTTCCAGGGTGGCCCGGGTCGCCGCCGTGGACAGGGCGTTTCCGGCGAGGGTGCCGCCGACGCCTCCCATGTCGATCAGGTCCAGATCGGCGCGGCCCAAAAGCTTGTCGGCGAGTTCGGCCGAGAGGCCGTAGGCCCCCGCCGGGATCCCTCCGCCGATCGCCTTGCCGATGGTGAGCATGTCCGGCTCCAGGTTCCAGGCGGCGGTGCAGCCACCGGGCCCGGCGGAGAAGGTGTGCGTCTCGTCGTTGATGAGCAGCGTTCCGTACCGGCGCGTCAGCTCGCGGACGCCTTCCAGATAGCCCGGCTCGGGCAGCACGATGCCGATGTTGGTGAGCGCGGGCTCCATGAGGACGGCGGCGACGTCGCCGTGGGCGAGCTCGCGTTCCAGTTGCTCCAGGTCGTTGAACTCCGCGACCCGGCTGGTGAGAGTCACGTCGCAGGGGGCGCCGACGTTTCCGGGTCGGGCCTCGCCCCGCCCGTCCGGGCCGACGACGATGAGCGACTCGTCGACGCTGCCGTGGTAGCTGTAGCTGTTCACCAGGATCTTCGGGCGGCCGGTGACCGCCCGGGCCAGGCGGATGGACCAGCGGTTGGCGTCGGTCGCCGTGAGCGAGAAGCTCCAGCGGGCGAGTCCGAAGCGGCGGGTCAGTTCGGCGCCCACCCACTCCGCGTCCTCGGTGGGCAGCATCGCGGTCGCGCCGCCGCTCTCGGCGAACCTGGTCCGCACCGCCTCGGCGACCACCTCGGGCGAGTGACCGGCCATCGCGCCGGTGTCGCCGAGACAGAAGTCGATGTACTCGTGTCCGTCGATGTCGGTGACGCGGGCTCCGCGGGCGCTGTCCAGATAGCGCGGGAAGGCCCCGGCCGTCTTGTTCATCCAGGTCATCGGGACCCTGCCGAAAAGATGCTCGGCGCGCTCGTACGCGGCCCTGGACCGGGGGTTTCGACGCTCGGCCTCGGCGCTCTCACGCGCGAGGAGCTGTTGCAGGCGAGTGCGGTCCATCGAGGGCTCCTCTGTCGGTCGACTCGGTCGCCGTGTTCGGTCGGCGAGCACGTTCGACGAGCGGTTTCGGCCAGCGTACGAACGCAAACGGTGCGGAAGCAAGAGCAGACGCTCGATTCAGTCGACGAGACGACTGAATCGAGCGTCGAGCACCGTCAGAACACTCGCCGCGACCCGAAGGGCCTACGGGACCCACACCCGGTCGGCGTAGTCGACGAAGTTCCTGCCGAGGATCTTCTCGATGCGTTCCGAGGTGTAACCGCGCTGCTCCAGAAGGCGGACGAGCTCCCGGAACTGGTCCACTCCGCTCAGCTCCAGCACGAAGGGAAGCGTGTCGTCGCGCTCGCCCGCCGCGCCGACACCCGCCTGGCGCCGCAGGGCCACGTGCTCGGCGAGATGCGCGCGGTAGGTGTCGAGGTCGTCGATGGACGTCACGGTCCCGTCGGTGCCGATGCCGACGGCGTCCTCGCCGCACACGTTGACGGCGTGGACGATGTGCTCCACCACGTCGGCGGCCGTCGCGTGGCCCGACAGGTTGAGGAAGGGCATGAAGTAGATGCCCACGAAACCGCCGCGCGAGGCGACCAGGCGCAGTTCCTCGTCCGTCTTGTTGCGGGGGAGGTCGGCGAGCGCGCGGCAGCCGGTGTGGTTGATCGACACGGGAAGGCGCGCCGTCTTGGCGGCCTCCAGGCAGGTCCGCTCGCCGCTGTGGGAGAGGTCGACCATCAGGTGGTGCTCGTCGAGGGCCTCCACGACGCTGCGGCCGAAGTCGGTCAGCCCCCGGTTCTCCGGTGCCATGGACCCGTCACCGATGTGATTGGCCTGGTTGTACGTGAGCTGGACGACCCGGACGCCGAGATCGGCGAACGTGGCGACGCGCTCGACGTCGTCGCCGACGGCCACGGCGTTCTGGAAGCCGTAGATGACGCCGATCCGGCGCTCCTGCCTGGCCCGGTGGATGTCCGCGACCGTACGGACCTTCAGGAGGTCGGCCGCGTTGTCCCGGATGATCCCGTCCCAGACCGCGATCTCGTGCAGCGTGTGCTCGTACGGCGGCAGGTCCCCCATCGTGTAGCCGAGGGTGATGTTGACGGCGGTGAGGCCCGAGGCATGGGCGTCGGCCAGCGTGCGGGCGTCGACGGTCATCTGCTCGCTGGACGGGTTGAGCTGCGCGGCGGCCTCGGCCGACTGCGGTGCGTTCGGGTTGTCGAGCTGCCCGAGCGCGTTGACGATCATGGGAAGGCCGGTCATCGGGTCTCCTCGGCGGGGTGGGTCACGTCGGCGGGGCGGGTGACGTCGGCGGGGGCGGCGGGCTCCTCGGACCCGGGGCCCTGGGCGGCCGCCGGCAGTCCGGCGTCGGCGGCGCTGCCGTCGAAGTCCCGGCGCTCGAAGCGACGGCCGCGCTTGACGGTCAGCGTGACGCTGCGCAGGTTCGCGATGTCCCGCAGCGGATCGTCCTCCAGGACGACGAAGTTGGCGAGCTTGCCCGCTTCGACGGTGCCCATGACGTCCTCGGCCCCGGCGCTCCGGGCGCCGATCAGCGTGGCCGAGCGCAGCACCTGCGCGGGCGACATCCCGCAGCGCTCGACGAGGAACGCCAGCTCGTCGTACAGCGCGGGGAAGGGGTCCCCGGCGTCGGTCTCGTAGTCGGTGCCGGTCGCGATGTCGACACCGGCGCGGTGGGCCTGCGCGGTGAGCACGGCGGCGAGGTCGGTGTTGGCCGCCGCGCGCGCGGCGTCCTCGGGACCCTCGCCCGCGAGGGCCTCGCTCGCCCACATGCCCGCGGTCGCGTCGAGGACCGTACCCCGCTGCCGCATCAGGGCGAAGAGCTCCTCGACACGGGGGTCGTCCCCGGCGGCGAACCGCTCGTAGTCGACCTTCGGCTTGGTCTTGTAGCTGGTCAGGGGCTCGTCCGTGCCCTCGAAGGCGAGCAGGGTGACATGCGAGACGGCGTCCGCGCCGGCCTCGACGATCTCGCCGGGCGAGGCGGGGAAGACGGTGGCGTGGGCCCAGACGGGGATGCCCTGGCGGTGCGCCTCCGCGGTGATCGCGGCGACGGTGTCCCGGTCGAGATCCGCGTACACCTTGATCGCGGAGGCATGGGTGCCGCGCGCCAGGGCGACGGCGATCGGCAGGTCGGTTTCCTTCGTGATCGCCTGCATCCACGGCACGGCGCCGGGCGTCTCGCCCTGCGACACCTGGTGGGTGCGCGGGTCGTCGAAGAAGCCGGGGCCCGCCATCAGGGCGGCGTAGCGGATGTCCGGGCCGGGGATCTCGCCGACGAGCGTCGCCCTCGCGAGGTCGCCCACCTGACGCAGGTCGTCGGCCATGTCACGGATGGCCGTGACGCCGCTGTGGACGAGCCGGCGCAGCACCGCCTCGGCCAGGGGCCGGTCGGGCGGGGTCGCGATGTGCTGGTGGGCGTCGATCAGACCGGGGATGACGAAACGGCCGTCGAGGTCGAAGACCCGGGCGTCCGCGGGCAGGTTCTCGGCGATCACGGCGTCGTCGCCGACGGCACGGATGGTCTGGCCGTCGATCACGATCGACGTCGACTTCCGGGCCGGAGCGCCGGTCCCGTCGAACAGTGTCGCGCCGCGGTACACCGCGACGGAGCCCTTCACCGCGGGCGCGTGCGGGGCCGGTGCGCCCGAAGTCTCGTCCGTCATCTTCACCTCAGTAGTCGCCGTGCCCGGGCCCGGCGGTCGCCGCCGTCCGGACCGATGGGCCGCTTGATGGATCTTGTTACGCTCTACGTAACAGACGTATCGTCTCTCGCAACATGCGCTACCGTACGCTCACATCTCACGACGTCACAAGGAGGGGCCGGAATTGACCGAGGCACCCCGCAGCGCGGTGGACAAGGCCCTGGACCTCGTCGAGGCCGTGGCCCGCGCGTCCCGGCCGCCGCGTCTCACCGACCTGGCCGAGGAGGTCGGGCTGCATCGCGCGACCGCCTACCGCGTGCTCGTCGACCTGGTCAGGCGCGGCTGGGTGCTGCGCGCCGGCGACCGCTATCTGCCGGGCACGGCGGTCCTGCGACTGTCGTCCTCGGCGGCCCGGAACTCGCTCGGCGCCCTCGCCGGACCGGTTCTCGCGGCGCTGTCCGAGCGCACCGGCCTGATGGTCAACCTCCAGGTGCCCGAGGTCGACCGGTCCCGCGTCATCGACGTCGTACGGCCCGACCGGCTGGCGATGATCAGCAGCCTGGACGGCCAGGCCCTGCCCGTCCACCGGTTCGCCGGCCCGCTCGCCCTGGTCGCCGCCCTCGACCCGGACCGACGGGGCCCCTATCTGCGCGCCGCGCAGGAGTCCGGGCACCCGCTGGACGGACCCGAGGGGCTGCTGGCGGACGTCGAGGAGACCGAACGCACGGGATTCGCCGTCGAGTACGGGCGCAACGAACAGCCCGTCGCCTCACTCGCCCGCGCCGTGGTCACCCGGCCGGGCGAGCCGGTCTGCGCCCTCACGCTGGTCGGCCTCGGCCCGGACTTCGACGAGGCCCGGCTGCCCGGCCTGCGCGAACACCTGCGGGAGGCGACGGACGAACTGGCCCGCATCCTGTCCGGCACGGAGACCGCCGAGACCCCCGGACCCAGCGGAACCACCCGCACCACCCACACCACCGAGACCACCGCGGTCACCGGAACGACCGAGACCACCGAAGGCCCGGCATGAGCGAGATCCTCTTCCTCGACGGGGCGCGGACGCGCGCCGCACTCGATCCGCGGCGCGTCCTGGACGCCTTGACCACGGCCCTCGTCGCCATCGGCCGCGACGAGGTCTCCGTACCGCCGCGGATCGCCGCCCATACCCCGCACGGGCTGCTCGGCGCGATGCCCGGTCATGTGCCCGGACTCGGGCTCGCGGCCAAGCTGGTCTCCGTGTTCGCCGACCCGAAGCGGCCGGGCCGCAGCAGTCACCGGGGGATCGTCGCGCTCTTCGACGAGACGGACGGCCGCCCGCTGGCCCTGATGGACGCGGAACCGCTGACCGAGATCCGTACCGCGGCGACCGCCACCCTGAGCGCCCGCGCGCTGGCCCGTCCGGACGCCGGCGAGGTCGCCGTCGTCGGAACGGGCGCCCAGGCGCGCGCCCAGATCGCGCTGCTCGCGGCCCTGGACCCCGAGACCCCCGTCGTCGTCGCGGGCCGCGATCCCGGACGGGCCGGGAGCGCCGCCGCGCTCCACCCCGCGGGCCGGGTGGCGGGCAGCGTCGAGGAGGGGGTACGAGGGGCCGGCACGGTGTTCTGCTGCACCGGCGCCGTCCGCCCGGTGATCCGTCGCGCCTGGCTCGCCCCCGGCACCCACGTCAGCTCGGTGGGCGGCTCCCACGGGCCCGAACTGGACCCGGACACGGTCCGGGACGCCACCCTCTTCGCCGAGTGGCACGGCGCGGCCTCGACCCGGCCTCCGTCCGGCGCCCACGAACTGCAGGACCTCCCGCTTGGGCGGACCGTGACGCTCCTCGGCCAGGTCCTCGGCGGCGACCACTCCGGCCGGCGCGCGGACGACGAACTCACCCTGTTCAAGTCGACCGGCCACGCCGCCCTGGACGTCGCGGCGGCCCACGTCGCGTACACCGTCGCCCGCGCGGAGGCGTGGGGCACCCGCGTCGCCATGTGAGGCGGGGTCGGCCGTCCGGCGCGACCCCGTGGACTTTCCTCCCCCGGTTCGACCATGCTGAAGGTGCTTCCGCCTTTCCGCCGGTCCGGAACGGACCGCGGGCCCGGCGGAACAGGACGCGAAGGGAGACCGACGCCCCATGAGAGCGACCGGAACGGACGGCCACGGAGTACGGGAGCGGCTGGGCAGCGCGCTGTTCTCCCGGGTCGCGGGCCCTGAGGGACCGAAGAACCGCGCCCGTATCCACGGCACGCCCGGCCCCCGCTGGTTCGGCCCGGACCGCCCCATCCGCGCCGTGCACGGGGACGCGTCGATGTTCATCGGCGGCCTGTCCGCGCTGCTGCTCCAGTCCCTGCACCCGCTCGCCATGGCCGCCGTCTCCGCGCACTCGGGCTTCCGCGGCGACCCGTGGGGAAGACTCCAGCGCACCAGCACCTTCCTCGCGGTGACGACGTACGGGACGGCCGAGAGCGCCCAGGACGCCTGCGAGCGGGTACGGGCGGTCCATGAGCGGGTGCGCGGGGTGACCCCGGACGGGCAGAAGTACCATGCGGCGGATCCCCACCTCCTGGGCTGGGTCCACGTCGCCGAGGTCGACAGCTTCCTGCGCGCGCATCAGCGGTACGGAGCGCGGCCGCTGTCCGCGGCCGGCCGCGACGCCTATGTGGCGGACACGGCCCGCGTCGCCGCCGCGCTGGGCGTCCTCGACCCGCCCACGACCGTCGCCGAGCTCGCGGAACGGCTGGCCTCGTACCGCGGCGAGCTGCGGGCGACGCCGCAGGCACGGGACGCCGCGCGATTCCTGCTGCTGAATCCGCCGGTACCGCTCGTGGCCCGCCTGCCGTACGGGGTGCTCGCCGCGAACGCGGTGTCCCTGCTGCCGCCCTGGGCCGCCGCCGAACTCCGGCTGCCACGAATGCCGTTGGTGGACAGCGTGTGCGTACGTCCGCTCGGCAGCGCCTTCACGGCGGCCGTGCGCTGGGCGATGGCGCCGCAGCGCGCCCGAACCGTGCGGGGGGTCGCCTGAGGGGCGCACGCCCTGGCGCGCTCCCCTCGCCCCACGAACGCGGTATCGACTCGGCGAAGTCGGCACACAGCGGACGTCGAGGCCGAAAGACTGTGCGTGTGCTGAGAAATCTGCCGGCCGTCCCTCCCGGCTTCGTCGGTCGCCTGGGCGAACTCGCCCACCTGGACGACGCGTTGTGCGAGGAGCGTGTCGTGACCCTCACCGGGGCCGGTGGCGTGGGCAAGAGCCGGCTGGCGCTGGAGGCCGCCGACCGGGCGCTGCGCTCGGCGGACCGCGGGGTGGCGTGGGCCGACCTGTGGCCGTTGCGGGACGACCGGCTGCTCGTCGCGACCGTGGCCGACGCGGTGGACTTCGCGGACCACACCACCGACCAGGCGCTCGACTCCCTGACCGGGTGGCTGGCCGACCGGGACGCCCTGCTCGTCCTGGACTCCTGCGAGCATCTGGTCGCCCCCTGCCGCCGACTGGTCGCCCGCCTCACCGAGGCCTGCCCGCGCCTGACCGTCCTCGCGACGAGCCGGGAGCCGCTGGGTGTCCCCGGTGAACTCGTCGTCGCGGTCGAGCCGTTGCCTCCGGCCACGGACGCCGTGGAGATGTTCCGCCTGCGCGCGGCCGCGGCGGGCACCCCGCTGTCCTCCCCCGCGGACCTGGTGACCGCGGCCCGGCTGTGCGAGCGGCTCGAAGGCATGCCGCTGGCCGTGGAGCTCATCGCCGGACAGCTCGCCCACCGTACGGTCGAGGAGGTCGAGCTGGAGCTCGGCCGGCGCCTGGACATCACGGCGGACGGACCGCTCCCCGGACCGCCCCGCCACCGGGCGGTCCGGACGACGATCGGCTGGAGCCACGAACTGTGCGCGCCCGCCGAACGCCTCCTGTGGGCACGGATGTCGGTGTTCCGGGAGCCGGTGGACGCGACGACGGTGCGCCTCGTGTGCGGCGGGGGTCCGCTCCCCGTGAACGACGTCGACCGGGCCCTGACAGGCCTGGTGAGGAAGTCGGTGCTGTCGCACGCCGGTTCCGACCACCGGATGCTCGACACCGTCCGGGAGTACGGGCGCATGTGGCTCGACCAGGTGGGCGAGAGCCGGGAGTCGGCCGACCGGCACGCCGCGCACTTCCTGGCGCTCGCCCGCGAGGCCCACACAGGCTGGTTGGGAGACCGGCAGGCCTGGTGGTACGAACGGCTCCGCTCGGCGCACGCCGATCTGTGCGCGGCGCTCGACCACCTCCTCTCCGCACGACCCGACGACGCCCTCGAACTGACCGGCCTGCTCGCCTTCCCGTGGAGCTGCTGCGGACATCTCAGAGAGGCGGCGGCGTACCTGGAGGACGCGCTGGCCCTGTCCGCCGCGTCCGGACCGGTCAGGACGAAGGCCCTGTGGGCGCTGGGCGTCACCCGTGTCCTGCGCGGCGAACACGAACAGGCGGCACAGCTCGCGGTGTTCTGCCGGGACCGCGCGGCGCTCCAGGAGGACCTCGGTGGAACCCTGCACGCCGCCTATCTCCTGGGCCTGACCCATCTGCTTCAAGGGCGGCCCATGGCGGCCAGACACGAGGTCGAGGGCGTCCTGCGGGAAGCCGGCGGGACGGCGTTCACCTCCGCGGGGCACGTGCTGTGCCACCTGGTCCGGGTGTTCGCGCTCACCGCGGAGGGGCTGCTGGACGAGGCGCGCCGGGCGGCGGAGGAACTGCGGCACGGCTGCGTCGCCCGGGGTGAGTGGTGGACGCGCTCGTACACCGACTACCAGCTCTCGCTCATCGCGCTGTTCGAGGACCGCGCGGAGGACGCCACCGCCCACGCCCTGTCGATGCTGGACGGCAAGCGGCACATCGGGGACAGCTTCGGTATCGCGCTCGGCCTGGACCTGCTGGCCTCCGCCCTGGCCGCCCAGGGCGCGGGCGAACGCGCGGTGGCCGCGTACGCCGCCGGGGAGACGTACTGGAGCGCGGTCGGCCATCCGCAGCGCGGCACCCCCGAACTGGGCCCGGTGCGCGCACGCTACGAGGACACGGCCCGCTCCCTCCTCGGCGACGACCGCTACGAACAGGCCCTGCTGCACTCGGCGCTCAGCGACCCCGAGACGATCCTGCACCACCTCCTCGACGGCCCCCGCAGGAGGTCCTGAGGAGGGTGGGGCGGCGCCGGTGTCACGGCGGGCCCGTCCGCTGCATCCGGGGGGCCTTCCCGGCCGGAAGCAGGGGTGAGCCCGGTGGACCGGCCGGGTCCAGGGCGGCTCCGGAATCGAGGCGAGGCCCGTCATGAACCGCTGCCACCGCGCACCGGGCCCGCCCGCCTCCGGGTGGGGCACCGCCGACGGAGCGCCGTCCCGCGTCCTCCCCGGAGCCGAGCCGTGGAACTGAGCGCCGGAGACGAGGCGGAGACCGCCGGAGTGGGGGTGACCACCGGTTTCCTGGCGCGCAGACTCGGCGTGTCGCCCACGACGTTGCGCTCCTGGGACCGGCGGTACGGTCTGGGACCCGCGGTGCGGGCCGACGGCCGTCACCGCCGCTGGACGCCCGACGACGTGGCCATGGTCCAGGAGATGTGCCGCCTGACAGCCGCCGGTCTGCCCCCCGCCGAGGCCGCCCGTGCGGCGAAGGAGGCGGCTCGCGACCGGGTCGCCGCCTCGCCGGCCCTGGCGGCGCGCAAGGGAACCACCGCCCGTACGCGGACCGCGGACCGTGCGCGGGCCGCCACTGGCACGCGGGCCGCCGCCCCCGCGCGGACCGGCGACCGGGCTCCGGAGCGGACGGCGGCGGGCCCGGGCACTCCTGGATCGGCATCGGGCGCCGGGCCGTCACAGGCCGAGCCCTCCGGCACCGGGATGCCGGACGCCGGTCCGGTCTCGGGGGACGCGGCCCAGGACAGCCGGGGTCTCGCCCATGCGGCCGTCCGGCTGGACGCCCCCGCCGTCCAGGAACGGCTGGCGGCGGCGGTCCGCACGCACGGTCTGGACCGGGCCTGGGAGGACGTGATGGTGCCCGCCCTGCGGGCGGTGGGCCGCAAGTGGGAGTCCTCGGGGGACCGTTACGTCGAGGTCGAGCACCTGCTGACCTGGCACGTCTCCGCCACCCTGCGACACGCCTACGTGTCCGCGGCCGGACAGGCACAGCCCGCCACGGCCTCGCCCGTCCTGCTGGCCTGCGTTCCGGGCGAACAGCACACCCTGCCCCTGGAGGCACTCAACGCGGCACTCGCGCAACGGGGCGTACCCGCCGTGACCCTGGGCGGCTCCGTCCCTCCCGAGGCACTCGTCGCGGCGGTGCAGCGCGTCGGTCCCCCGGTGGTCGTCCTGTGGTCCCAGTCGTGGTCCACGGCGAACCTGCCGCTGGCCCGGCACGTCGCCGCCACGCGCTGGGGCGTACGGGGAGCACGGACCCGGAGCCGGGTCCTGCTGAGCGGGCCGGGCTGGAACACCGAGCCCGGCCCCGGGCTCCTGCGTCCGCGTCACCTCGCCGAGGCGCTCCGCCTGATCACCGCCCCGGACGACCCGACGACGGAGCCGCCGGCGCTCGCCTGACGGGAAACCGTCCCCGCGCCTACGACCGCAGGAAGGCCGCCAGCCCCTCCAGCAGCCGGTCGACGTCGTCCGCGTCGTTGTACGGCGACAGCCCGACGCGCAGACCTCCGGTGTCCCCGAGGCCGAGGTGCCGGGACGCCTCCAGCGCGTAGAACGATCCGGCGGGCGCGTGCACCCCGCGGCCCGCCAGGAACACGGAGGCGTCGGCCGCCTTCCGGCCGTCGAACGTCAGCAGCAGGGTGGGCGTGCGCTCGGCCGCCCGGGAGCGGACCGTGACGCCGGACAGCTCGGCCAGGCCCGCCTCCAACCGCTCGCGCAGCGCCTCCTCGTGCCGCCCGATCGCCGCGAAGGCCGTACGCAGACGGTCCCGGCGGGCGCCCGCCGTCCCGCCCGCGAGTCCGGCGAGGAGGTCGATGGCGGCGATGGTGCCGGCGAGCAACTCGTAGGGCAGTGTGCCCAGTTCGAACCTTTCGGGCACGGTGTCGGTGGACGGCAGCAGTTTGTCCGGGTGCAGTCGCTCCAGCAGCTCCGGGGCGGCGGCGAGGACCCCGTGGTGCGGGCCGAGGAACTTGTACGGCGAGCACACGAAGAAGTCGGCGCCGAGCCGCGTGACGTCCACGAAGGTGTGCGCCGCGTAGTGCACCCCGTCGACGTGGAGCAGTGCCCGCGGGTGACGGTGGACCAGACGGGCGATCCCGGCGACGTCGGGCACGGTCCCGGTGAGGTTCGAGGCGGCGGTCACCGCGACCAGCCGGGTGCGCTCGGTCAGCAGCGCGCCCACGGCCGAGGGCGGGAGTTCGGCCGACTCCGGGTCGAAGTCGGCCCAGCGCACGTGGGCGCCGGCCTGTTCGGCCGCCTGGAGCCAGGGCCGGATGTTCGCGTCGTGGTCAAGACGGCTGACGACGACCTCGTCGCCGGGGGCCCAGTCCTTCGCGAGCGTCCGGGCGACGTCGTACGTGAGCTGGGTGGCGCTGCGGCCGAAGACGACTCCGGACGGGTGACCGCCCACCAGGTCGGCCACGGCCTGCCGGAACCCCTGGACCAGGTTCTCGGCGTTCACCTCTCCCGGCGTCAGGCGTCCCCGGATCGACAGCGGTCCGGTGAGCGCGTCCGCGATCGCCCCGGCCACCCGGGCCGGGGTCTGGGTGCCGCCGGGCCCGTCGAAATGCGCGACACCGGACAGCAGGGCGGGGATCTCGGCACGCAGCGCGCCGACGTCGTACGTCACTCGGGCTCCTCACTGGCTGCGTCGCGGGCCCGCTCCGGCCGGCCCGGAAGGGGGTCCGGCGGGCGGGGAGCCCGTGACCGGACGGGCCCGCGCGTTCTGTGGTGATCATGGCAGGAGGCTCGCCGCGCTGGGAAGGCGGTCCGGAGCCCCGGGCGCGCCCCGCAGGAACCGCCGCCGCGGGCATCGCCTCCGGGGGAACGACGAACGGCCTGGGGCCGGCACCGGAACTCCGGTGCCGGCCCCAGGCCGTGGGTCAGAACGCGCCGAACGGGCCGGGGCCCGGTCGGTCAGGCGTGGCGGTGCGATCGGCTGTTGCCGGTCAGCACCCGGTACAGAACCAGGAGGATCAGCGATCCCGCGATGGCGGCTATCCACGTCGACAGGTCGAAGAACCCGTCGATCGAGTCGACGCCGAAGATGACCTTGCCCAGCCAGCCGCCCAGCAGGCCACCCGCCACACCGATCAGCATGGTGATGATGATGCCGCCCGGGTCCTTGCCCGGCAGCAGCAGCTTGGCGATGGCACCGGCAAGCAAACCGATCAGAATCCAAGCGATGATGCCCACAGTTCCTCCAGCGTCCGTCCGTACAAGATGTGGCTTCCTCACTCCGTGTGCGCCGTCCCGGCCGGAACAAACCTGTGAACCTCAGACTGTCGCCCGATTCCCCGCCGTCACGGCCTTGTTCAGTTCGGCCGTGAACTGCGCGCCCGCCAGCAGCGCGAGGTTGGACAGCCACAGCCACACGAGGAAGACGACCAGGCCCGCGAGAGAGCCGTAGAGCCGGCTGTAGGCGCCGAGGGCGGAGGCGTACAGGGCGAATCCTGCCGAGACGGCGAGCCAGAGGACGGCCGCCAGGATGCCGCCCGGAAAGCTGTGCCGACGGCGTCGGGCGGGCGTCGGCCCGGTGTGGAACACGACGAGGACCAGCAGGGCCACCAGGCACGTCAACACGGGCCAGCGGAGCAGGTTCCAGGCCAGGGCCACCGGGCCGCGGACACCGAGGACGCGGCCCGCGGCCTCCGCCACGGGTCCGGTCAGGAGCAGGACGAGCGCGCTCACCACGAGCAGCCCGAGCAGCGCCAGAGCGGTCAGCACCAGCCGGTGCGCGGTGCGCCAGGCCGAGCGCTGGTCGGCCGTGTCGTGCATGCGGTGCAGGGCCCGCCGGAACACCGCGAGGTAGCTCGACGCCGACCACAGCGCGCTCGCGGCGCCGGTGACCAGCAGCGTCCAGGCGGCGGACCGCTGCCGCAGCATCTCCCCCAGCGCCTGGTGCAGTTCGGCCCCCGACTGGGCGGGCGCGTAAGCGGTGACGTGCGCGATGAAGTGCTCGGCGGTCTCCGGGCTGATCAGGCCGAAGGCGATGACCATCACCAGCAGGGCCGGGAGCACCGCGAGGATCGCGTAGTACGTCAGCGCGGCCGCCCAGTCGGATACGTCGTCGTTCCACATCGAGACCGGGGTACGGCGCAGGGCGGGCCACCAGAACGCGGGCAGCCGGGGCCCGTACCGGCGGAGCCGCGCCGGGCGGACCGCCTCGATGACACTGTTCATGACTCACCTCTCCGCGCCGGTCCGGCCGGCGTTCCGGACCCCGTGTCCGGCGGAGTCGGTCGAGGCTCTTCTTCCACGCGCGCGTCCCGCTACGCCCGCCGGCCTCGCACATCGCGACGGACGGGACGGGTGGGTCCGCCTCAGGTCAGGGGGACGAACACGTGGATCGTCTTGCCGCCGCCCGGGTACGGCTCGATGGTGACGGCGGTGGAGAGGCGGATGATCAGGGGCCAGCCGTATCCGTTCGTCCGGTGCGTGCGCGGGATCTCGCCGGTGCCGTAGGCCTGGGCGGGAACGACGTCGCTGTTGTCGCGCGCCGAGAGCCGGACGCCCTCGGGTGTCAGCGTCGCGTCGAATCCGGCGAGCCCGTCGCCGTGCCGGATCGCGTTGGTGACCAGTTCCGAGACGACGAGCAGCAGGTCGACGACCGCGTCCGGGTTCGGCCCGCCGGTCCGGCCGTGCTCGCGCAGCAGGGCCCGTACATGGTCGCGTGCCGTGGCGGCGCTCGTGATCGCGACACCCTCTCCCGGGCCCGGGCCCGCCGCCGACGGGCGGTCGCCCGGGGTCATGGTCCGGTCGCCGGGTCCGGGAGTTCCAGCGCCGCCTCGACACTGTCCGCGAGGACGAAGAAGCCCTCGGTCCCTGTCACGTCGAACAGCCTCCGTACGATGTCGCTGAATGGCCCGCAGATCACCATGAGCGTGCCACGGGCGCGGTGCGCGCGCTGCGCTTCGAGGAGGACGTGCAGGATCGAGGAGTCCGCGAAGTCGGTGCCGGACAGATCGACCACCGTGCGTTCCGGGCCCGCCCGGCCGGCCAGACTCAGTGCCTCTTCGAGCCGGAACGCGCTCTCGTGGTCGATGTCGCCGCCGACGTGTACGACGAAGGCGTCCTGGGCCGCCCCGTGCGTCACGGTGGCGTGCAACCCGTCGTGCATGTGAACACTCTTTCTCGTCCGCTCACGCGGGCTGCCTCGGCGGGAGGCCACGGTAGTAGGTCCCGACGCTGGACAGGTACGCGGGGTCCGAGGTCTCGCGGTCGGTCCTGAACACGGGTGCCGACTTGATCTCCTCGCGGGTACACGCGACGGAGATCTTCTGGGACTCCGTGTCGATGCCGGCGACGACGCCCACCGGCACCAGGACGCTCTTGCCGAACACCCAGACCCCGGTGTCGACGACCAGGTGGCGCATGCCCGAGTCGTCGGCCTGCCGGTCGACATGCCCTATGGTCCCGTCGGTCGCCTCGACGCTGTAGCCGGCCAGTTCGTGCGCTTCGGGGTGGTCGAACTCCGGTGCGTAGGACCAGATTCCGTCGATCGTCATGTCTTCCTCCGTGGGCTCGCCGGTCGTACAGGGCCCCCAATACCCCACTATCCGGCGTGCATTCGACGGAATGCGGCGCGTTGATCGCGAGCCCGGCGCCTTTCACCCGACAGCGTGACCCCGGCGCCGACGCGTCAGCCCGCCCCGGGGCTCCGCTCCCCGTCGCTCTCCTCGCGCAGCGCGGTGAGGTGTTCGAGCGTTCCCGTGATCTCCAGGAGGCGGTCCATGCCGCGCGGGCGCTGGTCGAGGTACAGGCTCAGACCCGCGGCGTCGGTACGGCGACGGATCATCAGCAGGGTGGACAGGCCCATGGAGTCGATGCTGCCGAGAGCGGCGAAGTCGACGCGCAGTTCCCGGAAACGTCTGCCGGGATCCTGGGGCGCGAGGAGGTACTGGTCGACGGTTCTCATGAGCTCGTCGCACGTCTCGTGGTCGAGGTCTCCGGCGACGCGGATCACGAGTGCGGCGGGCTGGACCTCGACGGTCAGCGTGAAGGCGGGGGGATGTGAAGTGGTCATTCGGGCTTTCCGGGGCCGGGGATCGTGGATGGCGGCGTTCGGTTTCCGAGCGCCTCCCGCGCGTGGGCCAGTGTGCGGCAGGCGCGTGGGAAGTCCTTCAGTTGCAGGGCCAGCAGGTCCAGGGCGGGGTCCAGGCTCCGCGCGGGGACTCGGCGGGCGGTGAGGATGTCGGCGGTCCAGAGGATGAACCGCGTGAACAGCTCCTCGTCGGCCACGTACAGCGAGGTGGCCAGGTACTCGACGATGTGCGCGAGGTCCTCGGCGGTGTGCCGCCGCTGGCGTTCGGTGTAACCGCGCAGCGGCTCGAACCGGTCCTCCAGGTCCGCCAGGGTCTGCTTGACGAGCTGGTGGGTCGTCCCGGCGACGATCGTGTATTCCTGGTCGGCCAGGTGCGGGAGGTCGTCGACGGTCTGGTGGAGGGACGGGGAGACGGGGCGGTCGAGGCCCCGTTCGAGGACCTCGGCCGCGCCCCGGGCGTCGGGCGCCCATCCGTCGGCGCCCAGCGCGCGGGCGTAGCGGCCCTCGGGCCCGAAGGCGGCGCCGCCCGCGATGACGGGCACGCCCGCCGCCTGACAGGCCGTGATGGCCGTGTGCGCGGTGGGCAGATGGGTGGGGATCGAGGAGGAGAGCGCCACCGCCCTCGGTCCCGTCTGGTGCAGATGCGCGATGAGGTGCGGGGTGGGCACGTGCGCGCCGAGGAAGTCCACCCGCCATCCGCGCAGCCGCAGCACCTCCGCGAGGAGCCTGGCCGGCAGGGCGTGCCACTCGCCGTCGACGCAGGCCACCGTGACGCGCGGGCCGCTCGGGGTCTCGTCGCGCGGGCCGGGTCGGTGGGCGAGGACCGCGATGACCCGCTCGTGGATGGCGGTGGCGGTGTGTTCCTGGGCGACGGTGAGCCGGTTGGCCGCCCACTCCATGCCGACTCTCGCCTGGACCGGGGCGATCAGGTCGAGCAGGACGGCCTCGGCGTCGGCCGACGACTCCAGCGCGTCGAGGACGACGGCCGCGGCTCCGCGCTCGTCGCCCTGGTGGACCGCGGACCACAGATGGTCACGGGCGGGGCCGAACGACACCACGTCGGGGTGCGGCGAGAGTGGTGGGGGTGGTGGGGTCATCCTGTGTACCTGCCCCGCGTGTGGCCGTTCACCGCGCTCAGATGCGCGTGGTGGGGTGCGGTGACCGCGACGGTCGCCATGTCGTCGTGGCCGCCGCGTCCGACCCACTGGGCGGCGAGCATCTGGATGTGCTCCACCACGGCTTCGGCGGGCATGCCGGCGCACTGCGCGAGCGCCGTCTCCAGCCGCCGTACGCCGAAGAATTCGTCGCCGAGCGGCCCTCCCCTGGCCTCGGTGATGCCGTCCGTGAAGAAGAGGCAGGTCTCTCCGGGCGCCAGTTCGACGTCGGCCGTGGTGGAGCTGACGTCCCAGAACGCGCCGATGAGGGTCCCGCGGGTTCTGGCCTGCTCGACCGCGCCGTCGGCCCGCACGATCAGCGGAGCGGGGTGTCCCGCGCTGGTGACCCGCAGCCGGACGACGCCCGCGCGGCGTACCACGGAGGCCATGGCGAGGGTGGCGAAGCGGGTGTGGTGGGAGTTCATCAGCGCGCCGTTGAGCAGTCCGAGCAGCCGCTGGTGGTCGTCGGCGAGCGGCAGGAGCGCCTGCACCGTGTTGCGGATCTTGCCGGTCAGGACGGCGGCCTCCAGCCCCTTGCCGCAGACGTCCCCGAGGACCACGAGGGACTCCTGGCCCTCGTCCGAGGCGGGGTGGACGTCGTAGAAGTCGCCGCCGACGCGTTCGGCCTGGCCTGCGGGGCGGTAGCGTCCGGCGAACTCGACCCCGTGCACCGCGTGCAGTTGGGGCGGCAGCAGTTCCCGCATCAACGTCGCGGTGATGGCGGCCTGTTCGGCGTACATGCGGGCCGCGGACATGGCGGCTCCGGCGCGCGAGGCGAACAGCCGGGCGAAGATCTCCTCGCTCTCGGTGAAGGCCGCGTGGCGGCTCGACCGGAGCAGGATGAGGGCGCCCGCGGGCACGCCGTGTCCGGGCAGCGGTGTCACGACGGCCGAGCCGACGGGTTCGGTGAACCCCTCCGGCACGACCCATCCGGGAACGGTGGCCGGGTCGATCCAGCGGGACGGTACGGGCGGGAATCCGCGCAGGGCCTCGCCGAGCCCCGGCAGTTGTCGTACGTCGTTCTGGACCGTCCGGTGCACCACGGCGCCGTCGGGTCCGCAGAACGTGAGCTGGATCTTGCGTCCGCGCGGCGGGGCGACGATCACGGCGGCGTCGGCGAGGTGCTCGGCGGCCAGTTCCGCCGTCACCTCCATGCACCGTTCGACGTTCAGCGAGGAGAGCAGGGCGCTGGAGGCGCCGGCGAGGAAGCCGGCACGCTCCCGTTCGGCCTTGAGGGCGTCCTCCGCCAGGCGCCGGTCGGTGTCGTCGACCAGCCACCAGACGACGTCGCCGTCGTCCGTGCGGGTGGGGTGCGCCTCGAAGGTGCGGTCGCCGACCGGGCCGTGCGCGATCGCGCCGGATCCGCGGTTGCGGGGGCCGGGCACGATGCCCGGCAGCCGCGTGTGGGCCTCCGCGATCCAATCGGGGACCACGTCCGGCAGCCATGACCCCGCGATCGCGTCGGGGAAGAGCGCGGCCGCGGCGTCGTTCGTGTCGACCACGCCACCGGACGGGTCGGCCACGACCACGGGGTAGGGGGCGGAACCCCACGAGGCGGCCGCGACGGCGCCACGTGGGCCGGGGGGAGGTTGCTGGGAAGTGTCCACGAGCAAGGGCCCGCTCAGCGAGCCCACCACCTTTCCGGACGACAGATTGTTTCCGTCCGACAACCATCTCCCGAGGGAGCGTGTCGCGGCAAGCCGCCCGGGTGAAGTCACCCGAATTGGGGCCGTTTCGGCCGGTTCCGTCCGCCCGTCCGTCAACGCCGGCGGCTGCGCGTCGTCCAGCCGCCGCCGACACCGGAGAGGTGCAGGGCGAGCAGCGCGAGCCCGATGAGCATGACGTTGGTGGAGGTGAACACGTGATTGGTCGAGACGTCACCGGCGTTGATCAGGAACGCGATGAACAGCAGGACGGCGGCGGCTATGCCGAGCATGAGGACTCCTCGTGAAGGTCCGGTCGTGGATCGATGGACACCGGATGCCCCGAGAAGCCCGCCCGACACCGCGCCGCACGACGAATTCGCCCGGCCACCGCCCGGAACGGGGTGCAACCGCGTGGCGCTTTTCCACGGAAGTGAGGGACGAAAGGGATGAAGGGGATGCCGTGCGGCGGTGTCCCCCGGCGAACGAAGGGACGGGCGATGAAGCTCCAGGACGAACTGCCCCTCGACCACCACCTGGCCACCGTCTACCGGTGGGGATCCGCGTTCTGCGGTGTGGTCCTGCTCGTCTTCGGCAGCCTCGGCTTCGCCGACGAACTCAGTCCGTTCGACACGAACGGGAACAGCGTCGCGGGCATGTCGACCAACGGCGCCCTGAGCCTGATCTCCGTCGTCGTCGGCGCGGTCCTGATCGCCGGCGCCGTCGTCGGAGGCAACGTCGCCTCCACGCTCAACATGGTGGTGGGAACCCTGTTCCTGCTCAGCGGATTCGTCCACATCTTCATCCTCGACCGGCCCGCGAACATCCTCGACTTCGGCATGACGAACGTCGTCTTCAGCTTCGTCATGGGCCTGGTGATCCTCACGTTCGGCATGTACGGGCGTGTGTCGAGCAAGCTGCCCCACGACAATCCGTACTGGCGGCACCGCCATCCGAGCGAGGCCACCCGGGAATCCCTGCCCCGCGGCGGCGCCCCGGCCCCGACCGCGCTCCCGGCCGGCACGGAGCGCGGCGGGCGGCACCTGACCGGGGCGGAATCGCCCGGCAAGCGCCGCCACGGGCCGTCGTCCTAGGAAGCGCTCCCGGCCGAGGCCCCCACGCCTTCACGGGCGACCGCGCCCTCCACCGGGCCGGTCGCCCGCCACACGCTCTCGTGGTCCTCGGCCAGTCCGAGCCCGGCCAGACCCTTGAGATGCCCCAGCACGGTGGAGCGCCGGAAGCCCACGGACTCGGTGAGCTCGGCGACCTCGACCCCGCCGGCGCCCGCCTCCGCCAACCGCTCCCAGGTGCGGACGGCATGACGGCTCAGACCGCTCTCGGTCACCGTCCTGGACACGGCCTCGGCCCGTTCCCCGTTCGTGTCCTGCCCGGGGATGGGAGGCTGGGGGCGCGGGGGCCTCGGGTCGGCCGCGGCCGCGCCCGCCGGCACCCGCACCTCACGGGGCGATCTCCTCGGTCCGACCGGACGGGGCGTCATGTTCACCTTGCGGTGCCTGCGGCCTTTGCTGTGTCGGCTCATCGATTCCTCATCTCCGCCTCGACGATGCTCACAGCAGGACAACGAGCGGGAGGCGAAGAGGTAGTTCAGCCGTTCGAAGGACAGGAACCACGTGGCGGTCAGTGGAGCGGACCGGACACACCCAGGGGTCTGCCGTTCAGGGACCGCACCTCGGTGTGCGGACGGGTGAGCGGCGGGGTGGTCGCGGACACCGCCTTCGGCGAGGGCGCGGGCGACGTCCCGCCCGCCAGCGATCCGGCCTGCCGCGCGTCCCGGCGCTTCTCTCCGGCCGCGAGCAGGACGTCCGCCGCGGCGACGGCTTCGCGGACACTGGTCGTCCCCGTCATCACACACAGCGTGTAGGTGACGTCCTCCAGTCCGCGGACCGTCTCCGGAGTCTCCTTCTCGGCGTACGCGATCTTCAGGGCCGCGTAACGGGTCAGCAGCCTCCGGACAACCTTCGGGTCGGGCACGAGCACGGCGAGGGCTCCTCTCTCGAGTTTCCGACCGTGTGCCCGGGTTCGCGGCGGTTCATTCGCAACAACCGCACCGGACAACCTATTTGGCTCAACGCCGCCTCAGGAACGCCATCCCGTCGCCGTCGCCCGTCGGGTACGGACCGGTCGGTTCCCGGGGCGAAAGGTGTGCATCCGCCGAACCAGGGCACTCGGAGGCACCATGACGACTTCCACGACTCTCCATTACACGGTCCCCGGCGTCAGCACACAGGACGGCGGTCGGATCATCGACGTGCTGAGCATGCGGCTGCACGCCCTCAACGACCTGTCGCTCACGCTGAAACACATCCACTGGAACGTCGTGGGTCCCCATTTCATCGCCGTGCACGAGATGCTCGACCCGCAGGTGGACCGCGTACGGGAGATGGCGGACGACGCCGCCGAACGGATCTCCGCCCTGGGCGGGGTTCCGCACGGCACTCCGGGCGCGCTCGTCGCCGAACGGACCTGGGACGACTACAGCGTGGGCCGCGCCGACGCCATCGCCCATCTCGGCGCCCTCGATCTCGTCTACACCGGGATCGTGGAGGAGCACCGCGCGGCGGTGGCCGAGGTCGGCAAGATCGACCCGGTGACCGAGGACCTTCTCATCGAGCAGCTCCGCGCGCTGGAGCAGTTCCAGTGGTTCGTCCGGGCACACCTGGAGAGTTCGGGCGGCTCCCTGTCGCAGGCCGGGGCCCGCACGGAGAGCGAGGCGGCGCGATCGGCCGGTCAGGGCGCCGCGCCGCGCTAGGGGCACACGAACGCGGTGGACGACGGCGAGGGGCCCGGACCGGGAGCACAGGTCCGGGCTCCTCGCCGTCCCTGCGACGGCTCGGAGGGGTCAGAGGCGGTCGATGTAGCTGCGCACGGTCGTTCCCGCGTCGTCGCTGTGCAGCCGGACGAGGTCCGAGAGGAAGTGCACGAGCAACAGGCCGCGCCCGCCGATCTGATCCGGACGCGCGGGGTGCCGGCCGGCCAGCGGATCGCTCAGCCTCCCCTTGTCCTGCGTCTCGCACACGATCTGCTCGCCTTCGGCCCAGATCTTCAGGGTTCCCGAACCGCCCCCGTGCACCACACTGTTGGTCGTCAGCTCGGCGACGACGAGGTTCAGGTCCTGGAGCCGGGCTGCCGACATCCCCCAGGCCCGGGCCTCCGCCAGGGCGAAGTCGCGCACGACGGGCAGGAGTTCGGCGTCGAACGAGGCCGTGGCCGCTCCCGGCGGATGGCGCAGCACCTGGTTGAAGCGGGCCAGCACACCGTCCGGGTCGTAGGCCGCGCTGAGGCACTGCCGCCCGGCACCGATCACGAGGGGGTGGGTGGCGTGGGCGTCGGCGATGACACCCGGGGCGAGAACACGGGCGTCGTAAGGGCAGAGGATGGTCACGTCCCGTCCGGCGAACGCCCGGTTGATCAGGGCTTCGTGCTGGACGCAGGCCGGGTACTCCACCGCCGTGCGGCCGGCCCAGACCGGCTCGCCGATGATCCGTACATGGACGTCTCGGTGGAGGTCGGCGAACGCCCGCAGGACGGAGGGGATGATCCGGCCGGGGTTCCGGCCGGCCCGCGCCATGTCGATCCAGCGGACGCCGGCACCGAGCGGTCCCATGGCGTCACGGACGAGTTCGAGCCGCTGGGCGGGCACGGCCACCGCCACCGGCTCTCCCGCGGCTACGCCGTCGGAGACGAACCGTGTCATCTCCTGCACGTACTCGAGTTCGTCGCGGTAGATGAGCGCGGGATGGACGAAGGGGTCGTCGTGCGGTGCCGTCGTCGTCATGGCGCGACCACCGCCGCTCCCGGGATGCGGCGCCCGGCCTGCGGTCCCGCGTCCGGGCACGCCAGGGGCGAGCGCGTCTGCGCCCGGCCCACTCGTCGCTCGCTACCCACTGACTCACCCCGAGACCCACTTTACTTCGCCGCATCCGAACGGTGTCCCGGGGACGAAGGAACCCCTGACCCGGGGTCGAGGGAAGGCGGCGCGCACGCGTTCCGCGAAATTTCGAAACTGGGTGGCATGAGCGGTGTGAGGCGGGGCAGACGGGCCCCTGTCATCAATTCCTTAGGACGATGCGGGGTGGACGGCATGGCAGCCGTGACGGCAGTGAGGACGACGGACACGGCGCACCAGGCAGCCACGGTCACGGAAGGCGTTCTTCCGCAGATCGACGAACCCCTGAAGATCAGCCCGAAGGACGCGCGTGAGCTGTCCCGTCAGTTCTTCGACCGGCTGGCCGTACTGGAGGAGGGGACGCCGGAACACCAGTACGCGCGCAACACCCTCATCGAGATGAACCTCTCTCTCGTCCGGTACGCCGCGGCGCGCTTCCGCAGCCGCAGCCAGGGCGAGATGGACGACATCGTCCAGGTCGGCACGATCGGCCTCATCAAGGCCATCGACCGTTTCGAGCTGACCCGCGAGGTCGAGTTCACCTCCTTCGCGGTGCCGTACATCGTCGGTGAGATCAAGCGCTTCTTCCGCGACACGAGCTGGGCCGTGCACGTGCCCCGGCGGCTTCAGGAGGCCCGCGTCGAGCTCGCCAAGGCGACGGAGGAGCTGCGCACCCGCCTCGGCCGGACGCCCACGACCCGTGAGCTGTCCGAGCTGATGTCCTTGTCGGAGGAAGAGGTCATCGAGGCCCGCAAGGCGTCGAACGGCTACAACTCCTCGTCCCTCGACGCCGCGCTCACCGCCGACGGCGGCGCGGACGGCGAGGCGGTCCTCTCCGACTTCATCGGCGAGCTGGACCCGTCGCTGGAACTGGTCGAGGACTTCAACTCCCTGGCCCCGCTGATCGCCGAGCTCGACGAGCGTCAGCGCCGGATCATCCACCTGCGTTTCGTCGAGGAGCGCACCCAGGCGCAGATCGGCGAGGAGCTCGGCATCTCCCAGATGCACGTCTCCCGGCTGATCACCCGCATCATCAAGCGGCTGCGCGCCGGGCTGCTCGACCCCGCGGTCGCCTGACCTCTGCGCACGTCACAGCCCGTACGCCTCTCCTGACGGCCCGCCCCGGACTCCGGTCCGCGGCGGGCCGACGGCGTGTCCCGCGCCCGAGGTCCCGTCCAGAGGGACACAGCGGGACCGAGAGGGTCCTGTGTATCCCGTTCACGGGAGGTTATTCCTGCGACCGGCGACATTTTCGGTCGCCCGGGGAATTCCTTCCGACGCTTTGTTCCGCCCCCGCTCCCTGGGTTAGCCTGCGGCGTATTTTCTTGATGGGATGACCCGTGATCTGCGGGAATCCCACGGGCCGGCAGGGGCCGTCCGTGGGCCCGGCGCGGTTCCGAGTTCCGTGACACGGGACTCCAGGGGAGCGGAACGAGGGTGGCCATGACCAGGGCAGCGAGCGGGACGTCCGTACGGACACCGGGTGAGCAGGAGCTGCGGCAACTGCTGGCCGGCCTCACCGCGGTGCGCGACGGCGACTTCGGCACCCGGCTCCCCGACGAGGCCGGTGGTCTGCTGGGGGACATCGCCACCGTCTTCAACGGCATGGTCGACCAGCTCTCGGTGTTCACCTCGGAGGTGACCCGGGTGGCCCGTGAGGTCGGTACGGAGGGGACGCTCGGGGGCCAGGCGGAGGTGCCGGGGGTCTCGGGCACCTGGGCCGACCTCACCGACTCCGTCAACGCCATGGCGGGAAATCTCACCACGCAGGTCCGTGACATCGCGCAGGTGGCCACCGCGGTCGCCAAGGGCGACCTCTCGCAGAAGATCGACGTGCCCGCCCGCGGCGAGATCCTGCAGCTCAAGGAGACCGTCAACACGATGGTCGACCAGCTCTCCGCGTTCGCCGACGAGGTCACCCGCGTCGCCCGCGAGGTCGGCACCGACGGACGCCTCGGCGGCCAGGCCCAGGTTCCCGGGGTCGGCGGTGTGTGGCGTGATCTCACCGACTCGGTGAACTTCATGGCGGGCAACCTCACCGCCCAGGTCCGCAACGTGGCCCAGGTCACGACGGCGGTGGCGCAGGGAGATCTCTCACAGAAGATCACCGTGGACGCCCGCGGCGAGATCCTGGAACTGAAGAACACCATCAACACGATGGTCGACCAGCTCTCCGCGTTCGCCGACGAGGTCACCCGCGTCGCCCGCGAGGTCGGCACCGACGGACGCCTCGGCGGCCAGGCCGACGTGAAGGGCGTCAAGGGCACCTGGCGGGATCTCACCGACTCGGTGAACTTCATGGCGGGCAACCTCACCGCCCAGGTCCGCTCGATCGCCCAGGTCGCCACGGCGGTGGCCAAGGGCGACCTGTCGCAGAAGATCACCGTGGACGCCCGGGGCGAGATCCTGGAGCTCAAGGAGACCATCAACACGATGGTCGAGCAGCTCTCGGCGTTCGCCGACGAGGTGACGCGTGTGGCCCGCGAGGTCGGCACCGCGGGCAACCTGGGCGGACAGGCCACCGTGCGGGGTGTCTCGGGCACCTGGAAGGACCTCACCGACAACGTCAACGTCATGGCGTCGAACCTGACCGGTCAGGTCCGCTCCATCGCGCAGGTGGCGACCGCCGTGGCCCGCGGCGACCTCTCGCAGAAGATCACCGTGGAGGCCAAGGGCGAGGTCGCGGCCCTGGCCGACGTCATCAACACGATGGTCGACACCCTGTCCGCCTTCGCCGACGAGGTCACCCGCGTCGCCCGCGAGGTCGGCACCGAGGGACGGCTCGGTGGCCAGGCGCACGTGCCCAACGTGGCGGGCACCTGGAAGGACCTCACCGACAACGTCAACTCGATGGCCAACAACCTCACCGGCCAGGTGCGCAACATCGCCCTGGTGACGACGGCGGTGGCCAAGGGCGACCTGTCCAAGAAGATCGACGTCGACGCCCGGGGCGAGATCCTCGAACTCAAGACGACCATCAACACCATGGTCGACCAGCTCTCCGCCTTCGCCGCCGAGGTCACCCGCGTGGCCCGCGAGGTCGGCAGCGAGGGCAGGCTCGGCGGCCAGGCCGAGGTGGAGGGCGTCTCCGGCACCTGGAAGCGGCTCACCGAGAACGTGAACGAGCTGGCCGGCAACCTCACCCGTCAGGTCCGCGCGATCGCCGAGGTCACCAGCGCCGTGGCCGAGGGCGACCTGACCCGGTCCATCACGGTGGAGGCCTCCGGCGAGGTCGCCGACCTGAAGGACAACATCAACTCCATGGTGGAGTCGCTGCGGGAGACCACGCGCGCCAACCAGGAGCAGGACTGGCTCAAGACGAACCTGGCCCGCATCTCCGGCCTGATGCAGGGCTACCGCGACCTGGACGTGGTGGCCGACCTCATCATGGACGAGCTCACCCCGCTCGTCGCCGCGCAGTACGGCGCCTTCTACCTCGCCGAGGAGACCGTGAAGGGCACGGAGCTCCGGCTCGTCGGGTCGTACGGCTATCCCGACGAGGAGGGGCGCCCCACCCGCATCCCGCTCGGCCGCTCCCTCGTCGGGCAGGCCGCACGCAGCAGGCGGGCGATCACCGTGGACGAGGTGCCGCCGGGGTACGTCACCATCTCCTCGGGCCTGGGCCACACGGCACCGACGGCGCTGGTGGTCCTGCCGATCGTCGTCGAGGAGCAGGTGCTGGGCGTCATCGAGCTGGCCTCGGTCACCCGCTTCAAGCAGGGCCACATGACGTTCCTGGAACAGCTCATGGAGACCATCGGCGTCAACGTCAGCACCATCGTGGCCAACGCCCGCACCGATGAACTGCTCGGCGAGTCGCAGCGCCTGACCGCCGAACTCCAGGCCCGCTCCGAGGAGCTCCAGGTCCAGCAGGACGAACTCCAGCGCTCCAACGCCGAGCTGGAGGACAAGGCCTCCCTGCTCGCGACCCAGAACCGCGACATCGAGGCGAAGAACCTCCAGATCGAACAGGCCCGGCAGGAACTCGAGGCCCGGGCCCAGCAGTTGTCGCTGGCGTCCAAGTACAAGTCCGAGTTCCTCGCCAACATGAGCCACGAGCTGCGGACCCCGCTCAACAGCCTGCTCATCCTGGCCCAGTTGCTGGCGCAGAACCCCTCCCGCAACCTCACGCCCAAGCAGGTCGAGTACGCGGGCATCATCCACTCCGCCGGCTCCGACCTGCTCCAGCTCATCAACGACATCCTGGACCTGTCGAAGGTCGAGGCCGGCAAGATGGACGTGACCCCCGAACGGGTCCCGCTGCGCCAGCTCCTCGAGTACGTCGAGGCCACCTTCCGCCCCATGACCTCGCAGAAGAGCCTGGAGTTCACGGTGAGCACCGCTCCCGGGGCCCCGGTGGACCTGCTCACCGACGACTCCCGGCTGCGGCAGGTGCTGCGCAACCTGCTGTCGAACGCGGTCAAGTTCACCGAGCGGGGCCGGGTCGAGCTGCGCATCGAACCGGCGTCCGACCAGGAGATCCCCGCGGGGGTGCACCGGGGCGGGACGATCGCGGCCTTCCGGGTCAAGGACACCGGTATCGGCATCCCCGAGCAGCAGCTCGAGACGATCTTCGGCGCCTTCCAGCAGGCCGACGGCACCACGAGCCGCAAGTACGGCGGCACCGGTCTCGGTCTGTCGATCACCCGGGAGATCGCGCACCTGCTCGGCGGGGCGGTCACCGTGGACAGCACCCCCGGACAGGGCAGTACGTTCACGCTGTTCCTCCCGGTGGCACGGCCCGAGTTCGAGGAGCTGATGGCCGGCGGCCGGGCCCCCGAGCCGGCTCCGGACCGGGGCGCCTCGGCGCACTTCGAGCCGCGGCACGCGCCCGCAGGCTCGACGGGCCTGCCCCGCCAGCGCAGGAGGCGGCTCCTGGTGGTCGAGGACCGGCCGCGGGGGCTGCTGACGCTGGTGGCCGAGAGTGCCGTCGGCGATGTCGCGCGCAGCCGTGACGAGGGCGACGCGCGGGAGAGCGTCGACGTCATCACGGTCGTCGGCGCGCAGGAGGCGGCCAGTGCCCTGGCCGCGGAGCCGTGGCACTGCGTCGTCCTCGAACTCGGCATGCCGGAGGGCGAGACCGCCCGGTTCCTCGAGGCGGTGGAGGGTGACTCGGCCCTGGCGACCGTCCCCGTCCTCGTCCACAACGGCAGCCGGGTCGACCTCGCGCAGGAGCAGGCGCTGCAGTCCCGCTCGGGCGCCCGGTCGCTGGAATTCCTGTCCAGCCTGGACGAGTTGCGCGAGCGGATCGCGCTGCACCTGTCCGCGGAGCAGCCCGGCGACGTGGTGCCGCTGGTCCGCGCCGAGGAGGCCAGGAGCCGTCCCGCGCGGCCGATCGACAGCGCCTTCGAGGGCCGTACGGTGCTCGTCGTCGACGACGACGCCCGCAACCTCTTCGCCCTCAGCGGGATCCTGGAGCTGCACGGTTTCCAGGTGCTGCACGCGGAGAACGGCAGGAAGGGCATCGAGACGCTGCTGAGCCGGCCCGAGATCGCGCTGATCCTGATGGACGTGATGATGCCCGAGATGGACGGGTACACCGCGACCGCCGAGATCCGCAAGATTCCCCGGTACGCCGATCTGCCGATCATCGCGGTGACGGCGAAGGCCATGCCCGGCGACCGGGAGAAGAGCCTGCTGTCGGGTGCCAGCGACCATGTCACCAAGCCGGTCGACACCGAGGACCTCATCGCGTGCGTCCGACGCTGGCTCGGGGCGTGACGTGACACCCCGTACCCCGTACCCACCCCGTGCCCTCCGCCGCGGCTTCGCGACGGGACACCCGCCGCTGCCGCCCCTCCCCCGGCCCGCACCGGGCACCCGCCGAGGAGCGGCCGCACGATGAACCGTCCTGAGACAACCGGCCCGGACGTCCCCGATCCCGCGGACGACGCCGCGGACGCCGGGCCGGCCGGCGACCGGTCGGGCGTGGCCCGGACCTCGCCGGTGGGCCGGCTGGCCGCCACCGTCGATCGGCTGCGCCGCGAGGTACGGGCCGCGCAGGCGCAGGCCGACGGGCGCGCGCTGATCGAGCTGGCCAAGGGCATCCTGGTCGAGCGGCTGGGCTGCGGCCCGGCCCAGGCCGCCCGCCAGCTCGCCGAGTTGGCCGAACAGGCCAAGGTGCCCCGGCTCCAGCTCGCGGTCGAGATCATCAACCAGGCGGCGCACGACCGGCTTTCGGAGGTGACCAGCACCTTCCTCTCCGCCACCGCGGAGCGTCCCCCGCGGGACGACGCCCCCGCGGTACGGCTGCGCGCGGCCGAGAGCGGCGCGCTGGCGGCGGGCGACACCCAGTCGGTGGCCGACTCCCTGCTCCAGCACGCGCTGACCCCGCTCGGGGCGGTCGCCGTGGCCATCTGGGCGGCGGACGCCGACGGTTCGCTGTCGCTGGCGGGCAGCGCGGGCTTCTCGGCGGGCGAGGCCAGGCGCTGGCGCCACGTACCCCCGGGCGTGGCCACGATGGCACGCCGGGCACTGTCCGACCGTACGGCGCAGTGGGCGCGCTCGCTGGCGGGCACCGGGACGCCGTCCATCGGGCACGCGGAGTATCCGGACGGCGGCCGGGTCGCGGTACCGGCCGGCTCGGCAGGCCGGATCCACGGCGTCCTGGAGATCGCGTGGCCGTCCGCCCTGGAACCTCAGCCACCGCAGGTCGTCCGTCAGGTCGAGGCCCTGGCCGAACTGTGCTCGCACACGCTGGAGACCCACACGCTGCCGGGCGACTGCGCCGACGTGCGGGGGACGGCCGACGTCGGCGAACTGATCGACCTGGTCGACGGATTGCACGATCCCGCCCTGGTCCTGGTGCCCCAGCTCGACGACCAGGGAAGACTCGCCGACTTCCGCATCCGCCATGTGAACGGGCGCTTCCTCGATCCGGCCGGCCGGCCGCGTGGCACCGTTCAGGGGGCGCTGCTCCTCGAGGCCTATCCGCTGGCCGCCGGGGACAGCGGCCTCTTCCAGTGCGTCGAGCGCGTCTACGCGACCGGGGAGCCGTTCCGGGCGCGGCGCATGGATCTGACGGCGCTGGTCGACCAGGTGCGGCTGTCGGCCGTGGCCGACATCAACATCAGCCGGCACGGCGGAACCGTGCTGCTCATCTGGCGCATAGAGGACGAGACGGCACGGCTGGCGAGTCTGCTCCAGCACGCCCAGCGGCTCGGCAGGATCGGCGGGTTCGAGGAGAATCTGCTGACGGGCGAGACCATCTGGAACGAGACGCTCTTCGATCTCTACGGCCGCTCCGCTTCCGGCGCCCCCGTCCCGCTGGAGGAGCTGGCCGCGCACGCCCACCCGGACGACGCCGTCACCATCGGCCGCTTCCTGCGGACCGTCCTGCACCACCGGCGGCCCGCGTCGGCCGCGTTCCGGCTGCAGCGTCCCGACGGCGTGACCCGGCACATCCGCGTGGTGGCCGAGCCGGTGCTCGACGCCGACGACCGGCTGTTCGCGGTCCGCGGGGCCTACCAGGACATCTCGGCGCAGCACTGGACGGAGGTGGCCCTGGCCGTCACCCGCGACCAGCTCGCGCACACCGAGCAGCAGGCGCACGAGCGCAACCGGCTGACCCTCCAGCTCCAGCATGCGATCATGCCGCCGGCCCAGGCGCCGTTGCGGGCTCCGGGCCTCGGCGTGGCGGTGCGCTACCGGCCGGCGGAGACCGAACAGCTCGTGGGCGGCGACTGGTACGACGCGGTCGTGCTGTCCTCCGGGCTGGTCCTGCTGTGTGTCGGTGACGTGGCCGGTCACGGGATAGAGGCGGCGACCAGCATGGTGGTGCTGCGCAACGCGCTGCGCGGACTGGCCGTGACGGGTGCGGGGCCGGGGCAGTTGCTGTCCTGGCTCAACCTCGTGGCGCACCATCTGACGGGCGGGGTCACCGCCACCGCGGTCGTCGGGATCTACGATCCGCGCCGCCGCGTCCTGCGCTGGGCCAGGGCCGGACATCTGCCGCCGGTTCTGGTCCGGGACGCGGACGCCACCCCGCTGCCCCTGCTCAAGGGCATTCTGCTCGGTGCCGTCCCCGAGGCGACGTTCGAGGAGAACGAGGTGCAACTGGAGGTCCACGACACGCTGTTGATGTACACGGACGGTCTGGTCGAACGGCGTGACCGCTCGGTGGAGGTGTCGCTGCGCCAGCTCCTCACCGCGGCCCGTACGACGTCCGGGACGCTGGACCACCAGCTCGACCGGCTCCTGACGTACAGCCGGTCCGACACCGACGACGACACCTGCATCGTCGGCATCCGGGTGGAGTAGGACCGCACGGACGTGGAGCGGGGCCGTACGAATGCGGCCCCGCCGGCAGCCGGGGGGAGTGACTGCCTGCGGGGCCGTGCAGCTCGGGGTTCGCCAGGGGGGTAGCTTCCCGAACTGTCTCAGGATGCTGGTGCCCCGCCCCCGGCGATGCATGCACACGAGTTTCCGACGGGTTTTCCGCTCGTATGGCGCAGTGATCGGCTCAGGAGGATTCCCGCAGGGTACGCAGCAGTGGCTCCAGGGAATCCGTGACGCACCGCTCGGGAACACCGGCCTCCCGCAGTGCCCGCGCTCTGCTGGGGTGGCGGGCGTAGCCGAGGAACGGGACACCGGCCCGGCGCGCCGCCGCGTGGTCCTCGGGGGCGGCGCCGATCATCAGCGAGACGTCCGGCTCGGCGTCCATGGCGCTCAGGGCCAGTTCCAGGGCGGCCGGACGGGGCGCGGGCGTTCCCGGGTGCGGTACGCGGCCGAATATGTACGGGGCGAAGCGAGGCGTGAGACCGCGCGTGTCCAGGTAGGTGGTGACGGCCCGGGCCGATGTGCCGGTCGCCACGGCGAGCCTCGCCCCGACCGCCGCCCAGGTGTGGATGAGCGGATCCGCGTACGCCGTCGGCATGGCGGTGCGTACCGCCTCCAGCTCGGTCCCGGTCAGCCACGCGTCGAGCCGGGCGAAGGCCTCTCCCGGGTGCCGTCCGGCCACCGCCGTCAGAACGCGATAGGGGTCCGCGGCGTCGCGCTCCTCCTCGGCGAGTGCCGCGCGCAGGTCCGGTTCCGTCAGCCGGTCGAGCCGGGCCCGCGCGAGGGCCGTCGCCGAGGGCCCGGAGAAGAGCTGGCAGATCGGGCCGTCGAAGCCGAGGACGACGTACCGCGTCCGCGCGACCAGTTCCCGAACGTTCTCGATCCGACTCGTCACCACCAGGGTCTGTCCAGTCCCGGCCGTCACCAATCGAGCGAGTGTCGGCCACGCGCGGGGCACCGTCCGGCCCGGGCTCCACCGGCGGTCGCGGGCGGGCGTGAGCGGGCGTGAGCGGGGTGGGCCATACGTCAATGAGCCATGTCCGCGAGATTCGGGACCACCCGGGTCAGCCGCAGGACGCCCCACAGGACCAGGCCCGCGCCGATCAGCTCGGGCAGCAGCCACCAGCCCGTACGGATCGTCTCGCCGAACAGCGTGACACCGAGTACGAGGCTGAGGGTCGCGTCTCCGATGGTCAGCGCGGGCTGCGAGGCGGCCAGCGGACCCGCCTGGAGGGCGTTCTCCAGGAGCAGGACGGCGGCGATCCCGGTCAGGGCGAATCCGTAGGTCTGCCAGATGCCGAGGAAGGCGACGAAGCCGTCGTCGCGGAGCGTTCCCACGGCCGATTTGAGCAGGGCGGCGGTCAGCGCGTTGCTGATGGCCGAGGCCGCCCCGAGCACGGCCGCGCGGAAGAGCGGCGGGCGGCCCGGCCTGGCGACGACGACCGCGACCGCCACGCTGCCCAGGCACGCGATCAGTACGGGGATCCAGCGCTCCATGGAGGCGTCGGACCGCGCTCCGGAGGGAGCGGCCGCGAGGAGGACGAGGCCGAGGCCCGCCACCACGCCGGCGACGGCCTGCCATCCCGCGCGCGACAGACGGCGGTGCAGGAGCGGGACGGCGATCATCAGGGCGAAGGGCAGTTCCAGGATGAACAGCGGCTGCACCAGGGACAGTGGCCCGTTCGCCAGCGCGAGGGCCTGGAAGAGCGCCGCGCCGATCACCCCGGCGATGCCGATCAGCCAGGGCGGCTGCCGGGCCAGCCGGATGATCAGGCGCAGCCCGCCGCCTTCGGTGAGGCGGGCGGCGGCCTTGCGCTGGAACGCCGTGCCCATCGCGTTGCTGGCGGCCCCGAGGAGCGCGAACAGCACGGCCAGTCCTGTCACCTCTCCACCTTGCCCCGGAAGCGGAGCCGGGGCCTCTCCCGAAAGCCGGTGGGATGAATCGCGGACGGCGGGGCATCCGCCCTGTGGAGCCCCGTCATCTCATCCCCGTGATGGCGGGGCTTCGTGCCGCCTCGCACCACCCGCTCCCCTCGCCGGTCCCCCGTCCTGGCCGTCGCAGACGGCTCGGCACCGCACACTCCGGCCCGTCGGCTTCCACGCACCGCCCGTGCCGGCGAGCCGATCAAAATGCGCGACGGCGGGGAAGGGAGGAGCGTGGTGACGAAGGGAGGAGTGCCATGGCCAGGAAGGCCGCGCCCGGTCGGCGGGACGACTACCCGGGATGGCTGCGCGGCTCGCCCCCTCCGCGCTGGGTGAGGCTGCTCCCGCCGGTCCTGCTGGCGGCCGTCCTCGTGGCGGAACTCGTGAGCAGCGAGCCCCCGGACATCGGCTTCCTGCTGGGCGCCATCCCCTCCCTCGCCGTGCTCTCCTACGGCCCCCTCTCGACGGCGGGCTTCGGCGTGGTCGTCGTGGTCCTGATGAACATCCCGGCCCTGCACCTCAACCATCCGGGCAACGCGGACCTGCTCACGATCACCTTCATCGCCGTGCTGAGCGTGTTCGTCTCGCTCGTCTGCAGCCGCAGGGACGCGCATCTGGTCACCGTGCGGTCGGTCGCGGAGGCCGCTCAGCTCGCCGTGCTGCCGCCGCTGCCCGAACGGGTCGGCCCGGTCCGCTGCGCCGGGCTGTACCGGCCCGCCCAGCGGGAGACGCTGGTCGGCGGTGACTTCTTCGAGGTACGGGACGGGCCGTTCGGGGTCCGGGCCGTGATGGGCGACGTGCAGGGACACGGGCTGTCGGCCGTGGGGACGGTCGCCTCGCTGCTGGGGGCGTTCCGCGAGACGGTGCTGGACCAGCGCGATCTGGAGGAGGCCGCGGCCCGGCTCGACCGCAGGCTGGTGGTGGACTCGGCGTCGGTCGATCACGCCGAGCTGTTCGCCACCGCGCTGCTCCTGGAGTTCCCGCCGGGCACCGACACCGTACGGATGGTGTCCTGCGGGCATCCCGCGCCGATGCTGTTGCGCGGGGCCAAGGCCCTCGAACTGGACACCGATCCGGGGCCCCCGCTGGGGCTGGGATTCTTCGAGCTGTCCCCGCCGAGGGCGCGCACGGTCGAGCTGGACCCGGGCGACCGGCTCTTCATGGCCTCGGACGGAGTGAGCGAGAGCCGGGACGCGGGCGGCGCCTTCTACCCGCTGCCCGACCGGCTGACCTCGTTCGCCGAGGAGCCGTCGGACGCGCTCGTCGGCCACCTGTGGGAGGACCTGGTCCGGTTCTGCCCCTCGATCCGCGACGACGTCTCCGTCCTGGTCCTGTCGCCCCGGCCGCGCGGCGACCGGCACGCCGACGGGGACGGGGACGGGGACGCCGGCGCGACCGCCGACAGCCACAGCGAGAGCACCGGCGGCTGACCGTCCAGCGGCCGCCGTCCTCGCGGGTCGTCCCCACGAGGGTCGGGTCGCCGCCGCTGACGTCAGGTCGTCACCGCCTGTGTCGGGCCGCCGCCGCGTGCGTCAGCTCGACGCCGCGAGGTCGAGTGCCGCGATGTAGCCGAACGTCATCGCGGGCCCGATCGTCGACCCCGCTCCCGCGTAGCTGTGGCCCATGACGGCCGCGCTGGCGTTGCCCGCCGCGTACAGCCCCGGGATCACCGTGCCGTCGGGGCGCAGCACGCGGGCGCGGGCGTCGGTGCGCAGTCCGCCCTTGGTGCCGAGGTCACCCGGGACGATCTTGAAGGCGTGGAACGGAGGCAGCCACAGCGGGGCGAGGCAGGAGTTCGGGAGCACCGCGGGGTCGGTGTAGTAGTGGTCGTAGGCGCTGTCGCCGCGGTGGAAGTCGGTGTCCTTGCCGCTCAGGGCCAGGCTGTTGAAGCGGCTGACGGTGGTGCGCAGGGCGGCCGCGGGGACACCGATGCTTCCGGCGAGCGCGTCCAGGGTCCACTCCTTGTGCGCGGCTCCGGACGTGTACCAGGAGTCGGGGAACGCGAGGGTCGGCGCGACGTCCTTGAAAAGGTAGCGGTTGCGGTAGTTCTGGTCGACGACCAGCCACGCCGGGATGTCCGGAGCGCTCGGGTCACGGTCGTACATGGTGTGCACGACGTCGCTGTAGGGTCCGGCCTCGTTGACGAACCGCGCGCCTGCGGCGTTGACCAGCAGGCCGCCGGGCAGGGTGCGTTCGGCGAGGCAGAAGTAGGGCTCGCCGGGCAGCGGGACGGCCGGGCCCCACCAGGCGTCGTCCATCAGGTCGAGTGCCGCCCCGGCCCGCCGCCCCGCCTGGATGCCGTCGCCGGTGTTCTCCTTGGCGCCCACGGTCCAGGCGGTCCCGATGGGCTGCCGCTGGAACTCGGCGCGCATGGCCGCGTTGTGCTCGAATCCGCCGGAGCCGACGACGACCCCGCGCCTGGCCCTGACCAGTCCGGCCGCGCCGTCGCGGGTGACCACGGCGCCGGTGACCGCGCCGTTCTCCATGAGCAGGTCGGACATCGGGCTGTTCAGCCACACCGGGACCTGGGCGGCGAGCAGGCCGGCACGCAGTCCGGCCGCGAGCGACTGGCCCATCGTCAGCGGTTTCTGGCCGAGCAGCGCCGCCTTGGTGCCGCGTGCCAGGCATGCGGTGGCGACGGCCGCGCCCTTCGCGCTGACGGCGGCGAGGGTGAGCCACTTGTAGTCGGCGCTGAAGACGACCATGCCGGCCGGGACGGCCAGGTACGCGGGGTTCAGGCGGGCGAGTTCGGCTCCGATGATGTTCCCGTCGAGCTGGTCGGGCTCCATGGAGCGTCCGCCCGGCAGGCCGCCGGGAAGTTCGGGGTAGTAGTCGCTGTAGCCCTCCATCCAGCGGAAGCGCAGCGGGCTGTTGGCCATGACGAAGGAGATCATGGCCGGTCCGTTGCCGAGGAAGGCCCGCTGCCGGTCGGCCGGGACGTCCGGGCCGACGACGGCCGCGAGGTAGGCGGCGGCCTTGGCCGGGGTGTCGGGGACGCCCGCGGCGAGGATGACGGGGTTGTTGGGAATCCAGATGCCGGCGCCCGAGCGGGCCGCCGAGCCTCCGAAGGTGGCCGCCTTCTCCAGGACGACGCAGCTCAGCCCCCGTTTCGCGGCGGTGAGCGCCGCGGTCATCCCGGCGGCTCCCGAGCCGACCACGACGACGTCGTACGTGCCGAGCAGGGGCAGGTCGGCCGCCGTGGCGGGACCGGCGGCGGCGACGGCACCGGCGGCTCCGGCAGCGAGCGCGAGGGAGGCACCCGTGGCCGCGCCGAGCACCCGGCGCCGTGACGGACCGGAGGACGGGAGGGCGGGGGCAGGGCCGGCGGGCCCGGGGATCGGGGACATGGCGGGGCTCTCCAGCGGGGCGGGGGAAGGTGAGGCGTTCCGTTGCTCCGGGAGCCCTACCGGCCCCCGCCGTACCGGTTCTGATGCGGCGTCAGGAATGTCGCGCGAGGGTCTTGTGAAGTCAAGAGCAAGCGGAGCAGACCTCGCCGATCACCCCAAGATCGGGCAGAAGTTACCAACCGGTATGTAGTGACTTAACAAGCCGGCAACAGTAGAACCTGTTCCCACTCGTAGAGAGTGAGGAGTGTCACGTGGGTGACATCAACCAGCAGACCAACGATTCCAGGGGTGTTTCGCGCCGACGATTCATAGCTGGAACAGGTTCTATTCTTGGAGCAGTGAGCCTTGCCGGTCGCGCCGTCGCGGCCCCCGCGACCATCGCCACGGCGGCCTCGTCGATCCCGTCCGGCGCACACGTCCCCGTCCTCGTGATCGGCACCGGTTACGGCGGCTCGGTCGCCGCCCTGCGCCTCGCCCAGGCGGGCGTCGACGTGCAGATGGTCGAGATGGGCATGGCCTGGGACACACCGGGCTCGGACGGCAAGATCTTCGCCAACACGACCAGCCCCGACCAGCGTTCGTACTGGCTGCGGACCAGGACCAAACAGCCCCTCAGCAACTTCCTCGGCTTCCCCATCGACAAGGACATCCCCCGCTACACGGGGATCCTCGACGCCGAGGAGATGGGCCAGATCATCGTGTACCAGGGCCGCGGTGTCGGCGGCGGATCACTGGTCAACGGAGGTATGGCGGTCACTCCGAAGCGGGAGAACTTCGGCGCGATCCTCCCGTCGGTGAGCGCCGACGAGATGTACGCGACGTACTACCCGCGCGCCAACGCCACGCTCGGCACGGGCCTCGTCGACCCGGCGTGGTTCGACACGACCGACTGCTACCAGTACGCGCGGGTCGGCCGGAAGCAGGCCCAGCGCTCCGGCTTCCCCTTCGTCTTCGTGCCCGACGTGTACGACTGGGACTACATGAAGCAGGAGGCCGCGGGCACCGTCACCAAGTCGGCCCTCGCCGGGGAGATCCTCTACGGCAACAACTACGGCAAGAAGTCCCTCCAGAAGACCTACCTGGCCCAGGCCACGGCCACCGGCCGGGTCACCATCTCACCGCTGCACAAGGTCACTTCGGTCGCGCCCGCGTCCGGCGGCGGCTACACGGTCCTGATCGACCAGCTCAACACCACCGGGGACACGACGGCCACGAAGTCGGTGACCGCGGACCGGGTGTTCTTCGCGGCTGGAAGCGTCGGGACGAGCAAGCTCCTGGTCCGGCTGAAGGCGACCGGCGCGCTACCCGGCCTCAACGGCGAGATCGGCCAGGGCTGGGGCGACAACGGCAACGTCATGTGCGGCCGCGCCAACCACCTGTGGGATCCGACAGGTTCGCTCCAGGCCAGCATCCCCTGCGGGGGCATCGACAACTGGGCCGCGGGCGGGGCGTTCGCCGAAGTGGCGCCACTGCCCACGGGCATCGAGACCTGGGCGTCCTTCTACCTGTCCATCACCAAGAACCCGAACCGCGCCCAGTTCACCTGGAACGCGGCGACCGGGAACGTCGACCTCAACTGGCAGACCGCCTGGAAGCAGCCCGCGATCGACATGGCGAAGACGATCTTCGACAAGATCAACGCGAAGGAGGGCACGATCTACCGGACCGATCTCTTCGGCGTGTACAAGATCTGGGGCGACCATCTCACCTACCACCCGCTCGGCGGCGCCGTACTCAACAAGGCCACCGACAACTACGGGCGCCTGCGCGGCTATTCGGGCCTGTACGTGATCGACGGCGCGCTGATTCCCGGCAACACCAGCGTCAACCCGTTCGTCACCATCACCGCCCTCGCCGAACGGAACATCGAGAACATCATCGCCGTGGACCTCTAGGGCGTGTCCGCGACGTCACGTCGTCCGCCCCAGGCGGTGCGGACCCCGTGAGGGGTCCGGATCCGCTCGGAGGGCCGCGACGGCCTGCCGCCGGCCGCGTTCAGTGGGTCGGCAGCACGCACACGGCGTCCAGTCCCAGCACATGGTTGAGCCGGCCGAACGCCAGCCAGGAGCCGACACTCATGGTCAGCTCCACGATCTCCCGCTGGCTGTACGAGGCCGTCATCCGGGTCCAGAAGTCCTCGTCGAGACCGTGGTGATCCAGGGCGTACCGCTCCGCGTACTCGGCGGCCAGCCGCGTCCGGTCGTCGAAGGCATCGGTGGTACGCCACTGGGTCACCGCGTCGGCGAACTCCTCCTCGACCTTCAGCCCGTCGCGCTCCGTGCGCCAGTCGAGGCAGAACAGACACCCGTTGATCTGCGCGATGCGCAGCCGGGCGGCCTCGAACTCGCGCAGGCCCAGGGTCGTGTGCTCGTACACCGACAGGGAGAAGTTGGCGGCGGCCATGCCGATGCCGGGCACCATCTCGCCCCAGACGTAGCCGATCGGTTCCTGTCCTTCGGGAATGTCGACGCGCAGCGTCATGGGTCACTTCCTTCCGAGCCGGCCGACTGCGGGACGCAGCGGGACGTCGAGTGCGTCGTAGAGTCCTGGTTCCGCGTCCACCAGCCAGTCGATGGCACCGACGAGGCGGCCGACCGCGGTGGCGTTCCCGCCCGCGGACCGGTTCTCGCCCTCGTCGGTGGCCGCGACGGTGACCTCGATGCGCGGGCGGCCCTCGATGATCACCCGGTGGGCGCCGTCCCCGTCGGGCGGCGAGGGCCAGTCCGGTGCGCAGGAGGCGTGGATGCGGGTGATGTGCTCGATGACGATCCGGGGCTCTCCCCCGACGATCCCCCGCACCTCGAAGCGGACCGCGCCCTGGGTGCCGGCCGCGAACTCGCCCATGGTGCGGGTGCTCACGGTGCCGGTCAGCGGGCGGCGCTCCAACGTCTCGGTGATGTCGTCGAGTTCGACGCCCAGAGCCCGCGCCATGAGCCGTATCTGGCCGCCCCACACCATCGTCGGGATCGACGGGGCGAGCATGAGCGGCTCGTAGTCCATCGGCTGCCCCATGCCGACCAGGTACCGAACGGACTCCTCCTGTTCGTACGTGGAGTAGTCGAAGATCTCCTGGCAACGGATGGCGTCGATCGTGGTGCCCAGACCGCTGATCAGCAGGGGCAGGACGTCGTTGCCCCAGCCGGGATCGACTCCGGAGACGAACAGGGAGCCGCCCCCGTCGGCGACGGCGGCGAGCACGGGGTCCCGGAACTCGGGCGGGGCGCTGCGCTGGTCGTAGAGCGGATAGAGGGCGGGCGTGACGACCACCGCACCGGCCCGGATCGCCCTGGCGATGTCGGCGAGGGCCTCGTCGGGGCGGATGTCGCCGGTGGCCGCGTAGACGACGGCTCCGGGCCCCGAGGCCAGGACCGCGTCGATGTCGTCGCTCGCCGCGACACCGAGGCCGTGGCCGAGTCCGGCGAGCTCGCCCGCGTCACGGCCGACCTTGCCGGGATCGTGGACGAGCACGGCCGCGAGTTTCAGTTTCGGGTGGGCCTCGACGGCGCGGATGGCCGCGCGGCCGACGTTGCCGGTACCCCAGACCACCGTGGAAATCATGCGGCGGAGGGTAGCGAGACGGCCGCGAGGTTCCTATAGCCGCGACCGGGGAGAATTCCGGGCGACGACGCGAACTGTGGGACAGGCCCTAGTCTCGAAACATGGCCAAGTACTTCGACGTTCACCCGGACAACCCGCAGCGGCGCGTCATCACCCAGGTGGTGGAGATCGTCCGCAGCGGCGGGCTGATCGTCTACCCGACGGACTCCTGCTTCGCTCTCGGCTGCGCGCTCGGCAACCGGGACGGCATCGACCGCATCCGCTCGATCCGCCAGCTCGACGAGCGCCACCACTTCACGCTGATGTGCGAGGACTTCGCGCAGCTCGGACACTTCGTGCGGATCGACAACGCGGTCTTCCGCACGGTCAAGGCGGCCACACCCGGCCGCTACACCTTCATCCTCCCGGCGACGAAGGAGGCCCCGCGCCGGCTGCTGCACCCGAAGAAGAAGACCGTCGGGGTGCGGATCCCCGATCACGCGGTCGCCCAGGCGATCCTGGCCGAGCTCGGCGAGCCGCTGCTGTCGAGCACCCTGCTCCTGCCGGAGGAGGACAAGCCGCTGACCCAGGGCTGGGAGATCAAGGACCGCCTCGACCACGTGGTGGACGCCGTCATCGACTCCGGCGACTGCGGCACCGAGCCGACGACGGTGGTCGACTTCTCCGGCGCGGAGCCCGAGCTCGTACGCCTCGGAGCGGGCGACCCCTCCCGGTTCGAGTAGGCCGGGGAAACGGAACGCGACGTGGGTCGTCCTCACGGAGGACCCACGTCGCGGCCGATGCGGAGATGTCAGGTGTCGCTGGTCAGCTCGTCGTCACGGCAGTGTCGTCCACGACGAAGCTCGTCTGGAGCGAGGAGTCCTCGACACCGCTGAACTTGAGGCTCACCGTGGTGCCGGCGAACGAGGACAGGTCGAACGTCTTCTGCGTGTAGCCGGTGGCCTTGTTCAGGTTGGAGTAGGTCGCCAGCGTGGTCGAACCGGCAGTGACCGTCAGCTTGTCGTACTGCGAGCTGGTGGTGGTCTCCGCGGTGTCGATGTGCAGCCAGAAGGTGAACGAGGCCTTGCAGCCGCTGGGGATGGTCACCGACTGGGAGAGCGTGTCGGTGTGGGTGGAGCCGTAGCCGTCCAGCCAGGCCTTGTACGAACCGCCGTGGGCCGCCTCACCGGAGTCGGTGGTGATGACTCCGCTGCTCGCGGTCCAGGTGGTGGCACCGGACTCGAAGCCGGGGTTGCCGAGCAACTGCGTCGAGGTGCAGGTGCCGCCGCCACCGGAGGAGCTGACGGTCCAGGTGAAGGACGCGGTGCCGGTCGCCCCGGTGCTGTCCGTGACGGTCACCGTGGTGCTGTAGGTGCCGGCGGTGGTCGGGGTCCCGGTGATCGCGCCGGTGGAGCTGTTGATCGACAGCCCGGTGGGCAGACCGCCGGCGGAGTACGTCAGGGCGCCGCTGTTGGTGCTGCTGGCCGCGATCTGCAGGCTCACCGCGGTGCCCACGGTGGAGGACTGGCTGCCCGGGTTGGTGACGGTCACACCGCTGGTCGGCGGGGTGACGTGACCGCCGACGGCGATGCCCGCGAAGGCGTTCGCCACACCCGCGTACTGGGTGGAGCTCGCGCCGTACAGCGCGGTCGCGGCGTTCAGCGCGGCGGTGCGGGCGCCCGCGTAGTTGGTGGTCGACGTCATGTACGTCGTCAGCGCCTTGTACCAGATCTGCAGCGCGGCGGCGCGGCCGATGCCCGCGACGGCGACACCGTCGGAGGTCGAGCTGTTGTACGTGACGCCGTTGATGGTCTTGGAGCCGCTGCCCTCGGAGAGCAGGTAGAACATGTGGTTCGCCGGGCCCGAGGAGTAGTGGACGTCCAGGTTGCCGACGCCGGAGTACCAGGAGTCGGCGGAGGAACCGTCCTTGGACGGCTTGTCCATGTAACGCAGCGGGGTGCCGTCGCCGTTGATGTTGATCTTCTCGCCGATGAGGTAGTCGCCCACGTCGGTCGAGTTGTTGGCATAGAACTCCACGCCGGTGCCGAAGATGTCGGAGGTGGCCTCGTTGAGGCCGCCGGACTCACCGGTGTAGTTCAGGCCCGCGGTGTTGGAGGTGACGCCGTGGCTCATCTCGTGGCCCGCGACGTCGAGCGAGGTCAGCGCGTGGGTGCTGCTGGTGCCGTCGCCGTAGGTCATGCAGAAGCAGCTGTCGTCCCAGAAGGCGTTGACGTACGCCGTGCTGTAGTGGACGCGCGAGTAGGCGGCGACACCGTTGTTCTTGATGCCGCTGCGCCCGAAGGTGTTCTTGTAGAAGTCCCAGGTCATCTGGGCGCCGTAGGCGGCGTCCGCGCCGGCGGTCTGGGTGTTGGAACCCGCGCCGGTGCCCCAGACGTCGTCGGCGTCGGTCATCAGCGTGCCGGTGCCGGACGTGCCGTTGTTCAGCGAGTACGTCTTGTGGCCACCGCGGGTGGAGTCCGTGAGCTGGTACGTCGACCCCGACAGCGTGGTGTTGAGGGTGACCGTGCCGCTGTACTGGGTGTTGCCGGTGCCGGTCTGGATGCCCTCGTACCGGGTGATCTCCTTGCCGGTGGTGGCATCCGTGATGACGTGCAGCTTGCTCGGCGTGCCGTCGTCCTGGACACCGGTGACCACGGTCTCCCAGGCGAGCCGGGGGGTGCCGGCGCCGGCCCAGATCACCTTGCGGGCGCTGTCCGTGGCGGGCTTCTCGGCCTTCAGCGCCTTGGCCGTCTTCAGGGCCTGGGCTCCGGCGGTCGCCTTGGTGACGGCCGGGGTGGTGCTCGCGACCTTGATGGTGTGCTTGTTGGCGAAGGTCGTGCTCACCGTGCCGGTGGCCTGCGAGGCCGGCGGGGTGTGGACCACGAGGTCGCCGCCGAGCACCGGGAGACCGGCGTAGGTGCGCTCGTAACGGGTGTGCAGGGTGCCGTCGTTGTCCTTGACGACGTCCTTGACGACCAGCTTCTCCTTCGAGCCGAGACCGAGCGTGCCGGCGGTCGCGGTGGTCTGCTTCGATGCCTTCGTCAGCAGCGCCAGGTGCTGGGCCGGGGTGAGCTTTGCCTCAAGTCCCCCCGTGCGGAGGGGGGTTGTGTGGGGGGCGGGCTTGGCGACTGCCGGGACCGTCTGCACACCGACGGCCAGGAACGCGGCGGTGGCCACCAGGGCCCCGGCCGCAGTCGCCTGACGGGGGAAACGTCTCACTCGTACTCCTACGCCTTCGGCCGCGGTCGGCGGCCGGTGACAGACCGGACAGACGGGATGTGCTGTCCGGGAAGCGCTGAGCAGGGCGCGCGGGAACGCGGCTGTGGGCGGGCCATGGACGACCTGTCCCACAGGTGTGGGAAGGATTGCACTTTTGACCTAGCCATGACATGGCGTTGCCGGCGATCGAGGGTTATCCCTACGCCCCCGCGCCGAAACCCCCGCCGACCACGGCTTCTGACGGATCGGCAGCTCGCGCCAGGTGGTGACAGCCTTGGCGCCTCACCCGGCCGGGCCGGGCGGAAACCGCGTCAGGGCCGGCCCGCTCCCGGCACCTCGACGCGGACGGCGAGGACCCGGCCGGAGCCGGGCTCAACGAGCGCGGACTCCGTCATGCCGCGCCAGGCGGCGGCCACGACGAACAGCGTCCTCCTGTCCTGGCCGCCCAGTACGCAGGCGAAGCCACCCCGGTCGAGGTCCACCCGGTCCAGTACGGCGCCTCCCTCGGCGACGCGCACACAGCACCGGCCCGGCACGTCGGCGTACCAGACGGCGTCGGCCGCGTCGCAACAGATGCCGTCCGGGGTGCCCTCCCCCAGGTCGGCCCACACCCGGCGGCCCGACAGCGCGCCGTCCGGGCCGATGTCGAAGGCGAGCAGGGCGTGCCGGTAGGAGTCGGCGACGATCAGGGTCGAGCCGTCGGGGGTCACGGCCATCCCGTTGGGGAACGCGATGTCGTCCGCCACCTCGCGCACCGAACCGTCCGGGGTGACCAGCGAGACCGAGCCCGGCGCGAAGGCCTCGCCCGCCATCGGGTCGAACCCCGCCCTGTTGACGTAGGTGTTCCCGCGTTCGTCGACCACGATGTCGTTCCAGCCTTGCCGGCCCAGGTCCGCGTACGTGGCCAGGGAGCCGTCGGGCTCCCGCCGGAGCAGCAGGCCCTCCGCCGAGGAGACGATCAGCAGGCCCTGGTCGGGGTGCCGGTCGGTGCACAGCGGCAGCGACGCCACCCGCGCGACCACCTCGACGCGACCGTCGGCCGGATCGAGGGCGAGGACCTCGCCCGCGGTCCAGTCGGAGAAGTACAGCCGGCCGCCGTGCCAGCGCGGCGACTCGACCAGCCCACGTCCGTCGAGCAGCGTCCGGATCCCGTCCATCATCGTCACAGCCTTCGCTCAGCACCGGCCCGGCACCGGTGTCCCACTTCCAGAACGAACGGGCACCGGCCGGATCGACAGATCGGGGCCGGCGGCGGGCGCGGGGAGGCCGCGCCGCTCGGCGGGCCGCGATGATCGTCACATCGTTTAATGACGGAGTCGGAGGAGTCGTCTGCGAGCAGGAGCTGCCCATGTCGGCGACACAAGCCCCTTCAGCCGGCGGGCCCAGCAGGCCCGGGGTGCTGCAGCGGCTGGGCGAGTGGTGCGCCCGCCATTTCGTGATCGTCATCGTGGCGTGGCTCGTCGCGCTCGGTGTGCTCCAAGGGCTCAACCACTCGTTCGGCGGACAGTACTCGGACAACTTCCAACTGCCGGGGGTGCAGTCCACCGAGGGACTGGACGTCCTCAAGGAGCACGACCCGGCGGCGGGCGGCTACAGCAGCCAGATCGTGCTGCGCGACACCCAGAAGCCGCTGACCGACCTCAGCTCCCAGATGAGCCAGACCGTCAGCTCCCTGGAGAAGCTCCCGCACGTGCTGTCGGCGCAGAACCCGCTGCCGCCGCCCGGCTCCCAGCCGCCCTCGGGCCAGTCCCAGCAGCCGAACGTCGGGCCGCTGTCCAGCGACGGGAAGACCGGCTACATCACGGTCCGTTTCGACGTGCAGCCCTCGACCCTCGGCGACGACTACCTCCACGGCGTCGACAGCGCCGTCCAGCCGCTGCGGTCCGCGGGAGTCGACGTCGAGTACGGCGGGCCCCTGGGCGAACTGGCCCGGCCCGCGGCGAACGACAAGATCAGCGAACTGATCGGGTTCGGGGTGGCGATCGTCGTCCTGCTCGTCGGGTTCGGCAGCGTCATCGGGGCGGTTCTGCCGCTGGTGACCGCCCTGGTCAGCGTCGTGGGCGGGCTGGCCATCCTCGGCCTGCTGGCCGCCGCGACCTCCTTCGCGACGGTGTCACCGACGCTCGCCACCATGATCGGCCTGGGCGTCGGTATCGACTACGCCCTGTTCCTGAGCACCCGGCACCGGCAGAACCTCATCAACGGGCTCGACCCGGTGCGGGCGGCGGGCCGCGCCACCACCACCAGCGGGCGGGCGGTCCTGGTCTCGGGCTGCACCGTCATCATCGCCCTGGCAGGCCTGTCGGTCTCCGGCGTCTCGTTCATCAGCAAACTCGGCCTCGCGGCGGCCGTCACGGTCGTCTCGGCGGTGGCCGGCGCGCTGACGCTCGTACCCGCCCTGCTCGGGCTCATCGGCAAGCGCATCGACCGCTACCACGTGCGCACGCCGATCGCGGAGACGAACGCCGAACCCGGCGCGCCCGTCACCGGCACCTGGCACCGCTACGCGCTGCGCGTCGAGCGGCGCCCCTGGCAGTTCCTGACCGGCGGCCTGCTCACGGTCCTCATCCTGGCCATCCCCGTGTTCACGATCCAGCTCGGGCACATCGGTGACGGTGCCGACCCCACGTCCTTCACCGACAGGCGGGCGTTCGACATCATGTCGGACTCCTTCGGGCCCGGCTCCAACGGCCCGCTGACGGTCGTCATCGACCAGACGGACGTGCCGTCGGACAAGCGTTCCGCGCTGGCGTCACAGGCGCAGAAAACGGTCAGCGGGGTCTCGGGGGCGGCCGTGGTCACCCCGCTGACGGCCACGCAGGACGGGGACGTGCTGGTGGGCACCGTCTACTCCAAGGTGTCCCCGCAGAACAAGGACACCACGAACCTGACGAACCGCCTGGTCGACGACACCCTGCCGAAGGCCGTGTCCGGGTACGACGCCAAGGGCTACGTCACGGGCACGACGGCGGCCCAGGTCGACTTCCGCAACATCGTCGCGAGCCGGCTGCCCCTCATCATCCTCGTGGTGGTCGCGCTGGCCTTCATCATCATCCTGATCGTCTTCCGCGGACTGCTCGTCGCGCTCAAGGCGGCGATCCTCAACGTGCTCTCCATCGCCGCCTCGTACGGTGTCGTCGTGGCCGTCTTCCAGTGGGGCTGGGGCGGCCCGGCGCTCGGGGTCTCGGGCAAGGTGCCCATCGAGAGCTATGTCCCGATGATGATGTTCGCGATCATCTTCGGGCTCAGCATGGACTACGAGATCTTCCTGCTGTCGCGGGTCCACGAGTTCTGGCTGCGCACCGGGGACGCGAAGGCGAGTGTCGCGCACGCCCTGGAGATCACCGCGCGCGTGATCACCTGTGCCGCGCTGATCATGATGAGCGTCTTCGCCGCGTTCATCCTGAGCGACAACATCGTCGTCAAGATGCTCGGCCTCGGCCTGGCCGTGAGCGTGCTGATCGACGCGACGGTCGTACGACTCCTGATGGTCCCGGCCGTGATGACGCTGCTCGGCGCCCGCGCCTGGTGGACACCGCGCTGGCTGGACCGGATGCTCCCGCACATCGACCCCGAGGGCGACGACGTCGCGGTTCCGGCTCCCGGCGGCCCTCCCGCCGGCGGCTGAGGACCGCGCCGCGCCGGCCGGCGGCCGAGAACCCGGCCGCGCCGGCGGGCGGCTCGATCCCCTACGCGCCCCGCGGACGCGGGGCGCGCGCCGGTTCCCCACCCGCCGCGGGGCGGTCCCGATCCCGCCCCGCCCCGCCCCGCCCCGCGGCCGAGGAAATCCGAGTGCCCCGGACGGCAGTCGTCCCTAGCATGACCGGATGCCCCGCATCGAACGCCTCCGCCCCGGCCACGCGGCCGCGCTGCTCGCCTTCGAGCGGGAGAACCGCGCGTACTTCGCCGCCACGATCCCCGACCGCGGCGACGCCTTCTTCGACCGGTTCGACACCCTCCTGGGCGAGCGGCTGGCCGAACAGGCCACGGGCCTCGCCCAGTTCCACCTCGTGGTGGACGATGCCGGCGCGGTGCTCGCCCGCGTCAACCTGATCGACCTGGAGCACGGTTCGGCCGACCTCGGCTACCGCGTCGCCGAGCGGGCCACGGGGCGGGGACTCGCCACGGCCGCCGTACGCGAGATGTGCGCCCTGGCCGCGAGCGCGTACGGCCTGAGCGCCCTGCGCGCCCGCACGACCGCCGACAACGGGGCGTCCCGGACGGTCCTGGCCCGCAACGGATTCCTCGTCACGGGCGAGGTCGAGCTGAACGGACGTCCGGGACTTCGCTTCTCACGGGAGCTCGCCGAAGCCGGACCCACCGGCCCCGCCGGGTTCCCGGCCGCCGGGGCCGTGCTCGGGGCCGGTCGCGCGGCCCGTCAGGACAGTGGTTCGGCGGCCGGGTTGATCGGCGACTGATAGGCGCCGCTGGCCAGCATGCGGACCTCACCGGCCGGGCTGATCTCGGCGCGGAGGATGCCGGTGTGATCGCTGTACACCGGGTTGCCGCCCGGTCCCTTGGCGGTCGTCCGCTCGACGACCACCTCGTCCGTCACCATGCGGGCGTCCGGTCCGGGATGGGTGAAGGTCAGCCGGTAGCGGTCCACAGTCTTCATCAAAGCCCTCCGCGCCGAAGCGACAAATTCAGGTAATAGGGACTATGTCTCCATCATGCGTCCCCACACGCACGCGCCGCTTCGCCGGCGCCCTGCCGCCCGCCGGCCGACGGCACGCCTCACGGGGCACTCGATCACGGTGTGTGACGCCCCTCGCCACGGGACGCCGGGCAGTGTAGACATAGCTCATGGTCGGACTATTGGGTCGAACCCGGGCTCAGTCGACCCGCCGCCCCAGTACAGCGCGCCCCGAGCGCGGGCGACACGACGGCAAGCACGGGAACGGCCCGTCCAGCGGGCTACGCTCCGCCATCGGCGGGCGCAGTGTCGCCGGACAGGTGTTCGTCCTGCAAGTGGTGATCGTGCTGCTCCTGGTCGTCGCCGCGGTGGTCGCACTGGTACTCCAGGTGCGGCATGACACGACGCAGGAGGCCCGCAACCGCTCGCTCGCCGTCGCGGAGACCTTCGCCAACGCGCCCGGCACCCGCGCCGCCCTCGCCGCCCCCGACCCCACGGCCGTGCTGCAGCCCCGCGCCGAGGCCGCCCGCAAGGCGTCGAACGTGGACTTCATCGTCGTGATGAACACGGACGCGATCCGCTACACCCACCCCAAGCCCGACCGGATCGGCAAGAAGTTCATCGGGACCACCGCACCGGTCCTGGCGGGCCACTCCGTCGTCGAGCAGGTCAACGGGACGCTCGGACCGCTGGTGCAGGCCACCGTCCCCGTCGAGGCGCCCGGCGGAGAGGTCGTCGGCATGGTGTCCGCCGGCATCACCACGAAGAACGTGGGCGGCGCCGCCGACCATCAGCTCCCGCTCCTGCTGGGCGCCGCCGCCGCCGCGCTCGCCCTGGCGACCGCGAGCACCGCGCTGGTGAGCCGACGCCTGCTGCGCCAGACGCACGGCCTCGGCCCGTACGAGATGACCCGGATGTACGAGCACCACGACGCCGTGCTGCACTCCGTCCGGGAAGGAGTGATCATCGTCGGCGCGGAGGGGCAGTTGCTCCTGGCCAACGACGAGGCGAACCGCCTGCTCGACCTGCCCCCGGACGCCGAGGGACAGCACGTCCAGCGGCTCGGCCTCGACGCGGGCACCGCCGAACTGCTGGCCTCCGGCCGCGTCGCCACCGACGAGGTCCATCTCGTCGGGGACCAGCTCCTGGCCGTCAACCAGCGGCCCACCCATCTGCGGGGCGGACCGGCCGGCAGCGTCGCCACCCTCCGCGACTCCACGGAACTGCGCGCGCTCTCCGGCCGGGCCGAGATCGCCCGCGAACGGCTCAAACTCCTCTACGACGCCGGCGTGCGCATCGGCACGAGCCTGGACGTCACCAGGACGGCCGAGGAACTGACGGCGGTCGCGGTCCCCCGGTTCGCGGACTTCGTGACCGTCGACCTGGCCGACGCGGTGCTGAACGGACAGGAGCCGGACGCGGGCACCGGGCTGCGCCGCACCGCCGCGGGCGGCATCCGCGAGGACGCCCCGCTCTATCCGGTCGGCGAGCACATCGGCTTCGTACCGTCGACCCCGCAGGCCCACAGCCTGCGCACCGGAGAGGCCGTGGTCGAGCCCGATCTCGGCGGTGCCCCGGGCTGGCTGGCCCAGGACCCGCGGCGCACCGCACGCGTCGTCGACTACGGAATCCACTCCCTCATCACCGTCCCCCTGCGCGTCGGCCCGCTGGTGATGGGCGTGGTCAACTTCTGGCGCTCCGAGAAGCCCGACCCCTTCGACGCGGACGATCTCGCCCTCGCCGAGGAACTGGTCGCCCGCGCCGCGGTCTCCATCGACAACGCGCGCCGCTACACGCGCGAGCACACGATGGCCGTGACCCTCCAGCGCAGCCTCCTGCCGCGCACCCTGCCCCACCAGAGCGCCCTCGACCTCGCCTACCGCTATCTGCCGGCCCAGGCCGGGGTCGGCGGCGACTGGTTCGACGTGCTGCCGCTGCCCGGGGCCCGGGTCGCGGTCGTCGTCGGCGACGTGGTCGGCCACGGGCTGCTGGCCGCCGCGACGATGGGCCGGCTGCGTACGGCGGTCCACAACTTCTCCGCCCTCGACCTGCCGCCCGACGAACTCCTCGGACTGCTGGACGAGCTGGTCGGCCGGATCGACCAGGACGAGCTCCCCGAGGACAGCAGAGCCGCCGTCACGGGCGCCACCTGCGTGTACGCGGTGTACGACCCGACGACGCGGCGCTGTACCGTCGCCCGCGCCGGACACCCGCCGCCCGCGGTCATCCACCCGGACGGCAGCGTCGAGTTCCCCGACGTGCCGGCCGGGCCGCCGCTCGGCCTGGGCGGTCTCCCGTTCGAGACGGCCGAGCTGGAACTGGCGGAGGGCAGCCGGCTCGTGCTGTACACCGACGGTCTGGTCGAGGACCGGAAACGGGACATCGACGTCGGGCTCGACATGCTGCGCACGGCGCTGACGGGAGCCGACCGCTCGCCGGAGGACACCTGCCAGCGAGCCCTGGACGCCCTGCTGCCGGACCGGCCGAGCGACGACATCGCCCTGATCGTGGCGCGTACCAACGCCCTCGATCCCGACCGGATCGCCTCCTGGGAGGTGCCGTCCGAACCGGCCGCCGTGGGCGGGATGCGTGCCTCGGTCAGCCGGCAACTGGCGCACTGGGGCCTCGACGAGCTGGCGTTCACCACGGAGCTGATCCTCAGCGAGCTGGTGACCAACGCGATCCGCTACGGCAACGGGCCGATCAGGGTCCGCATGCTGCTGGACCGGGCGCTGATCTGCGAGGTCTTCGACGGCAGCAACACCTCGCCCCACCTGCGGTACGCGGCGACGACGGACGAGGGCGGACGGGGCCTGTTCCTGGTCGCCCAGCTCACCGACCGCTGGGGAACGCGGTACACGCCGGAGGGCAAGGTCATCTGGGCGGAGCAGCCGCTGCCCTGAGGATTCCGCGCCCTGAGGATTCCGCCGGGTCCGGATCGGCCGGGGCGGACCTGGATCAGCCGGGGGCGGACGGTCCGCCGTCCCGGGTGTCCGACTCCCCCGCCGGGGTCGCTCCGGCCGAGGCACCCTCTCCGTCGCCGGCCCCGTCCCCGGGCGTCATCGCGGCGGCCCCTCCCTGGAGCCGCTCCAGGTCGGACGGGCGCACCTGGATGACGAGCACGGCGACCAGCGCGGCGACGACCGCGAAGGCGGCGGCGGCGACGAACGCTCCCGAGATGCCCGACGTCAGCACCTGGCTGCTCCAGGGCGCCGGAAGCTGTCCCGTCCTGCGGAACTGCAGTTGCTGCGCCGGGGTCGCGGTCTGCAGGAACTTCGCGACCTGGTCGGTGGCCTCGTTGCGGCTCGCCGTGCCGAAGACCGTGACCAGTACGGACAGACCGAGGGAACCGCCGACCTGCTGGGTGGCGTTGAGGATGCCGGAGGCGGCGCCCGTCTCCTTGGGCTCGACTCCCGACACCGCCATCAGCGTCAGCGAGACGAACTGCAGACCCATGCCGAAGCCGAACACCAGGGTGGGTCCGAGGATGCTGCCGAGGTAGGTGCTGTTGACGTCGGTCAGCGTCAGCCAGCCGAGGCCCAGCGCGGCCAGGATCGCGCCGACGGCCATGAAGGGTTTGGGACCCCATCGGGGCAGGAAGTTGGACGCCACGCCCGCGCCGATCGCGATGATCACACTCACCGGCAGGAAGGCGAAGCCGGCCTTGAGCGGGCTGAAGCCGAGGATGTTCTGCACGAAGAGGGTGAGGAAGAAGAACATCCCGAAGATGGCGGCGGACAGGCTGAGCATCATCGCGTAGACGCCCGAGCGGTTGCGGTCGCGGAACATCCACAGGGGCGTGATGGGCTGTCTCGACCGGCGTTCGACGGCGATGAAAGAGATCAGGAACACGAGCGCGGCGCCGAAGGCCCCGAGGGTGAGGGGATCGCTCCAGCCCTCCTCCGAGGCCCGGATGAAGCCGTAGACCAGCAACACCATGCCGAGGGTGGAGGTGAGGGCGCCGAGGAGGTCGAAGTGGCCCGGATGCCGCTCGGATTCCCTGATGTAGCGGGGTGTCGCGAGCACGATCAGCAGACCGATGGGGACGTTCACGAAGAACACCCAGCGCCAGTCGAGCCACTCGACCAGGATGCCTCCCGCGAGCAGCCCGATCGCGCTGCCGCCCGCGGATACGGCGGCGAACACGCCGAACGCCCGGTTGCGCTCGGGGCCTTCACGGAAGGTGGTGGTGATCAGCGACAGGGCCGTGGGCGAGGCGATGGCACCGCCGACACCCTGCAGAGCGCGGGCCGCGAGCAACTGCCAGGAGTCCTGGGAGAGTCCGCCGAGCAGCGACGCGAACACGAAGAGCAGCACGCCGAAGATGAACATCCGGCGTCTGCCGAGGATGTCGCCGGAGCGTCCGCCGAGCAGCAGCAGACCACCGAAGGTCAGCGTGTAGGCGTTGATCACCCAGGACAGGTTCTCGGTCGAGAAGCCGAGCGAGGTCTGGATGTGCGGCAGCGCGATGTTCACGATGGTGATGTCGAGGACCACCATGAGCTGACACGAGGCGATGACGAGGAGTGCGATACCGCTGCCTCGTCCCCGCTGCGGGGATTCGGCAGACTCGGAGGATGTCACGTGATCGGCCGTCATCGGGGAAGGCCCTGCATCTCGGGTCGGCGGTGAACATGGTTGCTCACTCCATCGACGTTAAGCCTGCCCGCCCGGCCTCACCAATCGATCAACGACCGGCCCCCGGATCGCCGTCCTCCCTGGCCGGCGGCCTCGGCGGCGACGACGCGAACAGGGCACCGAGGGGTGCGGCGGAGTCGATACGACGTGGTCGAGCGGCCGGTGCGCGGGGATGCCGGGCAACAGGCCGCACGGAGCGTCGACTTGGCGGCCGAGCGGTTCGACCGGGCCGACGGCTCCGCCGGATGCCGGGCTGATACGGAGCCAGACCCCTTGCGCGAGCGCCGTGCCGGACGCGACGCGGCCGCTCGCCGGGCCGCGTATCCGGGTGCGGTGCGCCGTCGCGCGTGTGAGCCTGCCGGTGTGGATGTCCAGGCGGGCGAGGCGGAACCCGGAAGCGCAGGCCGGTCGGCGCCGGCGGCTGTGCTGATCGCGACGTGCGTCTCGACCCTGGTCGTCAACGCGAACACCTCGGCGGTGAGCATCCTGCTGCCGGCGATCAGCGACGACACCGGGGCGTCGCTGGACGTCCTGCAGTGGGCGGTCACCGGGTATTCGCTGGTGGGAGCCGCGGTGATCGTCACCTCGGGGGCACTCGGCGACGTGTTCGGACGACGTCTGGTCTTTCTCGGCGGCCTGGCGCTGTTCATCGCCTCGTGCGTGCTCATCGCGCTGTCCGGCAGCGGTGGCGGGGTGATCGCGGGCCGGGCGATCCAGGGGGCGGCGGGGGCGACGATCCTGGCCTGCGGGATGAGCCTGTTGTCCGTGTCCACCTCGGGAGAGGGACAGGTGCGGGCGGTGACGCTCTGGGGTGGTGCTTCAGCGGTGGGCGCCGCGGCCGGGCCGTTGCTCGGCGGCCTGCTGGTGGACGGCACGGGATGGCAGGGCTTGTTCTGGATCGATGCCGGCATCGCGCTGGCCTGCGTGCCGGTCACCCTGAAGGGTGTCGCCGAATCCCGCGATCCGGATCGCAGCCGCTCGATCGACTTCGCGGGAACCGTCCTGATCGCCGTCGCGCTCGCCCCGGCACTGCTCGCACTCAGCGAGGGGGCCACCTGGGGCTGGACTTCGGCCGCGGTGCTCGGATGCTTCGCGCTGGCGGCGGTGTCGTGCGTGGCGTTCGTCGCGGTGGAGCGGCGGGTCGAGGCGCCGCTGGTCGACCTGCGGCTGCTGAGGAATCGCGTCCTGATCGGGGCGACGGTCGGGATCCTGCTGAGCGCGGGTGTCATCAACGGTCTGATGTACCTGGTCAGTCTCTACTTCCAGAACCCCGCCACGCTCGCGCTGAGCCCTTTCGAGGCGGGCCTGGCCACGCTGCCCGCGACGGTCGGTCTGATCGCGGTCACGCCGCTCGTGCCCCGGATGGTCCAGCGGCTGGGCGTCGGTCCCGTGATCGCCGTCGGCTTCGCGGCGGCGACGGCCGGGTGCGCACTGCTGTCCTTCGTCGAGGGCGACTGGCGGTACGCGGCCTTCGTCCTGCCGCTCGTGCTCCTGGCCGCGGGCCTGGGGCTCGTCAACGGTCCGGCGAGCTCGGCGTCGACCTCGTCGGTGTCCGCCGACGACGTCGGTGCCGCGTCGGGCATCTCGAACATGGCGCGCTACATCGGCGCCGCCGCGTTCACGGCGGCGGTGGCGACGGTCAACGCGACGGTGGGCGAGTCCCGGCGGTCGGGAGGGGACGGGGCGGCGGACGCGTTGGCGGCGGGCCTGTCCAGCGCGTGCGCGCTGCTCGCGATCGCGTCCGGGGTGGGCCTGCTCCTGTCGGTTCTGGCGATCCGTGCCCGCCGGCGCCGGGTCGGACCGGGCGCCTACGGCGCGGCCGCGGCGTCGCACGCGCTCACCGTCCCCGTCGAGGACCGGTGAGCGCGCGAACGTCCGAGGCCACCTCGCCGACATGGAGGAAGCCCGTAGGGTGCCACCCATGGTTACCGCGAAGGTCCGTGAGTGGCGTGACGAGGAAGGGTGGGGCGTGCTCGACTCCCCCGAGACTCCCGGCGGCTGTTTCGGCCATTACTCCGACATCCAGGCACCCGGCTTCCGCACGCTGTCGCCCGGCCAGGAGGTGGAGCTCGTGTGGGAGGCCCCCGGCTTCAAGCAGGACGGGTACGACTACCGCGCGGTGAGCATCGTGCCCCGGTCCGCCTGACTCCCGTGAGTCGACGTCGGCCGGGCCGGGACCGTCGCGGTCACCTGGCCAGGCACTCCAGCAGCGACGACGCCGACAGGACGCCCGAGGGCCGCAGCTACGGCCGATGTACCTCAAGACCGTTCTCTCAGGCCGAGACCGAGAGGTGACGCCGCCTCAGATCCTCAGATGGTCGGGGTGTCGTCAACAATCGGCCTGTGAATCTCGACGACCGGCTTCCACCCGTCGGAGAACTCGATGAAGTCCGCGCGGGTGGGGTAGGTGTCGATCGCGCGACGGTCACGCTTGGGGCTGTCGCTTCCCTTGCGCCCCCGGGGAATCTGCTCCTCGAAGATGTCGACCTTCACGTCGGGGACCTCCTTGAGGCCCTGGCGCCAGATCTGCACGATGTCGGCGCCGAACGCCTGCCGAGCCGCGGCGTAAAGGGCCGTGAGGGCCCCCTTGTCCCCACCGGGGACGAAAAGTGCCAGGTCCAGCACGACACCGGCGGACTGGAGAACCTCAATGGTCACCGAGCTGTTCTCGTCGGCCAAGTAGATTCCGGGTTCATTCTCGTCGTCGGGAAGGCAGGAGACCTCTTCCTGGAATACGGTTCGCGCCGTGATCGAGCCGCCCTCGAAATGCTCACCGGACTTGGTCAGAAAAGCAGGGACATAGCAGTCGGGAAGCTTGAGTTCTGCCGTATCGGCGGAAATGAAGAGCCTGTCCTTCACGCCGAGCTTCGTCACCTCTTCCAGCGAGAGGCGGCGAGCGGCAATCTTCTCCGTGTTCACGATTTCCCTTTCAGGTTGCACTGTCCCTCCGAACCAGGACGCTACCACGAAACCCCGAGGTCAACTGCCCAGCAATCTCTGGGTAAATGACCTCCGACGACCTGCACGGGAGGATACCGAAGCGAGTGCCACTCGGCCGGGAACTCGCATCCGCCAGGCAGTAACCCTCGTCATCGCGTTGGGGATCAACCGGCCGTTGCATTGGGGCGCGTCGGGTAGCGCGGAGGAACCAAAAGAGAGTTTATGGAAGATATCACCCAAATCGGCTTCGGGGAGGTGGCGGCGAGGTAAGGCGATCCATTCGTCGTGCATCTCGAAGAGCGCAGCGGAAACCGACCGGCGTAGTCGGCTGACGCCGGATTGCTGACGACTGGCCGACGCGGGCGTGGTGTTGCAAAGGGCCCGGGGACTGCAAGACAGCTTGCGATCCACCTGACCCGGCCGTTGCTGACGGCCTCGGCCGGCGCCCCCTGGGCGGGAGCCCGGATCGCCGTCTCACCTGGCCAGGCGGCCCAGCAGTGACGACGCCGACAGGACGCCGAGGGCCGCGGCCACGGCCAGGACGCCGTAGTCGAGCGGCAGGTGCGCGGGGGTGCCGAGCAACAGGCCGCGCAGGGCGTCGACTTGGTAGCTGAGCGGGTTGACCAGACTGACGGCCTGGAGCCAGCCGGGCATGACCGCCACCGGGTAGAGGGCGTTGGAGCCGAAGAACAGCGGCATGGTGATGGCCTGTCCGATGCCCATCAGCCGGTCCCGGGTGAGCACGATGCCCGCGATCGTCATCGACAGGCAGGAGAAGAACGCCGAACCGAGCACGACGGCGACGGCCACTCCGAACAGCCGCAGCGGGTTCCAGGTCATCGCCACCCCGAGCAGCGCGGCGATGACGACGACCACCACGGCCTGGATCAGCGCCTTCACCCCGGCCGCGAACGCCTTGCCGGTGATGAGCGCGGAGCGGGGTGTGGGCGTGACCAGGAGTTTGGTGAGGATCCCCGCGTCCCGCTCCCAGATGATCATGATGCCGTAGAAGATGGCGATGAACATGGCGGACTGGGCGATGATGCCGGGCGCCAGATAGTCCAGGTAGGGGATTCCGCCGGTCGGGATCGCGTGGATCCGGGTGAAGGTCTCGCCGAAGATCAGCAGCCACAGGGCCGGCTGGATCGCCCGGGTGTACAGCTCGGTGCGGTCGTGGCGGAGTTTCTGGAGCTCCACCGCGCACATCGCGGCGACCCGGGCGGGCAGCACGCGCCAGCCCGTACGCGCCCGCGGCGGGGTCACGAGCAGGTCGAGGTTCCCGGGGCGGACGCGTTCAGCCGACGCGGGAAGCGGTACGGCGGGTGCTTCGGACATCGCTGAAGTCTCCTGATCGGTCGTCGAGTCCACTGCCGGCGACGTCGCGGAAGACGTCTTCGAGCGTGGGAGGTTCGGCGTCGCCGGTGATGCCGCGGCGCTCGCCGAGGCCCGCCCTGAGCTGCCGCGGGGTGCCGAGCGCGCGGACACGTCCGCGGTGCATCAGCGCGACGCGGTCGCAGTACTGGTCGGCCTCGTCCATGTAGTGGGTCGTCACGAGGACGGTCATCCCGGTGGCGGCCCGTACGGCGTTGATGTGCTCCCACACGCTGGTACGGGCGATCGGGTCGAGGCCGATGGTCGGCTCGTCCAGGATCAGCAGGCGCGGTGCGCTGACCAGCGCCTGGGCGAGTTCGAGGCGGCGGACCATGCCCCCGGAGTACGTCTTGGCGAGCCGGTCGGCCACGTCGGCGAGGCCGACCGCTTCGAGCGCCTGGGCGACACGGGCCGCCCGTTCACGCCGGGACACGTCGAAGACGCGGGCGAACAGGGAGACGTTCTCACGCCCGGTGAGTCCGGAGTCGGCGGACAGTTGCTGCGGGACGTAGCCCAACAGGCGTCGTACGGCCATGCGTTCACGGGTGGCGTCGTGCCCGAAGACACGGACCTTCCCGGCCGGGACCGGCAGCAGGGTGGTGATGCACCGGAGCGCCGTCGTCTTGCCGGCGCCGTTCGGCCCGAGCAGTCCGAACACCTCACCGTCACGGACGGCGAGGTCGAGACCGTCGACGGCGGTCATCTCGCCGAAGGCGTAGACGAGTCCGGCACAGGACACGGCGTCCGGGGCCGGTCCCTCGCCGGCCTCGGCGTCGACCGCGGTCGCCGGGAGCGGTGTCCGGGCCGCTCCGGTCAGGTCGCCGACCGGGTCCGCCTCGTCGCGAGGGGGCTCCGGGTCCGCCGGCTGTGCGGATTCCGCGTGTCCGCTCCTGTGCCGTCTCATGTCTCCTCGGCCTCCTCGTGCAGGTTCGCCGCCAGTTTGCGCAGGGCCGGAAGGGCGGCCTCCAGCGCGGCGCGATCGGCCGCGTCGAGGCGCTCCACCTGTGTGCGGACGAGCACCGCGCGCCGCTGCCGCCAGTCGCGCAGCCGGGCGTCGGCCGCCGGTGTGGACAGCAGCCGGGCGGCGCGCCGGTCGGCCGGGTCCGTCTCGCGGATCAGATAGCCGTCCGCGACCAGCCTGTTGACCAGCGTGGAGACCGAATTGCCCGCCAGGTAGAGCTCTTTGGCCGCCTCCGACACCCCTATGCCGGGCCGGTCGACGACCAGCCGCAGCAGATCGACCTCGGCGCCGCGCAGGCTCGGTCCGGCCGTGCCGCGGCGCAGTCGCCGTCTGATCAGCCGCTGCAGCCCGGCCAGGGCGTCCGCCAAGGTCTCGGGGAAACTCTCCGACTCCGACTTCACTCTCCGAGATTACCTCTGTGTCAGAGGTAATTCGGGAAAGGGAGGGTCAAGACCCCGACCCGGGCCCCGGCCCCGGCCCCGGCCCCGGCCCCGGCCCCGGCGGCGAACTCCCGAGGGTGTGCGCCGATGCGATTCCGGCGGCGAAAACCGAAGGTGTGCACCTCGATCCGGGGGGTAACCGTTGACCTGCTCGCCGGCGTACCCCAGCGCCGGGTGGATCCGACGGGTCGAAGTTCCCATGTGGAGGTAACCGTGCCGGCCGAAGAGGCTCCTGTGTCCATCGAGGCGACCGTGTACGGCGAAGGAATCGCGCTGGTCACCGTCGCCGGGGAACTGGACGTGGAGACAGCCCCCGAACTGCACCACCGCCTGGCCGACCAGATACGCGGCGGCCGGCGGCACGTGCTGCTCGACCTGTCCGCCGTCCCGTTCATGGACTCCTCGGGCATCAACGCCCTGCTCAAGGCGCACGACGCCGCCGGACGTGCGGGAGGGGGCCTGCGCCTCGTGTCCCCGGCCCCGGCCGTCCAGCGCGTCCTGGATCTCACGGGCGTCAGCCTCGCCATACCGTCGGTGAAGGACGTGGACGCCGCGCTGGTGCAGATCGGGGAGGGGACGGCCCGGCACTAGGGCCTACCGGGCGGGACCTGGGGGGCGGGACCTGAGGCGTGTCAGGCGTCGCCGGGCCCGCGCTCCGGGCGGACGACGCGACTTCACGGACAGGCCCTAGGCCGTGCGGGCCTCCGTGGTGCCGGCCTCGTGAAGTTGCGTCGCCGCGGCCGCGCAGAAGGCCGCCAGCCCCTCCGCGAGCGCCGCCCGCCCGGCGGCCGGCATCTGCGCGAGGACCGCTTCCAGCACCTCCTCCCGCCGTGCGCGCAGCTCGGCGAGGAAGGTCCGGCCCTGGGGGCTCAGGAACAGCCGCAGCTCGCGGCGGCTGGTGGCGCTCGGTGCCCGTTCGACGAACCCCACGGCCTGAAGCCGGTCGCAGAGTCTGCTGGTCGAGGGGGCGGTGGAGCCGAGCGCGTCGGCCAGGGTCCGCAGGTTGATGCCCTCGTCGTGTTCCAGGATGAACAGCACCCGCAACTGGGAGGCGGAGACCGGGGCCGTCGAGGCCCGGCCCCAGAGGATCTCCAGCAGCTCGGACGACTCGGCGGTCACGCGAGCCACCTCACTGCGGTGCGGACGCGGGCCTGAGGAAGTCACCGTCCAACTCTCGCAGTCTTCTGGGGCACTGTCAGCTCGTCGGTCCGACATCAGGAACCAAATGGTGGATATCAACACTGAAGAGATGGGCATGCCGGAGATCATGAACAGATTCGTGGCCGCGGAGCGTGCCGTGCGCACCGCGGCACCCCACAAGCTGCTGGACGCCGTCCGCGAGGTGCTGTGCGCTCACTACGCGGCCGATTCCGTCGAGCTCTTCATGGCCGACTACGGGCTCACCGTGCTGCAGCCCGTCTCGGTGCTTCCGCACACCCTGGAACCCATCCCCGTGCACACCAGCCCCGAGGGCCGGGCCTTCGGCGCCCAGGAACCCTTCACCGAGGAACCGGACGGCGGGCTCGTACGGGCACATCTCCCGGTGACGGTGCGCGGTGACCGGCTCGGCGTCCTGTCGGTCGTCCTGCCCTCCGCCGCCTGCGACGCGCGGACGCTCGCCGAGCTCGCGGACGTCGCGGAGGTCCTCGGTCACGAGGTGCTCGTGGCCGAACGCGACACCGACCTGTATCTCCAGGCGCGCCGCAAGGACCGGCTGACCCTGGCCGCGGAGATGCAGTGGCAACTGCTGCCCGGCCGCTCCTGCTCCCGGCGCGAGTACGAACTCGGCGCCCAGCTCGAACCGGCGTACGCGATCTTCGGCGACAACTTCGACTGGTCGGCCGACGCCGAACGGCTGTCCCTCTACGTCACGAACGGGATGGGCGAGGGCATCGAGGCGTCGCTGCTCACCAATCTCGGCATCAACGCCCTGCGCAACGCGCGCCGGGCCGGCATCCCGCTCCAGGACCAGGCGGCCCTGGCCGACCAGGCGATCTACGCCCAGTACCGCGGTGAGCGCTATCTGTCCGTGCTCATGCTCGACTTCGAGCTGTCCACCGGCCGGATGCGGGTCATCGACGCGGGTTCGCCCCAGATGCTGCGGCTGCGCGGCCGGACCGTCGAACGTGTCGACTTCGAGGCCCAGTTGCCCCTCGGCATGTTCGAGGAGACCGACTACCTCGTGCAGGAGTTCCGGGTGGAGCCCGGGGACCGGCTCCTCTTCGTCAGCGACGGCGTCCACGCGGTCGCGGGGCCGGGCGGGGAGAAGTACGGGGAGAAGGCCCTGGCGATGGCGATCAACTCCACCCGGCTGCTGCCCGCGCCGGAGGTGCCCCGCGCCGTCCTGAGGGAACTGACCGGCCACCGGGGCAGGCCCGGACCGGAGGACGACGCACTCGTGGTCTGCCTCGACTGGCACGGCCCGGCGGCCGCCGAGGGCTGAGTGCCGGGGAACCCGACGGTTCGGGGGCCTGCGCCAGGGGCTGAAGAGCCCGAGGGTTCGGGGCCTGCGCCAGGGGCTGAAGAGCCCGACGGTTCGGGGGCCTGCGCCAGAGGCTGAAGAGCCCGAGGTTCGGGGGCCGGGTGCCGAGTGCCGGCGAACCCGGCTGTTCGGGCGGCCGGGCGCCGCACGGGGCCCCGGCCTCGCGGCAGTCGTCAGAAGCTCACGACCGCGAGGACCGTCTTCCCGTCGGGGCGGGACAGCACGGTCAGTTCGGAGGACAGCCGGCGCACCAGCGGCCAGCCGAAGCCGCCCTGTCCGGTCAGGTCGAGGCGCCTGGGCCGCGGCGGCTCGGGATCGTCGTCGGAGACCGAGATGCGCACCCCGTCGCCCGTGTCGCTCAGGTCCAGGCTGCACAGCCGGCCGCGCGCGTGCCGCACCACGTTGGTCACGAGCTCCGAGACCACGAGCAGGACGGCCTCGGCGGCCTCGCGCGGTACGGAGCGCGGCAGGCCGCCCAGGAACGTGCGGACCATCCCTCGGGCGTGCACGGCGGCCTGCGGATCCCTGTCCAGCCTCGCGCCGAGACCGGGACCGAGTTCGCAGGACGGTTCGACGGTGGTCATGCCTTCGCCTCCTTGCCACACTTCCCGCCCGTTCGCCGCGCGGCGGCGCCACTCCGTGCGGATCGAAGTGCCGGGCGGGCTGTCTCCCCTTCTTCCCGGACCTTCGCGGCGCATGTCACGGGTACCCCCACCTTCACACCGCACCCACAGGCGCCCCGCCGCGCCGGGATTCCACCGGCGGCCGGAATCCCGGGTCGGGGGGACTGCGGCCGCGGATCGGGGGCACTAGGCACGCGTCCCCGACGCCCACGGGCGGTTCGGTGACTCGCTCCCGTGGCGGTCGCAAGGGGCCGGGCGACCCCGAGACCGCCACGGTCGAGCGGCTGGGGTGGTGACCCTCGCCGGGAAGGGGCCGGCAGGGCCACCACCCCAGCACTGCTCCACGCCCGCCCGGGGCGACGAAGAGGGACGCGGTACGCGTCATGGACAGGCGGATGCGCCACGGACAACAGGAGACGGCGGATGTCCCAGACCATCGCGGCACGAGCAGCGGGTGACGGAACGGTGGACCCCGCGGACGTCGAGCGCCGCAAACAGCGGTTCCGCAGACGTCTGGAACGGCTGATCGGCATCGCCGCCACCGAGGGGAACGAGCTGGTCCCCCTGCGCAACGGCGACCGTATCTTCGCCGCCATGCTCGACGCGGTCCGCTCCGCCGAGCACACCATCGACATGATGACCTTCGTCTATTGGCGCGGGCAGATCGCCCGCGACTTCGCCGCCGCGCTGGCCGACCGGGCGCGGGCGGGTGTCAGGGTCCGGCTCCTGCTGGACGGCTTCGGCGCGAAGCGGATCGAGGGGGACCTGCTGCGGTCCATGTCCGCCGCCGGCGTGCAGGTCGCGTGGTTCCGCAAGCCGCTGTGGCTCTCCCCCCTGAAGCAGAACCACCGCTGTCACCGCAAGGCACTCGTCGTGGACGAGCACACGGCCTTCACCGGCGGCGTGGGCATCGCCGAGGAGTGGTGCGGGGACGCCCGCGGTCCCGCCGAGTGGCGGGACACCCACGTCAAGGTGCGGGGCCCGGCCGTGGACGGCATCGCCGCGGCCTTCGCGCAGAACTGGGCGGAGTGCCACGACGAGCTCTTCGACGACCGGGACCGCTTCACCGGGCACGGCCAGCCGGGTACCGCGACCGTGCAGGTGGTACGGGGCTCCGCCAGCTTCGGCTGGCAGGACATGCAGACCCTCATCCGGGTGATGCTCACCTCGGCCGAGGAACGCTTCCGGCTCGCGACCGCCTACTTCGCCCCGGACACCTACTTCGTGGACCTGCTGTGCGCGACGGCCCGGCGCGGTGTCCGGGTGGAGATCCTGCTGCCCGGTCCGTACACCGACCAGCGGGCCTGTCAGCTCGCCGGCCAGAACCACTACGGCGCGCTGCTGGCCGCCGGCGTCGAGATACGCCAGTACCAGCCGACCATGCTCCACACCAAGATCATGACGGTGGACGGGGTCGCCTCCCTCATCGGCAGCACCAACTTCAACCGCCGCTCGATGGAGCACGACGAGGAGGTCATGCTGGCCGTCCTCGACGAGGCGTTCACCGCGACCCTCGACCGGGACTTCGACGAGGACCGCCAGAACGCCGTGGGCATCGAACCGAAGCGCTGGGGGCACAGGTCGCCGGTGCAGCGCCTCAAGGAGCTGGCCGTCGTCCCCCTGCGCCGCTTCCTCTGAGCCCTGCCGGACCCGGCCTGGGCCTGACCGGGGCAACCGGACCCGCCCCCCGACCGGGTCCGACCGGGCCCTAAGAGGACAGCACCGAGGCCGTCAGCGGGGGCGTTCGCCCGTCTCGCAGACCTTGCGGGCGATGTCCCGCAGTTTGATGTTGTGGTCCTGGGAGGCCTTCTTCAGCACCGCGAAGGCCTCCTCCTCGCCGAGGCCGTGCCGCTCCATCAGGATGCCCATCGCCTCGCCGATCTCGTGGCGGGTCTCCAGGGCGTCACCGAGCTGCTGGTGCGTACGGGCCGAGGACAGGGCGACCGCGGCGTGCGAGGCCAGCACCCAGCCGGCCCGCTGAGCCGACTCGTCGAACATGTTCGGCCGGCGCGAGTACAGGTTGAGGGCGCCGAGCGCGTCGTCGTCCGTGAACAGCAGGAAGCCCATCATGCTGCCCATGCCGAGCTTCCTCAGCTCGGGTGCGAAGCGGGACCACTTCTCGTGCGGCCGGCGCAGGTCCTCGATGGCGTAGAGCTGCTCCCGCTCGGTCACCGCGTCGAAGCACGGGCCTTCCTGGAGGTCCTGCTGGATCCGGTCCGCCCGGCGCACGACGTCGCCGGTCGCGGCCAGCGCCTTGACCTCACCGCGGCGGACGGTCAGGATGCCGCCCTCGTCGCAGCCGTTGATCAGCACCTTGGCGTGCTCCACGATCCGGTCCAGGGTCGCCTGCACCGTGTCCTGCGCCAGCAGGTCCCGTGCCATGTCCGCCAGGGCAACGGCAAACTTCTCCCAGACCTCGCCGGACTCCTGCGCCATGGGCCATCCGTTCATCATCGAGAAGGTCGAAGCGAAACCAGCCGTCACCCGGGATCCCATTTTGCCACCCCGGTACGCGGCCGCCGCGGCGGCCGACGCGTGCCGCCGCTCCAGTATCCACGGGATCTTTGCACGACTCCCCTGTTTCATCAGGCGGATCAAGGGTGACCCGACAGGGGACCGGATTCCGGAGAAGGCGCTCGATTCGATCAGGAGGTTCCCCATGGAGAACTGGCGCGAAGGCGCGTCTTGCCGCACCGTCGACCCCGATCTGTTCTTCCCCATCGGGAGCACCGGCCCCGCGGTGCTCCAGATCCAGGAGGCGAAGGCGGTCTGCGCGGGCTGCCCGGTCCGTGAGGAGTGCCTGCGCTGGGCCCTGGACACGGGCCAGACCGTCGGTGTCTGGGGTGGTACGAGCGAGGCGGAACGGCGCGCGCTGGCACGTCGCCGCTCGCGTCGGCGCTCCCAGAACACCTCCGCGTAGACGCACACCTCCGCGTGGACAGCAGAAGGGGCAGCACCGGGCCGCACCACAGGGCCGGGTTCGGAGCAGGCGACCGGTTCGCGACGCGGCGAGAGGCATCTCCGCCGGCGCGAACCGAACGAAGGACACGATGGAGATCGATCCGAGCCGGAACAGGAAGTCGTCGTACGCGGAACTGGGACCGCTCACCAGCGCGTTCGGCGGGGAGCTGCGCAACGTGACCGACGCGCGGCTGGCCGCGGACGGCTATCTGCGCGCCCTCGCGCGGGCCACGCCGCCCTCGGAGGCCGAGCACTGGGACGACATCCTGCTGGTGGTCACCGAACTCGCGGCGAACACCATCCAGTACGCTCCCGGCCCCTTCGAGCTCCAGATGCGCCCCACCATCGGCGGTGTGCACGTGACGGTCCACGACACCAGCACCACCCCGCCCGCGCCGCGCCGCTTCCGCCCGTCCCAGGGCGGGGGCGGCATCGGCTGGCATCTGGTCCACGCGCTCTGCGACCAGGTGAGTGTGATCGTGCGGCCCGACGGCAAGGACGTCCACGCGTTCCTGCCCTGGTGAGGGACCGGCGCCCGCGGCAGCGGGTGCCGGAGCGGAGGTGTCGTCCGGCGCGAGGGGGGCACCCGGGTCCGGTGAAGGAAGCTGTTCCGTCGCACGATCGAGGTGGAGCGTTGAGCCCAGAGCCGGAACTGTCCGAGCCGGAACCGTCCGAGCGGGAGCACGCCGTGTGGGACCGGGTGCGCCGTACCGCCACCGGGATGAACCATCACCGGGCGAAGGCGGCCCTCGACGACGCGAAGGAGGCGGCCGAGGACGCCGCGTCCGGCGACGCCGCGGCATCCGACGCGCGGACGGAGGTGGAGGAGTGGGAGCGGATCACCGACGCCCTCGCCGACCACGCCGGGGAGTACGACCCCGGCACGGACCCCTTCGTCCAGGGCCAGCTGACCGCCCGTTCCCATCGCGCCCGGGCGTCCGTGCGACGCGGCTGAGCACTGTTCACCCACGATGTCAGTCCCGTACGGAACAATGCTGGTCAGCCGGAACAACACCACATCCGTGTCCGTACCGTGTGATCCCGTCCGTCCGTCGAAAGGCCGCCCGCACATGACGCCGACCCCGCACCTCCGTGCCGTGCCGCGAGCGCCGATCGGAGGCCGGTGACCATGCTGCGGCCGCTGCCCCGTACACGATCCCCGCTCAGCCCCGAAGGCGCCGAGATCCTGCGGCTGATCACCCAGCGGCGGTTCCCCGTCCGCCTCACGGTGCACGCGAACGGCCGCCGTCGGTACGGCTACTGGCTCCCCTTCGACCCCGCGACCGGGCGCGGCGGTTGCTACGTGGCGCTGCCCACGGGCGAGTGCGACGCGCTGCACGCGGCGGGCCGGATCGTGCTGGGCGACCCGCTCGCCGACCCCGCGAAGACCACGTACACGGTGCAGGCCCCGACACGTACGACCGCCACGAGGCGGAGCGACGCCACCGCGCGGAGCGAGGCACCGGAGCGGACCGAGGGAGTCAGGCGGAGCGGGGTCAAGGACGCGGGCGCCTTTCGACATGCCCTGACGGCCTGACGCGCGGTCCTGCCCCGCCACCAGGACTCACTGCCCTGCCCGGCCACTCCCACTCCGGGCTCACCGGCCTGCCTGGTCACTCACTCCCACTCCGCCTCACCGGCCTGCCATGCCCCTCCGGCTCACCGACCGCCCGGCCCCTGCGGCTCCGACCGCGCCGCAACTCCGGCCGAACACGCCGTTCAGCGCCGGTCGGCGACACCGTTCAGGCCCGTGCGCCGACGGACAGCGGCACCTCGGCCGTGATGCGCTTGCCTCCGGTCCGCAGGTTCGCGATCACGACGTCACTGGCCAGCGCGCAGACGATCATCCAGCCACGGCCGCCGACCGGCATCCGGCCGATGTCGTCGAACTGATCGCGCGCCACGGGCAGTTGATCGCTCCGGTCGCTCACGGACAGCCGCACCGCCCGCTCGGTCGATATCACCTCGAACCCGGTGACCCCGCCTCCGTGGAGCATCGCGTTGGTGACCAGTTCGGAGGCGACGAGCAGGGCGTCGCCGATGGCGTCCTCGTCGTGCGGGGTGAGGCCGCCGGGCCGGCCCGCGAGGGCGTACCTGACCGCCTGCCGCACGTCGGCGGGACTGCCGGGGGCCGTCGAGACCACCTGTCGGGCACCGGCCACCGTCGCGGTGGCGGACCTCTGATCGTGCCGGCACATCCTTCGTTTCCTCCGTTCCCGGCCGAAATCCCGCAGGGCCCGTCGTGCACACGCACGGCGGGCCCTGCGGCGGGTCACTTCTACAGCTCACCGTGAATGGCGTCCCCAAACCTGGACGTTCGCGCATCCACCGGACGTCGCGGCGCCGGCCCCTCGCTCCCCCGGCCGGGCGGCGGCCCGCGATCGCCACCCGATGCCCAGGCGGCTGTCACGTCCCGCCTGTACCGCGGGCACTTACCCTGCAGTAATATCCGCGGGCAGGCCCCCCTAGGAGGAACCGTGCCACGGCCCGAACGATCGCCCTTGCTGCTCGCAGGCCTTCTGGCCACCGCGGGCGTCGCCCACTTCGCCGCACCACGGCAGTTCGACGCCATCGTCCCGCGCGCGCTGCCGGGAGCCCCACGGACCTGGACGTACGTGAGCGGCGCCGCCGAACTCGCCCTGGCGGCCGGGGTGGCACTCCCCCGGACACGCCGGGTCGCCGCGCTCGCCACCGCCGCGTTCTTCGTCGGCGTCTTCCCCGCCAACGTCAAGATGGCCGCCGACTGGCGCGGGCGCCCCGCGCCGCTGAGGGCCGCGGCTCTCGCCCGGCTCCCGCTCCAGGTGCCGCTCGTACTGTGGGCGCGCGGAGTCGCCCGGTCCGGAAAGGGACAGTCATGACATCTCAGGTGAACGTCGGCGACCAGGTCGAGGACTTCACGCTGCCGGACGAGACCGGTGCGATGCGGAGCCTGTCCGAACTGCTCGCCGAGGGGCCGGTGGTGCTCTTCTTCTATCCCGCGGCCCTCACCGCCGGCTGCACCGCCGAGGCCTGCCACTTCCGCGATCTGGCCACCGAGTTCACGTCCGCCGGCGCGCGCCCGGTGGGGATCAGCGGTGACGCGGTCGACCGGCAGCAGGAGTTCGCCGACCGTCACACGCTCGGCTTCCCGCTGCTGTCCGACGTCGACGGAACCGTGCGGGAGCGGTTCGGGGTGAAGCGGGGCTTCTCGCTGGCCCCGACCAAGCGGGTCACCTTCGTCATCGCGGCCGACCGGACCGTCCTGGAGGTCGTCCGCAGCGAACTGCGCATGAGCGCCCACGCGGACCGCGCTCTCGCCGCGCTGCGCGAGCACAAGGGCTGAGAGGTCCGGGGCGCGACCGCGCCCGGTCCCGAACGGAGTGAACGGGGCCCGCCCCTATGCGGATGGAGGGCGGGCCCCGTTCACTGTGCCCCATTCTCGGCACGGGCCGTGTCCGCCGACAGGGAGTGCGACCCGGTGAGGTGGAGGACACCGGACACACCCCGTGCGCGCCGCGCGCCTCCCGTGTGCGCCCCCTATCGCGCGAACACCCGCCCTCCCCCGGCCGCTGGCCGCCACCGCCCGCGAGGCGGCCTGTCGGGTGCCCGGCCGAGCGGTCATGCTGGAGCCGACGAGCCGGACACCACGCATCACGGAGGCCCCATGACGGATCAGGTCACATCCCTCGAAGTGAAGCCGGCGGCGGGACACATCGGTGCCGAGATCACGGGGGTCGACCTGGCGGAGCCGCAGACGGAGGAGACCGTGGCCGCGATCAGAGCGGCCCTCCTGCGCTGGAAGGTGCTCTTCTTCCGGGGCCAGCGCCTCGATCACGCCTCGCACCTCGCCTTCGCGCGCCGGTTCGGAACCCCGGTCCGCCTCCGGTCCCGGGGCAGTGTGTCCCCCGGGGAGTTCCCGGAGGTCGAGACGACGGCCGACCGTCTCGAACTGGGCGGGCGCTACGGGATGGAGCACGAGGAGTGGCTGCGCAGGCGCCGTCACTCGCTGCTGCGCGGGTGGCACTGCGATCACGGCGCCCGGGTCGATCCCCCGGCCGCCACGATGCTGCGCGCCGAGACCGTGCCCCCGTACGGCGGCGACACGACCTGGTCGAACCTGGCCGCCGCCTACGCGGGCCTGTCGGCTCCCGTGCGCTCCTTCGTCGACACCCTGCGCGCCGAGCACCGGCTCGGGGTGGGCTACCAGAGCCGGCCCGGCGACGACGCGTACGTCCGACATCTGCTGGACCGTCAGATCGCCACCGAGCATCCGCTGGTGCGGGTGCACCCGGAGACGGGCGAGCGGGTCCTGTTCGTCAACGGCTACTACGTCGAGCAGATCCTCCAGGTGTCCCGGCCGGAGAGCCGGGCGCTGCTCGACATGCTGCTGGAGCAGGCGACCCGGCCCGAGTACACGGTCCGCTTCCGGTGGGAGCCGGGCAGTGTCGCCTTCTGGGACAACCGGGCGACCATCCATCTGGCGCCGAGCGACACCGCCCACCTCGACCACCCGCGGGTCATGCACCGGGTGATGCTGGCCGGTGATGTCCCGAGGGGGGTGGACGGTGTGCCGTCGACGCCGATCGTGGGCAGCGAACCCGGCCGCTGGTGACCCCGGGCCGGGACGGGGGTGGAGCGCGGAGGGACCGCCGCCGTCAGAAGACGCCCTGCCCGGGGACCAGGATCCCGCGCGGGTCGTACGTGTGCCGGGCGGAGGCCAGCCGCCGGTAGGCGGGGCCGAAGTGCTCGCGCCAGTCGGCCGCGTCGAAGGGGACCGAGCCGACCGGGTAGTGCGTGCCGCCGGCCGCGTGGACGGTCTCGTAGGCGGACCGGTTGGCCGCCAGCAGCCGGTCGACGGTCGCGGTGTCCTCGGGCGGGGTCGTGCGCAGGACGGCCAGGAGATAGGAGACCGGGTCGTCGGCGGTGCGCAGGAGCGGGGTGTGCAGGTTCTCGCGCAGCACCGGGTACAGCAGGACGACGCCGGGCCCGAGGTCGGCCGGGGTGAGGTCCGCCAGCAGGGACTCGGCCAGCGTCGCCGCCGAGCGGCCCGGCAGCAGCAGGTTCAGCCAGGGGTGGGCGAAGGCCCACAGTCCGGCCTCCTTGAGGGCGGCGACCGAGGCCGCGAGCCGGTCGAGGAAGTCGTAGTAGCCGAGGTCGCTCGCCTGGACGCCCGCGGGGTCGTGCCGCAGTCCGCGCAGCAGCACGGTGTCGTCGGGGGCGGGGCCGGCGGGCGGACCGTAGGCGACCGCTTCGAGGACGTATCCGTTGAAGGCCCCGTCGGCGTCGGAGGTCACCTGGCCCTCGACGTAGTCGAATCGGCCCTCCTCGACGAGCCGGCGCTGGTCGTCGAGGAACGTGCGCAGGTCGTCGTACGGCAGGAGGTAGTGCCGTACGGTCTCGGGCGCGGGGACCAGGCGCAGCGTGGCGCCGACGATGATCGCGCACTGGCCGAGTCCGGCGCGCACGGCGTCGAACAGGTCGCGGTGGCGGGTCGGGGAGCAGCGGACGAGTTCGCCCGCGCCGGTGACGACCTGGAGTTCGGTCACGTTGTCGACCTGGGCGCCCCGCTGGTGCGTCTGGCCTCCGATGCCGCCGACCGACAGGGTTCCGCCGACGGAGAGTTCGAGATAGTCGGTGAAGGTGGGCGGGGTGAGTCCGTGGGCGAGGGTGGCCTGGGCGACCTGGCTCCAGCGGGCTCCCGCGCCGACGGTGACCGTCCTGCTGCGCGGTCCCACCGGACCGATGGAGGCGAGCGGTGTGGTCTCGATGATCAGGCCGCCGTCGACCTGAGCCTGTCCCTGGGTGGCGTGGCCCTGGCCGCGGGGTGCGACGGAGATGCCGTGCTTGCCGCAGAAGCGGACCATGGCGACGATGTCACGGACCGAGCCGGGTCGCAGGACCGCGGCGGGACGCCGGTGGACGATGTGGCCGTAGTCGTCGGCGTCCGCGGTGAGCGAGGCGTCGTCGGTGTGCACGCTGCCGTCCAGCGGCGGGAGGCCCGCGAACGGCCGGCGGGTGGTGTCGGTCGTGCCGGCCGCCCAGCTCCGGGTGAAGGGATCGAACCCGACGACCGCGGCGCCGGAGGCGGCGAGGCCCTTGATTGCGGTACGTCGCGAGGGTGTCCGGGGCATGCGCTCCTCCTGGGGCGGCCGCGTCAAAAGATCAACTGGGCCAGAGTGTAAGGGACTTGAGGGACATCCGGGCCGGTTGATACAAACGCGGACCAGTGTGCGTCCGCCCCGGGGACACCGCCGCTCCCGGGGAAGCGGTCGCGCCCCCGTCCGGGGAAACGGCAGCGTCCGCCGCCCCGGACGGGACGGCGGACGCGGTGGACCGAGGACGGACGACGGTCAGCCGGCCGAGGAGGCACCCTTCGGCTCGTCACCCTCGACGTCGACCGGAGTGCGGTACCCCTGGAGTTCCAGCGGGCCGTTCGCCTTCGCGGCGCCGCTCTCGGAGTTCTGTCCGCCCAGGTTCTGGCGGACCGAGTCGAGGATGGTCAGCCCCTGGGCGACCAGGCCGGCCGCTATCTCGCCGAGACCGTCGGCGCCGTTGAGGACGTTGACGTTCGCGCCCGCGAGACCGCCGGCCGCTTCCTTGACGATCAGGGGCAGTTGGTCGATCAGCATCCGGTCGAGCGCGACCCGGTCGTGCGAGGCGGCCGCCTCGGCCTGGATCTTCATGCGCTCGGCGTCGGCGATGGCGAGCACCTTGATCCGCTCGGCCTCGGCCTCGGCCGGCTTGACGACCTCGGCGACGAGCTGCTGCTGACGCAACTGGGCGGCGCGCTGCGCGAGTTCGGTCTGCGCGGCGAGGACCTCCTGCTGGGCGTGGGCCTGGGCGAGGGGACCCGCCTGGGCGGCCATCGCCTGCGCGCGGTCCACCTCGGCCGAGTACTCCGCCTGCACGATGGCCGTCTGCCGGGCGTACTCGGCCTGGTTACGGGCCGCGACCTGCTGCGCCTCGACGGAGGCCTGCGTGGCCTGCGCCTGGGCGATCTGGGCCTGGCGCTGGATGGCCGCCTTGTGCGGCGCGGACATCGCGTCGATGTATCCGGTGTCGCCGTCGTCGATCGACTGGATCTGGAGCGAGTCGACGATGAGGCCGATCTTCGCCATCTCCAGCTTCGAGGTGTCGAGGACCTCGGCGGCGAGCTTCTGCCGCTCGGTGACGATCTCCTCGACCGTCATCGAGCCGATGATGGACCGCAGATGGCCCGCGAAGATCCGGCCCGTCAGGATCGACATCTGGTCCTGGTCGGACAGGAACCGCTGCCCCGCGTTGATGATGCTCTCGGTGTCGTTGCCGACCTTGAACGCGATCACGGCGCGGACGTGCAGCGAGATGCCCTGCTTCGTGACACAGGTCTCGGTGACCTCCGCCTCGCACATGGACAGGGTCAGAAAGCGGGTCTTGCGGAAGACGGGAAGGACGAACTTGCCGTGCCCCGTCACCACTCGGAACGGCGCGCCCCCCAGTCCCCGCCTGCCGCCCGAGATCAACATCGCCTCGTCGGGAGCGGGTACGCGATAACCGAACATGCTTCTCCTTCTCAAGCTCCGCCGACGGCATCGCCGTCGAGCGCGTCCAGTGGATCGGCCCACGTGATGACGTCGACCTCACGGCATCCTCTGGACTCGATCACCAGCACGGTCGCCCCTTTCGGCAGGGGCTCCCGAGACCAGGCATGGAAGGTCTCGGATCCGCCTCTCACGCGCACGAGGACCTCGCCGGGTCCGGCGGACCCCCGGGTGCCGATGAGCAGTTCCCCCGTGCAGCCGATCACAGCCTCGTCCTGCACCATGTACGGCCACCCCCCATCACTCTGAATCTGCCTCTGACCTTAGACCCAGCCCTTTCCGGGCGCGTACGCCCCCCGTCGGTCGACGGCACGGCCGGGTGTACGCGCCCGGGCTTCCTCTGAAGTGTGGGCTCAACTCCTGGTGAAGCGATAGGTCTTGCTGTCGGTCAGCACGCAGAATCCCGGGGACACCACGATCACGCGCAGGGTGGAGCTGCGGCGGTCGTAGTCGATGCCCTCCACCTCGAAGGTGCCCGAGCAGGAGCTGCGCAGCGGGAGCTGACGCAGCGCGGTGACGTGTCCGGAGACGTCGGCCGAGCCGGGCTCGGCGGACAGGTCGATCTGGAGCAGCGGTTTGGTCGTCCCGAAGAGCGTTCCGGCGGGGTCGTCGGACGAACAGAGCAGCCGGGTCGCCGTGACGAAGTCGCAGCCCTGTACGTCGCGTACGGCGTGGTCGAGGTTGACGGTCGATGCCTGCGGAAGGTCGGCCGAGGGTGTGGTGGCCGGGTTGACGCCGGGGGTCGGGAACACCAGGAGCCGGGTCATCGTGCCGTACTCGCCGGACACCATCCACGTGCCGCTCGGCGCGATGGCGACGAAGGAGTTGTTCAGCGCCTCTCCGGCGCTCAGCTTGTGCACGTATTCCGACCAGGCGCCGCCCGGTGCCTGCACGCGGAACATCTTCGCGCCGCCGGAGTCGGACTGGTAGGGCTCGACGTAGTGGCCGTCGTACGAGGCGTCCGGGTCGCCGACGTGGTTCCAGCCCCGGCTGCTCACGCTCACGGGGATCGTGCCGATGCCCGTGTAGTGGTTCGGGCTGCCGGCCGGGACCTCGACGGAGGTCAGGCCCTGGCTCTCGGTCAGCGGGTCGGCGCGGTCCGAGCCCACCTCGTTCCAGGTGTCGGCGGCGGAGGCGGGCGCAACGGTCGCCACGGAGAGGACGGCGGCGGTGGTGAGGGTGACGAGGCCGGCCAGGACCGCGTGACAACGTTGCCGTGCGGGCATGCGCATGAAGGGGGCTCCTCGATGGGGGGTGTCCGGTCGGCGCACAGTCTGGCCCGCCATGATGGTCATGTACAGACCAATACATGGACGACGGACGACACCCCCCGGTCCACGCGCCGCCGACCTCCCCCTCACCCGGGGGCGACTCCCCCCTCGGCGGGCACGGCTCCCCGCCCCCGGACACGGCCGAGCCCGGCGGCTCACTCGGGAGGAAGTGTGCCGCCGGGCTCGGGCCGGACAGCGGGTCAGGGCAGCGAGAGCCCGGACCCGCGGACGCCGACCGTCAGCTGTTGGAGCAGCTGTTGGCCGCCGCCGGGTTCAGCAGAGCCAGCACGTTGACCGTGTTGCCACAGAGGTTGACCGGGATGTTTACCGGGATCTGGATGACGTTGCCGGACAGGACTCCAGGACTGTTCGCCGCGGCACCGACCACCGGTCCGGGGTCGGCGGCGGCGGTCCCGGCGGTGGCCAGCAGGGCGACGCTGGCGAGTCCGGCGGCGGCCATCAGACGAATACGCATTCCAAGCTCCGTTCATTCGCAGTGGTGCGAGCTCCTCCACCATCACCTCCGCGAACAAAACCCGACATTCCAGCGCAGCCGAACGGGGGTTCGCCCCGCACGGCACCCGTGGATCAAGCCCGGCTCACGGCGTGTCGCGCGGGGCGTACGGAATGCCCGTAGCGTGAATACAGATCCGGTGGAACAGGGAGAGACCATGCCGATGAGCCAGTCCGACACGTCCACACCCTCCGAAGACAGGGCGACCCCCGACGCACTGCTGCACACCGGGACCGAGGGCCCGGTGACGGCCGAGGACCTGGTTCTCGCCGCGGGTCGCGACATCACACCGCAGAGCCTCGCCTGGGCCGAGCGAAAGCTCCAGGACGAAGGCTCCGCGGCGGTCGACAAGTTGCTGCCCTAGGGGGCCACCCTCGGACGACCCGTGGACCCGCTCGGCCGGCTCCGATGCGGCGGAGCCGGCCGAGGTCCTGCCGAGGCGAGGGCGGGTCAGGCGCCGGGGCACTCCTTCCAGGCCAGGTGGTAGACGGTGCTGATGTCACCGTCCGTCGAGTCCATGGTCATGAAGCTGGAGCTGCCGGGCGTCGAGGTGCCCGCGTTGACGCGGAGCTCGGTGTTGATGTTGAAGTTGCGCTGGACACCACAGGGCGCCCAGACCAGTTGGGCCCAGTCCGTGGTGTCCGTGGCCTGCCAGTCGTCGCCGTACGGGCCGCGGAAGGGGTGGGTGATGGAGGCCGTGTTCGGGGATCCCTGGAAGTAGTACGAGGCCTTCTCCGTGCTGCTGGCTCCCGGCTGGAGCGAGGCGAAGCCGCGGTAGTCGGCGCTCGCGATGGCATAGGTGAAGCCCTGCGGAACATGCACGATCAGGTTGAGCTGGCAGTTCTTGCGGAACGCGGTGGGGTCGGCGTTGCCCCCGACCTGGGCGAGGTAGTCGCTGTAGGTCACGGTGAACGCGGTGTTGTCCGGGGAGACGGCGACAGCCGCGGTTCCCTGCGGACAGCCGGACCCGTTGACCGTGGCGACACTGATGACGATCTTGTCCGGGGGCGGGTCCTGGATACCGGAGGACGGGCTCGACAGGGGAAGCGCTGTGGCGAACAGGGCGGCGATAGCGCCACCCATGAACAGGCCACCGGCCATGGTGCTCCAATCCGTTGCGTAGGTTTTCCGGCGGCAGCCCACGGGCGTACCGCCATGAATGGGGGGTGCGGCACCCCGTGGGAACGGGGAACCGTCGCGGACCAGTGCGTTGGATCAAGCGCGGCTCACATGTGCATGCGCATGACAAATGGGCACACGCGGCCGACTCCCGGCTGTGAAGGAGCTGTGAAGACCGGGAGCGACGAAATCGTACGTACGGGTGCTCGCCGTGGACAGGACCATCTCCGGCCATTCGATACGCGCCGTTCACACCCGCCGCCGCGGTCACGCGGCCGGTTCACGGCGGTTCACGCCACCCGGGGCCGTGGCGCGGGACGTTCCGGCTGAGGCGGCCGTCACCACGCGGGCCCGCCACGAGGGCGCGGGAAGCGGCCGGACACCCCGGCCCCGGGCCCGGCCGGACCGGAAGGCGAGGGGACCGCGCGAATCACCCGCCCCCTCAGCGCGCCCCGGGCGCCCCTGAGACACTGAGACACATGGATCCACGACACCTGAGACTCGGCCGCCGCCGGATATGGATGAGCAGTGCCGTCTGTTTCCTGGTCCTCGGGCCGCTCGGCTGGTTCTTCGGTGGCTGGATTCCCTTCGCGTTGCTGGCCGTCGCCCTCCTCGTCGCCACCGCCGTCTCGCACTGGCGGGCCCCCCGCTGGCTCGCGCCCGCCGTCACCAAGGGCCAGTCGGAGAACCGGCGCGACGTCGCCACCTTCTGCGTGGTCATAGCGGTGAGCGGCTACGCCCAGCCGCCCTCGCAGCCCGCGCCCTCCCCGTCGGCCCTCGCGGCCCTGCGCCTCGAGGCGTACCGGGCCGCCGCGGACGACGATCTGTCCGAGGACCTCCGGCTCCTGGCGGCCGACGCGCTGGCCGCGGCGGACCAGGCCAACGCCGAGGACACCCCCGCGTGCTGGCGGGCGGCACGGGCGAGCGCGGAGCGGCTCGCGCACGCCGCCCAGGAGGGCAATCCGTACGTACGGCAGCTCCTCATCCAGTGGGTGGAGGGCAACCCGGCGAGCGATCGGTAGCCGGAGCCTCAGGGCCGCTCGAAGAACTGGAGGACTCCTCCGGCCGAGAAGCACAGCGCTCCCACGAGCGTGCCCCAGTTGGCGATGTCGACGTTCACGAGACTGCCGGTGGCCGGCCGGGTGTAGGCGGCCAGCGCCGAGACGAAGAAGAGCACGGATCCGAACTGGTTGACCGCGACGATCCACCAGCCCAGGTCGCCGGCGAGCACGCGCGGGCGCCCGTGGCAGACCTCGACGACGGCGAGGTGACCGGAGACCAGGAACAGGACGCAGCCGACCATGTCGGGGGCCCAGATCAGCCGGTCCGTCTGCTGGACCGAGAGCCCCTTCAGCAGCGAGTCCACCAGGTTGACGCCGAACACGAGCGTTCCCACGAACAGCAGGAACGTGCTGAGCCAGTCGATCCGGCCCGGCTCGTAGCTCCACCACCGCCAGCGGCGCCCGGCCAGCGTGTCGGACGCGCTGTCGCGGCGGGGAGCGTTCACCGCCTGGAGCAGCGAGGCGTAGCCCCCGGTGTTGAAGAACAGGCCGCCGGCGAAGTAGATCCAGGTGCCCGTCAGGCCCGCCGAGCCGAACTGGGCGACTCCGGCCCCGAGGGCGAACAGCAGCCCGCCGACCGTGAAACGCGGCCGCGGCGATCGTGTTCAGCCGCCGCAGCCGGGCGATCGACACGGTGTCCGCCCGCCGGGAGCGGTCCCGCCCCTCCCCCGGGACGCGCACGGTGAGCACGCCGCGCTTGCGGGCCAGGCGGGATTCCCAGACCGCGACACGACCGTCCACGAGACGCCAGGTCAGCCGGGTCGTGAAGGGACCCGCCCCTTCGGAGCGCGCTTCGGTTCGACTCACCCGGCGACCTTAGCCGTGGGGCGGAATGCGGTGTTCGCCCGACTCGTCACCTTTCAGGTGGTTTGGTGGCGAACCGGGTGGTTCAGGAGTCCGCCTCGCGTCGCAGGAAGTTGCTCACCTGGCAGGCGAGGCTGTCCCGGGCCGTGTCGGGGCGCGCGGCCGCGTCGACGAGCGTGTCGTTCTCGATGCCGCCCGCCCACAGGTAGCGCTCGGTCCACTCGTCGTCGACCTTGAGCTGGACCTGGATGTCCATCCGGTCGAGGACGGCGTCGGGACCGGCCGCGAACAGGACCGCGGTGGCCCGGCGCAGCGGATAGATGTCGTATCCCTCGATGAACTGCGAGTTCCGCCAGTCGAGGAAGGCGCTCTCGCCGTCGGCGCCGACGCGGATATCGATCTGGCCGTCTTCGAGGTGGATGCCGAAATGTTCGGTCGCCCGGTTCTCGACGGTCACCCGGATCCGGAAGTAGGTGAGTTCGTCGGCGGCGTCGTCACGCCCCTTCGGGGGCTCGGCCTTTTCCACACCATGAACGCGAACACGCAGGCCGGCCTGCTCGTCGTACTCCTGCCAGTCCCCGACCACGTTGGGCTCGCGCACAGTCCACCTCTCCACTTCAGAGAGTTGTTCCTATCTGTGCCCTCAACGAAGTGTCAAATGCGCCGCACCTACCGTGGCCAGCAATTTTTCCTTTCTTGATCGGTGATCAAGCCGTGCCCAGCCACAATCATTCCGCGCCACCCGAACGGGGTATTTCCGGGCGTGCTGCACATCACGTTTCCCGGACGCCTCACAGGTCCTCGCTCAGGCGCCGCATCGGCTCGGCGGGCGGGAGGCCGTCGGCTCGGCGTCCCGGCCTCCCGGGCGCACCGCGGCGGCCGTGGACCGACGCCTCGGAGCGGCCCTCACGGCACCGTCTGAAGCGCCATCGAGAACCACACCTTCTTTCCCGTCGTGCCCGGGTCGGCCGGCGCGACGCCCCAGTCGTCGCTCAGCGCGGCGATGATCGTCAGTCCGCGCCCCGACTCCTCGGCCCCGCCCGCCGTCCGTGCCGTGGGCAGGGCGGACGAGCGGTCGGCGACGGACACCCGCAGTTCGCGGGGGTCGCACTCGATCGCGACGGTGATGGTGTCGCCGCGGCCGGGGCTGCCGTGTCTGAGGGCGTTGGTGAAGAGTTCCCCGGCCGCGAGCACCGCGTCGTCGACGCGCCGGGCCGGCAGCCGCAGACGGGTGAGGCACTCGGCGACCATGGCCCGCACCCCGGGAACCCGCGAGGGGTGCGCCGGGACGGTGGTCCGCAACCGGTGGGTCCCTCGGACCCGGTTCGCGGGGGCGGTGCCGGATGCGGCGGTCTCCGATGCGCCGGTCCCGGAGGACGGGGTCGCCGACGGCACGTGATCGGCCGGGGCCGGGGACTCGGCCCGTACGGGCTCGGTCGGAGCCGGAGACACGCCCTGTCCAGGTTCGGCCGAGCCCCGGGCCAGCGCTCGTGGAGGTTCGGTCGGGGCGGTGGGCCCGGGAGAGGAGGGCGGCGCCGGCCGTACCGGGGGCTCGGATCGTGCGAGATCGGCCGGGGCCGGGGCTGCGGACCGTACCGGCGGTGCGGTCGGGGTCCGTGGCGCCGGGGCCGCCGGTGCGGTCGGCGCCGAAGGGGCGGGGCGTTCGGTGGTGTGGGTCCGGAGGGACTGGCCGTCCGCGGGGTGGACCCCTTCCTCCGGTGCCCGCGTCTCGTGCCCGGCAGCCGGGGTGCCGTGGACCGGTGCGGGCGTCGGCTCGCGGCGCGGTGCCCTGGATGCCGGCATCGGTCCTCCTTCGGTGCGGCCTGGGGGGCGGCTGTCGCTGCGGCTGCCCGTGCAGCCAACACGCGGGACTGCCGGGGCGACCAGGGGGTATTCGGGTTGTCCGGTTGCACGGGCGTAGTGGCGTGGGATGTATGTTCGATCTTGTGAGGAACGGAAGCGGGGGCGGTGCGACGGTGTCCCTTGACGGTGACACCGGCCGTGCGGGACTGCGTGACAAGCGGGTGCTGGTCACCGGCGGTACGCGCGGGCTCGGCGAGCAGATCGTGCGGCTGCTGTCCGCCGAGGGCGTACGGGTGGCCACCTGTGCGCGCACCGCGCGGGACCTGGACACGCTGACCGCCTCGCTGGGCCCGGGCCTGTTCACCCGGCGGCTCGACGTCACCGAGCCCGGGGACCTGGAGGGGTTCGTCGCGGAAGCGGCGGAGCGCTTCGGGGGCCTGGACGGCGTGGTGGCCTGCACGGGCGGTTCGCGCGGCGGCGCCTTCGAGGAGGCGGACGCGGAGGACTGGGCGGCGACCTGGGCCGTGAACGTCGGTCACGCGACCCGGCTGGTACGGGCCGCGGTCCCGCATCTGCGGGCGGCGGGCGGCGGCTCCGTCGTGGTGATCTCCTCGATCTCCGGCTGGAAGCCGGGCCCGCCCGCGCAGTACTCGGTCGCGAAGTCCGCGCAGATCCAGCTCGCGGCCTCACTGGCCCGTGAGCTCGGGCCGGACGGGATCCGGGTGAACGCGGTCTCCCCCGGTTCCATGCTCATCCCCGGCCGGCGCTGGGACCGGATGCGCCGGGAGGAGCCCGAGGCGTTCGCCCGCTTCGTGGCGGCGGAGCTGCCGGGCGGGGCGCCGGTCGCGCCGCAGGAGGTCGCCCGGGTCGTGGCGTTCCTGCTGTCGGACTGGTCGAGCGGCATCTCCGGCGCGCACCTCCCGGTCGACCGCGCCCAGAACGCCCCCTCCCCCGCGGGGTACTGACCTCCGCGAGGTCCGGTGGCCCCGCTCCCGGCCACGGCGCCGCGCCCTGCCCCACCAACGCCGTCGCCGCGCGGAGACCACCCTGCCCCCGGTGGCCTGCCCGCCCGTCAGGCCGCCGCGCCGAGGACGCCCCGGGAGCGGCGCTCGAATTCCTGCACGACCGGTTCGGCGCGGCGGGGTTCGAGGCGTCGGCGGAAGTCACGCAGGGCCTGCACGGATCGTTCGCTGTGGACGGCGCCGAGCGCCTCCAGCGCCAGGGTCGCGGTGCCGACCGCCTCGTCGAGGCGGTCCTGCTGCAGGTGCGCGGTCGCGAGGACGGAGCGGCTGATGGCCTGGCGCCGGCGCCGGTCGGCGCCCGAGCCGAGCGACTCGCTCGCCGTGCGCTCGGCCTGGCGGGCGAGCCCCAGGTCACGGAAGCAGAGGGCGGACTCGGCCTGAAGATAGTGGTGATCCAGATAGCGCACCCACGGCGACTCCTGTTCGGCCCCCTTGCTCTCCGCGAGGTGCCGTTCCGCCAGCCGCAGCGCCTTCGAGGTGTCGTCCGAGCGGCCCCGCGCGGCGTGTCCGCGCGCCGACATGGCGTACAGCCGCATCAGCCCGAGGGGACTGCCGGCTCCCTGTGCCGTGACGATTCCGGCGCGGGCGAGTGCCACACCCTCGTCGGGGCGGCCGAGGTTGGTGGCGAGGTGGGAGAGCCCCGCGAGGATCTGGCCGCCGAGCACCCGGTCGCGGCCCTCGGCGCACAGTCGCAGGCCCTGGGTCATGTAGCGCTGGGCGAGGCCGTACTCCCCCGCGTCGTACGAGCTCCAGCCGGCCATGGCGGCCAGCCGGGCGGCGGCCGCGAACAGCCGGCGCCGCTGCCCGGACGGGGTGCCGCGCCGCTGGAGCACGGGGACGACCTCGGTGGAGAGGTAGTGCACGATGCTGGTGCGCACTCCGCCGCCGCCGTAGTGGTTGTCCATCTGGTCGAAGACGGCGATCATCGCGTGCACCTGCTCGACGGCGCCGCCGCTCACGGGCAGGGCCTGGGAGAGCGACTCCTGATGTTCCAGCAGCCAGAGCAGCCACTCGCGCTGAGGGTGCGTCAGCGAGGCCGGGACGAAGGGGACGGTGCCGAGCAGGCCGCGCCGGGAGATGTCGGTGGAACCCAGTTCCGCGAGCGTGTGCAGGGTCTCGGCGACGTCCTCGCCGTAGACGAGCGCCCTGCTCGCGACGGGGCGCTGGGAGTCGGAGTGGAAGCCGAGGTCCGCGGGGGACAGGGCGCGGCCGAGCCGCTCGGACAGCACGGCGGCGATCAGCTCCGGCGTGCCGCCGCGGGGTTGCTGGCCCTGGAGCCAGCGGGTGACCGAGGCCTTGTCGTAGTGGGAGTCCGCGCCCTGGCGCCGCCCCAGTTCGTTGACCCGCAGGGCGAGGGAGGCGTAGGAGCAGCCGGCCTCCTTGAGCACGGCCCCCAGCACCGGATTGCCCCCGGCGGACCTGCCGGCGTTCCTCGTCTGTCCCTCGGTCACGGCGGCCATCCCGTATCGCCTCACATCCGCGTGCGGCTGCGCCGTGATCCGTGTCTGGCGGTGTTTCAATTGCCTTGTGGACGAGCGCAGTTGAGCGTGAATGTCGCCGAATGTGCGACAGGTCACTCGATCACTATGGTGGGCCGCCCGCCGCCTGTGCAACCGGCGTCCTGATAATTTCGGAACGATCCGCAGCACTCTGTCCCTGTCAACGGCCGCGTGGCACACTGCCCCCTGAGACGGCCGTTCCCGGGAGGTGGGACGTGGGCGAGAACCGCTCCGGCGGCAGCGCGCCGACCGTCCTGCGCATGGTTCTCGGGAAGCGGCTGCGGCACCTGCGGGAACAGGCGGGAGTCTCCTTCGAGGAGGCCGCGCGCGCCATCGAGGTCACGGCTCTGACGGTCCGCAGGATCGAGAAGGCCGAGGTCGGGCTCCGTATCCCGTACGTGCGGGAGCTGCTCCGCGTCTACGGCGTCCCGGCGGCGGAGGTCGACGACTTCCTCACCCTGGCCAGGGAGGCCAATCAGCCCGGCTGGTGGTACACGTACCGCGACGTGCTGCCGGACTGGTTCAGCGCCTACGTGAGCCTGGAGAGCGAGGCCAGTGTCATCCGTCTCTACGAACCCCACTACGTCCCGGGCCTGTTGCAGACGCACGACTACGCCACGGCCCTGATGCGCGTCGGGTTCCCCAACGAGACACGGAAGGACATCGCGCGCCGGGTCGCCCTGCGGATGAGACGCCAGGACCTGCTCGCCAAGCCCGAGGCCCCGGCGCTGTGGGCGATCCTGGACGAGACGGTGCTGCGCCGCCCGGTGGGCGGACGCGCGGTGATGCGCGCCCAGTTCGACCGGCTCGCCGAGGCCCTGGACCTGCCGAAGGTGCGGATCCAGATCATGCGCTTCGGCGTGGGTGCCCACCCGGGCGCGTTCGGCCCGTTCCACCACTTCCGCTTCGGCTTCTCCGAACTCCCCGACATCGTCTACACGGAGAGCCTGGTGGGCGCGGTGTACGTCGACCGGCCCGACGACGTCGTCAGCCATCTCGAAGTACTGGACCGGATGTCCGTGCAGGCGGAGCCGGTCACCCGGACCAGGGCCATCCTGGGCGAACTGCGTGAGGAGTTGTGATCCATGGGACCCGTGCACAACGGCATGTCCGCGGCCTCTCTGGGATCCGAGGGCTGGCACAAGCCCTGGAGCGGCACCAACGGCGGAAGTTGCGTCGAGGCCAAGCGGCTTCCCGACGGGAGCGTCGCGCTGCGCCAGTCACGGGACCCGGAGGGACCCGCGCTGATCTGGTCCCGCGACGAGATGGCCGCGTTCATCGAGGGCGCCAAGTCGGGGCAGGCCGACTTCCTGATCGCCTGAGCGGGACCGGCGCCGCGCCTCTGCGGGACCTGTCGACGGCGGGAAGTGCCGGACGGGCCCGAGACCGCGAGCACGCCCCCACAACCGGACAACCCGCACGCACTCCCGCCGTGCGGGTTGTCCACCCCACCACCGGCCGAGCCGTTCGCCCGAGGGAGTGGAGGCGGGCATGATCCGCCACCGGGGAACCCGCCGGCGTGCCCATCTCCCCGCTCACGCGATCCGCCAACTCGGCCTGTATGTCCGGCTGTTGCCGATAACGTAGCCGGCGGACCGCGTGACGCACGGACAGGGGGATCTCCGATGGCCGACCGACCCGTTCCCGCCCAGGACGCACTGTCCAAGATCGATACGACGGTGCCGCACTCCGCCCGCATCTGGAACTACTGGATGGGCGGCAAGGACAACTACGAGGTCGACCGGGTCGCCGGGGACGCCTACCGCGAAGTCGCCCCGAACATCGAGACCATGGCACGCGCCTCGCGCGCCTTCCTGATCCGCACCGTCACCTTCGTGGCGGGCGAGCGCGGCATCCGCCAGTTCCTCGACATCGGCACCGGCCTGCCCACGTACGACAACACCCACCAGGTGGCCCAGCGCGTCGCGCCCGAGTGCCGCGTCGTGTACGTGGACAACGATCCGCTGGTGCTGCGCCACGCCCAGGCGCTGCTGACGAGCACCCCCGAGGGCGTCACCGACTACATCGACGCGGATCTGCACGAGCCCGAGAAGATCATCGAGGCGGCGTCCGGGATCCTCGACTTCTCCCGGCCCGTGGCGCTGATGCTGATGGGCATCCTCGGCCACGTCCAGGACTACGAGGAGGCCCGGTCGATCGTCCGGCGCCTCCAGGCGGCGCTGCCCTCGGGAAGCTACTTCGTGCACTACGACAGCACGGACACGGACGCGGCGCTCAAGGAGGCCCAGCAGGGCTACGACGACACGGGGGCGATCCCGTACGTGCTGCGCAGCCCCGAACAGATCGGCGCGTTCTACGAGGGCCTCGAACCGGTCGAGCCCGGCATCGTGTCCTGCCCGTTGTGGCGCCCGGAGCCCGGTACGTCGCCCGAGCCCACGGACGTCCACGGGGGCGTGGCCCGCACACCGTGACCGGGCCCGCCCAGCGGGTCAGTCGCTCGACGCCGGCTCGATGTTCTGGTTCAGCCGGAACAGGTTGGCGGGGTCGTACTCGGCCTTCACCGCGGCCAGCCGGTCGTAGTTGCCGCTGTAGCTCGCCCGGACGCTCGCCTGGTCCTCGGCCATCACCATGTTGACGTACGCGCCGCCCGCGGAGTACGGGAAGAGGGCGTCGGAGTAGTCGACGCTCCACCGCTTGATCACCTCGGCGTTGGCGGGGTCGGGATCGACGCCCGCGTAGACGGCGGCCCAGCCGGAGTTGCGGTAGCCCCACGCGGTGTCCGTCGGGCCGACGTCGCGGACGGCTCCGTCGATGGGGTAGAGGTGCATGGTCGACTTCCAGGTCGGCATCTCGGCGCCGAACTTGGCGTGCAGGTCGATCGCCTCGCCGGGGAGTTCGTCGACGAATCCCGCTCGCCAGTACCACTGGTCGCCGGGCGGGTAGACACCGTCGAACGCGGACTGGATGGCCGGGTGCGGCATCGGCGCGGGGCCGTGCAGCAGGGGTTCGGGCAGGGCGTCGAGCAGCGGGGCCATGTCCCGGGCCGCCGCGTCGGTGTCGTCGCCCACGCGGCACCACAGCACACCGCAGACCTTCTTCAGATGCAGTTCCTCCGGGAACGGCGGTCCCGGCGGGACCGAGGCGAAGAGGAAGAAGCCGCCGAGTTCACGGGGCGCGTGGGGGATGAAGTCGCGGTAGGCGGCGAGGACTTCGGCGCCGAGCTCGACGGGCCAGAAGGTGGGCCCCGCGACGACCGTGCTCACCTCGTGCAGCCGGAAGAGGAACGAGGTGACGACGCCGAAGTTGCCGCCGCCTCCGCGGATCGCCCAGTAGAGGTCGGTGTTCTCGTCGGCGTTCGCGCGGACGTGCTCGCCGTTCGCCAGGACCAGCTCGGCCTCCAGCAGGTTGTCGACGGCCAGCCCGCACTTGCGGGTGAGGTGGCCGAGGCCGCCGCCCAGGGTGATGCCGCCGACTCCCGTGGTGGAGATGATGCCGCTCGGTGTGGCCAGGCCGTGTTCGTTGGTGGCGCGGTCGACCTCGCCCAGGAGGCAGCCGCCGCCGACCCGCACCGTGCGGGCCGCCGGATCGACGTCGATGTCCTTGAGCGGGGAGAGGTCGAGGACCACTCCGTCGTCGCAGGTGCTCAGGCCCGCCCCGTGATGGCCACCGCCGCGCACCGCGAGCGGGAGGGCGTGATCACGTGCGAAGCCGATGATCTGCGCGACGTCCTCCGCCGAGGTGCAGCGCGCCACCACGGCGGGCCGCCGGTCGATCATCGCGTTGTAGACGGCACGGGCCTCGTCGTACCCGGAGTCCTCCGGGCCGATCAACTGCCCTTTGAATCCGGAGAGTTCCTGGCGTGCCGCTTGTACCGGTGTTGTGGACATGTGCATCCCCGCATCTGGAGACCGCCCCAGGTCCCGGCATCCGGGCCGAGAACCGGACCGGCTTCCCGCCATTGGGTCCGATGTGCCCGTTTCAGCCCGATCACTGATTAGCCTAACCCCGTGACATTGCGCTGGCTCGGCGACCGGGGCCGGTCCACGGCACTCCGTCCGGCCGCGGCCGGACGGAGGACACCGGACACGCCGAGGGCGTCGATCCCTGCGGATCGACGCCCTCGGCGACATGGCCGGACAGTACGGCCGGGGTCCGCCGACCGGGTCACCGGTCACCGGCGGGGCCGGTCACCCGTGGGCGGCGGCCGGCTCGGTCTCCTCACGGCTCGCGGCGAGCGCGGGTTCCGGCAGCACCGCGTACAGCGGGGTCGCACGCGCCACCCGCAGACAGGGGGCGGGAACCGGCGGGTCCAGCGGGGCGTGATCGGCGGCGCGGGCCCGCCACGAGGACCAGATGATCTTTCCACCGACGTCCGTGGCGCAGCAGCCCCAGCCGTCGCTCAGTGCGGCGATCTGGGCCAGACATCCCTGGGGCGCCCGGTGCGGGCGGATGTCCTGGCTGTTGTCCGAGACGGCCGCGAACAGGCGTCGGCCGTTCCACCACATCTCGATCGTCGTGTTCTTGTCCGCCGAGTGCTGCTCGATGGTGCGAAGCAGCGCTTCCGCACAGCGGCAGACGGACTCGACGAGATTCTCCAGGTTCCAGTACCTGAGGTGCGCGGCCAGGATGCGCCTGACCTGTCCGACCTTCTCCTCGCTGAGCTCCACATCCAGGTGGTAGTAGCAGGGGACTGCGGCTTTCATCTCGTTGGCTCCTCACCGGCGAAGCTCTCGCTCCTCCTCGCCCCCTGCGGGACCGAACCCCGATTGCGAAGCGTGAGCACCGATCGCTCCTGAGTCACCCTCAGCATGAGAGGGCTACTCCATTCGTGCAACCGGAGCGCGACCCCGCCTGGTTGAAGATCCAACAAGACGCTCGGTCGCCGTACAGGCACCATGAGTGAGGGTGTCGCTCCGTGACGGACCGGCCCCCCTTCGCGTACGGCCCTCATCCGCCGGCCAGGCGAGCCGTGCGCGGTCGAGAGATCGGGAAGGTGACCAGCGTGATGCTGCTGCCTGCCAAAGCCGAGGTCGCCAGGCATCTGGAGCGCTACCGGGCGTGGGAACGCCTGCTTCTCGCGACTCCCTCCGACCGTGTGGTGCGGGGGAATTTCGAGAACACCGGATACACCCTGTGCGTCCTGATGGGGAAGCGGTGCGCGCGGGAGGCGGCGAACGCCGCCGAGGTCTACCTGCAGGACGTTCCGGCACGGATCTGAACGACGGTCCCAGGGACCGCACCGAGAGGGCCTTTCGCGGCAACGACGATTTTGGCCCAGAACCGCGGAGGCGAGACGCATGGACGCGATCACGGACGCGCACCACGAGACCGGCCGCACACCCGTCATGGATGTGCGGCCGGTCGTCGATTGCGGCAGACGGCCCGCCAAAGCGGTTGTGGGCGAGACCTTCCAGGTCACCGCCACCCTTTTCGGCGAAGGCCATGACGTGGTCGGCGCCGATGTCGTCCTGGTCGACCCGGACGGCTGCCCGGGCCCGTGGACGCCGATGCGTGAACTGGCCCCCGGAAGCGACCGCTGGGGCGCCCGCGTCACTCCGTCGGCCACGGGCCGCTGGACCTACCTGGTGGAGGCGTGGAGCGATCCGGTGACCGGATGGCGGCGCTCCGCCGAGATCAAGGTCCCCGCCGGGATCGACGTCGGGCTGGTCCTGGAGGAGGGCGCCGCGCTCCACGAGCGGGCCGCCGCGGGTGTGCCCGAGGCCGCCGGCCGGGACACGCTGCTGGCGGCCGCGGCCACCCTGCGCGACGACTCCCTTCCCCCGGCCGAGCGGTTCGCGGCGGCCCTGGCCCCCGGGGTCGCGGCCACTCTGGCGGAGCATCCGCTGCGTGAACGGCTCACCCGCTCCCTCCCGTTGCCGTTGCTGGTGGAGCGGGAGCGGGCGCTCTACGGGGCGTGGTACGAGTTCTTCCCGCGTTCGGAGGGCGGTCGGGTCGACGCGCCGGTGCACGGCACGTTCCGTACCGCGGCCGAACGGCTGCCCGCGATCGCGGAGATGGGCTTCGACGTCGTCTACCTCCCGCCGATCCACCCCATCGGCAGCACCTTCCGCAAGGGCCCGGACAACACGCTGTCCGCGGGCCCCGAGGACGTCGGGGTGCCCTGGGCGATCGGCTCTCCCGAGGGCGGCCACGACGCGGTGCACCCCGATCTGGGCACCCTGGAGGACTTCGACGCCTTCGTCGCCCGGGCCGCTGCGCTCGGCCTGGAGATCGCGCTGGACTTCGCGCTCCAGTGCTCCCCGGACCACCCCTGGGTGGAGAAGCACCCGGAGTGGTTCCACCACCGCCCCGACAACACCATCGCCTACGCGGAGAACCCGCCCAAGAAGTACCAGGACATCTACCCCATCGCCTTCGACCAGGACATGCCCGGCCTGGTCCGCGAGACGGTGCGGGTGCTGCGGCACTGGATGGACCACGGCGTGCGGATCTTCCGCGTCGACAACCCGCACACCAAGCCGGTCGTGTTCTGGGAGCGGGTGATCGCGGACATCAACGCCACCGACCCCGACGTGATCTTCCTGGCCGAGGCCTTCACCCGGCCCGCGATGATGCGGACCCTGGCCGAGGTCGGCTTCCAGCAGTCCTACACCTACTTCACCTGGCGCAACACCAAAGAGGAACTCACCGAGTACCTCACCGAACTCTCGGGCGACTCGGCCGCCCGCATGCGCCCCAACCTGTTCGTCAACACCCCCGACATCCTCCACGAGTTCCTCCAGCACGGCGGCCGCCCCGCCTTCGAACTGCGCGCCGTCCTCGCCGCCACCCTCTCCCCCACCTGGGGCATCTACAGCGGCTACGAGCTCTGCGAGAACACCCCCCTGCGCCGGGGCAGCGAGGAATACCTCCACTCCGAGAAGTACCAGCTCCGCCCGCGCGACTGGGCGGCCGCCGCGCGCGAGGGCCGTACGATCGCCCCGCTGATCACCCGGCTGAACCGGATCAGACGCGATCACAGGGCTCTCCACGAAATCCGGAACCTCATGTTCCACCAGGTCGACGACGATGCGGTGATCGCTTACAGCAAGCGAACGGGTGACGACACGGTGGTCGTCGTGGCGAACCTGGACCCCCACCACACCCGGCAAGCCACAGTGTCCTTGGACATGCCGCGACTCGCTCCGAGCGAGGACGCGCGCGTGCCGGTGCGCGACGAGCTCACCGGCGAGACCTACAACTGGGGCAGGTCCAACTTTGTGCGCCTGGGTCCGGGCGGTGCACATGTGCTCACTGTCGGCCCGGCACCGCGGATCGGAGGGTCCCCCGCATGATGGTCAATGAGCCCGTCCCTGACACCTTCGAGGACACCCCGGCCAAGGACCGCGATCCCGAATGGTTCAAACGCGCCGTCTTCTACGAGGTCCTGGT
>NZ_JBHTZF010000002.1:0-111795 GCF_042790435.1 Streptomyces sp. NPDC056738
GCCGCCGCCCGCACCGCCGCCGCCCGCACCGCCGCCGCCCGCACCGCCGCGGCCCTGCCGCTGCTGGCCGCGCTGCTGCTGGCCGCGCTGCTGGGGCGGCCGCCCGCCCCGCTGGGACCGGCCGCCGCCGCCCTCGGCGTCCGGCGCGGCCGCCTCGTCGTCCAGCCGGAGCGTCAGCGAGATCCGCTTGCGCGGGATGTCGATGTCCAGGACCTTGACCCTGACGATGTCGCCGGGCTTCACGACGTCCCGCGGGTCCTTCACGAAGGTCTTCGACAGCGCGGAGACGTGTGCCAGGCCGTCCTGGTGGACGCCGATGTCGATGAACGCCCCGAAGGCCGCGACGTTCGTGACGACCCCCTCCAGGACCATCCCGGAGGACAGGTCGGAGATCTTCTCCACGCCCTCCTTGAAGGTGGCCGTCTTGAAGGCGGGACGCGGGTCGCGACCCGGCTTCTCCAGCTCCCGGAGGATGTCCGTGACGGTCGGCAGACCGAAGCTCTCGTCGACGAAGTCGGCCGGCTTCAGCGAGCGCAGCACGCCCGTGTTGCCGATCAGCGACGCGACCTCGCTGCCCGCCGTCTTCACCATCCGCCGCACCACGGGGTACGCCTCGGGGTGGACGCTGGAGGCGTCCAGCGGGTCGCTGCCGCCCCGGATCCGCAGGAAGCCCGCGCACTGCTCGTACGCCTTCGGACCGAGCCGCGCCACGCCCTTGAGGGCCGTGCGGGAGGTGAAGGGGCCGTTGGCGTCGCGGTGCGCGACGATGTTCTCCGCGAGGCCGGAGGTGATGCCGGAGACCCGCGCCAGCAGCGGTGCGGAGGCGGTGTTCACGTCCACGCCCACGCCGTTCACACAGTCCTCGACCACCGCGTCGAGCGAGCGCGACAGCTTCACCTCGGACAGGTCGTGCTGGTACTGACCGACGCCGATCGACTTCGGGTCGATCTTCACCAGCTCGGCGAGCGGGTCCTGGAGCCGGCGCGCGATGGAGACGGCGCCGCGCAGCGACACGTCCATGTCGGGCAGCTCCTGCGAGGCGAACGCGGACGCGGAGTACACCGACGCGCCCGCCTCCGACACCATCACCTTCGTGAGCTTCAGCTCCGGGTGCTTCGTGATCAGCTCACCGGCGAGCTTGTCCGTCTCGCGGGAGGCCGTGCCGTTGCCGATCGCGACCAGCTCGACGGCGTGCTCCTTGGCGAGCCGGGCGAGCTTGGCGATGGCCTCGTCCCACCGGTTGGCCGGGACGTGCGGGTGGATGACGTCCGTGGCGACGACCTTGCCGGTCGCGTCGACGACGGCGACCTTCACGCCCGTGCGGAAGCCGGGGTCCAGGCCCAGCGTCGCGCGCGTGCCCGCCGGGGCCGCCAGCAGCAGGTCCCGCAGGTTCGCGGCGAAGACGTTCACCGCCTCGTCCTCGGCGGCGGTGCGCAGCCTCAGGCGCATGTCGATGCCGAGGTGCACGAGGATGCGGGTGCGCCAGGCCCAGCGGGCGGTGTCCGTGAGCCACTTGTCGCCGGGACGGCCGCGGTCGGCGATCCCGAAGCGGTGGGCGACGATCCCCTCGTACGAGGACGGTCCCTCGGTGGGCTCCTCCGGCTCCAGGACGAGGTCGAGGACGTCCTCCTTCTCGCCGCGCAGCATGGCGAGGATCCGGTGCGAGGGCAGCGCCTTGAAGGGCTCGGCGAAGTCGAAGTAGTCGGCGAACTTGGCGCCCGCCTCCTCCTTGCCCTCGCGCACCTTGGCGGCGAGCCGTCCGCGCACCCACATGCGCTCGCGCAGCTCGCCGATCAGGTCGGCGTCCTCGGAGAACCGCTCGGTGAGGATCGCCCGGGCGCCGTCCAGGGCGGCCTGCGGGTCGGCGACGCCCTTGTCGGCGTCGACGAAGGCCGCCGCCGCGGCGAGCGGTTCCACGGACGGGTCGCCGAGCAGGCCCTCGGCCAGCGGCTCCAGACCCGCCTCGCGCGCGATCTGCGCCTTTGTGCGCCGCTTGGGCTTGAACGGCAGATAGATGTCCTCGAGACGCGCCTTGGTCTCGGCGGCCCTGATCTGCGCCTCCAGCTCGGCGCTGAGCTTGCCCTGCTCGCGCACCGAGTCGAGGATCGCCGACCGCCGGTCCTCCAGCTCCCGCAGATAGCGCAGCCGCTCCTCGAGGGTGCGCAGTTGCGCATCGTCGAGCATCTCGGTCGCTTCCTTGCGGTAGCGGGCGATGAAGGGCACCGTCGAACCGCCGTCGAGCAAGTCGACGGCCGCCTTGACCTGCCGCTCCCGTACGCCGAGTTCTTCGGCGATCCTGCCTTCGATGGACCCTACGAGGGGTGTCGTCACGATCCCGTACCGCCTTCTCCACTGAGGTTGCGCGGCAATTGTGGCAGGTGACGCCGACATCGGGGGCTCAGGGCGGTACTCGGGGGGACCGCGCGCCGCGCACGGGCCCGGTCCACGCGCGGCCCATCCGCTCCGGCCGGGCCCCTCAGCCCTTGCCGATCATTCCCTCCGGGAACGCGCCGGCGGCGAAGGCGGTCATCAGCAGGCCCTTCGCGATCTCGGTGAGCCGTTCGACCCCGGCGGCGCCCAGGTGCTCGTAGGGAGCCCGGTCGAGGCGGTCCGTCCTGGTCTCGATGTCCCGGCGCAGTTCCGTACCGGCCGGCGTCAGCTCGCCCTCCGCGTCGAGCAGCCCGCGCCCGCGCAGCCGCTCCGACGCCGCCTCCCAGTCCCGCCGGGACCAGCCGCGGGTGCCGAGGACCCAGCGGGGTGCCATGCCCTTGCCGGTCGCGGTGTGGCTCACGAGGGCCTCCACCGGGTCGAGCTCGGCGTCGAGCAGCGCCGCGAGGTGACCGTCGCCCCGGTACTCGCGCAGCAGGGTGGCCGCGTGCCACAGCGCCAGGTGCGGCGCCTCGGGGACGGGCAGGTCGGCGTGAGCGGCGTACAGCGGGCGGAAGGCGGGGGTGCAGGCCTCGGCCGCGCGCAGGGCGAGCTTCGCCGCCTCGGCCACCTCACCGGACGCGAGGACGTCCTCGCCGAGCAGCCGCCTGAGCGTGGCGTCCACGGCACGCAGGCGCGCCGCGAGCACCGTCTCCGGAGAGGCGGCCCGCCACACCGCGGGCACGTGTCCGGCGACGAGTTCGTGCCGGAAGTTGAAGAACGTCGCCGTCACCGTGCCCGCGCCGACCGCGCCCATCGCGGCGGCCCGCACCGCGAAGTACGCGCCGCGCTCGTCCTCGATGCCGACCGCGGCCAGCTCACGGCCCAGATCGGGCGAGAAGTAGTGCGTCGAGTGCAGCGGGTTGAGGACGTTGTGGCAGCGCCGGCCGGCGCGCTCCGGCAGTGAAGGGGTCATACCCCGCACATTACCGACTGGTTGGTATGCCGGGAACTCCCGGACGTCCGATGGCAGGAAAGGTGGGATGCCCGTCATTGCGGCCATCCGCCCACCGGTCGAGAATCGACCCATGCGAACGGTCCTGATCGTCCTGTTCGACGGTGTGCAGAGCCTCGACGTCACCGGCCCCCTGGAGGTGTTCGCGGGCGCCGAGACCTACCGCGGCGGCTCGTACGCCATCCGCACGGCCTCGCCGGACGGCGCCCCGGTCCGTACCTCCAGCGGTCTCGTCCTGGTCCCGGACCAGGCGCTGGCCGACGCGCCGGACCCGCACACGCTGCTGGTGCCCGGCGGCAGCGGCACCCGGCGTCCGGATCCCGGCCTGATCGACTGGCTGCGCGCCCACGGGCCGCGCGCCCAGCGCCTGGTCTCGGTGTGCACCGGCGCCGGCCTGCTCGCGGCGGCCGGCCTGCTCGACGGCCGCCGCGTGACCACCCACTGGGCCCACTGCGACCGGCTCGCCCGCGACCACCCGGCGGTCACGGTCGATCCCGACCCCATCTACGTGCGCGACGGCAACGTCGCCACGTCGGCGGGCGTCACCTCCGGCATCGACCTGGCCCTCGCCCTCGTGGAGGACGACCTGGGCCGGGACGCCGCCCTCACCATCGCCCGCCATCTCGTCGTCTTCCTCCGCAGGCCCGGCAACCAGGCCCAGTTCAGCGCCCAGCTCGCCGCCCAGACCGCGCGACGCGAACCGCTGCGCGAGGTCCAGCACTGGATCTCCGAGCATCCGGGCGACGACCTGAGCGTCGAGTCGCTCGCGGTCCGTGCCCGTCTCTCGCCCCGGCACTTCGCGCGGGCCTTCCGGTCGGAGACGGGCACGACGCCCGGACGGTACGTCGAGCGCGTACGCCTCGAACACGCCCGCCGCCTCCTGGAGGACACCGCGGACGGCATCGAGGAGGTCTCCCGGGCGTCCGGCTACGGCACGCCCGAGGCCATGCGCCGCGCCTTCCTGAAATTCCTCGGCGCGGCCCCCGCGGAGTACCGCCGCCGCTTCCACCCGGCCCCCACGCCCTGACACCCCGGAGGAATCCCGTGCAGATCGCCATCGTCCTCTACGACCGCTTCACCGCCCTGGACGCCGTGGGCCCCTACGAGACGCTCGGCCGGCTGCCCGACGCGGACACCGTGTTCGTCGCGGAACGCACCGGCCCGGTCCGCTCCGACACCGGCCGGCTCGCGCTGACCGCGGACAAGAGCCTCGCGGAGGTGCCGCACCCCGACATCGTGGTCGTACCGGGAGGGCCGGGCCAGAGCGACCAGATGGACAACCCGGTCCTGCTCGACTGGCTGCGCGCCGCCGACGCCACCAGCCTCTGGACGACCTCGGTGTGCACCGGGTCCCTGCTGCTCGCGGCGGCGGGGCTCCTGGAGGGACGCCGGGCCACCTCCCACTGGCTGGCGCTCGACCAGCTCGAGCGCTTCGGCGCGACGCCCACGGGGGAGCGGGTCGTGTTCGACGGCACGTACGTGACCTCGGCCGGCGTCTCCTCCGGCATCGACATGGGCCTGACCCTGCTCGGCCGGATCGCCGGGGACGAACACGCCCAGGCCGTCCAGCTCCTGACCGAGTACGACCCGCAGCCGCCCTACGACGCCGGGTCCCCGGAGAAGGCGCCCGCGCACCTCGTCGAGGAGTTCCGCGGCAAGAGCCGTTTCCTCCTGACGTAGGGCCCTCGGCTCTCGCCTTCAGGTACCGCGCCCCGCGCCCCGCGCCCAGTGCCCCGTGTGCCGCGCGGGCGGACCCCCGAACCCTCAGGGTGCCCAGGTGAACCGCGGCTGCCTGCGTTCGAGGAAGGCGGCGACCCCCTCCGCGGTGTCGCCGCCGGCGCGCGCCTGCCGCGTCCAGTGCTCGTCCCGGTCGGTGCGCCCGTTCACGAACTCCTTCGCCGCCGCCTGCGTCAGCAGCGAGCGCGCGGCCAGGACCCGGGTGAACTCCGCGACCCGCTTGTCGAGTTCGCCCTCGGGCAGCACCTCGTCCACGAGGCCGGTGCGCAGCGCGCGCTCGGTGTCGATCAACTCGCCCGAGAAGAGCAGGTACTTGGCGGCGGACGGCCCCACCAGTGCCGCGAGCCTGCGGGTGGAGGAGGCCGGATAGACGATGCCGAGCTTCGCCGGTGTCACCCCGAACAGCGAGCCCTCCTGCGCGAAGCGCAGATCGCAGGCGGCCGCGAGCTGGGAGCCGCCGCCCACGCAGTAGCCGCGGATCGCGGCCAGCGTCGGCTTGGGGAACGCGGCGAGGGCCTCCTCGGCGAGCACGGCGAGGCCCTGGGCCTCGTCCGGCGACTCCCGCAGAGTCGAGATGTCCGCTCCGGCGCAGAACGTGCCGCCCTCGCCGGTGAGCACGAGCGCGTGCACGTCGGCGCGCGCGCCCAGCGTCTCCAGCAGCGGCGGCAGCGCTCGCCACATGGGTGTCGTCATGGCGTTCCGCTTGGCGGGGTGATGGATGACGACGGTGGCGACCCCGTCGCCGACGTGGTGCAACAGTTGCGGCTCCATACGGCGGATGCTATCCGGAGCGTCCGGCCGGACTTCGATCATGGTTCCGGACGCTGGAGCGGGCGGTGGAGCGGGCGGTGGAGCGGCCCGGAACGAACCGGGTCAGCCGGGGGTCAAACCCGTACAACCCGAAGAGTCTCGGAAGTCGACACGAAAGTGACAAGCCCTGTCGTAGAGATGGCTTTGTCTGACATTTGCGGTCAGAAATCGGCGATAATTGCTGACTTCTGTTCAGTCAACCGGTACGGACCGGCGCATTACCAACACTCGACGTGTGGTGACAATCGAGCGCAAGGGTGGCGACCGGACGATGGAGAACCTCGGGCGCGGGTCCGACCCGAGCCCCGAAGGCGGAGTCGCGACTCCCGACGTCAGATCGCCCGGACCGCTGCCGTACGAGGGGGTGTGGCGGTTCACCGCCGCAGCCGTCGACGCCTCGGTGCCGCAGGCGCGGCACGCCGTCCGGGATCTGCTGGTCCGCCAGGGGGTTCCGGTCTCGGACGATGTCGTTCAGGGACTGCTGTTGATCGTCTCCGAACTGGTCACGAACGCCGTCAAGCACGCGGCACTTCTGTCGCCGATGCTCGCGGTGGAGGTCGCCGTCGGTGCCGACTGGGTGCGGGTGTCCGTCGAGGACGACCACCCCTACCGTCCGACCGCCCTGGAGGCCGACTACGGCCAGACCGGAGGCCGGGGGCTGCTCCTGGTGCGCGAGGTGACCCGGGAGTTCGGCGGCGGGTGCGACGTCGAGTACACCGCGGGCGGCGGCAAGGTGATCTGGGCCGCCCTGCCGCTGGGATCCGTCTGACCGTCCCCGCCCGCCGCGTGGCGACGGGAACGGTCGGACAGACCCTGGTCGCGAGCGTCTGTGCGTCCGGCGGAGCGGCTACCAGCCCGCGGACGGACCCGTCAGCTCCCGCATCGCCGGACGGGCCGCGTCCAGCACCGTCATGAACCACGCCGAGAAGGGCTCCTTCGCGTGCCGCTCCGCCAGCTCGGCGGCGGTCACGAAGTCCGTCGAGCCGACCTCCTCCGGGTCGGGCCGCGGCGCCGACTGCACCATCCCGACGAACAGGTGGTTGTACTCCTGCTCCACCAGGCCCGAGTCCGGGTCCGGGTGGTTGTAACGGACCGTGCCCGCCTCGGCGAGCAGCGTCGGCGACACGCCGAGCTCCTCGTAGGTCCGCCGGGCCGCCGCCGCGAAGGGTGCCTCGCCCGGGTAGGGGTGGCCGCAGCAGGTGTTCGACCAGACGCCGGGCGAGTGGTACTTGCCGAGCGCGCGCTGCTGGAGCAGCAGCCGGCCCTGCTCGTCGAAGAGGAACACCGAGAACGCCCGGTGGAGCTGTCCCGGGGGCTGATGGGCCGCGAGCTTCTCCGCCGTACCGATCGTGTTGCCGTCCTCGTCGACCAGTTCCAGCAAGATCGCTTCAGCGGTGCCGTTCGACGAACTGTGCGTCGCGGTGGCAGGTGTGATCGGCATACCCATCCTTCGCATCGGTTTTCCAGGGCCAAGTCTGCCGTACGAATCCGGCACTCCCGGCACTTCGCGACTCTCCGCATGTCCCGCCCCGGGGTCCCCGGGGCGGGACACGCGGCCCACGTGGGTCAGACGCCGAACGCGGCCGGATACCTGATCGTGCCCGGTGCCACCGGCACGGAATCGTCGAGGACGAGGGCCATCAGGTGTTCGGACGGCACGTCGAAACCCGGCCGGATGCCGTGGCTGGCGGCGGGTCCGAAGCCGAACCTCGGGTAGTACCCGGGATGCCCGAGCACGAGGACGAGCCGCTCGCCGCGTGCCCGTGCCGCCTCCAGCACCGCCCGTACGACGGCGCTCCCGGCGCCCCGGCGGTGCAGGTCGGGACGGACGGCGACCGGCGCCAGGGCGGCCGCCGGGACCTCGTCGACGTGACAGCGGGTGATCAGGGCGTACGCCGCGATCGTGCCGTCCGGGGCCTCGGCGACGTACGACAGGCCGGGCAGCCACGCTCCGGGATCGGCGCGCAGCGCGTCCACCAGATCGGCCTCCTCCGCCCGGCCGAAGGCGGCGGCGGTCACGGCGTGCACCTCGGCGGCGTCCGCGGAGGTCTCCCGGCGGGTACGCCAGACGGTGCCGCCGCGGGCTGCGGGGCCGGTCGGGGGAACGGTCAGGGGATCGGCCGACGGTTCAGTCGGGGGAGTCGACGGTTCAGTCAGGGGATCGGTCATGGGGAACCCTTGGATGAGGGGCCCGGCCGATGTGTCGCTGGACGGCGGGTCAGCCCCGGGCCCGGAAGACGGGGACGACGAGGTCGCTGCGCGTGGCAGCGCCGGACACGGCCGTCATCAACCCACCTCCTGGGATCCCGGTCACGCTAGCAGCGCCCGCCCGGTGCCGCCTCCGGATTTCCCGGCGCGATCTCCCGGTGCCGGATCCGCCCGTCCGGGGGCGCGGGCGAGCGGCGCGACCGTCAGTGGCAGAGCTTCGCCTCGTGCTCCGCGTGTCCGCTCGGTTCGAGCTGGAACGTGCAGTGCTCGACGTCGAAGTGGACGCCCAGACAGCCCTGGAGCTCGTGCAGCATCTTCTCGTGGCCGATCGCGTTCAGGACGTCGGAGCTGACGACCACGTGCGCGGAGAGCACCGGCATCCCGGAGGTGATGGTCCAGGCGTGCAGGTCGTGGATGTCCTCGACCCCGTCCAGGGCCAGGATGTGGGATCGCACCTCCGCCATGTCGACCCCCTTGGGCGCCGCCTCCAGGAGCACGTCGAGCGTCTCCTGGAGCAGCTTCCAGGTGCGCGGGACGATCATCAGCGCGATGGCGATCGAGGCGATGGGGTCCGCCGCCTGCCAGCCGGTGGTCATGATCACGACGGCGGCGACGATGACGGCCACCGAGCCCAGCGCGTCCGCCGCGACCTCCAGGAAGGCGCCCCGCACGTTCAGGCTGTCCTTCTGTCCGCGCATCAGCAGCGTCAGCGAGACCGTGTTGGCGATCAGGCCGAACACGCCGAACACGATCGTCAGTCCGCCGTGGGTGTCCGCGGGGGTGATGAAGCGCTGGATCGCCTCGACGAGCACGTAACCGCCGACGACGAGCAGCAGCAGGCAGTTGGCGAGCGCGGCGAGGATCTCGGCCCGCGCGTAGCCGAAGGTGCGCTTCTCGCTCGGCGGGCGGGCCGCGAAGTGGATCGCGAGCAGGGCCATGCCGAGCCCCAGCGCGTCGGTCGCCATGTGCGCCGCGTCCGCGACGAGCGCGAGCGAATCGGCGAGCAGACCGCCGAAGATCTCGACGACCATGACGGTGAGCGTGATCGCCAGCGCGACGCGCAGCCTCCCCCGGTACGCGGCCGTCGCCGTGCCGGTCGGGGGAGCGCCGTGCGCGTGCCCGTGGTCGTGCCCAGCCCCCATGAAGCCGCCTCCTGTTTTCCGCTCGGTCCTTCCGCACGGATTCCCGGACGGATTCCCGCTCGGACTTCCGCCCGGTCGTGCCAGTCAACTACGGGCGGGGGGTATCGGGCAACGCGGCACTGAACACCGTTGTCATATGCTCTGACCTGCGGAAATGATCAGCAGGTCAGAGCATCGGAGTGATCATGCGCCGGTGGTCCCGGGGTGGTGCAGCAGCCAGCCCCGCCAGGCCGACTCCACCATCTCGCGGACCCCTCGGCGCGCGCTCCAGTCCAGCTCGGCGGCGGCCAGAGCGGCCGAGGCGACCGCGCGGGGGGCGTCGCCGGGGCGGCGCGGCTCCACGAGGGGCTCCAGCGGGTTCCCGGTGACCTCGGCGATGAGCGTGACGAGCTCCCGTACGGAGACACCCTCGCCCCGGCCGATGTTCACCGTCAGATCGCCGCTCGCCCCGCCCGTCAGCCGCCGGGCCGCCGCGAGGTGCGCCTCGGCCAGGTCGGCGACGTGGATGTAGTCGCGTACGCAGGTGCCGTCCGGCGTCGGGTAGTCGTCGCCGAAGATCCGCGGGGCCTCGCCGCGGGTGAGGCGGTCGAACACCATCGGCACGATGTTGAAGATCCCGGTGTCGGCGAGCTCAGGCGAGGCCGCGCCCGCCACGTTGAAGTAGCGCAGGCACACCGTGGCGATGCCGTGCGCCCGGCCCGCCGCCCGCACCAGCCACTCCCCGGCGAGCTTCGTCTCGCCGTAGGGGCTCATCGGCGCGCAGGGGGTGCCCTCCGTGATGAGGTCCACATCGGGGTTGCCGTAGACGGCGGCCGACGAGGAGAACACGAACCGCTCGACGCCCGCCCCGGCCGCCGCCTCCAGCAGCGTCGCGAGGCCGCCCACGTTCTCCTGGTAGTAGCGCGTCGGCTGGGCCACGGACTCGCCGACCTGCTTGCGGGCGGCCAGGTGCACCACACCCGTGATCCGGTGCTCCGTCAGGACCCGCTTGAGCAGATCACCGTCCAGCGACGACCCCTGGACGAGGGGGATGCTCTCCGGAAGCCGGTTCGGGATCCCCGACGACAGGTCGTCGAGGGCGACGACGCGCTCCCCGGCCTCCGCCATCGCCCGCGCCACGTGTGCCCCGATGTATCCGGCTCCGCCTGTGATCAGCCATGTCATGGACGACCACCCTATGCGGGTCCCGCGCCCGGTCCGCTCCGCCCGGCTTCGAGGGACGCGGGGGTGCCGTACGGCATGCCGGGAATGTTCCGGTCCGCGCCGCCGAGCTTGTGACCCCGGCCCGGGATCACCGATGATGATCTCGCCGCCCGCGGGACAAAATCGGTTGATCGGGCCGTGAACGGGCGGTGAACGCCCGCTTCCCTTCATCCGATAGCCTCTGCCGACATGCCGCCGGGGCCGCCGCCGTGGACCGGGGCCCATCCCATCACGCACACGCCGGACGCCAGGTCGCGCCGGCACCCAGGGAGTGAGTTCGCTGCCGACCGCCATCCTCACCGGCCAGCCGGTCCCCGGATCGTCGCTCGAAGGCGATCTGCGGTCCCTCGGCTTCGACGTGCGTCCCGCGTCCGACGCGGCCGAGACCGAGACCCTGCTCGCCGCCGTGCCGGCGACCGAGCGGGTCGCCGTCGTGGACGCCCGCTTCGTCGGGCACGTGCACGCCCTGCGTCTCGGGCTGACCGACCCCCGCTTCGCGGCCTCCGCCATCCCCGGCGCCGTGTCCGTGCAGCCCGAGGCCCGGCGGGCCCTGACCCGCGCCGTGACCCGCGAGACCGTGGCGTCCGGCAACGGCGCCGCGGCCCCGGACGACCTCGTCGGGCGCCTCGGCGAGGCACTCGAGGCCGACGAGCTCTCCGTGTACCGCCCGGAGCTCGGTACCCTCGTCGCCGCGGTCCCCGCCGATCCGCAGGAGCGCAACGGCGTCCGGCAGGCGGTCCTGGCCGTCGACGACGAGGCCGTACGGCTGCGCAGTGCCGTCAAGGCCCGCGACGGCTTCTTCACCACGTACTGCATCAGCCCGTACTCGCGTTACATCGCCCGCTGGTGCGCCCGCCGCGGCCTGACCCCGAACCAGGTCACCACCGCGTCGCTGATCACCGCGCTGATCGCCGCTGGCTGCGCCGCCACCGGCACCCGCGTCGGCTTCGTGGCCGCCGGTCTGCTGCTGCTGTTCTCCTTCGTCCTCGACTGCACGGACGGACAGCTCGCCCGCTACTCCCTGCAGTACTCGACCCTCGGCGCCTGGCTGGACGCGACCTTCGACCGCGCCAAGGAGTACGCCTACTACGCGGGACTCGCGCTCGGCGCGGCCCGCGGCGGCGACGACGTGTGGGCGCTCGCGCTCGGCGCGATGATCCTCCAGACCTGCCGGCACGTCGTGGACTTCTCCTTCAACGAGGCGAACCACGACGCCACCGCCAACACCAGCCCCACCGCCGCCCTCTCGGACAAGCTCGACAGCGTCGGCTGGACGGTCTGGGTGCGCCGGATGATAGTCCTGCCCATCGGCGAACGATGGGCCATGATCGCCGTCCTGACGGCGCTGACGACCCCCCGCATCACCTTCTACGCGCTCCTCGCCGGCTGCGCCTTCGCGGCCACCTACACCACGGCGGGCCGGGTCCTGCGCTCGCTCACCCGCAAGGCGAGCCGCACGGACCGCGCCGCCCGGGCCCTGGTGGACCTCACCGACTCCGGCGCGCTCGCCGAGTACCTGACCCGTCACGCGGGCCGGCTCCCGCGCATCCCCCCGGCCGTCGTCGCCCTCGTCGCCGGAGCGGTCGTCGTGACATGCGCCGCACTGGCCCCGTACGGGAGCTGGCTCCCCGTCCTGGGTGCCGTCGTGTACGTGCTGCTGTCGCCCGCCGCCCTGCTCAGGCCCCTCAAGGGCGCCCTGGACTGGCTGGTCCCGCCGTTCTACCGCGCGGCCGAATACCTCACCGTTCTGGCACTGGCGGTCGACGCCGACGTGAACGGAGCGCTTCCGGCGGCTTTCGGCCTGGTGGCCGCGGTCGCCTACCATCACTACGACACGGTGTACCGCATTCGCGGAAACGCCGGAGCCCCCCCGCACTGGCTGGTGCGGGCGATCGGCGGGCACGAAGGCAGGACGCTGCTGGTCACCGTCCTGGCCGCGCTGCTCACCGCCGCACAGTTCAAGGTCGCGCTCACGGCACTCGCCGTGGCCGTGGCGCTGCTGGTGCTCGTCGAGAGCATCCGCTTCTGGGTGTCCTCCGGGGCGCCCGCCGTACACGATGAAGGAGAACCCGCATGATCGGCCTCGTGCTGGCGGCCGGCGCCGGACGGCGTCTGCGCCCCTACACCGACAGCCTCCCGAAGGCTCTCGTGCCGGTTGGCCCCGCGGGCATAGAAGACTCCATCACGGTCCTGGACCTGACCCTCGGCAACTTCGCCGAGATCGGCCTGACCGAGGTCGGCATCATCGTCGGCTACCGCAAGGAAGCCGTCTACGACCGCAAGGCCGCCCTCGAGGAGAAGTACGGCCTCAAGATCACCCTCATCGACAACGACAAGGCCGAGGAGTGGAACAACGCCTACTCCCTGTGGTGCGGACGTGACGCCCTCAAGGACGGCGTGATCCTCGCCAACGGCGACACCGTGCACCCGGTCTCCGTCGAGCGCACGCTGCTCGCCGCCCGCGGCGACGGCAAGAAGATCATCCTCGCCCTCGACACGGTGAAGAAGCTCGCCGACGAGGAGATGAAGGTCGTCGTGGACCCCGACAAGGGCGTCCAGAAGATCACCAAGCTGATGGAGCCGTCCGAGGCCACCGGCGAGTACATCGGGGTCACCCTCATCGAGGGCGCCGCCGCCGCGGAACTCGCCGACGCCCTGAAGACGGTGTGGGAGACCGACCCGCAGCAGTTCTACGAGCACGGCTACCAGGAGCTCGTCAACCGCGGCTTCCGGATCGACGTCGCGCCGATCGGCGAGGTCAAGTGGGTCGAGATCGACAACCACGACGACCTCGCCAAGGGACGTGAGATCGCGTGCCAGTACTGACGAGGCTCATCCCCTCGCCGGTCGTCGTCGACATCCGTCCCGGTGCCCTGGACGACCTGGCGAGCGTGCTCAGCGACGAGCGCATCTCGCACTCGGGCAAGCTGGCCATCGCGGTCAGCAACGGCTCGGGCGCCCGGCTGCGCGACCGCATCGCCCCGGCCCTGCCCGGCGCCACCTGGTACGAGGTCGGCGGCGGCACCCTCGACGACGCCATCCGGCTGGCCGGCGACATGCGGGCCGGCCACTACGACGCGGTCGTGGGCCTGGGCGGCGGCAAGATCATCGACTGTGCCAAGTTCGCCGCGGCGCGGGTCGGGCTGCCGCTCGTCGCCGTGCCCACGAACCTCGCGCACGACGGACTGTGCTCGCCGGTCGCCACCCTCGACAACGACGCGGGCCGCGGCTCCTACGGTGTGCCGAACCCGATCGCCGTGGTCATCGACCTCGACGTGATCCGTGAGGCGCCGGTCCGGTTCGTCCGGGCGGGCATCGGGGACGCCGTCTCCAACATCAACGCGATCGCGGACTGGGAGCTGTCCAACCGCGTCACGGGCGAGAAGATCGACGGACTGGCCGCCGCCATGGCGCGCCAGGCGGGCGAGGCCGTGCTCAGGCACCCCGGGGGTGTCGGCGACAACGGCTTCCTCCAGGTACTGGCCGAGGCGCTCGTCCTCACCGGCATCGCGATGTCGATCTCGGGCGACTCCCGGCCGGCCTCCGGCTCCTGCCACGAGATCAACCACGCCTTCGACCTCCTCTTCCCCAGGAGGGCGGCCAGCCACGGCGAGCAGTGCGGCCTGGGCGCGGCCTTCGCGATGTACCTGCGCGGCGCCCACGAGGACGCGGCGTTCATGGCCGAGGTGCTGCGCCGGCACGGACTGCCGGTGCTGCCCGAGGAGATCGGCTTCACCGTGGACGAGTTCGTCGAGGTCGTGGAGTTCGCTCCGCAGACCCGGCCCGGCCGCTACACGATCCTCGAACATCTCGACCTGAAAACCCACCAGATCAAGGACATCTACTCCGACTATGCCAAGGCCATCGGTAGCTGAACTCCGCCCCGTCGTTCATCCCCCCGGGGTGAAGGACCGGCGCAGCGGTGAGCACTGGGCGGGACGCCTGTACATGCGAGAGATCTCGCTGCGCTGCGACCGGTACCTGGTGGACACCAGGATCACGCCCAACCAGCTCACGTACCTGATGACCCTCTGCGGCGTGCTCGCGGCCCCGGCCCTGCTGGTGCCGGGGATCGCGGGCGCGGTGCTGGGCGTGGTGATGGTCCAGCTCTATCTGCTGCTCGACTGCGTCGACGGCGAGATCGCGCGCTGGAAGAAGCAGTACTCGCTCGGCGGGGTCTACCTCGACCGCGTCGGCGCCTATCTCACGGACGCGGCCGTCCTCGTCGGCCTCGGCCTGCGTGCCGCCGACCTGTGGGGGACCGGACGCGTCGACTGGCTGTGGGCCTTCCTCGGCACCCTGGCCGCCCTCGGCGCGATCCTGATCAAGGCGGAGACCGACCTCGTCGGCGTCGCCCGGCACCAGGGCGGGCTGCCGCCGGTCAAGGAGTCCGCCGCCGAGCCCCGCTCCTCGGGCGTGGCGCTGGCCCGCAGGGCCGCCGCGGCGCTCAAGTTCCACCGGCTGATCCTCGGCATCGAGGCGACCCTGCTGATCCTGGTCCTCGCGATCGCGGACCAGATCAGGGGCGACCTGTTCTTCACCCGCCTCGGCACCGCCGTGCTCGCCGGCATCGCGCTCCTGCAGACCGTGCTGCACCTGGTGTCCATCCTCGCGTCGAGCAGGCTCAAGTGAGTACCGCGACGAAGGTCGGCGCGGTGATCATCACCATGGGCAACCGCCCCGACGAGCTCAGGGCGCTGCTCGACTCCGTCGCCAAGCAGGACGGCGACCGCGTCGAGGTGGTCGTGGTCGGCAACGGCTCACCCGTCCCGGACGTCCCCGCGGGAGTGCGGACGGTCGAGCTGCCCGAGAACCTCGGCATCCCCGGCGGCCGCAACGTGGGCATCGAGGCCTTCGGCCCCGGCGGCACCGACGTGGACGTCCTGCTCTTCCTGGACGACGACGGCCTGCTGGCCCGGCACGACACGGCCGAACTGTGCCGCCGGGCCTTCGCCGACGACCCCGAGCTCGGGATCATCAGCTTCCGCATCGCCGACCCCGACACCGGTGAGACCCAGCGCCGCCACGTGCCGCGGCTGCGCGCCGCCGACCCGATGCGCTCCTCGCGCGTCACCACGTTCCTCGGCGGCGCCAACGCGGTCCGTACGAAGGTCCTCGCCGAGGTCGGCGGACTCCCGGACGCCTTCTTCTACGCCCACGAGGAGACCGACCTGGCCTGGCGGGCCCTCGACGCCGGCTGGATGATCGACTACCGCTCCGACATGGTGCTCCTCCACCCGACGACCGCCCCCTCGCGGCACGCCGTGTACCACCGGATGGTGGCACGCAACCGCGTCTGGCTCGCGCGCCGAAACCTTCCCGCACCACTCGTCCCGGTCTACCTCGGCGTCTGGATGCTCCTGACGCTGCTGCGCCGCCCCTCGCGGGCCGCTCTGCGGGCCTGGTTCGGCGGATTCCGGGAAGGCTGGAGGAGTCCCTGCGGACCGAGGCGTCCCATGAGGTGGCGCACGGTGTGGCGGCTGACCCGACTGGGCCGGCCTCCGGTCATCTGACAAGCTCGACCCTGAGAGCACCCGGGCCCTACCCGGTTCCCCGGCACATGCCCACGCCCGAACCGGCTGTGCGCATCTTGAAGACGAAAGTTCCCCTTGTGAGTGAGACCACGCATGACGGCGGAGTCGCGGTGAGCGACCGGCCGTCGCCCGACGACGGGCTTTCCGCGGCCGAGCTGGCCGCCAAGTACGGCCTCGCGGTCAGCGGTGCCCGGCCCGGGCTGGCCCAGTACGTCCGCCAGCTCTGGGGCCGGCGGCACTTCATCCTCGCCTTCTCGCAGGCGAAGCTCACCGCCCAGTACAGCCAGGCCAAGCTGGGCCAGCTCTGGCAGGTGGCGACGCCGCTGCTCAACGCGGCCGTCTATTACTTCATCTTCGGCCTGATCCTCAAGGCCGACCGCGGGATGTCGCACGACGTGTACATCCCGTTCCTGGTGACCGGCGTCTTCGTCTTCACCTTCACCCAGAGCTCGATCATGGCCGGTGTCCGGGCGATCTCGGGCAACCTCGGACTGGTGCGCGCGCTGCACTTCCCGCGCGCCTCGCTGCCCGTGTCGTTCGCCCTCCAGCAGCTCCAGCAACTGCTCTTCTCGATGATCGTGCTGTTCGTCGTGGCGATCGGCTTCGGCAGCTACCCGGGCCTGTCCTGGCTGCTGATCGTCCCGGTGCTGTTCCTCCAGTTCCTCTTCAACACCGGCCTCGCCCTGATCGTGGCGCGGATGGGCGCCAAGACGCCCGACCTCGCCCAGCTCATGCCGTTCCTCCTGCGCACCTGGATGTACGCGTCCGGTGTCATGTTCTCCATCAGCACCATGCTCGCCGGCCGCCCCGAGTGGATCGCCCGGGTGCTCCAGGCGAACCCGGCCGCCGTCTACATGGACCTGATGCGCTTCGCGCTCATCGACGGCTACGGCGCCTCCAACCTGCCCCCGCACGTATGGGCCATCGCCGTCTTCTGGGCCGTGGCGACGGCCGTCGGCGGTTTCGTCTACTTCTGGAAGGCTGAAGAGAGGTACGGCCGTGGCTGAGCTCGACAAGAGGTCGCACATTCCGACCGTCATCGCGGACGAGCTGCACATCGTCTACCGCGTGAACGGCGCCAAGACGGGCAAGGGCAGCGCCACCGCCGCCCTCAGCCGCATCCTCAAGCGTGGCGAGGAACGCGGCGTGCGCAAGGTGCACGCCGTCAAGGGTGTCTCCTTCACCGCCTACCGCGGCGAGGCCATCGGCCTGATCGGCTCGAACGGCTCCGGCAAGTCCACCCTCCTGCGGGCCATCGCCGGCCTGCTGCCCGCCGAGAAGGGCAAGGTCTACACCGACGGCCAGCCCTCGCTGCTCGGCGTGAACGCGGCCCTCATGAACGACCTGACCGGCGAGCGGAACGTCATCCTGGGCGGTCTCGCCATGGGCATGTCCCGCGAGCAGGTCAAGGAGCGCTACGAGGAGATCGTCGACTTCTCCGGGATCAACGAGAAGGGCGACTTCATCACCCTGCCGATGCGGACGTACTCCTCCGGTATGGCGGCGCGGCTGCGCTTCTCCATCGCGGCGGCCAAGGACCACGACGTCCTGATGATCGACGAGGCCCTCGCGACCGGCGACCGCTCCTTCCAGAAGCGCTCCGAGGCCCGCATCCGCGAGCTGCGCAAGAGCGCCGGCACGGTGTTTCTGGTCAGTCACAACAACAAGTCGATCCGTGACACCTGCGACCGCGTGCTGTGGCTGGAGCGGGGCGAGCTGCGCATGGACGGGGCGACCGAGGACGTGCTCAAGGAGTACGAGAAGTTCACGGGCAAGTAGCCCGATTCGCCCAGGGCCCCGCCGGAACTCTCCGGCGGGGCCCTGCGTCTGCAAGGGAAACGCCAACTCCCGTCGGCATGAGGAATCTTGACGCCAATCGGTGTGTTGTTGTGATGTGCAGGACACCCCGGCGGAGTGTGCCGCGTTGTACAACGTAAGCTGTACCGGTGCTGAAACGCGTCAAGTAGGGCGATAATACGCGACACCCGGCACCGTCACGCCGAGCGGATCTCCGGGCGGCGTGTCCGAAATGGGCAGTGTTGGGTCGGCAGTGTAGAACGGGAGATGTGACGGCAATGGCTACGGTGACTCTCCAGCTCCGCGATGCGTGTGCCGTCCTCGCGTCGGGCGGCGAGCGGTGACCCAAGCCGGGACGGCCCGCACCGGCGATCCGGAGCGCGGCACCCTCGACAAAGCCGCGGACGAGAACTTCCCCGTGGCCCCGTTCTTCCTGCCCAGGGCCTGGCGCGACGACCTCATGGCCGTGTACGGCTTCGCCCGTCTCGTGGACGACATCGGCGACGGCGATCTCGCCCCCGGCGGCGCCGACGCCCGCCTCCTCGGCGTGCCGGCCGAGGACGCCGAGGACCGCCTGGTCATGCTCGACGCCCTCGAAGCCGATCTTCACCGTGTGTTCGACTCGGCCCCGCGTCACCCGCTGATGCGCCGGCTGCTGCCCACGGTCCGCCGCGCGGGTCTGACCCCCGAGCCGTTCCTCGGCCTGATCGCCGCCAACCGCCAGGACCAGCTCGTCAAGCGGTACGAGACCTACGACGACCTGCTCGCCTACTGCGAGCTGTCCGCGAACCCCGTCGGCCGCCTGGTCCTCTCCGTCACCGGAACCTCCACGCCCGAGCGCGTCCGCCGCTCCGACGCGGTGTGCACGGGGCTCCAGATCGTCGAGCACCTCCAGGACGTGACCGAGGACCTCGGCCGCGACCGCGTCTACCTGCCCGCCGAGGACATGAAGCGCTTCCACGTCGTCGAATCCGATCTCGCGGCCCCCACAGCAGGCGCATCGGTGCGAGCACTGGTTGCATACGAAGCAGAACGCGCCTTGAACCTCCTGAATGAAGGCACCCCCCTCGTGGGTAGCGTCCACGGCAGGCTGAAACTGCTGCTCGCGGGGTTCGTCGCGGGGGGGAAGGCGGCGGTCCGTGCGATCGCCGCCGCCGAATACGACGTACTTCCCGGCCCGCCCAAGCCCGGCAAGCTCCAGTTGCTGCGCGAGGTGGGAGTGACTCTGCGAGGAGAGGGGTGATCCGGACCGTGGAGTCGGACCAGCACGTGTCCGCACCGGTACTCGCCGCGTACAGCTACTGCGAGGCGGTGACCGGTCAGCAGGCGCGTAATTTCGCGTACGGCATCAGGCTTCTGCCGACGTCCAAGCGCCGTGCCATGTCGGCGCTCTACGCGTTCTCGCGGCGCGTGGACGACATCGGCGACGGCACGCTGGCGCCGGACGTGAAGGCGGCGCGCCTGGAGGAGACCCGGGCGCTGCTCGCCCGTGTGCGCGCGGGCGCCGTCGACGAGGACGACACCGACCCGGTCGCGGTCGCCCTCAGTCACACCGCCGCGTACTTCCCGGTCCCCCTCGGGGGCCTGGACGAGCTCATCGACGGCGTCCTCATGGACGTACGCGGGGAGACGTACGAGACCTGGGACGACCTGAAGGTCTACTGTCGCTGCGTCGCCGGGGCCATCGGGCGGCTCTCGCTCGGTGTCTTCGGCACCGAACCGGGGGCGCGTGGCGCCGAGCGCGCGCCGGAGTACGCCGACACGCTCGGGCTCGCGCTCCAGCTCACCAACATCCTGCGGGACGTCCGCGAGGACGCCGAGGGCGGGCGCACCTACCTGCCCGCCGACGACCTGGCCAAGTTCGGCTGCTCGGCCGGGTTCGACGGGCCGACCCCACCGCAGGGCTCCGACTTCGCGGGCCTCGTGCACTTCGAGGTGCGGCGGGCGCGTGCCCTGTTCGCGGAGGGCTACCGGCTGCTGCCCATGCTGGACCGGCGCAGCGGCGCCTGCGTCGCGGCCATGGCGGGCATCTACCGGCGGCTCCTCGACCGCATCGAGCGCGAGCCGGAGGCCGTGCTGCGCGGCCGGGTCTCGCTGCCGGGACGCGAGAAGGCGTACGTCGCCGTGCGCGGCCTCTCCGGCCTCGACGCCCGGCACGTCTCCCGCCGCACGGTCCGGAGGCGCGTCTGATGGACACCAGGGGTCTGGGCGGACACGCCCCGGGCGACACGGCCGGTGCCAAGCGGCAGGCAACCCTCCGGAGCCGGGCGGCGTCCCTGACTGCGACGGCCCGCCGTGGAGCGTTCGACGACCACGGCCCGGCCGCGGGGGAGGGTGAACGATGAACGAGGTCGAGTCCACGGACGACTCCGGCCGGTCCACCGCCGTGGTGATCGGCGGCGGGCTCGCCGGCATCACCGCCGCGCTCGCGCTGGCCGACGCCGGGCTCCGGGTGACGCTGCTGGAGGGCCGGCCGCGCCTCGGCGGTCTCGCGTTCTCCTTCCAGCGCGGCGAGCTCACCGTGGACAACGGACAGCACGTCTTCCTGCGCTGCTGCACCGCCTACCGCTGGTTCCTCGACCGCGTCGACGCGACCGCGCTCGCGCCCCTGCAGGATCGTCTCGACGTGCCCGTTCTCGACCTGGAGGCACCCGAGGGACGACGGCTCGGCAGGATCGGCCGCTCCGCGCTGCCCGTACCGCTCCACCTGGCGCGCAGCCTCGCGACCTACCAGCACCTCTCGCTCGCCGAACGCGCCAAGGTCGGCCGGGCCGCGCTCGCGCTCAAGGGCCTGGACCTCACCGATCCGGCACTCGACGAGCAGAACTTCGGCGACTGGCTCGCCGGGCACGGTCAGTCGCGACGTGCCGTCGAAGCACTGTGGGACCTCGTGGGGGTCGCCACCCTCAACGCGGTGGCCCAGGACTCCTCGCTGGGGCTCGCCGCGATGGTGTTCAAGACGGGTCTGCTGTCCGACCCGGGCGCGGCCGACATCGGCTGGGCTCGCGTCCCGCTGGGCGAACTGCACGACACCCTGGCCCGCAAGGCTCTCGACTCCGCGGGCGTACGTACCGAGATCCGTACACGCGTCACCTCCGTCTCCCCTTACGAGAACGGCCGCTGGAGCGTTCAGGTTCCCGGCGAGCGCATCGACGCCGACGCCGTCGTGCTCGCCGTACCCCAGCGCGAGGCGTACGACCTGCTGCCCGAGGGGGCGCTCGACGCCCCCGAGCGGCTTCTGGACATCGGCACCGCGCCGATCCTCAACATCCACGTCGTCTACGACCGCACGGTCCTCACCGCGCCGTTCTTCGCGGCCCTCGGCTCCCCGGTGCAGTGGGTCTTCGACCGCACCGAGGCCTCGGGGCTCCGGGAGGGCCAGTACCTCGCGCTGTCGCAGTCGGCCGCGCAGGACGAGATCGACGAGCCCGTCGCCGTGCTCCGGGAGCGGTACCTGCCGGAGCTGGAGCGGCTGCTGCCCGGTGCGCGCGGCGCCGGGATCAAGGACTTCTTCGTGACCCGGGAGCGCACAGCGACGTTCGCTCCCGCACCGGGCGTCGGGCGGCTGCGGCCCGGTGTCCGGACCAAGGCCCCCGGCCTGTACCTGGCCGGAGCGTGGACCGCCACGGGGTGGCCCGCGACCATGGAGAGTGCGGTTCGCAGTGGAGTCGGCGCGGCGGACGCCGCGCTGGGCGCCCTGGGCCGGCCCCGCGACCACCTCCTCGGACTCTTCGAGGAGGCGGCATGACGCTCGACCGGAGCATGGCAGGTCCCCGCACCCCCGGTTCCGTAACAAGAGGAGAGATTGTGCCCACTGTGCCCCCGGCCGAAACGGCTGCCGACGCGGTGGACGTGACCGCGCTCCTGGAGCGCGGCCGGACCCTGGCCACACCGGTGCTCAAGGCGGCCGTCGACCGTCTCGCGCCTCCCATGGACACCGTCGCCGCCTACCACTTCGGCTGGATCGACGCGGCGGGCAACCCCGCGGACGGCGACGGCGGCAAGGCGGTGCGCCCCGCGCTCGCCGTGCTCTCCGCGCAGGCCGCCGGCGCGGACCCCGAGGTGGGCGTCCCCGGCGCGGTCGCCGTCGAGCTGGTGCACAACTTCTCGCTGCTGCACGACGACCTGATGGACGGCGACGAACAGCGCCGCCACCGCGACACCGTCTGGAAGGTGCACGGCCCCGCGCAGGCGATCCTGGTCGGCGACGCCCTGTTCGCGCTGGCCAACGAGGTCCTGCTGGAGCTCGGCACCGTCGAGGCGGGCCGGGCCACCCGACGCCTGACCACCGCCACCCGGGCCCTGATCGACGGCCAGGCCCAGGACATCTCCTACGAGCACCGCGACCGCGTCAGCGTCGAGGAGTGCCTGGAGATGGAGGGCAACAAGACCGGCGCCCTGCTCGCCTGCGCCTGTTCCATCGGCGCGGTCCTCGGCGGCGCCGACGACCTCACCGCCGACACGCTGGAGCGTTACGGCTACCACCTCGGCCTGGCCTTCCAGGCCGTCGACGACCTCCTCGGCATCTGGGGCGACCCGGAGGCCACCGGAAAGCAGACCTGGAGCGATCTGCGCCAGCGCAAGAAGTCCCTGCCGGTCGTGGCCGCGCTCGCCGCGGGCGGACCCGCCTCCGAGCGGCTCGGCGAGCTGCTCGCCGAGGACGCCAAGGCGAGCGACTTCGAGAACTTCTCCGAGGAGGAGTTCGCGGCGCGCGCCGCGCTCATCGAGGAGGCGGGCGGCCGCGAGTGGACCGCCGACGAGGCGCGCCGCCAGCACGCGATCGCCATCGAGGCGCTGGACGCCGTACCGATGCCCGAGCAGGTCCGCGCCCAGCTCGTGGCGCTGGCCGACTTCGTCGTCGTGCGGAAGAGATGATCGTTATCGGTCGAATAAACCTCGCGTAGTCGCCGGCCGGTGCCTTCCCCAAGCTTCGAACCTCGTTCGAGCGGAGGGATATCCATCCGAACGAACGCACCGGCCGACGGCGGACCCACAGCAGAGACACACCACTGCACGAAGGGGAAGCCATGACAGCGACGACCGACGGAAGCACCGGGGCCCTGCCGCCCCGCGCTGCCTCGGCCAGCGAACGCCAGGAACAGACGACTCCCGAGGCGGCCGGGACAGTCGAGACCCGAGACGCCGCCACGCGCGCCATGGAGCGTGCCACGGACTACCTGCTCGCGCGGCAGGACGCCGAGGGCTGGTGGAAGGGCGACCTCGAGACGAACGTCACCATGGACGCCGAGGACCTCCTGCTCCGCCAGTTCCTGGGCATCCGTGACGAGGCGACCACCCAGGGCGCGGCGCTGTTCATCCGCGGTGAGCAGCGCGAGGACGGCACCTGGGCCTCGTTCTACGGCGGTCCGGGCGAGCTCTCCACCACCATCGAGGCGTACGTCGCCCTGCGGCTGGCCGGGGACGCCCCGGAGGCCGCGCACATGGCGAAGGCCGCCGCGTGGATCCGCGAGCGGGGCGGCATCGCCGCGGCCCGGGTGTTCACCCGGATCTGGCTCGCCCTCTTCGGCTGGTGGAAGTGGGACGACCTCCCCGAACTCCCGCCGGAGCTCATCTACTTCCCCAAGTGGATGCCGCTGAACATCTACGACTTCGGGTGCTGGGCGCGGCAGACCATCGTGCCGCTGACCGTCGTCTCGGCGAAGCGTCCGGTGCGGCCCGCGCCGTTCCCCCTCGACGAGCTGCACACCGACGCCGACCGCCCCAACCCGGCCAGGCCCCTTGCCCCGGTGACCAGTTGGGACGGCGTCTTCCAGCGCCTGGACAAGGCGCTGCACCAATACCGCAAGGTCGCCCCGCGCGCGCTGCGCAGGGCGGCGATGAACACGGCCGGCCGCTGGATCATCGAGCGCCAGGAGAACGACGGCTGCTGGGGAGGCATCCAGCCGCCCGCCGTCTACTCGGTGATCGCGCTGCATCTGCTCGGCTACGACCTCCAACACCCGGTGATGCGCGAGGGGCTGGCCTCGCTAAACCGTTTCGCCGTGTGGCGTGAGGACGGTGCCCGGATGATCGAGGCCTGTCAGTCGCCGGTGTGGGACACCTGCCTCGCCACGATCGCGCTGGCCGACGCCGGAGTGCCCGCCGACCATCCGCAGCTCGTCAAGGCCGTGGACTGGATGCTCGGCGAGGAGATCGTCAGGCCCGGTGACTGGTCGGTGAAGCGGCCCCAACTGCCTCCGGGTGGCTGGGCGTTCGAGTTCCACAACGACAACTACCCCGACATCGACGACACGGCGGAGGTCGTCCTCGCCCTGCGCCGCGTCCGGCACCACGACCCGGACCGCGTCGAGAACGCCATCGGACGCGGGGTCCGCTGGAATCTCGGCATGCAGTCCAAGGACGGCGGCTGGGGCGCGTTCGACGTCGACAACACCAGCGCCTTCCCCAACCGGCTGCCGTTCTGCGACTTCGGGGAGGTCATCGACCCGCCCTCCGCGGACGTGACGGCACACGTGGTGGAGATGCTGGCCGTCGAAGGACTCACCCGCGACCCGCGCACCCGACGCGGCATCCAGTGGCTGCTCTCCCACCAGGAGCCGAACGGCTCCTGGTTCGGGCGCTGGGGCGTCAACTACATCTACGGAACGGGGTCCGTGGTCCCGGCGCTCGTGGCGGCGGGGCTGCCCGGCTCGCACCCGGCGATCCGCCGGGCCGTGGCCTGGCTGGAGTCCGTGCAGAACGACGACGGCGGCTGGGGCGAGGACCTGCGCTCCTACGACGACGACGCCGGATGGAGCGGACGCGGCGCCTCGACCGCCTCGCAGACCGGCTGGGCGCTGCTCGCCCTGCTCGCCGCGGGGGAGGGCGAGTCCAAGGCCGCCGAGCGCGGGGTGGTCTGGCTCGCCGAGACACAGCTTCCCGACGGCACCTGGGACGAGCCGTATTTCACGGGGACCGGCTTCCCGTGGGACTTCTCGATCAACTACCACCTCTACCGCCACGTCTTCCCCCTCACCGCGCTCGGCCGCTACGTCAACGGGGAGCCCTTCTCCGCCGCCGAGGGGGGCTGATGGTCACGACGTCCGCCCCGGCCCCGCTGCTGATCGCCTGCGCGCTCGGCATCGAGCACCTGGCCCTGCGCAGCGGCGACCGGAGCGGCGCCGGCGGGCCGGTCACCGTGCTGCGCACCGGCATGGGGCCCCGGGCCGCCGACCGGTCGGTCACCCGGGTGCTGGCCGACCCGGCGCTGACCGGGGCGGCCGTGCTCGCGACCGGCTTCTGCGCGGGGCTCGCCCCGGGCATGCACCCCGGCGACCTGGTCGTCGCCGAGGAGACCCGGGACCCGGACGGCACCACGCCGTGCGTGGGCACGGATCTGCTGGTCAAGGAACTGGCCCGCGCCGTGCCGGGCCGCACCGTCCACACCGGGCCGCTCACCGGCTCGGATCACGTGGTCCGGGGTCACGAGCGGGCCGATCTGCTCGCGACCGGCGCCATCGCCGTCGACATGGAGTCGGCGGCCACCCTGCTCGGCGCGGTCCGCTCGGGAATCCGTCCCGTTGCGGCCGTCCGGGTGGTCGTGGATGCTCCAGAGCATGAACTCGTCCGAATCGGCACGTTCCGCGGTGGAATATCAGCCTTCCGCGTTCTTCGTGCCGTGCTTCCCGCTTTTTTCGAATGGCACCGTTCTTTGTCGCTCCCTCGGAGGTGAGCCGTATGGCCATGCCGCTTCGGCAGTCCATGAAGGTCGCTGCATACCTGTTTGAACAGAAGCTCCGGAAGCGGGACAAGTTCGCCCTGCTCGTCGAACTGGAGCCGCTCTTCGCGTGCAACCTCGCGTGCGAGGGGTGCGGCAAGATCCAGCACCCCGCCGGTGTGCTCAAGCAGCGCATGCCGGTCGCCCAGGCGGTGGGCGCGGTCCTCGAATCCGGTGCGCCGATGGTGTCCATCGCCGGTGGCGAACCCCTGATGCACCCTCAGATCGATGAGATCGTACGGCAGTTGGTGGCGAAGAAGAAGTTCGTCTTCCTCTGCACCAACGCGATGCTCATGCGCAAGAAGATGGACAAGTTCAAGCCCTCGCCGTACTTCGCCTGGGCCGTCCACATCGACGGGCTGCGGGAGCGGCACGACGAGTCCGTCGCGAAGGAAGGCGTCTTCGACGAGGCCGTCGAGGCCATCAAGGAGGCCAAGCGCCGCGGCTTCCGCGTCACCACCAACTCGACCTTCTTCAACACCGACACCCCGCAGACCGTCATCGAGGTGCTGAACTACCTGAACGACGACCTCAAGGTCGACGAGATGATGCTCTCGCCCGCCTACGCCTACGAGAAGGCGCCCGACCAGGAGCACTTCCTGGGGGTCCAGCAGACCCGGGAGCTGTTCAAGAAGGCCTTCGCGGGCGGCAACCGGCGCCGCTGGAGGCTCAACCAGAGCCCGCTCTTCCTGGACTTCCTGGAGGGCAAGGTCGACTTCCCGTGCACCGCGTGGGCGATCCCCAGCTACTCGCTCTTCGGCTGGCAGCGGCCCTGCTACCTGATGAGCGACGGCTACGTGCAGACGTACAAGCAGCTCCTGGAGGAGACCGACTGGGACTCCTACGGCCGCGGCAAGGACGACAGGTGCGCCAACTGCATGGCCCACTGCGGCTACGAGCCGACCGCGGTCCTCGCCACCATGGGCTCCCTCAAGGAATCCATCCGGGCCGCCCGCGAGACCTTCACGGAAAGCCGCGGGTGACCCCATGACCGCCGTTTCCCTGGGCCTCCCCGAGGTACCGGTCCGGCCGATCGCGGAGCGCCGTGTCTCGCGGCGCATCCAGGTCGGACCGGTGGCGGTCGGCGGCGGCGCGCCCGTGTCCGTCCAGTCCATGACCACGACCCGGACGTCGGACGTCGGCGCCACCCTTCAGCAGATCGCGGAGCTGACCGCGTCCGGCTGCCAGATCGTGCGGGTGGCCTGTCCCACGCAGGACGACGCCGACGCGCTCGCGACCATCGCCAAGAAGTCGCAGATCCCGGTGATCGCGGACATCCACTTCCAGCCGAAGTACGTGTTCACCGCGATCGACGCCGGCTGCGCGGCCGTCCGTGTCAACCCCGGCAACATCAAGCAGTTCGACGACCAGGTCAAGGAGATCGCGCGGGCCGCCAAGGACGCCGGCACCCCGATCCGGATCGGTGTCAACGCGGGCTCGCTCGACAAGCGGCTGCTCCAGAAGTACGGCAAGGCGACGCCCGAGGCGCTCGTCGAGTCGGCGCTGTGGGAGGCGTCCCTCTTCGAGGAGCACGACTTCCGTGACATCAAGATCTCGGTCAAGCACAACGACCCGGTCGTCATGGTCAACGCCTACCGCCAGCTCGCCGCCGCCTGCGACTACCCGCTGCACCTCGGCGTGACCGAGGCCGGCCCCGCGTTCCAGGGCACCATCAAGTCGGCCGTCGCGTTCGGCGCGCTGCTCTCCGAGGGCATCGGCGACACCATCCGGGTCTCGCTGAGCGCACCGCCCGCCGAGGAGTGCAAGGTCGGCATCCAGATCCTGGAGTCGCTCGGACTGCGGCAGCGGCGCCTGGAGATCGTCTCCTGCCCGTCCTGCGGGCGCGCCCAGGTCGACGTGTACAAGCTGGCCGACGAGGTCACCGCAGGTCTGGAGGGCATGGAGGTCCCGTTGCGCGTCGCGGTCATGGGCTGCGTCGTCAACGGCCCCGGCGAGGCGCGGGAGGCGGATCTGGGGGTCGCCTCCGGCAACGGCAAGGGGCAGATCTTCGTGAAGGGCGAGGTCATCAAGACCGTCCCCGAGTCGAAGATCGTCGAGACCCTCATCGACGAGGCGATGAAGATCGCCGAGCAGATGGAGAACGACGGCGTCGCGTCCGGGGAACCGGCCGTCACCGTGAGCTGATCAGCACGGACCGAGAGGGGGCCCGACGTGACGATTCTGGAGAACATCCGGGGACCACGCGACCTGAAGGCGCTGTCCGAGGCGGAAATCGGTGAACTGGCCGAAGAGGTGAGGGAGTTCCTGGTGCACGCGGTCGCCAGGACCGGCGGTCACCTCGGACCCAACCTGGGAGTGGTGGAGCTGTCCATCGCCCTCCACCGGGTCTTCGAGTCGCCCTTCGACCGCATCCTGTGGGACACCGGCCATCAGAGCTACGTACACAAATTGCTGACGGGACGTCAGGACTTCTCCAAGCTGCGCGGCAAGGGCGGCCTCTCCGGCTATCCCTCCCGCGAGGAGTCCGAGCACGACGTCATCGAGAACAGCCACGCCTCCACGGCGCTCGGCTGGGCGGACGGGCTCGCCAAGGCCCGCCAGGTGCAGGGCGGGAAGGGCCACGTCGTCGCGGTCATCGGCGACGGGGCGCTCACCGGCGGCATGGCGTGGGAGGCGCTGAACAACATCGCCGCGGCCAAGGACCGGCCCCTGATCATCGTCGTCAACGACAACGAACGCTCCTACGCGCCCACCATCGGCGGCCTCGCGAACCATCTGGCGACCCTGCGCACCACCGACAGCTACGAGCAGGTCCTCGCCTGGGGCAAGAAGGTCCTGCTGCACACCCCCCTCGTCGGCAACACCATCTACGAGTCCCTGCACGGCGCGAAGAAGGGCTTCAAGGACGCGTTCGCGCCGCAGGGCATGTTCGAGGACCTCGGGCTCAAGTACGTCGGACCCATCGACGGTCACGACGTGGGAGCCGTGGAGTCCGCGCTGCGCCGCGCCAAACGCTTCCACGGGCCCGTGCTCATCCACTGTCTGACGGAGAAGGGGCGCGGCTACGAACCCGCGCTCGCGCACGAGGAGGACCACTTCCACACCGTCGGGGTGATGAACCCCCTCACCTGCGAGCCCCTCGCCCCGTCCAACGGCCCTTCCTGGACCTCCGTGTTCGGCGACGAGATCGTCAGGATCGGTGAGGAGCGCGCGGACGTCGTGGCCATCACGGCGGCCATGCTGCATCCGGTCGGGCTCGGCAAGTTCGCCGAGAGATTCCCCGACCGGGTGTGGGACGTCGGCATCGCCGAGCAGCACGCCGCGGTGTCCGCGGCCGGACTCGCGACCGGCGGCCTGCATCCCGTCGTCGCCGTGTACGCCACCTTCCTCAACCGGGCCTTCGACCAGCTCCTCATGGACGTCGCGCTGCACCGCTGCGGGGTGACCTTCGTCCTCGACCGGGCGGGGATCACCGGCGTCGACGGCGCCTCGCACAACGGCATGTGGGACATGTCGATCCTCCAGGTCGTCCCCGGGCTCAGGATCGCCGCGCCGCGCGACGCCGACCAGCTCAAGGCCCAGCTCAGGGAGGCGGTCGCGGTGGACGACGCGCCGACCCTGATCCGCTTCCCGAAGGAGTCCGTCGGTCCGGTGATCCCCGCCGTGGACCGGGTGGGCGGGCTCGACGTCCTGCACCGGGGCGAGCGCCCCGAGGTCCTGCTCGTCGCGGTCGGCGTCATGGCCCCGGTCTGCCTCCAGACCGCCGACCTGCTTCAGGCCCGCGGCATCGGCTGCACCGTCGTCGACCCGCGCTGGGTCAAGCCCGTCGACCCGGAGCTGCCCCGCCTCGCCGCCGCCCATCGGCTCGTCGCGGTCGTCGAGGACAACAGCCGGGCCTCGGGCGTCGGCGCCGCCGTCGCGCTGGCCCTCGGAGACGCCGAAGTCGACGTGCCCGTACGGCGGTTCGGCATCCCCGAGCAGTTCCTCGCGCACGCCAAACGGTCCGAGGTGCTCGCCGACATCGGGCTCACGCCGGTCGAGATCGCCGGACGGATCAGCGCCGGGCTGGCCGTCAGGGACGAGCGGGCCAAGGCCGCGTACGAGGTGACGGAGGCCGCCGACCGGCCGGCCGAGGAAGAGTCGTCCAAGGAGAAACAGGAATGACCGACCCTGCCCAGAAGGGGGAGTTCGACCTCGGCGCACTCCTCGCCGAGCGCGGAGCCGAGCGCTACGACCTGCACACGAAGTACCTGAACCACCAGCTCCCGCGCATGCTGCACACCATCGGCTTCGACAAGGTCTACGAACGGGCCGAGGGCGCGCACTTCTGGGACGCGGACGGCGACGACTACCTGGACATGCTCGCCGGCTTCGGCGTGATGGGCCTCGGCCGCCATCACCCCGTCGTCCGGCGGGCGCTGCACGACGTCCTCGACGCCTCGCTCGCCGACCTCACCCGCTTCGACTGCCAGCCGCTGCCGGGCCTGCTCGCGGAACGGCTGCTCACCCACAGCCCGCACCTGGACCGGGTGTTCTTCGGCAACAGCGGCACGGAGGCCGTCGAGACCGCCCTGAAGTTCGCCCGGTACGCGACCGGCAGGCCGAGGATCCTGTACTGCGCGCACGCCTTCCACGGGCTGACCACCGGTTCCCTGTCGGTCAACGGCGAGGACGGATTCCGCGACGGCTTCGCGCCGCTGCTGCCCGACACGGCCGTACCGCTCGGCGATCTCGACGCCCTGGCCAGGGAGCTGAAGAAGGGCGACGTCGCCGCGCTCATCGTGGAGCCGATCCAGGGCAAGGGGGTCCACGAGTCCCCGCCCGGCTATCTGCGCGCCGCCCAGGAACTGCTGCACCGGCACAAGGCGCTGCTCATCGCGGACGAGGTGCAGACCGGCCTCGGCCGGACCGGGGACTTCTACGCCTACCAGCACGAGGAGGGTGTCGAACCGGACCTGGTGTGCGTCGCCAAGGCGCTATCCGGCGGCTACGTCCCGGTGGGCGCGACCCTCGGAAAGGACTGGATCTTCAAGAAGGTCTACTCCTCCATGGACCGGGTCCTCGTGCACTCCGCGAGCTTCGGCTCCAACGCCCAGGCCATGGCGGCGGGTCTCGCGGTGCTCTCCGTGATGGAGAACGAACAGATCGTCGCGAACGCCCGCGTCACCGGTGAGCTGCTGAAGTCCCGGCTCGCGGCCCTGGTCGACCGCTACGAACTGCTCAGCGAGGTGCGCGGGCGGGGTCTGATGATCGGCATCGAGTTCGGCCGGCCCGCCTCGCTCAAGCTGCGCAGCCGCTGGACCATGCTCCAGGCCGCGCGCAAGGGGCTGTTCGCGCAGATGGTCGTCGTGCCGCTGCTCCAGCGCCACCGCATCCTCACCCAGGTCTCCGGCGACCACCTGGAGGTGATCAAACTGATCCCGCCGCTGGTCATCGACGAGGGGGATGTGGACCGGTTCGTGGAGGCCTTCACCGCGGTGATGGAGGACGCGCACAACGGCGGCGGGCTGATGTGGAACTTCGGGAAGACGCTGGTGAAGCAGGCGGTGGCGAACCGCTGAGAGGTTTTTTGCCTCTGGGGCAAGAAAATTGCCCCAGAGGTAATTGTTTGGCTCAATGGTTCCATGAGCCCTGCCGAACCAGGGACGGTCGACGAGCCGTCCGCCGAGCTGCACGCCGTGGCGCCCCGGCTCCGCGCCCTGCGCCGCAGCGCCTCCCTCACCCTGGAGGCCGCCGCCCGCGCCGCCGGACTCTCGCCCGCCCATCTCTCCCGGCTGGAGACCGGGCAGCGCCAGCCCTCGCTGCCGATGCTGCTCACGCTGGCCCGTGTCTACGGTACGACGGTCTCCGAACTGCTCGGCGAGGCGGTCCCCGACCGTGACGCGATCGTACGCGCCGGCGACATGGAGCCGGCCCCTGCGGGCGGCTGGACCTACTGGCAGGCGGGCTCCGCGGGCCGCGGCATGCAGGCCCTGCGCGTGCACGTCCCCTACGGCTCCCAGGGTGACATCGTGCGTGTCCACCCCGGCGAGGAGTGGCTGTACGTCCTCGACGGGCGGCTCAGTCTGCGCCTCGGGGACACCGCGCACGTCCTCGCGCCGGGAGACAGCGCCCACTTCGACTCGCTGACCCCGCACCGCATCGCCGCCGCCGAGCGCGACGGAGCCGATCTCCTCTTCGTACACACCCTGCTGCAGAGCCCCGTCGCCGCGCTGTGCCTCGGCCCGGCGACCGGCCACCCCACCCCGGGAGAGACGTCATGACCGAACCCACAGAACGTCGCCGGTCCATGGAGGACAGGTTCCCGCGCGCCCTGTGGGTGCGGCTGATCATCTACGTCGCCGTCGGCCACCTGTTCGCGGCCTTCATCTACCTGCTCTTCACGCTGGGCGCGCAGAACCAGTAGATCCCCCGGTCGCGGAGCGCGGCTCCGGCTCAGTCCAGGAGCCGCGCGCGCAGGCGCTCCCGGAGCTCCGGCGTGAGCCCCAGTCCCTGTTCGAGATAGGCCTCGACGCCGCCCCACTTCTCCTCGATCGTCTCGAAGGCGGCCGTCAGGTACTCGGCGCGCGCGTCGAACAGCGGACTGAGCAGTTCCATGACCTCGGGGGAGTAGGCGCCGGCCGAGGAGCCGTTGCGGTGGACCTTGTAACGGCGGTGCGCGGCGTTCGACTCCAGGTAGTCGGTCACGATCGCCTCGCGCTCGACGCCGAGGGCGAGCAGGGTGACCGCGATGGACAGACCGGCGCGGTCCTTGCCCGCCGCGCAGTGCATCAGCGCGGGCACGCTGTCGTCCGCCAGGGCGTGCAGCACCTGGGAGTGCTCGGCGGTGCGCTCGCTGATGATCGTGCGGTAGGAGTTGATCATCCGGTTCGCGGCCTTGCCGTCACCGAGGAGTCCGCGGAGCTGGTCGATGTCGCCGTCGCGGACCATCTTCCAGAACTCGCTGCCGTCCGCGGGGTCGCTCAGCGGGAGGTTCACGTTCCGTACGCCGGGCAGCTCGACGTCCGGGCCCTCCAGCTTCTGGTCCGCCGCGTTGCGGAAGTCGAAGATCGTGTGGAGGCCCAGGGAGGTGAGGAACGCGGCGTCCTCCTCCGTGGCGTGCGCGAGGTGGCCGCTGCGGAACAGACGCCCGTAGCGCACTCGCCGGCCGTCCGCGGTGGGCAGTCCGCCCACGTCACGGAAGTTCCGCACTCCGCCGAGCTCGGGCTCGGTCGACGGGACCTGCTGCGTCACGGGGGCTCCTCCCATTCGGCCGCCGGCGTCGCCGGGCTGGACTCGGCGCCGCTCGTCGGCAGTTGTACCGGCTCGCGCTCTCGACGATACGACATGGGTGTCTCGGGCAATGAGTTGTCCACAGGCGGCCGCCCTCTGGGCGGAAGGCCGACGGAAAGCCCAGGAAGAGGGTTCCGCGGCGGTCTCGTATCGAACGTACGTGCGATTAGTGCGCGGGATCGGTCGCGGGTCCGGCCGCGCCCTTCTCGTCCCGCCGGAACGGCGGGGCGATTGCGATGAAATGCCGCATTAATGGGGTGCCGTTTTGTGCACCCTCTCGCTCGGGGATCCGAATGTGTCGGATATCCACGCGCGTCGCATCTGACCCTTCTGTCCGAATAGGCGCCTTCGTAACAACTGGCCCTGGAATAAGGCAACCTGGGGCGAGTCGCGTGAGGAGGGTCATATTCGTGACGATGCGTTGCCGTCCTCAATTGTCAACACGCCAGGATTCACGGGCGGGTTGAGCGGCCCGGAAGATCGTCACTCCACGGAGGGTGACGGCGATTTCCCCATGGATCAAGAAAGGCGAGCGCACAGAAACCGCCCATAGTTGTCGACGCGCTCTCATCTCGCTTACGTTCTGCCTCAATCCGGACGGACGCCCAATCCTGCCGCCGCCCGGAATCCGCACACTCACCCGTACACGGCAGGAGCGGGGGACCCACAGGTTCCGTGCCTGGTCCGGTTTCCGGAACAGGCTAGGGGTACAGCCGCGCAGCAGCGCGGCCGGGCATCTCCAGCCCGCACCCGACAGCTCACCCCGCAGGCGCCGGAGAGGAAATCGTCATGCCCGCGAAGGGTAAGCACCGCCGTCCCAAGTCCCTGCGTTTCACCCGCTCGATCGCCGTGGCCGGAACCGGTGGCGCCGCACTCGCGCTGCCCCTGATGGGAGCCACGGGCGCCCACGCCGCGACCCCGGCCGCCGCCGTCGCGCAGCATGTCGAGAAGGCCGCGACCGCCGCCCCCGCCGCGAAGACCGCCAAGGCCGCCACGGCCAAGACGTACGCGGTGAAGCGCGGTGACTACCTGTCGAAGATCGCCGACGAGCAGAACGTCGGCGGCGGCTGGAAGAAGATCTACGCCGACAACCGCTCCGCGATCGGCAGCGACCCCTCGCTGATCCACCCCGGTCTGAAGCTGTCGCTCGGCAAGAAGGCCGCCTCGGCCGCCCACTCGGCGACGCACACGTCCACCCGGACGGCCACCCCGGCGAAGTCCGCCCAGGCGGCCCCGGCCGCCGCCACGGCAGCGCCCGACACCGCCTCCGCCGACAGCTCCTCCGGCTACAACCTGCCGGTCGACAGCAGCAGCGTCGGCACCGGCTACAAGGTGGCGGGCAGCATGTGGTCCAGCGGCTACCACACGGGCGTGGACTTCGTGGTCCCGACCGGCACCACGATCAAGTCCATCGCCGCGGGCACCGTCGTCTCCGCGGGCTGGGGCGGCGCGTACGGCAACCAGGTCGTCATCCAGCACGCCGACGGCAAGTACTCCCAGTACGCCCACATGTCGTCCCTGTCCGTCTCGGCGGGCCAGACCGTGACCCCGGGACAGCAGATCGGTCTCTCCGGCGCGACCGGCAACGTGACCGGACCGCACCTGCACTTCGAGATCCGCACCACTCCGGACTACGGCTCCGACGTCGACCCGGTCGCGTACCTGCGCTCGCACGGTGTCGCGGTGGGCTGACCCCCTCCTCCTCCTGCTCCTGACGGCAGGAAGATCTCCGAAGGCCGGACCCCATGATCCCCGGGGTTCCGGCCTTCGGTGTTCCCGCGGCGCGGCCTCGGGTCGATCGCTGCTTCAACAGCCTTGACGCGGGCCTTATTCCAGAGTTGACCAATGCTTGGCGAGTGGCTTATCTCACCGCCCGTCAACCCTTCCCTACGGTCGCGTAGCTCACATCAAAAGGTGAATCATGCTCGATGTGGCAGACGATTCGAAGAGTGACAACAGATCAGTGATCGGGTCGTACGTGGCGGTGGGGGACAGCTTCACCGAGGGCGTCGGCGACCCTGGGCCCGACGGAGCGTTCGTCGGCTGGGCCGACCGGTTCGCGGTACTTCTCGCGGACCGCAGGCCCGAAGGCGACTTCGACTACACCAACCTCGCCGTGCGCGGCAAACTGCTCGACCAGATCGTCGAGACCCAGCTCCAGAGGGCCAAGGAACTCGGCCCGGACCTGGTCTCGTTCTGCGCCGGCGGCAACGACATCATCCGCCCCGGCACCGACCCCGACGAGGTCGCGGAGCGCTTCGAGCGCGCGATCGCCGACCTCACCTCCGCCGTCGGCACCGTCATGGTGACGACCGGCTTCGACACCCGTGGCGTTCCCGTGCTCAAGCATCTGCGCGGAAAGATCGCCACCTACAACGGACACGTGCGGGCCATCGCGGACCGCTACGGCTGTCCCGTCCTCGACCTCTGGTCCCTGAAGACGATCCAGGACCGGCGGGCCTGGGACGGCGACCGGCTGCACCTCTCGCCCGAGGGGCACACCCGGGTGGCGCTCCGTGCCGGACAGGTCCTCGGCCTCGAGGTCCCGGCCGACCCGGACCAGCCCTGGCCGCCCCTCCCGCCGCGCGGCACGCTGGAGGTGCGCCGCGACAACATCCAGTGGGCGCGCGAGTACCTGGTCCCCTGGATCGGACGGCGCCTGCGCGGGGAGTCCTCGGGCGACCACGTCTCGGCCAAGGGAGCCCTGTCCCCGGACGACATCAAGCTGCGCATCGAGTCGGTGGCCTGAACGGCGACCGGCCCTGCCGACGGAACCGGTTCGGCGCACCGAACCGGTTCGGCCGGCAGGGCCGACCGGCCGACGGGCATGGCCCGGCCCGGCCGGTGGATTCGGTTCACCCGCATCGCGCGGGCGCAGCGCTCCGGGTGTGCGGCGGGCGCCGCTCGCCACCGGCGGGTCAGGGACGATCATCGGTGCCACGGTCCGAACCGTGGTGCCGGGTGACACGCGGTCCGGGGGAGGCGCCGGGTCGGGCCCGAGGCGGGCCGGGGACCCCGCTCACCGTGTCCCGGACCGGGGCGGCAGCGCGAGCGTCAGCGCACCGCTGCCATCAACGCCTCGCGCTCCAGGCCCAGTTCGCGGGCGAGGGCCTCGTCGGCCCATTCCTGGGTGCGTGCCCGTGACACCGCTCCGGAGTACGCGGTCATCTGGACCGCCAGGCCGTCCAGCAGGGCCGTGAGCCTGAGGACCGCGCTCGCGGGGTCCGGGCAGCGGAACTCGCCGGCGGCCACACCCTCCGCGATCACCTCGGTCATGGCGGCCTTCCACTGCCGGTCGAGGTCGCGGGTGACCTCGCACAGCGCGGGCTCCCGCAGCGCGACCGCCCAGCCCTCGATCCACAGGCGCCAGCCCTTGGCCTGCCCCGTCGGGGCGTACCAGCGCACGGCGGCGCGAAGGCGGCGCAGGGCCGTCGTGCGGCGGCCGAGCAGCTTGCGCAGATGGGCGAGGTCGTCCTCGGCGGCGTGGGTGAACGCGGCGGCGACCAGCTTCTCCTTCGTGGAGAAGTGGTACAGCACCAGCGCGTTGCTCACGCCGAGGGCCGAGGCCACGTCGGCGATCCGTACCGCCGCGACACCTCGCGCCTCGATCTGCTCGACGGCGGCGCGCAGCAACTCCCCACGCCGCTCCGCCACACTCAACCGGACTCTCGCCACGCGGCAACCCTACACAGCCCTCTCGCCCAAAGCCCCGTGGGAGCGGGCCCGGCCCGGAGCGCCTTTCGCCCTCCCGCGAGGCCCCTCCGGCGGACGCGGCCCCGTGTCAGTCGACGAACTGGTAGTCGGCCTTGATGCGCCCCTCCTCGTCCAGGAGGAGGAACTCCAGTCCGCCGCCGGTGACCCGTCCCTCGCCGGTGTGGAACGACTCCCAGCGGAACGTGACCGCGTCGTGCAGGCGGCGGGCGGACTCCCCGATCCGGAACACGTACGTCCCGGGGGCCACGAACTCCTCGTAGGCACGCGTCACGCGCGCGTGCAGCTCGTCGTGACCCCGGGCCTCCAGCACGGCGGTGCCGAAGCCGAGGGACACGGCGCTGTCGTGCATCTCCGCGGGGGGACGCAGTACGTGCACACCGTCCTCGGCCCACAGTTCGCGTACGGTCTCGCGGCGGATCCGGGGGTCGGCCTCGTTCCAGACGCCGATGTAGCGCTCGATCAGGTCCTGTGCGTCGATGGCGGACATGATGCTCCTCGTGCGGGTCGGTGCGCGTCACTCGCGCGGTTCCTCTGACGGCACCGACTCTGCTGCGGTCCGGTCTGCGGCTCAATTCCCGCCAGGGAATCGCCGCCCCCGGCTCCGGGGCCTCAGCGGTACCAGCCGAACCGCTCCGCGATGACCGGGAGCCGGTCGGTGACGATGGCGTGGGCGGCGGCCCGCGGGGTCGTCCCGTCGGCCTCGGCGCGCGCGAGCGTCCGGTCGATCAGGGCGCGCATGGAACGCCGGGTGTGGGCGAAGGCCTCGTCCGCGTCGGCGCCGATGTCGCCGAACAGGGTCCACCACCACCAGGCGTTCGTACCGGAGTTGACGACGACGTCCGGCAGGACGGTGATCCCGCGCGCGGCGAGCAGCTCCTCCGCGTCCGCGAGGACGGGCATGTTGGCCGCCTCGACGATCCAACGGGCCTTGATGTCGCGCTGGTTGGACGTGTCGATCGCGTACGAGACCGCGGCGGGCACCAGGACCTCGGCGTCGGCGGACAGCCAGGCGTCGCCGGGGAGTTCGCGGTCGGCCGGCCGCAGCACCCCGCGGTCGACCGTCCCGTACGCGTCCCGCGCCCCGAGGAGCGCCTCGACGTCGAGGCCGTCCGGGTTCGCGATGGTTCCCTTGACGTCGGCGACGGCCACGATCCTGAGTCCCGCGCGCGCGAGGAAGCGCGCGGTGGCCCCGCCCATGGTGCCGAGCCCCTGGACGGCGACACGCGTTCCCGCGTACGGAGTCCCGGCCCGGTCCAGCGCGGCGAGCGCCGACTCGGCGACCCCGCAGCCGCCGACCAGTTCGTCGAGGCCGATGCCGTCCACCTCGACCGCGAAGGCGTCCGCGAGCCGCCGCCGGGCCGCCGCCTCGTCGTCGAGCAGCGGGTACACGGCCTGGATGGACGAGACGAGGCCCGCCTCCTCGGCGGCCCGGTCGACCAGGTCCTGGCTGAGTCCGAGATCCTCGCCGGTGGTCCAGAAGTTCTCGATGTAGGGGCGCATGGCGCGCAGATAGCGCACCAGCAGTCCGTACGCGGCCGGGTCCTGGGGATCGCAGTCGATCCCGCCCTTGGCGCCGCCGAGCGGGACGTACCGGCCCTCGGGGTTGTAGTGCAGAGCCTCTTTCATGGTCATGCCGCGGGCGAGTCCGGTGACCTCCTCCAGCGTGCAGCCGGGGCGCATCCGCAGACCGCCGCTGGAGACGCCCCGTACGAGCCGGTCGACGACGAGGAACCCCGGACGGCCGGTGACGTGGTCCGTCCAGGTGAGCGTCATCAGGGGGGCGGCGGTCATCGGGTCTCCTCGGGAACGACGATCAGGGTGGGGCCGGGGGTGCGCAGCGCCCGGGTGAGCGCGGTGCCCAGCTCGTCCGGGCTGTACGCGTGCGTGCCCTGTCCTCCGTAGGCGCGGGCCAGGGCGGGCAGGTCGACCGGAGCGAGGTCGACGGCCGTGGGCGTGTCGCCCCGGGCCGCCATCTCGTCGCGGATCTCCCCGTAGCCGCCGTTGTCGAAGACCACGACGGGCAGCGGGAGGCGGAGCTGTACCGCGGTCGCCAGTTCCTGCACGGTGAACTGGAGGCCGCCGTCCCCGCTGAGCGCCACGACCTCGCGGCCGGGGCACGCCGCCTTGGCTCCGATCGCCGCGGGCAGAGCGTAGCCGAGCGTGCCGTAGCCGGTCGGGTGAAGATAGCGGCCCGCCGGGCCGAGCGGGAGGTGGGGGAGCGCTCCGTAGTAGCAGCACTGGGCGCTGTCCGAGGTGATCACGGCGTCCTCGGGCAGGACGGACCGGATCACCCGCAGGTAGGGGATCCAGCGGGCGTCGCGCGCGGCGGTCTCGGCGTTCCGGGCGGCCCGCAGTGCCGCCGCCCGCCGGACGGGGTCCTCGTCGGGCACGCGCGCGTGCCCGGCCGTGACGCCCGGCTCCCCGACGGCGGCGAGCAGCGCCGTCAGGGACAGCAGCGCGTCGCCCACGACCGGGACGTCCACGGCCGGACCCGCGTACATCTGGTCCGGGTCGACGTCCACGCGGATCAGGGTGCCGTTCAGGGCGGGCGGCGCGGACCAGAAGTCGGACTCGGCGAGTTCGGTGCCCACGGCGAGGACGGCGTCGCGTTCCGCGAGCCAGTTCCGGACCGCGGGGCTGTGCAGCGACACGCCGACGGCCAGCGGATGGCTCTCCGCGACGACGCCCTTGCCGTTGGCGGTGGTGAGGACGGGAGCCCCGAGCCGCTCGGCGAGCGCCAGGAGCGGGGCGGCCGCACCGCGTGCTCCGCCGCCGAGGACGAGCGCGGGACGGCGGGCCTCGCGCAGCGCCTCGGCGGCCCGCTCCACGGCGAGGGGTGCCGGGGCGAGGGGGAGGAGGGGAGGGGTGACGCGCGCGGGAGCCGTCTCCTCGGCGGCCTCCAGCAGATCGAGGGGGACCTCGATGTGCGCGGGGCGCGGCCGGCCGGTGCGGAACAGGGTGAAGGCGCGGGCCACCGCCGCGTCGATCTCGGCGACCGAGGACACGCGGTGGCTGAACGCGGCGACGCCCCGCAGAGCCTCCGTCTGACTGCGCGTCTCGTGCAGCAGTCCGGTCGCGAGCCGGGGGTGGCGCAGGGGCATGCCGGGGGAGACCACGAGCAGCGGCACACTGTCGGAGTAGGCCTGGCCGACGGCGGCCGCGGCGTTCAGCAGGGCGGGTCCGGTCGTGGTGATCACGACACCGGGACGCCCGGTCACGCGCGCGTAGCCGTCGGCGGCGTATCCGGCGCCCTGTTCGTGGCGCGTCAGGACGTGCCGGACGCCGTACGCGGACAGGTGGCGGTAGATCTCCAGGTTGTGCGTGCCGGGGATGCCGAAGGCGCGGGTCACGCCGTGTCCGGACAGCGCGCGGACGACGGCCTCGCCGCCGGTGAGCATCTCGCCCATCACAGGCTCCGCGCGACGGCGTCGGCACGCCCGGCGGCGCACGCGGCGCCCTGGGCCGGGGCCGGTTCGGCGGGAAGGCGGTACACGGTGTCTCCAGACGTGGACGGGCCGGCGCGGCTCCCGGGCTGCCGGGGCGCCTGCTCTCTACTGAACCATGAGTCAGTATCGGAACGCTCGCCGGGTCGTGTCAACGCACCCGGCCGGTGTCGCCGCGGGCACGGCGGCGCCCAGAACGCTTCGCCGGAGCGGAAGAAGCGGGGGTGCGGCGGGGTTGGCATCTACGGAACGAAGGCCACGGACATCGCGTTGTGACCGGGTGACCCGGCGCTGTCAGAGGCGACGACCATAATGAAAGTCTGACCGACTCCATCTGGAGGTATCCGTGACCGGTTTCCGTACCCTGAGCTCCGGGCTCCGCGCGCTGCGGCCCGCCGCCTTCGGCGCGGATCCGGCTGGTGCGCGCATGCGCCGCATCCGCAATTCGCCGAACTTCGCGGACGGAGTCTTCCAGAACCCGGAGACCGCCCGTACCCGCCCCGACGGCTCGATGGTGGAGTTCGCGAAGGTCTACTTCCGCAGTGAGGAGCGCGCCCACCGCTCCCCGGCCGGGACCGTGCCCGTGCACGCGACGACCCTCGCCGACCTGGCCAGGCCCGCCGCGACCGGGCTGCGGCTGACCTGGATGGGGCACTCCAGCGTCCTCGCCGAGATCGACGGCCACCGCGTGCTGTTCGACCCGGTCTGGGGCGAGCGCTGTTCCCCCTTCGCCTTCGCCGGCCCCAAGCGGCTGCACCCGGTTCCGCTGCCGCTCGCCGCGCTCGGCCCGGTCGACGTCGTGGTGATCTCGCACGACCACTACGACCACCTGGACATGCCCACGATCAAGGAGCTGGGCGGCACGGACACCGTGTTCGCCGTACCGCTGGGCGTCGGAGCCCACCTGGAGCACTGGGGCATCGCTGCCGAGCGGATCCGCGAGCTGGACTGGAACGAGTCGACCAAGGTCGGCGGGATCACCCTGACCGCGACACCGGCGCGCCACTTCTGCGGACGCGGCCTGCGCAACACCCAGCACACCCTGTGGGCCTCCTGGGTCGCCGAGGGCGACGCGCACCGGATCTACCACAGCGGCGACACCGGCTACTTCCAGGGCTTCAAGGACATCGGCGCCGCCCACGGCCCGTTCGACGCCACGATGATCCAGATCGGCGCCTACAGCGACTTCTGGCCCGACATCCACATGACGCCCCAGGAGGGGATGCGCTCCCACCTGGACCTCCAGGGCGGGAAGCCCTCCGGAGTGATGCTGCCGATCCACTGGGGGACGTTCAACCTGGCCACCCACGCCTGGGCCGACCCGGGTGAGGGCACGCTGGCCGCCGGCCGCGCGGTCGGCGCGCGCGTCGCGCTGCCCCGTCCCGGAGAGCCCTTCGAGCCCACCGCCGAGACCGTCCCCTCCGAGCCGTGGTGGCGCGGTGTGGCGCGCGCGCCGGAGGGCGGCTGGCCGGTCGTCGAGGAGCCCGTGACCGATACGCCGGGTGACGTCGCCGACGGCTCGACGGAAGGCACCGGCGAGCCCGAGACGGTGCCCGCGGGCTGATCCACCGATCGGATGCGAGGGCCGGGGAGCGCCATGCTCCCCGGCCCTCGCTGTTTCCTTGCGACCGCTTGTGACCAGCTCTGATCGGATCCGGAGCCTGGTGCGAACGCCTGTCCGACGGGGTTATCGGTCAGCCGTGCGACGCCTCATACCAGAGCGGGACGCCACCCGGTGGACTTTGTCAACAGCCCACCGCACATGATGCGTTGGCGACTACTGTCAGTTGCCGACGGGCGACGCAGGGCCGATTTCTTCGGCTCTCTCGACCGGCACCGCGACGGCGCACACCCGAGTCGCGGAACCACGGGAGCTCCACGCCCCCGACGCATCCAGTACGAGGACGCCGATGTCTCACCTCCGCGCACCGGCCGCCCGCGCAGACCGCCGCGAGGGCGGGCGGCACGGCCGACCGGCCGCCCGCGCCACCCCCGCGCCGCCCGAGACCCACCTGCGGCACCAGCTCCTGCGCCTCGCGGTCCTGCCGCCGACCGCCGTGGCCCTCAGCGCGTGCGCCGCCGTCCTGTTCACCGTCCGCTCCACCGGCGCCCGGCCCGGCCCCGTCCTGTGGGCCGTCCTCGCCGGAGCGGTGGGCGTGGCCCTGGCCGGCATCCTGATCGCCGCCGTCGCCGCCGACCGCGCCGCCGCGTCCGTACGCGAGCGCATAGGAGCCCTGCGCCGCACGAGCGCCCGCACCGAGACCGACCTGCGCGCCGTCGTCGAGGGGCTGCGCCGCGGCGAGGACCCGCCCGCGCGCAAGAAGCGCCGCCGCCCGCCCGCCGACGCCGACGACTTCGAACTGCTCGCCGCCGACCTCTCGCGCGCCCACGACGGCGCCGTGGCCGCCGTCGTGCAGGCCGCGCAGCTCTCCAGCCGTGCGGGCAGCGACCAGAAGGTCGAGGTCTTCGTCAATCTGGCCCGGCGCCTGCAGTCCCTCGTGCACCGCGAGATCTCCATCCTCGACGAGCTGGAGAACGAGATCGAGGACCCGGACCTCCTCAAGGGCCTCTTCCACGTCGACCACCTGGCCACCCGCATCCGGCGCCACGCCGAGAACCTGGCCGTGCTCGGCGGCGCCGTGTCCCGCCGTCAGTGGAGCAACCCCGTCTCCATGACCGAGGTGCTGCGCTCCGCGATCGCCGAGGTCGAGCAGTACTCGCGGGTCAAGCTCGTGCCCCCGATCGAAGGCACCCTGCGCGGCCACGCCGTCGCCGACGTCATCCACCTGCTCGCCGAACTCGTCGAGAACGCCACCGTGTTCTCCGCCCCGCACACCCAGGTGCTGCTGCGGGTCGACCTCGTCACCTCGGGCCTGGCCATCGAGGTGGAGGACCGCGGCCTCGGCATGCAGGCCGCCGAACAGGACCGGATGAACGCCCTGCTCGCCGACCCCGACCAGGTCAATGTCGCCGGCCTGCTCCAGGACGGGCGCATCGGCCTGTTCGTCGTCTCGCAGCTCGCCCGCCGGCACGGCATCCACGTACGGCTCCAGAACAACATCTACGGCGGCGTCCAGGCCGTCCTCGTGGTCCCGCAGGACCTGCTGGGCGCGGCCCCGGACGCCGTCGAGGACGCGGGCCTGACCCAGGCGCCGCCGAACGGGACGAACGGCGGGCACCGGCCGGCCCTCGGACCCGGTCCCGCCCACCCGCCGCCGGCGCAGGTCCCGGCGCTTCCCGGCGGCCGCCCGCCGGCCCCCGTCGTGCCCCGGCAGTCGGCGCGCGAGCTGTCCCGGGAAGCCCTGCCCGAGCCCGTACGACGGGAACGGCCACCCGGGCGGGGCGCGGACGCGCCGGCCGGGACGCGCGGGGCCGGACCGCTCCCGGTGCGCGGCTCCCGTGCCGAACGGCCCAACCCCGCCGAGGCCCTGCCCGGCATCCGCCCCGAGGACCGCCTCACCGCCGCCGAGAACGCGGCCCTGCCGCCCACCCCGCGCGCCGGGGTCGTCCGCGGCACCATGGGCAAGCCCAGCCTCCCCAAGCGGCGCGCCCAGGAGCACCTCGTGCCGCAACTGCGCGAAGGACAGGCGCCCCGCCCGGACACCGACCACCACGTCGGGCACGACCCGGGACTCATGGCGGCCTTCCAGCGCGGGATCGGACTCGCGGAGACCGCTCACGCGGATCCGGCGGACCGGCGGCTGCCGGAGCCGTCCCGGGTCCCGTCGCCCGCGGCCCCACCGGGCGCGCCCGCCTCCTTCCCCGAGCGGACCCGCCCGGAGACCGCGCGCGGCGACGGCGCCGCCCGGGCCCGGGGACACCTGACCACCGGCACCCCCGCCGACGGCCCCGACGCGCTGGACGCACCCCCGGAGCACGGCGCACCGACGGTCCGCCCGGGCGGGGAGCGCACGACCCACGCACCGGCACCGCGAGGAGCCCACGACCTCGCCTCCGGCCACGATCGCACCAGCCGGCACGACGGGAGCACACCGGCCGGATGACGACCCCCGCACCCACCCCCACCGCTCCCGCAGACCTTCGTACCTCAAGGAGTCGATCCCCCATGGCGAGCGATGCGCCCACCGGCCACGTGTCCGACCTCGACTGGCTGATGAGCGGCCTTGTCCAGCGCGTACCCCACACCACCAGCGCGGTGCTGCTCTCCAGCGACGGACTCGTGAAGTCGGTCCACGGCCTGGACCCGGACAGCGCCGACCACATGGCGGCCCTCGCCTGCGGCCTCTACGCCCTCGGACGCAGCGCGGGCGTGCGGTTCGGCGACGGCGGCGAGGTGCGCCAGGTCGTGGTCGAACTCGACTCGACCCTGCTGTTCGTCTCCACGGCGGGCTCCGGAACCTGCCTCGCCGTGCTCGCGGGCCGGGAGGCCGATGCGGCCGTCCTCGGCTACGAGATGGCGATGCTGGTCAAGAGCGTCCGCCCCTATCTGGTCACCGCGCCCCGGCAGCCCGCCGTCGAACCGTCGGCGATGCGGTCTTGAACGCGGCCGCGGCCGGTGACGGGCCCTGGCTCGACGACGCGGCGGGACGCCTCGTGCGCCCCTACACCGTCAGCAACGGCCGGACCCGGCCGAGCACCGCGCTCGACCTCCTCTCCCAGGTCATGGCCACCGGAGCCACCCCCCTCGGCCACCTCGGCCCCGAACACCGCCAGGCGCTCGAACGCTGCCGGGCGCCCGTCTCGGTCGCGGAGGTCGCCGCCCATCTGAAGCTGCCGGCGGCGGTCACCAAAGTGCTGCTGTCGGACCTCGTCGACTGCGGGGCGCTGACCACCAAGCCCCCTCGGTTCCACCCCAACCCCACTGACCGGTCCCTTCTGGAGGCAGTGCTCGATGGACTACGACGACAGCTCTGACCCGTTCCCCACCGCGCTGAAGATCCTGGTGGCGGGAGGCTTCGGGGTCGGCAAGACGACGTTCGTCGGCGCGGTGAGCGAGATCGCGCCGCTCAGCACGGAGGAACTGCTGACCACCGTCAGCGCCTCGACCGACCGGCTCGACGGGATCGAGAACAAGGTCGAGACGACCGTCGCGATGGACTTCGGCCGCATAACCCTGGATCCGGAACACGTGCTCTATCTGTTCGGCACACCCGGACAGGAGCGGTTCTGGTTCATGTGGGACGAGCTCTCCGACGGCGCGCTCGGCGCGGTCATCCTCGCCGACACCCGGCGCCTGGAGGACTGCTTCGCCGCCGTCGACTTCTTCGAACAGCGCGGTCTCGCGTTCATCGTCGCGGTCAACGAGTTCGACGGCTCGTACCGCTACGACCCGGCCGAGGTGCGCGCGGCCATCGACCTCGACCCCGAGATCCCCGTCGTGTGCTGCGACGCCCGTATCTCCAGCTCGGGCGTGCAGACGCTGCTCACCCTGGTCCGGCACCTCCTCGCCCACGCGCCCGCCCACCTCCCGAGCCATGGAGCCCGTACATGAGGTACGACTCGCCGGGGCCGGGCGGCCGTCTGCTCCTGACGCCGCAGGACAAGGACGCCCCCGCCCGGGTGCGCAGACTGCGCCGGCTGGGCCTCGGGGAGCGCTCCGAGCCCGCCCTCGACGCCTTCGCGGACCGCCTCGCGCACGTCGCCGCCGCGCCCTACTCGATGGTCAACTTCATCGACGAGCGACAGCAGTTCTTCGCGGGTCTGCACACCCCGGACGGCGGAGCCCGGGGTGGCAGGCTCCCGGCCGCCCTGGACGGCGGCGAACTCGAACTGGGCCGCTACATGGCCCGGGACCACGGCTTCTGCCCCCATGTCGTGGTGCGCCGCAAGGCGCTCGTCCTGGAGGACGTCTGCGACTACCCGCGCTTCGCCGGGAACCCGGTCGTCGATGAGTTCGGCGTCCGCTCCTACCTCGGCGCCCCGCTGCTCGACCGCAGCGGCATCGCCCTCGGCACGATCTGTGTCGTGGACGTCGAGCCGCGCCCCTGGGGAAGGACGGGCCTGGAGACCATCAAGGCGATGGCGGCCGAGCTGACCGGGCAGCTCGAACGGCGGGAAGAGGACCACGGGATCTGACGACGCGCCGGGGCGAGGGTCCGGCCCTGCCGGCCGCCCGGGACCCATCCTGGGACGTATGCCGGGACCCCTCCCTGACATCCGTGACGCACCCCCGTGGAACGGGGGTGCCGCATGTCCCCGTAGCCGTGCCTGACACCACCGTCCCCCACATCGCCTCCTGCCCCGCGCCGCCCCGGCGGCCCGGCGACCGGCCCATGGACGGGCCGGGAGAACGCGGGCGTGAAGGAAAGCTGGGGCCGCGCTTAAGAAATCCTCGATGGACCCAGGGCACCGTCGTACGGCAGATTCCTGGGTGAATTCACCCCTCTCCCCGGTGCGGGCCGCTTCGGCGTGCCCCTTCCCGGGACCTCACGCACAGGAGCCGCACGAGTGAAGGCGCTGGTCAAGGAGAAGGCGGAGCCCGGACTCTGGCTCACGGACGTCCCCGAGCCGCAGGCCGGCCCCGGTGACGTACTGATCAAGGTTCTCAGGACCGGGATCTGCGGCACCGACCTGCACATCCGCAACTGGGACGGCTGGGCGCAGCAGACCATCACGACGCCCCTCGTGCTCGGCCACGAGTTCGTCGGCGAGGTCGTCGAGACCGGCCGCGACGTCACCGACATCAACATCGGCGACCGCGTCAGCGGCGAGGGCCACCTGGTCTGCGGCAAGTGCCGCAACTGTCTCGCCGGACGCCGCCACCTCTGCCGTGCCACCGTCGGCCTCGGCGTCGGCCGCGACGGCGCCTTCGCCGAGTACGTCGTGCTGCCCGCCACCAACGTGTGGGTGCACCGCGTCCCGGTCGACCTCGACGTCGCCGCGATCTTCGACCCGTTCGGCAACGCCGTGCACACCGCGCTGTCCTTCCCGCTCGTCGGCGAGGACGTCCTGATCACCGGCGCCGGACCGATCGGTCTGATGGCCGCCGCCGTGGCCCGCCACGCCGGCGCCCGCAACGTCGTCATCACCGACGTCAGCGAGGAGCGCCTGGAACTGGCCCGCAAGATCGGCGTCAGCCTCGCCCTCAACGTCGCGGGCTCGACGATCGCCGACGGACAGCGCACCCTCGGCCTGCGCGAGGGCTTCGACATCGGCCTGGAGATGTCCGGCCGCCCCGAGGCCATGCGCGACATGATCGCCAACATGACCCACGGCGGACGGATCGCCATGCTGGGTCTGCCGTCCGCGGAGTTCCCCGTCGACTGGGCCCGGATCGTCACCTCCATGATCACGATCAAGGGCATCTACGGCCGCGAGATGTTCGAGACCTGGTACGCGATGTCGGTCCTCCTGGAGAGCGGCCTCGACCTCACGCCCGTGATCACCGGCCGGTACGGATTCCGGGACTACGAGGCGGCGTTCGACGACGCGGCCGGCGGCCGTGGCGGCAAGGTCATTCTCGACTGGACCCTCTGAGGACTTAAGGAACTGATGATGTTCGACTCCGTCCGCGACGACCTGCGCACCACCCTCGACGAGATCCGCGCCGCCGGGCTGCACAAGCCCGAGCGGGTCATCGGCACCCCGCAGTCCGCGACCGTGAACGTCACCGCGGGCGGCCGCCCCGGTGAGGTCCTCAACTTCTGCGCGAACAACTACCTCGGTCTCGCCGACCACCCCGAGGTCGTCGCCGCCGCCCACGCGGCGCTCGACCGCTGGGGCTACGGCATGGCCTCCGTCCGCTTCATCTGCGGTACGCAGGAGGTGCACAAGGAGCTGGAGGCGCGGCTGTCCGCGTTCCTCGGCCAGGAGGACACGATCCTCTACTCCTCCTGCTTCGACGCCAACGGCGGTGTCTTCGAGACCCTCCTCGGCGCCGAGGACGCGGTCATCTCCGACGCCCTCAACCACGCCTCGATCATCGACGGCATCCGGCTGTCCAAGGCGCGCCGCTTCCGGTACGCCAACCGCGACATGGCCGACCTGGAGGCGCAGCTCAAGGAGGCCTCCGGCGCGCGCCGCCGGCTGATCGTCACCGACGGCGTCTTCTCCATGGACGGCTACGTCGCCCCGCTCCAGGAGATCTGCGACCTCGCCGACCGCTACGACGCGATGGTCATGGTCGACGACTCGCACGCGGTGGGCTTCGTCGGCCCCGGCGGCCGGGGCACCCCCGAGCTGCACGGGGTCATGGACCGCGTCGACATCATCACCGGCACGCTCGGCAAGGCCCTCGGCGGCGCCTCCGGCGGTTACGTCGCCGCCCGCGCCGAGATCGTCGCCCTGCTGCGCCAGCGCTCGCGCCCGTACCTCTTCTCGAACACGCTCGCCCCGGTCATCGCCGCGGCCTCCCTGAAGGTCCTCGACCTGCTGGAGTCCGCCGACGACCTGCGGGTGCGACTGCGGGAGAACACGGCGCTGTTCCGCTCGCGGATGACCGAGGAGGGCTTCGACATCCTCCCCGGCGACCACGCGATCGCCCCCGTCATGATCGGTGACGCGTCCGTCGCCGGCCGCATGGCGGAGCTGCTCCTGGAGCGTGGCGTGTACGTGATCGGCTTCTCGTACCCGGTCGTCCCGCAGGGGAAGGCCCGTATCCGGGTGCAGCTCTCCGCGGGGCACTCCACCGAGGACGTGAACCGGGCCGTGGACGCCTTCGTGGCGGCGCGCGCGGAACTCGACGCCTGAGGGCGGACGCGCCCCCGTGCCGGGGGCGCTCACCGGTCCGATGGCCGGAAAAGGCGTGTGACCTGAGAGAATCGGTCGCATGATCGAAGCGCGGCGGCTCCACATCCTCCGTGCGGTGGCCGACCACCGCACGGTGACGGCGGCGGCCGCCGCGCTGTATCTCACGCCCTCGGCGGTCTCGCAGCAGCTCACCGCCCTGGAGCAGGAGACGGGCCACCGACTCGTCGAGCGCGGCGCCAAGGGCGTACGGCTCACACCCGCCGGCGAGATCCTGCTCAGCCACACCAACGCCGTGCTGGCCCAACTGGAGCGGGCCGAGGCCGAGTTGGCGGCCTACAGTGCCGGCTCCGCGGGGACGGTCACCGTGGCGTCCTTCGCGACCGGCATCGGCCTGGTCGTGGCCCCCGCACTGGCCCGCCTCGGCGTCACCTCGCCGGGCATCCTCGTGCGCGTCCAGGACGCCGAGGGCGACGCGAGTCTGCCGATGGTGCTGGACCGGCAGGTCGACATCGCGGTGGCCGTCGAGTACCGCGGCGCCCCGGACGCGGACGATCCGCGCCTGACCCACGTCCCGCTCTACGCCGAGCCCTTCGACGCCGTCGTGCCGGTGACCCACCGCCTGGCCGACTCCGCGGAAGTGCCGCTCGCCGAGCTCGCCAAGGACCCCTGGATCGGCCCGTACCCCGGCAACCCCTGCCATGACGTGGTCGTCCTGGCCTGCGAGAACGCCGGATTCCAGCCGCGCCTCGAACATTCCTCGGACGACTTCCGTGCCGTCGTCGCCCTCGCCTCCGCCGACGCGGGTGTCGCCCTGGTGCCGCGTTCGGCGCTGCGGGGCATGGACCTCACGGGTGTGGTGGTGCGCCCCGTCGACGGGGTCGCCCCGACCCGCCGCGTCTTCGCCGCCGTGCGCCGCGGCGCCGAGGGGCATCCGCTGATCCGGCCCGTCCTGGAGGCGCTGACGCGGGCGGCCACGGACGACTGAGTCCGTCGAGCGCGTCACGTGCGTCGAGCGCGCCGACCGCGTCGAGTCGATCGAGTCCGTCGAGCGGGCCGTCGATCCCGGCGGCCCGCTCGCGCCTTCCCTGTGTTCCCGAATGTGGGATAGCATCCCGGATATGGGAATCGAGGAGGATGGTGAGGTCGACGTCCGGCTCGGGGCGCGACTGGCCGAGCTGAGGGCCGAACGGGGCTGGACCCTGGGCGAGTTGGCCGAGCGCAGCGGGATCAGCAGATCGACCCTCTCGCGCGCGGAACGCGCCGAGATCAGCCCCACGGCCTCCCTCCTCAACCGCCTCTGCCATGTGTACGGGCGGACGATGTCGCACCTGCTCAGCGAGGTCGAGCGGGAATCCGCGCTGCTGGTCCGCGCCGCCGACCAGACGGTCTGGACGGACCGGGCCTCCGGATTCGTCCGGCGATCGGTCTCGCCGCCGCACGCCGGACTGCGCGGCGAACTGGTCGAGGGGCGCCTCGCGGCCGGCGCGGACATCGCGTACGACAGGCCTCCCGTGCCCGGCCTCGAACAGCACATCTGGGTCCTCGACGGAAGGCTCGACGTGACCGCGCAGGACGTCGAGCACCGCCTCGACGCCGGTGACTGCCTCCGCTTGAGGGTGTGGGGGCCGACGCGATTCCACTGCCCGGGCCCCGCGGACGTGCGGTACGCGCTGGCGGTGGTGCTGCCGTGATCACCGTCACCCGCCTGACTGCGGCCGAACTCCACGCCGGAGCCGATGAGTTGGCGGATCTGCTCACCGACACCGTGGACGGCGGCGCCTCGATCGGATTCCTCGCCCCGCTCGGCCACACGACGGCGCTCGCCTGGTGGCGCGAGCGAGCGGACGCCGTCTCGGCCGGCCGGCACGCGGTCTGGGTGGCCCGCGCCGACGGCCGGCTGCTCGGCACCGTCGCCCTCTCCTTCCCGGACAAGCCCAACAGCCGCCACCGCGCCGAACTCGTCAAGCTGATGGTCCACCGCGACGGCCGCGGCCAGGGCGTGGGCCGCATCCTCCTCGCCACCGCGGAGAGCGCGGCCGCCGCCACCGGAATCACCCTCCTCCATCTGGACACCGAGACCGGCAGCCCCGCCGAGTCGCTCTACGTGTCGGCGGGCTGGACCCGGGTCGGCGCGATCCCGGACTACGCGGCGGCACCCTCGGGCGAGCTGCGCCCGACGACGCTCTTCTACAAGCGGCCCGGAGCGCACGCCGACGGCACCTGACGTCGTGTCTTCCCCGGGCCTTCGCCGTGTCGATGTCAGTGGTGTTGGCTAGCGTGCGTCTCATGCCGGATGCAGAAGACGTACGCCGTATCGCCCTTTCCCTGCCGGACACGACGGAGAAGATCGCCTGGAGCATGCCCACCTTCAGGGTCGCGGGAAAGATGTTCGCCACACTGCCCGAGGCGGAGACCTCCATCGCCGTGCGCTGTCCGAAGGAGGAGCGCGACGAACTGGTCCTGGCCGAGCCGGAGAAGTTCTGGATCGCCGACCACGAGGCCGGCTTCGCCTGGGTCCGTGCCCGGCTCGCCGCGCTGGAGGACGACGACGAACTCCGCGCCATCCTCGCCGACTCCTGGCGCCAGGCCGCCCCGCCCCGACTCGTCGACGCCCACCCCGGGTTGGGCCTGCCGTCCGCCGACTGAAACGGCCTCTGCACCACCCGTGCCCCGTGGCATGATCCGCATCGGGAGCGATCCGGGGACGGAGTGGTCCGGGGACGGAGTGGTCCGGGGACGGAGTGGTCCGCGACGGGCGCGATCCGGAAGCGGGAACGAAGCGTGGACGGGCGGCTTCGTGGGGGAGCCGCCGGGTGCAGGGGGAGGGCGCGAGCGGGATGACCAGGACGTCATCGGGCCAGGAGCCGCAGGACGGGACGCCGTGCGAGGGGCCGAGCGAGGCATCGCGCGGGAGTGAGGAACCGGACCCGGGCCCGGGCCCGGCCCGGGGCGGTCCGCTCGACGGACGGCGGAGCCGGTCCGTCTGGTCACGGGACTTCGCCCTGTTCTTCGTCGCGCGGGCCCTCGCCCGGCTCGGCGAGACCATGCTGCCGGTGGCGCTCGCCGCGGGACTGCTGCGGTACGGCTACGGGGTCGGCGCCGTCGGCCTCGCCATGGCCGCCTCCGCCGGACCCTTCGCCGCCCTGGTCGTGTTCGGCGGAGTGATCGCCGACCGGTTCAGCACCCGCAAACTGATGATCGGCGCCGACCTCGTGCGGCTCGTGGCCCAGGCGATCGCCGCCGCCCTCTTCTTCGCCGGCCACGTGGTCCTCTGGCAGGTCTGCGTGATCGGCGCGGTCAACGGCGTGGCCGGCGCGGTCTTCCAGCCCGGCGTCGCCAGCACCGTGCCGCGTCTGGCCGCCGACATCCAGGGAGCCAACGGCGCCATCCGGATCGCCGAGTCCGCCGCCCAGCTCGCCGGCCCCGCGCTCGCGGGCCTGATGGTCGCGTTCGCCTCCGCCGGAGGGGTCTTCGTGGCCCACGCCGGCACCTACGCGCTGAGCGCCCTGTGCCTGCTTCTGCTCCGCCTGCCCCCGGCCGCTCCCGGGAGCCGCCCCCACAGCGCCGGCTTCCGGGCCGATCTCGTCGAGGGCTGGCGGGAGTTCAGATCCCGTACGTGGCTGTGGGGCGTCATCGTCGTCTGGTGCGTCTACATGATCTCCGTCTGGGGCCCGACCGTCCCCCTCGTGGCGACCGAGGTGGTGCGGGCGCACGGCCCGCGCGCCTACGGCCTCATCAACTCCGCCCTCGGCGCGGGCACGGTCGTCGGAGGGCTCGTCGCCCTGCGGCTGCGCCCGCGCCGCATGCTGCGCGCCGGATCCCTCGCCCTCCTGGCCTTCGCCTGCTTCCCCGCGTCGGTGGGGGCGGGGTTCGGTGTGGCGGCCGTCGCCGGGTGCGCCGTGATCGCCGGCGCGGGCATCTCGTTCTGGGGCGTGATGTGGGCGACGAGCGTGCAGACGCAGGTCGCCCCCGACGTCCTCAACCGCATCCACGCCTACGACGTCGCGGGTTCCCTGGCGATGATGCCCGTCGGCCAGGCACTCGCGGGGCCCGCCGCCGGTGCCCTCGGCGCCGACAACGTCCTGCTCGTGGCAGGCGTCATGTCCCTCGTCGTCTGCGCGGCCCTGCTCTCGGTGCCCGCGATCCGGGACCTCGTACGGGTCGACGGTCCCGTGTCCAGGTCGCCGGGCGGCACCCCCGTACCGCCCGGAGACGCCGTTCGGCCGTCCCGCCCGCGAGAAACGGGTGCGCGACCACCGGCGTGAGTGCGGTATTGTTTCCGTGCGCGTCCAGCCAGGGGAAACCCCAGGTCAGACGGGCATCGGGACGTGGCGCAGCTTGGTAGCGCACTTGACTGGGGGTCAAGGGGTCGCAGGTTCAAATCCTGTCGTCCCGACTGGAGTCTTCTCCGTAGTCGCAGGTCCGAGGCCGTTCTCTCGTACGACGAGAGGGCGGCCTTCGGCGTGTTCCGGGCCCGCCCTCGGACGCGGCTCCCGCTGGCCTCGGACGCGGCTCCCGCCGGCCTCGGACGCGGCTCCGGCCGGTCTCGAATTCGCCTCGGGCCCGCCTCGGGTCCCCGCCTCGGGCCCGCGCCTCTCACGGTGTCCCCGCTCCGACCGGCGCGTGGGTCGCCGGCGTCGACGGCGGAGGCGAGGGGACGAGATCCTGTTCGGCCCAGATCGCCTTGCCCCGGCTGACGCCCCGGACGCCCCAGCGGCGGGTGAGCTGTGCGGTGATGAACAGCCCGCGTCCGTGCTCGTCGGTGTCCAGGGCCCGGCGCAGATGCGGGGCCGTATTGCTGTCGTCGGCGACTTCACAGGTGAGGGTGTCCCCGAGGATCAGCCGCAGCCGGATCGGGCCCTTGGCGTACCGGACGGCGTTGGTCACCAGCTCGCTGACGATGAGCGCGGTGTTGTCGACGACGTCGCTGTCGATGTCCCAGTCGGCCAGTTGGGTGGTCGCGGCCTTGCGCGCCATGGAGACGATCGCGGGGTTGTTGGGAAAGGTCCAGACGCGGGTCCGGTCGGGGCCGAGCGTGCGGGTGCGGGCCAGGAGCAGGAAGGCGTCGTGGTCGAGCCGGTCGGGAACCAGATCGAGGGCGAGCGAGTCGCACAGCTCCTGAAGGGAGGGGCCGGGTGCCGCCCCGCCGATCCGGCTCGGCAGGGACCGCTCCATGACCGGGGGATCGGCCAGGAGTGCGGTGTTGTACAGGACCAGGGTGCTGCCCGCGGGCAGGGCGCGTTCGGTCGACCGGTACTGGGCGATGCCCTGGCCCAGCGGGGGGCCGGGGTCCACGTCGAGGGCTTCGACGTCGCCGCCCGGGTGGACCAGGACGGGCGCCGGGTGCCCCGCGCTCGCCGCCGTGCAGAGCCGGGTGACCGGGTCGTAGACGACGTAGAGACAGCTCGCCGGGGCGCCGTCGGCCGGGAGGCCGGGCGTGCCGGGCGGGACCTGCTGGGGGCGGCTGGCGAGGTCGTGCAGGCGTTCCAGGATCTCGTCGGGAGGCAGGTCGAGGTCGGACAGCGCCTCGATCGCGGCCCGCAGCTCGCCCATGGCCGCGGGGTCGGCGGCGTCCGCCTCCGCGGTGGTGTCCCCGGCGACGAGCGCGATCCTGGCGCCGGACAGGGGGATGACGTCGAACCAGGCGCCGCCCGTACCCGCGGGCAGGTAGGTGTGGGCCACGTCGACCGCGGCGGCTCCGGGCGTCGCCGGATGGGTGAGGCGGCCGGTGACGATGCGGGCCGTGGAGCGTTCGCGTCCGTACTGCCGGGCGTTGTCCAGACACAGGGCGGCGTGGGTGGTGAGCTGCTCCGCCAGGGCCAGGTCCTTGTCGTCGAACGGGGTCGGATTGCGCCATCGGTAGAAGCAGGCGAGGCCGAGCACCAGGCCCCGGGCCCGGATGGGGACGAGCAGCATCGAGTGCACCCCGGCCGTCAGGATCCGGGCGTCGCGCCGTCGGTCCGGGTCGAGCCAGGAGGCATCCGGGTTCAGCCGCCGGATCAGCCGGGGCGCCAGGGTGTCCAGGGCGGCCCGGTAGGGCGTGGCGGGCGGATAGGTGGTGATCTCGCCCATTCTGGGCACGCCCTGGAAGTCGGGGCCGGCCGCGGAGCGGAAGCCCGCACGCCGCAGGGCCGCCCCCTGGTCGCGGGACTCCGGGGTGGGCGCGTGCCCGCGTATGACGGTGTCGTAGACGTCGACGGTCACGGTGTCGGCCAGACGGGGGACGGCGAGGTCGCTGAACTCCGCGGCGGTGCGGAACACGTCCAGGGTGGTACCGACCCGGGTGGCCGCTTCGTTCAGCAGACGCAGCCCCGCCTCGGCCCGGACACGGGCGGTGACGTCGGTCAGCGCGGCGGCGACCCCGAGCACGGTTCCGTCGGCGTGCTGGAGCCGCAGGACGTCGACCGAGGCGACGGCCTCGACGGCGGGCCCGCTCCGGCTGCGGAGCCGGACGAGCAGGTCGAACACGGGGCCGCCGGACTCCAGCACCTGCCGGGCGGTCCGCTCGACGACCCCGCGGTCGGGGATGTCGAAGGCCTGGAGAATCTCGGACAGCGAGCGCCCGACCATGTGGTGGATGGGGAAGTCGCGCATCATGCGCGCGGCCGGGTTCACCCGTACGAGTCGCAGGTGCCGGTCGTAGATGTGCAGACCGGCCGGAGACCGGGAGAACAGCGCGTCCAGGAGCGCGTCCCCAAGTTCCTCGCCCGCCGGGTCGGGTTTCGGGCGGTATCCATCGGTCACGACGGAACACCTCGATGGGTCGGCAACGATCCGTCGGACCGATCCAACCCCCGTCGGCGGCCTCCTGCCACCGGAGCGGAGCCGCCGCCACCGGGAGCAGGCCTCCGATGGCCGAGAAAAACGCTTGGACCGTGCGGCCACCGCCAGGGGACGATGTAACTTCTTGCCTTCCCATGTCCGGACATCGACGCTTTGGGGAGCCGAGGCGAGGTGAACCCGGACGACGCGGCGGGCAGCCGTACGACGACACAGGGTTGTGATGGCATCTCCTGAATCGCGCAAGGCCTTACCGGGCAAGGGCCCGGTCCTCCTCGCACTTCGCTACTACGGAAGGGAGCTGCGCAGGCTCCGCCGGCTGACCGTGCCGGGCATGCTGCTGCCCGCGCTGGGCAACATCGGCATCAGCTACGTCGCACCGCTCGTCGTGGCGAAGCTCGTCGGCCGTATCGCGGCCGGCGGCAGCGGTGTCTCCGCCGGTGACGCCCTGCCGTACGTCCTCGCCTTCGGCGGTGTCCTGCTCCTCTCGGAGGCGTTCTGGCGCCTGGGCCTGCACTGCCTCAACCGCCTGGACGCCCTCGGCATCGAGCGGCTGTACGTGATCGGCATGGACGAGCTGTTCGCCAAGGACGCCTCGTTCTTCCACGACAACTTCGCCGGCTCGCTGACCAAGCGGGTGCTGAGCTTCGCCTCCCGCTACGAGGAATTCGTCGACACGATGACGTTCCAGGTCGTCGGCAGCCTCGTACCGCTCGTCTTCGGGTCCGTGGTGCTGTGGCGCTACGAACCGCTGCTCGTCGTCGGACTCCTGGCGATGATCGCCGTGACGGCGGTGTGCGTGGTGCCGCTCATCCGCCGCAGGCAGGCCCTCGTCGACGAACGCGAGGAGGCGATCGCCCGTGTCTCGGGTCATGTCGCCGACAGCCTGATGAACATGGACACCGTGCGGGCCTTCGCCGCCGAGGAGCGCGAGGCGGCGGAGCACCGCTCCCGGGTCGCGGTGTCGCGGCGGCTCACCCTCCAGTCCTGGGACTACGGCAACCTGCGCATCGACACGTTCGTCGCGCCGATGTCCGTCCTGACCAACGCGCTCGGCCTGCTGCTCGCGATCACGCTCGGCGGGGGCGAGCACGGAGTGGAGGCGGTGGTGGTCGCCTTCACCTACTACGCCAACGCGACCCGGATCATGTTCGAGTTCAACCAGATCTACCGGCGCCTGGAGAGCTCGATGACGGAGGCAGCCCAGTTCACCGAGCTGCTGATGTCACCGCCGACCGTGCTCGACCCGGCCGCCCCCGAGCCGCTGCGGGCCCGTGACGCCGATGTCCGCTTCGAACAGGTGACCTTCGCCCACGGCGGGGCCGATCCGCTCTTCACCGGGCTCGAACTGGCCGTACCGAGCGGCGCGAAGGTCGGTCTGGTCGGCCGGTCGGGCGGCGGCAAGACCACGCTCACCCGGCTGCTGCTGCGGATGACCGACATCGAGGGCGGCCGCATCCTGATCGGAGGCCAGGACATCAGCAAGCTGCGGCAGGCCGATCTGCGCAGCATGATCGCGTACGTGCCGCAGGACCCGGCGATGTTCCACCGCTCGCTTCGGGACAACATCGCCTTCGCCCGCCCTGACGCCACCGAGGAGGAGATCCGCCGCGCGGCCGAGGCGGCCCACGTCACGGAGTTCGCCGACGCGCTGCCGGACGGTTTCGCGACCATGGTCGGCGAGCGTGGCATCAAGCTGTCCGGTGGCCAGCGCCAGCGGGTCGCCCTGGCCCGCGCGATCCTGCGCGACGCGCCGATCCTGCTGCTCGACGAGGCGACCAGCGCGCTGGACTCCGAGAGCGAGATCCTCGTCCAGTCGGCGTTGTGGCGGCTCATGGAGCGGCGCACGGCGCTCGTGGTGGCGCACCGGCTGAGCACGGTCGCCGGCATGGACCGGCTCGTCGTCCTCGACCGCGGCAAGATCGTCGAACAGGGCACGCATCATGAGCTGCTCGCCTCGGAGGGCGCCTACGCGAAGCTGTGGCGTCACCAGTCGGGCGGCTTCATCGACGACAGGCCCGACGCGGCCGGCCGGCGCTGAACACGAGGGCCGCGGGACGGCGCCGATCAGGCGGGCTCGTCGTCCCGGTGCAGCGGCACCGTCCACTCCAGGACGGTGCCGCTCGGCTCGGCGGGCGTCAGGGCGCAGGTGCCGCCGAGCTGTTCGGCGCGGGCGCCGATGTTGCCGAGACCGCTGCGGCGGGTGACGTCGGGGCCGATGCCGCGGCCGTTGTCCGCCACGCGCAGGCGCAGCGCGGTGGCGGTCGCTTCGGCGGTGACCTCCACGGCGGTGGCGTCGGCGTGCCGGGCGGTGTTGGACAGGGCCTCGCGCAGGACCGCGACCACGTGCTCCCGCTGCTCGTCGGACACCTCGGTGTCCAGCAGACCGCTCATGCGCAGGGAGGGGGCGAAGCCGAGCGTCTCGGCCGCGCGGCCGACCTCGGTGACGAGCCGGGTGCGCAGACCGGCGGTGGCGTCGGACCGGTCGCTCTCCCGCAGGGCGTAGATCGTCGAACGTACGACCTTGATCGTGTCGTCGAGATCGTCCACCACCCGCTGGACGCGTTCGGCCACGTCGGGCCGGTCGGCGAGGCGGTTGAGCACCGACTGCAGGCTGAGCCCGCCGGCGAAGAGCCGCTGGATGGCCAGGTCGTGCAGGTCGCGAGCGATGCGGTCGCGGTCGTTGAGGACGAGGAGCTGTTCCGCGTCGCGGCGGTGCTCGGCGATCTCCAGGGCCAGCGCGGCGTGGCCGGCGAACCCCTCGATCATGTCGATCGTGGCGTCGGGGAACGCGGTGCCGCCCTGGCGGTTCGCGACCTGGAGGACGCCCCGCACCCGTTCCTGGGTGCCGAGCGGGATCACGAACGCCGGGCCGAGGTCGAGGACCGACGCGCTGCCCGTCCCGGTGCGCGGGTCCTGGCTGAGCGAGGTGCTGACGATGCGCTCGCCCGAGGCGTACACCTTGGCCGCGAGGCTCGTCCCGTCCGGGAGGGTCAGCCCCCGCACCTGATCGGCGTCGCGGCCCTCGGCGGACTCGATGACGAGGTCCGTGGTCCCGGTCAGCGGCAGCGCCAGGGTGACCAGATCCGCGTCGGACAGCTCCCGGACGGTCGCCGTGAACGCGTGCAGGACGTCGACCGGGTCGGCGCCGGACAGCAGGGTCCGGGTCAGCTCGCTGCTCGCGGCCAGCCAGCGCTCGCGCCGCCGCGCGTCGTCGTACAGCCGGGCGTTGTCGATGGCCACGCCGGCCGCCGCGCCGAGCGTGCGCAGGACGGCCTCGTCCTCGGCGTCGAACGCGGCCCCGCCGTGCTTCTCCGTGAGGTACAGGTTGCCGAAGATCTTGTCGCGGACCTGCACGGGGGTGCCGAGGAACGTCGTCATCGGTGGGTGGCCGGGAGGGAACCCGACCGAGTCCGGGTGGTCGCTCAGCACGGGCAGCCGCAGCGCGTGCGGCTCGCGGATGAGCAGGCCGAGGATGCCCTCCCCCCGGGGGTAGTGACCGATGCGGGCGATGGTCTCCTCGTCGATGCCCACGGTGATGAACTGCTTGATGCCGCCCTCGTCGCCGAGGACGCCGAGCGCGCCGTAGCGGCAGTCGACGAGCTGCACCGCGGATTCCACGATCTGGCGCAGGACCACGTCGAGGTCCAGGTCGCTGCCGATCGCGAGGACCGCCTCGAGAAGGGTGTGCACCCGGTTCTGGGTGCCGCGCACACGCTCCACCTGCTCCTGGAGGTCCTCCAGCAGGGCGTCCAGCCGGAACTGCGGAACCGGGGGCTCCTCCGGAAGGTGTGCGCTCTGGTCCATTCGAGATCCCCTCACTCACCACCCGACGAAGCCATGATGCCCGACGGCCAGGGCCCGCGGTCGGGCACCTGTACGGATCGCGGCGACGTTTTCGGGGGCGGAAGGGAGGAACGTACGCGAATGGTTCAGGCGGGGGCGGTGACGCCCGCCGCGGTGCCGTCGACGGTGTCGTCGACACGGAAGGACAGGCTGTTCATGACGCCGACGACACCGTCGACCCGCCACGTCAGCCGGATGGCCTCCGGGATCTCGCTGCGGTGTTCGAGCCGCCCCTCCAGCGTCACCACTCCGTCGCCCACCGAGACGCCCACGGCGTGCGGCGGCAGCGACAGCGCGCGCCCCAGCACGGCGTCGGCGACCTCCCGGCGGATCTCCTCGTCCGTCCGCAGGAAGACCCGCAGCAGGTCGCGGCGGGTGGCGATCCCGATCAGCCGGTCCTCCTCGTCCACCACCGGAAGCCGCTCGACACGGTGGCGCTCCATGACCCGGGCGGCATCGGCCACGCGCTGCTCCGGATGCACGGTGATCGCGGGCGTCGACATGAGCTGCTCCACCGTCGTGGCGCGGACGCGTCCGACCCCCGCGGTGGTCGCGCGGCGCACGGCCGGCCCGGGCCGGCGGGGCCACGGGAGGGCGCGGCCCGGCGACGGCGGGAGCAGACGCCGGACCCGTCCGCCGCCGGACCGGATCGGCCGCGGGCGCAGCAGGTCGGTCTCCGAGATCACGCCCACGACCTTGTCGTCGTCGTCCACGACCGGCAGCCCGCTGATCCCGTACCGGTCCAGCAGCCGGACCACGTCCTTGAAGGACATCCGCCGATGCGCCTCGACGACCTCGCTGGTCATGACCTGCCCGACGATGAGGGTCATCTCGCCATCTCGCTTCCTGCTCGGACGGCTTCCCAGCGTGCCGTCCGGGCGCCCGCGGAGGCAGGGGCCGACGGTCCTCCGGCGGGGGCCGGACCGCCCGCGAAGACAGGTCCAAGGACCCGGCCTCGGGCCCCGACCGGGCACTCCGGCGCTTCGGGCGCTAGCGCTTCAGGCCGACCCCGCCGTACAGGGACACCGGCTCGTCGCCGATCGGGGTCTCGCCCTCCGCGAGCCCGGGACGCCAGTCCTTCACCGAGACGACACCGGGGTCGATCAGCTCCAGCCCCGCGAAGAAGCGGCTCACCTCGGCGTGCGAGCGGCCCACGAGGGTGACACCGCCGCGCGCGTACGCCTCGATGCCCCTTCGGACCTCCTCGGGCTCGAAGTCGGCGGTCATCGCGGACAGCGACAGGAAGCTGCCCGGCGCCAGCGCGTCGACCAGGGTTCCCACCAGTTCGTACGCGCCGCCCTCGTCGGCGACGAAATGCATCAGAGCGATCAGCGACAGGGCCACGGGACGGTCGAGGTCGAGCACGCGCGCGGCCTTGTCGAGGATCTTCCGCGGCTCGCGCACGTCCGCGTGGACGTACTCCGTGACGCCCTCGTCGGTGCCGCGCAACAGGGCCTCGGCGTGGGCGAGGACGATGGGGTCGTTGTCGACGTAGACCACCCGTGCGTCCGGAGCGGTGCTCTGCGCGATCTGGTGGAGGTTGGGCTCGGTGGGGATGCCGGTGCCGATGTCCAGGAACTGGCGGATTCCCGCCGTACGGACGAGGTGCCGGGTGGCCCGCTGCATGAACCAGCGATTGCTGCGCGCGGCCCGCTTGGCTCCGGGATCACGCGCCGTGATCTGCTGCCCGAGCCGTTCGTCGACCGGGTAGTTGTCCTTGCCGCCCAGATACCAGTCGTACACCCGTGCCGGATGCGGCCTGGTCGTGTCGATCCCGCCCGCGGCGGACTCCGGCCCCGTCATACGACAACTCCCCGTTCCGTCGGCCCTGTTGCCCCGACGGCCAGGGTTCGGCGGGGGCGCGCGAGCAGTCTGCCATTCACGCCCGGGGCGGGGCGGGCGGCCGTCGATCCTCGGCCACCGCCCGGACACCCCGATCCGGGGACGATCTTGCACAGGGTGGGGTGTTCGGGCCGGAGAGGCGTATACCGGGGACGCGAAGGGGCGTATACCGGGACGCTAAGGGGCGTATACCGGGGGCGGAGGGATCCGTCCCGGCCGAGGGAGAGATCTTCCCAAGGGTCCGGTGCGGGGCTATAGTCCGAAACTAGCAGTGCTAATTAAGGTGTGTGTTCACCCATGCCCGGTGTCCGTTCGCCGGCGTCCCCCAGGAGTCCTGTCGTGCGTCCCGTCCACTTCGCGGCCGCCCGCCGCACGCCCATCGGCAAGCTGCGCGGTGCCCTGTCCTCCGTGCGGCCCGACGATCTCGCCGCGGGCGTCATCCGCGCTCTGGTCGCCGAGGTGCCCACCCTGGACCCGGCCCGCGTCGACGACGTCTACTGGGGCGCCGCCAACCAGGCCGGCGAGGACAACCGCAACGTCGCCCGCATGGCCGCGCTGCTCGCCGGACTGCCGGACAGCGTGCCCGGCGCCACCGTCAACCGGCTCTGCGCCTCCGGGCTCGAGGCCGTCACGACGGCCGCCCGCGCCATCGCCTCGGGCGAGGCCGACATCGTGCTCGCCGGAGGCTCCGAGTCGATGAGCCGGGCCCCCTTCGTGCTGCCCCGCCCGGACGAGGCGCTGCCGCACCGCATCGAGACCGTCGACACCCGGCTCGGCTGGCGGCTGGTCAACCCGGCGATGAAGGACCTGCACGGCGTGCTGTCGATGGGGGAGACCGCCGAGGAGGTCGCCGCGCGGTACGGCGTCACGCGCGAGCGGCAGGACGCGTTCGCGCTGCGCAGCCACCAGCGGGCGGCGGACGCCCGGAAGAACGGGTACTTCGACGCCGAGGTGCTTCCCGTCGAGCGTCCCGACGGGGTGGTCGTCGACAGTGACGAGTGCGTGCGCGAGGACACCTCGCTCGACAAACTGGCCCGCCTCAAGCCGGTGTTCCGCGCCGACGGCACGGTCACCGCGGGCAACGCCTCGCCGATGAACGACGGCGCCGCGGGGGTGCTGCTCGTCAGCGAGGAGGCCCTGAACGATCTGGGGCTGGAGTCGCTCGGACGCTATGTCGCCGGGGCCTCGGCCGGTGTCGATCCCGACGTCATGGGCATCGGCCCGGTGCCCGCGACCCGGAAGGCACTCGCGCGCGTCGGCTGGACCGTCGCCGACGTCCAGGAGGCCGAGTTCAACGAGGCGTTCGCCGCCCAGGCCCTCGCCTGCGTGGACGCCCTCGGCATCGACCCCGACCTCGTCAACCCGACCGGCGGTGCGATCGCGCTCGGCCATCCGCTCGGTGCGTCGGGAGCCCGCATCCTCACCACCCTGCTGCACCGCATGCGCCGCACCGGCGCCGAGCGCGGCCTGGCCACGATGTGCGTCGGCGTGGGCCAGGGCAGCGCGGTCCTGGTGGAACGCCACTGACACCGAGCCGGAGGAGGCCTTCCCTCCGTCGCCGGGGAAGCCTCCGTCGCCGGGGGAGCCCCGGCACCGGCTGCCCCCACCGGCTGCCCCCGGAACCGGCTGTCGCCGGTACACCGGCAACCCGGGCCGCGTCGACTGCCCGGGCCGCGCAGGCTGCCCGCGCCACAGCGGCTGCCTCCCGGTGCACCGGCCGACCCCGGCGTACTACCCGACCCCGGCGCACCGGCCGACCCCGGTGCGCCGTCGGCCCGGTGAGTACCCGGAGGGACCCTCGGCGGTCGGGTGGGAAGCGTGGGCATAGCATCGACCCCCGCATGAACACGATGACGCTCTGGCACATATCCCCGGGGGAGTTCGCCGCTCTCGCCGCCGCGGCTCTGCTCGTCGGCTTCTCCAAGACCGCCGTCAGCGGCGCCAACACAGTCAGTCTGGCGGTCTTCGCCGCCGTACTGCCCGCCCGCGCCTCGACCGGCGTCCTGCTGCCCCTCCTGATCGTCGGCGACGTACTCGCCGTCGCCACCTACCGGCGCCACGCCCACTGGCCCACGCTGTGGCGGCTGTTCCCGGCGGTCGCCGCCGGCGTCGTGCTCGGCACGCTGTTCCTGGTGTGGGCCGACGACGGGGTCGTACGGGCCTCGATCGGCGCGACCCTGCTGCTGATGACCGGGATCACGCTGTGGCGCCGCCGGGCCGCGGCCCAGGACGAGGAACCCGACGCGGTCGTGACCCGCGCGGGCCGGGCCAAGGCCCGCTCCTACGGTGTCCTCGGCGGCTTCACGACCATGGTCGCGAACGCGGGCGGCCCGGTCATGTCGATGTACCTCCTCTCGGCGGGCTTCCGCAAACTCGGCTTCCTCGGCACCTCCGCCTTCTTCTTCCTGATCGTCAACGTCTCCAAGCTGCCCTTCAGCGCGGGCCTCGGCCTGATCGACGGCCGTTCGCTGCTGCTGGACGCGGCCCTGGCCGTGTTCGTCGTGCCGGGGGCCTTCATCGGCAAGTGGGCGGTGAAGCGCATCAACCAGCTCCTCTTCGAACGGCTGGTGATCGTGGCGACGGTGGTCGGCGGCGTACAGCTCCTGCTCCACTGACCCGGCGCGGTCAGCCCGGCGAGGCCGCGGACAGTTCCTGGGGCCGGTCCGGCAGACCTTGCGTCAGGTCCTCGACCAGCAGACGCTTGGCGATGGTGTCGACGGCGGCGCGCAGTTCCGCCCCGGACGGCCGGCCGATGTCCTGTTCCACGCGCCCGGCGAGCCAGCGGCCCCAGGCCTCGCCGATCACCCGCGCCTCGCGCTCGCCCGCCGCGGTGTGCGAGAACAGCGTGCCGTGCCGGGTCAGATAGCCCTCGTCGACCATGCGCTGGAAGACCGGGACGAGCACCTCGGGAGGCAGATGGCGCCGGGCGGCGATCAGCGCGAGGTTGGCGTGGCCGACCATGCGGGTGAACAGCTCCACCTGCATCACGGCCCAGGCGCCCGCCACGTCCAGCCGGGTGTCGGACTCGAAGACGATGCGGCGCGCGGTGTCCATCTCCGTGCTGCCGATGATCTTCGCGACCGAGAACTCCAGCAGCCGCTGGGAGTCCGCGGTGGACGGCGACGCGAATCCCTCGCCCATGTCCGTCGACCCCATGCGCGCGCTGTCCCGCAGCTCCACCTGCTTCAGGAACAGCGCCACGACGAAGCCGAGCAGCGCGACCGGGACCGTCCACAGGAACACCGTGTGGAGGGTGTCGGCGTACGCGTCGACGATGGGAGCGGCCGCCCGCGGCGGCAGTTTGTGCAGCCCCTCGGGGCTCTGCGCCGCCTTGGCGATGACGGCCGGCGGGGCCGCGCCCGTCTCGGCCGCCGCCCTGACCCCGTCGGCCAGGTTCGGCTTGAGCGCGTTGGTGTAGATCGTGCCGAAGACGGCCGTGCCGAACGAACTTCCCAGCGTACGGAAGAAGGTCACCCCGGACGTCGCCGTGCCGAGGTCGGTGTACTCGACGGTGTTCTGCACGGCGATCGTCAGCACCTGCATGCACAGGCCGATACCGGTACCGAGCACGAACATGTACAGCGACTCCAGCCACGCCCCGGTGTCGGGCCCCATGCGCGACATCAGGTAGAGCCCGACCGCCATCACGAGCGAGCCGACGATGGGGAAGAGGCGGTACTGCCCGGTCTTGCTCACCACGTTGCCGCTGAAGACGGACGCGATGAGCAGCCCGAGGACCATCGGCAGCGTGCGCACACCCGAGATCGTGGCCGACTCCCCGTCGACGTACTGCAGATACGTCGGGAGGTAGGTCAGCGCGCCGAGCATCGCGAAGCCCACGATGAAGCTGAGGATCGAGCAGACCGTGAAGACCGGGTTGCCGAACAGCCGCATCGGCAGCATCGGTTCGGCCGCGCGGGTCTCGACCCGGCAGAACAGCGCGAGGGCGATCAGACCGCCGACGAACAGGCCGATGATGGTCGGCGAGCCCCAGGCGTACTCGTTGCCGCCCCAACTCGTCGCCAGGATCAGCGCGCTGGACCCGACCGCGACCAGCGCGATGCCCAGATAGTCGATGACCGGCCGGGTCACCGATTTGACCACGGGGATGGTGCGGGCCGCCGCGATCACCACGACGATCGCGAGGGGCACGTTGATGTAGAACGCCCACCGCCACGACAGATGGTCCGTGAACAGGCCGCCGAGCAGCGGTCCGATGACCGTGGCCACACCGAAGACGGCACCGATCGCGCCCTGGTACTTGCCCCGTTCGCGCAGCGGGATGACGTCCGCGATCAGCGCCATGGAGGTCACCATCAGACCGCCCGCGCCGACGCCCTGGACCCCCCGCCAGGCGATCAGCAGCGTCATGTTGGTGGCGAGCCCGCACAGGAACGAACCCGTGATGAAGATGATCGCCGACGCCTGGAAGACCAGCTTGCGGCCGAACAGGTCGCCGAACTTGCCGACGAGCACGGTCGCCACGGTCTCGGCCAGCAGATAGGCGGTCACCACCCACGACATGTGCGCGGCGCCGCCGAGGTCCGACACGATCGTCGGCAGCGCGGTGCCCACGATCGTCTGGTCGAGCGCGGCGAGCAGCATGCCCAGCACGATCGTCGCGAAGACGATGTTGCGGCGGCGATTGTCCAGCACCGGTGGTCCGGGCGCGCCCGCCGGGGCGGGCGCGGTGTCCTCCGTGATCGTCACAATCGCCACCCTCACACCGGTGGGCTCCCCGTGCATGCGGGGCGACCCGCCCGGCGTACGGGCGGCCGGACGTCCTACTCGCCCGGATTCCTGCGCAGCAGATAGGTGTCCATGATCCAGCCCTTGCGTTCGCGGGCCTCGGCGCGCAACCGCTCGATACGGGGGGCCGCCTCGGCGATCGGACCCGAGGCGAGGATCTCGTCGGGCGTGCCGATGTAGGCGCCCCAGTAGATGTCGATGTCCTCGTCCGCGTACCGCCGGAACGTCTGATGGGCGTCGAGCATCACGACCACGTCGTCCACCCCCTCGGGGAAGCCCTCCGCGAGGCGCCGCCCGGTGGTGATCTGCACGGGCCGTGCCACCCGGTTCAGCCCCGTGCGGTGCCGGGCGACGAGCGCCGAGACACTGCTGATCCCGGGCACCACGTCGTACGAGAACGCCACCGCGCCCCGGTCCAGGATCTCCTCCAGGATGCCGAGCGTGCTGTCGTACAGAGCGGGGTCGCCCCACACCAGGAACGCGCCGGTCTCGTCCTCGCCCAGCTCCTCGGCGATCAGCCGTTCGTAGATGGCCGCGCGGGCGCTGCGCCAGTCCCCGACGGCCGGTGAGTACGCGGAGCCGCCGGCGGTCCGGTCCCGGTCCGGGTCGCGGGCCTCGACCAGGCGGTACGCCCCTTCGGGTATGTGCGCGTCCAGGATGTCGCGGCGCAGTTGGACGAGGTCCGACTTCACCTCGCCCTTGTCCAGGATGAAGAACACGTCCGTGTCCCTCAGCGCCTTGACCGCCTGCAGCGTGAGCTGATCGGGGTCGCCCGCTCCGATGCCGATGACATGAATCTTTCGCACACCGAGAGTCTGCCCCACGCCACCGACAGTGGACGCACCGGCCGCACCCCGGAGACGTGCATCCGGCCCGCGCCGTGGTCGGGCGGCCGGTCCGGGTGGCCCCGTCGATGCCCGGGCCCTGGTCAGGCGGCCCGCCCGCGCAGCCGCGGGGCTTCCCCCGCCGCGTCGGTCGGCCGGCAGTCGCGCTCCACCACGGCCGCCAACTCCCGTGCCCAGCGGGCGACCTCCGCGAGGTCCAGGTCGTAGGGCCGCGGCCGGCCGGTCGCCGCCGTCCACTCCTCGACCGCTCCGGCCCCGCGCCGCAGCAGCCGCGCGCCGCCCGTCACGTTCCCCCGGGCCGCGTGGGTGAGCCCCACGGCGAGCTGGGCCAGTCCACGCCACAGCCCGCGCTCGTCCGCGGGACCGGACTTCCAGGCGTCCTCGAAGACCTCGTGCGCGTGGAACGGCCGACCCGCGTCCAGCAGCGCCTGCGCCTCGGCGACCGTCTGCTCGGGACGGCGCACGACGCCCTCCGGCGCCCGCTCCACCCCGGGGGTGCCGTACGGCAGCGGGCGCCCCAGTCCGTCCCGGGGCCGGGCGTTCCGGGCCCGCCCCTCGGCGTCCCGATCGCGTCCGCCGGCCCGCCCCGTCTCAGATGTCCCGGTCATACGCCGATTGTCGCGCGCCCCCGTCCCCCTGCGGAGCAGCCCCCGGCGTGGGGTAAAGTTCTGTTCGCACGATCACGCGGGTCACCGCGGGTGAAGGCACCGGGACGTGGCGCAGCTTGGTAGCGCACTTGACTGGGGGTCAAGGGGTCGCAGGTTCAAATCCTGTCGTCCCGACTTGCTGGACAGCAGGTCGCAGGCCGTTTCCGCCGAGGCGGGAGCGGCCTTTTCCGTTCCCCGGGGGCGAGTGCGCGCCCCATTATTCCGTGGCCTGGGGCCGGGGCGGGCGCCATGATGACGCGATGGACGCTCGTTTCCTCGGCATCGCCGAGCTCACCGAAACCCCGTCCGTGGCGGTCGTGGTCGACGTCATGCGGGCCTTCACGGTGGCCGCCTGGGCCTTCGACCGGGGTGCGGAGAAGATCGTCCTCGCCGAATCCCTGGACGAGGCTCTGGCGCTGAAGGCCCGCCACCCGGACTGGGTGGCGCTCAAGGACGGTCCGCCCGCCCCGGGGTTCGACCTCGTCAATTCGCCGGGCCTGCTGCGGTCCGCCGACCTCGGCGGCCGGACCGTCGTGCAGAAGACCACGGCGGGCACGGTCGGCGCGCTCGCGGTCAAGGACGCCTCGCTCGTCCTGTGCGCCGGCTTCGTGGTGGCCGGGGCGACGGCCCGGCTCCTGCGGGCCCGCCCCGCCGACGGCGTCACCTTCGTCGTCACCGGCGAGGACGGCCGCGCCGAGGAGGATCTGGCGTGCGCCCACTACATCGCCGGGCGGGCCGCCGGGGCCGGGACGGACGCGGCCGGGTTCCTCCGCCGGGCCGCCGCGTCCCGCGCCGCCGACGAACTGGCGACCGGGGTGCGGCAGGGCGTCCATCCCGACGACGTCGCGCTCTGCCTCGAGCTCGACCGCTTCTCCTTCGCCATGGTGGCGGCCCCGGAGGGCCCGCTCATGGTCCTGCGCCCGCGCGCCACCGGCACGGGCCGCGCCGAGAACGCCGGGCCCCCGCGTCAGGCGATACGTCCGACGTAGGCCAGCGCCTGCCGCAGCAGAACGCCGTGACCGCCCGGCATGTCGTCCGTGACCACGGGGGAGGCCGCCTCCTCCGGGCTGAACCAGACCAGGTCCAGGGCGTCCTGCCGCGGGCGGCAGTCGCCGGTGACCGGGACGATGTACGCCAGGGACACGGCGTGCTGGCGCGGGTCGTGGAACGGCGTGACCCCCAGCGTCGGGAAGTACTCCGCGACGGTGAAGGGCTGCAGGGAGGCCGGGATCCGGGGGAGGGCCACCGGGCCGAGGTCCTTCTCCAGGTGGCGCAGGAGGGCGTCCCGGACCCGCTCGTGGTGCAGCACCCGGCCGGAGACGAGGGAGCGGGTGACCGTTCCGTCCGGACCGATGCCGAGCAGGAGCCCGATGTGGGTGACTTCGCCGTTGTCGTCGACGCGCACCGGTACGGCTTCGACGTACAGGATCGGCAGGCGGGCGCGGGCCGATTCCAGTTCGTCGCGGGACAGCCAGCCGGGCGTGGTTTCGGTCAAGTCAGACATTGCTTGATCATACTTTCCGTGCGTCCGGTGCGGGCGTGATGTTCCAGGTCAACGATGCCCCACGGAAAGGGTCATTGTGTGTTCTTCGGCGTCGGTGACGATGTTTCGGGCCACGGATCCGGTCTCGTAGCCTGGGCACGCTCGGCAGGACGACCGGCTGGACCTCGGGAGCGGCATGGCCAGGGAATTCACCACGGAGATCACCGACGCCGTCGTCGACAGCTTCGCGGGCACGGCCGATCCGAGGCTGCGTGAGCTGCTCGGCGCGCTCACCCGCCATCTGCACGCCTTCGTCCGCGAGACCCGGCCGACGACCGCGGAGTGGGAGCGCGCCATAGCCTTCCTCACCGCGACCGGGCAGACGTGCACGGACACCCGGCAGGAGTTCATCCTCCTGTCGGACGTCCTCGGCGTCTCCATGCTGGTGGAATCGCTGAACGGCCACGACGACCCGGGCGCGACGGAGTCGACCGTCCTCGGGCCGTTCCACCTGACGCGGTCACCCGTACGGGAACTCGGCGCGACCATCGACCTGGTGGGCACCGGCGAGCCGTGCGTCATCAGCGGCCGGGTCCGCTCCCGCGACGGCGGTCCGCTGCCGGGTGCCGTCCTCGACGTGTGGCAGGCGGACGGACGGGGCTTCTACGACGTCCAGCAGCCGGACGTCCAGCCGCCCGGCAACGGCCGCGGGCTCTTCACCACCGACGCCGAGGGCCGCTTCCGGTTCCGCACCTGTGTGCCGAGCCCCTACCCGATCCCCACCGACGGTCCGGTCGGCGCCCTGCTCGGGGCAACCGGCCGCCACTCCTGGCGCCCCGCCCACATCCACTTCATCGCCTCTGCCGAGGGGCACGCCCCCGTCACCACGCACATCTTCGTGGCGGGCAGCCCCTACCTGGACTCCGACGCCGTCTTCGCCGTGAAGCGGAGTCTCGTACAGGACTTCACCGAGACCGACGACCCCTCGCTGGCACGGGAGTTCGGTGTCGCGAACCCCTTCCGACACGCCCGCTTCGACCTCGTCCTGGAGCCGGAATGACCACCCCGCCGAGCACCCCGCTCGACTTCACCTACGAGACCCGGCCCGCCCGGGTCGTCTTCCGGCCCGGAGCCTCCGTGACCGCGACACCCGGGGAGGTCGCGCGGCTCGCGCTGCACCGCGTCCTCGTGGTGTGCGGCGGCCGGGGCGTGGACGCCGCCCGCGCGGTGGCGGACGCGCTCGGCGACAGTTGCGCGGGAATCCACTCCGGTGCCCGGATGCACGTCCCCGTGGAGGTCGCCGACCGGGCCGTCGAGGCGGCGCGGGAGACGGGCGCCGACGGGTGTGTCGCCGTCGGCGGCGGATCCGCGATCGGCCTCGGCAAGGCGATCGCGCTGCGCACCGGCCTGCCGCTGATCGCCGTGCCCTCCACCTACTCGGGCTCCGAGATGACGTCCGTGTGGGGCCTGACCGAACAGGGGGTCAAACGCACCGGCCGCGACTCCTCCGTACAGCCGCGCAGTGTCGTCTACGACCCCGACCTCACCCTCGGCCTCCCGGTCCCGCTCTCGGTCACCAGCGGCGTCAACGCCCTCGCGCACGCGGCCGAGGCGCTGTACGCCCCCGACGCCTCCCCGCTCGTCTCCCTGATGGCGGAGGAGGGCGTACGGGCGATGGCCGGTGCCCTTCCCGGCGTGGCCGCGGACCCCGCCGATCCACGGGCCCGCGCCCGGGCCCTGTACGGCGCCTGGCTCTGCGGTTCCTGCCTCGGGGCGACGACCATGGGCCTGCACCACAAGCTGTGCCATGTCCTCGGCGGCACCTTCGGTCTGCCGCACGCCGAGACCCACACCGTGGTCCTCCCCTACGTCCTCGCCTACAACGCGTCCGCCGCGCCGCACGCGCTCGCCGTCCTGGCGCGGGCCCTGGACGCCGACGACGTCCCCCGCGCCCTCCGGGACCTCGCGGGAGGCCTCGGCGCTCCTCGCTCTCTGGCCGAACTCGGTTTGAAGGAGGCCGACTTGGCGCGCGCGGCGACGATGGTCGCCGCCGAGTCCTGTCCCAACCCCCGGGAGGTCACGGGGAACGGAGTACTCGGGTTGCTGACGGCCGCGTACGAGGGCTGGGAGCCGCGGAGCGAGGTCCTCCAGTAACGGCAGAGCTGATTCTCGGAGTCGGCGGGCAGCGGGCGGCAGGGGTGACTCCGCGGGAGGCGGGAGGCGGGAGGCGGGAGGCGGGAGGCGGGAGGCGGGAGGCGGCAGGCGGCAGGCGGCAGGCGGGAGGCAGTCGGCGCCTTGCGCCGGGCGGCGGACGGCATGCGTCGGGCGGAAGGCGAAGGCGTCGGGCGGCACGGCCGGGGCCGGTCGGTCCGCCCTTCTCGGCGCCCATTGACGCCTCGTCATGTCCGTTGACAGCCAAGTTGGTTGAGCGGTCGACGACTCTTCGGGGCGTTCCGGGCGGGCGTGGCACACGTCACCCCGGCGGGTGCCGAAACGCGGGGCGGGGCTTCACGGGTTCATGACACCCTCACCTCTGGTTACCCGTCGGTAATCCCGAGTCACCCCCCACCCCCCTCAAGGACTGAACTTGCGTATCCGCAAGCGGGCCTCGCGGGCCGTCGTGCCCGCGCTCGCCGCATCCGCCCTCTTCCTCGCCGCCGGCTGTTCCGCCAGTCCCGCGGAGCCGTCCTCCCGTGCCGACCCCGCACGTCCCGTCGCGGCCTCGGCGTCCGCCGTCGAGGACGCCGGGCGTCCGCTCGCCGTCGCCGCGGCCCCCGAGGCGGCGGCCACCTCGACCGCCGTCGCCCGTCCGGGTGAGCCGGGCGGCCGGGCGCACCGGGCCGCCCTCAAGGTGGCGTCGTACGACAGCAAGACCCGAAGAGCCGTCATATCCCGTGTGGGCAAAGGTGGTTCGGGCGGAGCGGGGACGCAGTCCCCGTCCCCGTCCGCAGGGGCCTCGGCCGAGCCGCACGCCACCGCCGTCGGCGACGTCATCGCCAGCGCCCCGGCGCCCGGCGCACCCGACGGCCTCCTGGCCCGGGTGACCGACGTGATCGGCGAGAGCGCCGAGGGTACCCAGGTGCAGACCGCGCCGACGACCCTGGACGCGCTGCTCGGTGACGACGACGCCAAGGGTTCCGTCGCCGTCGACCCGGCGTCCTTCGACATCGAGAAACTGCTGCCGGACGTGCGGGTCTCGTGGGCGAAGGCCGGAGACGTCCACGTCGGCCCCGAGGGGGCGAAGGTTCCGCTCGGCAGCCTGCGGATCGACGTCGGCGCGAAGGTGGCCACGGCGCCCGGGGCGCCGGCCTCGGCGTCGGCGTCCGTCTCCGGATTCGTGCAGGTCGCGCCGGATGTCGACTTCTCCTACGGCGGTGACGCGGCCGACTCCGGACCCGGCACGGCCTACCTCGGTGTCTCCGGCGACTGGGACGCGCAGTGGGCGGTGAGGGGGCGCGCCGCCGCCTCCGCGCAGCCCCGGCGGGTGCCGTTCGCGAAGCTGCACGCCGACCCCGTCCTCCAGGTCGGCCCGATCCCCGTCGTGGTGAACCTCGATCTGACCTGCTACTTCCAGATCGACGCCGACGGGGTCGTCACGCTCGACGTGGAACAGCACCTCAAGGGTGACTTCAAGGCCGGAGGCGCCTTCGGTCCCGCCCGGGGATGGACGCCGGTCGACGAGTCGCACATGACGAGCAGTCCGGTGCGTACCTCCGTCAGTGCGGCGGGACGGGTGAAGTCGGCCCTCGGCGCGGAGGCCAGTGTCGGCCTCTACGGCGCCGTCGGTGTCACCGCCGACCTGGCCCCGTACCTGCGGGGCGAGGCCGCGGGCTCTGCCGGGACCACGACCACGACGGGATCCGCGGTGAAGACGGAGGCCACCGCCACGGGCGCCTGGGCTCTCTACGGCGGTGTCGATCTGACCGGCACCCTGCGGGTGCACCTGTCCGTCTTCGGCACGCCCGTGTTCCAACGCGCCATTCCGCTGGGCGCGTTGAACCGTGAGTGGAAGCTCGGCGACGGTCGCGTGTAGTTCCGGCGCCCGTGCCCGCCGGCGGCGGGCGGTCATCTCCCGTGCCCCCGGCAACCTGCCGGACGAGCGCGGGAGATGACCCTTGGCGTGGCCGACCCGTCTCCAACAGCCCATTCCTCGCTACCAGTTGGGCAATCCTTCATCGCTCCGATATCCGCGGCCTCTGGTGTTTTTCGCGGCCGCCCGGAAGGCTGACCGGGGCATGCCAAGGCGACCGCGTTGGCCTGCCCCGCCCCCACGCCGCGGTCGATCTGGAGGAAGCAGTGACAAGAAGCTCGCGGATCCGCAAGGTCTCGCTCATCCTCGGCAGCGCCGTCGCGCTGGTCGTCGCCTTCCCGGGCAGCGCCCTCGCCGACCCGCCCACGGCCTTGCCCGGGAACGCGGACGCGCTGGAGTCGACGTACCAGCCCGCCTTCGACTACGACACCGACGGCTGCTACCCGACCCCCGCCATCGGCCCCGACGGGACCGTCAACCCCGGTCTCAACCCCTCCGGAGCCCTGAACGGCCACTGCCGCGACTCCTGGGACCTGGACAACACCAACGGGTACTCCCGCGAGAAGTGCAACAACGGCTGGTGCGCGATCATCTACGGCCTCTACATGGAGAAGGACCAGGCCGTCGTCGGCAGCGGTCTCGGCGGACACCGCAACGACTGGGAGCACGTCGTCGTGTGGGTCCAGGACAACCAGGCCAAGTACGTCTCCACCTCGGCCCACGGCAACTTCAACATCTACACCCGGGACCAGATCCGCTGGGACGGAACGCACCCCAAGGTCGTCTACCACAAGGACGGCATCGGCACCCACTGCTTCCGCCCCGCCAACACCAACGACGAGCCGCCGGAGAACCACTACCACACCTGGCAGTTCCCGACCCTGGTCGGCTGGAACGGCTACCCTGCCGGGCTGCGCGACAAGCTGAGCGCCTACAACTTCGGCAGTGCCGTGTTCGGCCTCAAGGACGGCAACTTCAACTCCCACCTGTCGAAGGCCAAGCCCGCCGGCATCGCGTTCGACCCCAACGCCTGACCCGCTCCCTTGCGGCGACCCCCGCCCGTACGCCGGTGCTCACCCCCGTTGCGCTGCGACGATGACCGTGTGTGCGCGGCCGTCCACCGACGTGGGGTAAGGTTCGGGATGCGCGAACACGTGGGCCACCACGTGCGAGACGCATCGGGACGTGGCGCAGCTTGGTAGCGCACTTGACTGGGGGTCAAGGGGTCGCAGGTTCAAATCCTGTCGTCCCGACTTGCGAATACGCAGGTCGGAGGCCGTATCGGAAACATCCGATACGGCCTCCGTCCGTTGGGGCCCTGGCTCCGAGGACCTCAGGACCGCCCCAGGCTCCGAGGACCTCAGGGCTTCAGGGCTTCAGGTTCCTAGGCCTGGCCATCGGCTCCCTGGGCCGCCTGGGCGATGAGGGCGGCGACGACCGCCGGGCGGGACACGTAGACGGCGTGGCTGCCAGGGGTCTCGGTGACGACGGCCTTCGCCCGCTCGGACATGGCGCGCTGGGCGGGCGGCGGGATCATCCGGTCGTCCGTGGCCACCAGGTACCAGGACGGCTTGCTCTGCCAGGCCGGCTCGGAGACCGTCCCCTCGAGGGCCTCGACGCCCCAGGGGACCTGGGAGTCGGCCATGAACGCCGCCAGTTTCTCGGGCACGTCGGCGGCGAAGGACGCCGCGAACTTGTCCCGGTCCAGGAACAGGAATCCGTTCCGGGGCGGCAGGATCGGCGGGACCGGAGCCCCGGGCGGCGGGTCGGCGATCAGGGAATTGACCGACTCGCCCTTGTCCGGCGCGAACGCGGCGATGTAGGCGAGGGCCGCGACGTTGGGATGGCCGCCGGCCTCGGTGACGACGACTCCGCCGTAGGAGTGGCCGACCAGCACGGCCGGTCCGTCGAGACCGTCGAGAACCTGGTGGGTGGCGGCGACGTCGCCGGCCAGGGACAGGGTCGGGTTCTGCACGACGGCCACCTTGTAGCCGTCGGCGGACAGGTGGTCGTAGACCCCCTGCCAGCCCGATCCGTCCACGAATCCACCGTGCACGAGCACGATGTTCCTGATGGTTGCCATGGTCGCTCCTGATCTGGAGGGACAGGCCATGCCGCCCGTCCCGGTGTTCGTGAGCCAAGTCCAGGAACGGACGGCGCACCATGCGGAACAGGACGCGGAAGTACGGGCGGTACCCCTGGGGACCGACTCGGACGGGTGGCGCCGCCGGGCTCGGGGGCCGCGGCGGTACCCGGACGGGCACCGGCCGGAAGGCCCTTGCGCGGCACCAGCCCCGTCACGCGTCCGGTCAGCTCCTCGCGTTCGGCCCGCGTCTCCTCCGCGTGGAGCCGGCTGCGGGCGAACAGCCGGACGAGTTCGTGGAAGCGGTACCGGCCGGCCGCGCCGTCCTGGAGCAGTCCGACGTCGACGAGGTCGTCGAGAGCGTCCCAGGCGTCCTCGACCGCCACCCCCGCGGCGGCGGCCGCCGCGGCGGCGTCGAAGTCCCGTCCCGGCACCGCGGCCAGCCGCCGGAACATCCGCCGTGAAGCCTCGGTGAGTTGCTCGTACGACATCGCGAACGCGTCGGCGACCCCGAGATCGCCGGCCTTGAACTGATCGAGCCTGCGCTCCTCGTCGGCCAGCCGGGCGGCGAGCGCGGCGGGGTCCCATCCCGGCCGGCTGACCAGTCTGTTCCCGATGATCCGCAGAGCCAGCGGCAGACCGCCGCAGTGTTCCGCGAGCCGGGCGAGAGCCGGACTCCCGTCGGACGTGCCGGGCCCGCCCAGGACCCCGGTCAGCAGTTCCACCGACTCCCGCGACGACAGGGGGCCGAGGAGGAGCCTGCGGACCCCTTCCACCCCCGAGAGCAGACGCCGGCTGGTGATCAGCACTCTGCCCGCGCCCCCGCCCGGCAGCAGCGGGCGCACCTGCTCCTCCGACACCGCGTCGTCGAGGACGACCAGCACCCGCCTGTCACGCAGCACCGACCGGTACACGGAGGCGCGCCCCGCGACATCGTCCGGGATCCGCCGATCCGTGACGCCGAGGGCGAGAAGGAGCAGCCGCAGCGCTTCGCCGGCGGGCAACGGCCGCCGGGACGATCCGAACAGGTCGACGTGGAACACCCCGTGGGGAAAGCTCGGCCGCAGGGCATGCGCGGCGCGGATCGCGAACGCCGACTTCCCCAGCCCCGCGGCTCCGGTGACCAGCCCCACCAGGCCGACGCCCGGCGCGCTCTCCTCGTACACGAGCTCGCTCGCCCAGACCAGCTCGGCGGCGCGGCCGGTGAAGTCCGCGACCGACCGCGGCAGTTCGCACAGGCCGCTCGCGCGCGTCCAGTGATCGCGCAACCGGCCGTCACGTGCCAGCCCGGCGAGCCGCTCCCGGTCGGCCTCCGGCAGCGCGAGCGCCGCCACCACAGCGGTCACGGTCCGGTGCTGGGGCCCCCGGCTGCGTCCGCGCTCCATGTCCGACAGCGTCCGGGCGGCGACTCCCGAGGCCTCCGCGAGCTGTTCCAACGTCAGTCGTGCCGCGCGCCGATGACCGCGCAGCACCTCCCCGAAACCGGGACGTCCAGTAATGGAACACCCTCCCTCTCGGCCCGCACGGGCCGGTCCGCCGGACGGACGGCGTCATCCGCACGAGGCTAGAATCCGGGCGGCGGTCGTCGCTTCCGTCATGTGACGTAGACGTGGCCGGCACGTCGTGCGATCCGCCCGGGCGTGGCAAGGGGGCGAACGTGACCGACCGGTCCGGCGGAGAAGTGGACGACTCCCTCGTCGGCAGGGAGGCCGACATGGAACGCTTCGGCGTGTTCCTGTCCGGCATTCCGCGCCACGGCGGATCGCTGGTGCTGGCAGGGGAGCCCGGGGTCGGGAAGACGGCGCTGCTCACCGCCGTCGCCGGGCGGGCCGAGGCCGCGGGACTGCGGGTGCTGCGGGCCGTCGGCGTGCAGTACGGAACCCGGACCGGATACGGCGCCCTGCGGCAGCTCCTGACGTCGTTACCCGAGCTCCGCTCCACCGCGGTCCTCCCGCCTGTCCTGGCCGCGATCCTCGGTCCCGAAGGGGACGCGGCACCCGGCCATGACGCGGCATCGGGCCACGACGCGGTCTTCGAAGCCGTGGTGTCGCTGGTGGCGGACCTCTCCCGCGACACCCCGGTGCTCCTGGCGCTGGACGACGCCCAGTGGCTCGACCGGCCGAGTGCCGTCGTCCTCGGGCAGGTCGCGCGCCGACTCCCGGGGACGGGAACCGGACTGGTGTGCACGCTCAGGTCCGGAGAGGAGGGCTTCTTCGAGCACGGCGGGCTGCCCCTCCACGAACTGGGCCCCCTCGGCGAGGCGGCCTCCGAGGAACTGCTCCTGCGCCGCTTCCCGGACCTCGCCTCACGGGTGCGGCGGCGCCTGATCGCCGACGCCGAAGGCAATCCGCTGGCCCTGCTGGAGCTTCCGGCCGCCCTCACCGAATCCCAGCGGACCGCCTCCAGGGCCCTGCCCCGGCACATCCCGCTGACCCAGCGGCTCCGGTCGACGTTCGCCTCCCGCGTCCGGACCCTGCCGCCGGCCACCCGCCACCTGCTGCTCGTCGCCGCGCTGGAGGGCAGCGGCAACATGCTGGTCGTGCGCCGCGCGGTGGCCGGGCGGTGCGACGTGAAACACCTGGCACCGGCCGAACGGACGCAACTCGTCCGGGTCGAGGACGCCACCGGTCGGCTGGCGTTCCGGCACCCGCTCATCCGCTCCGCCGTGGTGGAGCTGTCGACCAGCTCCCAACGCCGCAACGTCCACCGGGCCCTCGCGGACGCCTGGACCGCGGTCCCCGAGCAGCGGGCCTGGCATCTGGCGCAGGCCGCGGAGGAGCCCGACGAACAGATCGCCACCCTCCTCGAGCAGGCCGCGGACATCAGTGCCCGCCGGGGCGACGGCCCGAACGCGGTGTCGGCCCTGGTGCGCGCGGCCGAACTGAGCCCGGCGGCGCCGACGTACGCGCGGCGACTGGCCAAAGCGGCGTACGTGGGCGCGAACCTCACCGGAGACGTCCGCGATGTGCCGGGCCTGCTGAACGACGCCCGGCAGGCCGCGCCCGACACCGATTCCACGGCGGCCGCGGTGGCCGCCGCCCTGTACCTGCTCAACAGCTACGGAGACATCGACACGGCCCATCGCCTGCTGTCCGGCGCGATCGCCCTGCGGCCCGAACCGTACGACCTCACCGACCCCACACTCTCCGAAGCGATGTCCACCCTGCTGATGGTGTGCGTCCACGGCGGGCGCCCCGAGCTGTGGTCGGCCTTCGACGCGGCCCTCGCGAAGTGCACGTCGGTTCCTGACACCCTGGAACTGCTGCGGGCCACCTTCGCCGACCCCGCCCGCGCCCGTCCCGCCGACTGGGCCCGGCTCGACGACGCCGTGCGGGCGCTCCCCGGCACCTCGGATCCGGTGCGGATCGTACGGATCGCCACGGCCGGCGCCTACGCGGACCGTCTCGGCGAGATGGAGGAGCCGCTGCGGCTCACCGCGCGCGGCGGACCGGGCGGGCAGAACATCTTCCCCGCCATCCAGGCCTCGTTCCTGTGGAGCAGCCACGCCTGGTTCACCGGCCGGTGGCCGGAGGCACGGCAGGCGGCCCGGCAGGGACTGCGCTGGTGCGAGGAACTCGACTACCCGCTCCGCTCCTGGACCGGCACGTTCGTCCTGGCCTGCGTGCACGCGGTCCGCGGCGAGTACCCGGCCGCCCGTGCCCACGCCGATCGGATGGATCAATGGGCGGGCTCCCGCCGGGGCCACGCCGTCGCCTGCTACGCCGCCCACGCCCGCACCCTGATCGCCTTGTCCCAGGGCGACTTCGAGGAGGCCCACCGCCACGCCGACAGGATCACGCCGACCGGAACGTTCGCGCCCTTCGCCGGGCACGCGGTGTGGGCGATCCTCGACCAGGTGGAGGCCGCGGTGCTCACGGGACGGCGGGCGAAGGCCGCCGAACACGTCAGGGCGGCCCGCGGGGCCGGACTCGAAACGGTGTCCCCACGACTGAACATGGTGATCCTCGCCTCCGCCGCGCTGGCGGCGGATCAGGACGAGGAGACGGTACGGGGCCTGGCGGCGGCCCTCGCCGTCGAGGGCGGCGAACGCTGGCCCTTCGACCTGGCCCGCATCCAGCTCCACCTCGGCGAGCACCTTCGGCGCGGCAAGGCACCCGCCAGGGCCCGCACGCACCTGAGCGCCGCCGCGGACGCCTTCGAACGGCTGGGCGCGCACCCCTGGACGGCACGGGCCGCAGCGGAACTGCGCGCCTGCGGCACGCCGGTACCCCCGCCGGGCGCCGCCGCTCTGACACCGCAGCAGGGGGAGATCGCCCGCCTGGCCGCGACCGGCCTGACCAACAAACAGATCGCCGAGCGACTCCGGCTGTCACCGCGAACCGTCTCGACGCACCTCTACCAGGTCTTCCCGAAGCTGGGCATCACCACCCGCGCGGCACTGCGCGACGCCTTGGCGGACCTCGGTCCGTGAGCGGACGCCGGGTGCTCCGCCCGGATCGCCGGGAGGCCGTACCGGACATCCGGTACGGCCTCCCGCGGTCGTACGCGCACCGCTGGGACGGCGGCCGGGAACGCGACGGGCGCTCCGGCCGCCGGAAGGGTCAGGCCTGGTCCAGCAGCGCGACCAGGGCCTTGCGCAACGTCGTCCGGGGGTCCTTGGACGGGCCCTCGGAGCGCCAGGCGACGAAGCCGTCGGGGCGGACCAGCACCGCGCCGTCCTCGCCGACGCCGTGCGCCTGCGCCCAGTCCGTGTCGCCCGCGGGGACGAGGTCCGCCTCGGGGCCGCCGCCGACCCGGTACGAGTCGAGCGGGACGGACAACTGCCGGGCCGTGTCCTTCGCCGCCGCGTGCCACCCGCCGGCGCCGTCCGCCGAGCTCAGCAGCACCATGGAACGCTCGTACAGATCGAGGGTCGAGATCCGCGCGCCCGCGCGGGTCAGCCACATGTGCGGCGCCCGGCTCCCCGGCTCGCCCGTCAGCCGTACGCCCTCGGGCACGACAGGAGCGGACTGATCGGCGCCGAGGACCGCGCCCCGCGGGTAGCGGTAGGCGAGCGCCACGTTCAGGATGCCGCCCTTCCTCCCGCCGGGGCCGCCCTGCCCGGCCGCCGCCGGCTCCGGGGTGTACCCGGGGTGGCTGTGCTCCACCGAGCGCGACGAGGCGCGGGCGCTCGTCGCCTCCGCGACCGGCCGGCGCTCGGCGTCGTAGGACTTCAGCAGCCCCGGGCCGGCCCAGCCGGCCAGCACGGCGGACAGCTTCCAGGCCAGGTTGTGGGCGTCCTGGATACCGGTGTTGGAGCCGAAGGCCCCGGTCGGGGACATCTCGTGGGCCGAGTCGCCGGCCAGGAACACCCGCCCCTGCGCGTACCGTTCGGCGACCCGCTCGGCGGCGTGCCAGGCCGCCCGGCCGGTGATCTCCACGTCGAGGTCCGGCACGCCGACGGCCCGCCGGATGTGCTCGACGCAGCGCTCGTCGGTGAACTCCTCCAGGGTTTCCCCGTGTTCGGGGTGCCAGGGGGCGTGGAAGACCCAGTGCTCCTTGTTGTCGACGGGCAGCAGCGCGCCGTCGGCCGCCGGGTCGGTCAGGTAGCAGACGATGAACCGGCGGTCGCCGACCACCTCGGCGAGACCGCGCGAGGTGAACGTGAGGCTCACGTTGTGGAACAGGTCGCCCGGCCCGGTCCGGCCGATGCGCAGCGCGTCGCGGACGGGACTGCGGGGACCGTCCGCCGCGACGAGATAGTCCGCGCGGATCGTCGTGTGCTCGCCGGTCTCCCGGCTCTTGACCTTCGCCGTCACCCCTTCGGCGTCCTGCTCGAAGGACATCATCTCCGTCGAGTACCGCAGGTCGCCGCCCAGCTCCCGGGCACTGGCCAGCAGTACCGGTTCGAGGTCGTTCTGGCTGCACAGGCACCAGGCGCCGGGGCTGAAGCGGGCGAGTCCGCCGCCGGGGTCGATCTCCTTGAACAGCCACTCCCCGGCGTCGCCCACCAGGGTCGGCGTCTGCAGGATGCCGTGGTTGTCCGCGAGGACCGACGCCGCCTCCTCGATGCGCCGCTGGACTCCGGCGACCCGGAAGATCTCCATGGTGCGGACGTTGTTGCCGCGCCCCCGCGGGTGCCGGGACGTGCCGGCGTGACGCTCGACCAGGATGTGCGGCACCCCGAGGCGCCCCAGGAACAGCGAGGTCGAGAGGCCCACGAGTGAGCCGCCGACGATGAGGACGGGCGTGCGGAGACCGTTCTCGCCGGCCCCTTCGAATCGGTTCATCGATTGCCTCCAGCGTCGCCTGCGACGCGAGTCAGGGATGGGGATGCAGTTTCCATGCCCGGTGCGGGCCCGTTCGCGCGGCAGGGGCACCCGGATGGCGCGCGGTTCACTCGCCTGACCCGCGGGGCTCGCGGAGTCCCGGGCACGCGGCAACGATCAGCTCATGGCGGCCCCGGCGTTTCGGATACCGCGGTCGTTCCGGACTTCCGTGACGAAAAGGAGAGGTGTGCCGCAATGTCCAACTCGGGACGTATCGCTCAGTCGGCCTTCGACGGCTCGAAGCTTCGGGTGATCCTGCTGCTCGACCTGTACGAAGGCGCCCAGCAGCAGTTCCTCGACGCCTACGAACTCATGCGCAACCAGGTCGCCTCGGTTCCCGGACACATCAGCGACCAGCTCTGCCAGTCGATCGAGAACCCCTCGCAGTGGCTCATCACCAGCGAGTGGGAGAGTGCCCCGCCGTTCCTGGCCTGGGTGAACAGCGAAGAGCACGTCGAGACCGTCCGGCCGATGCACAGCTGCGTCCGGGACACCCGGTCGATGCGCTACAGCATCCTGCGCGAGACCAGCCCCGCCGAGCCCCTCACCCCCGAAACGGCCCGGTCGGCGCTCCAGGTCGAGGCCCGCGAGGGCAAGGGCGTCGCACGCCACGCCCTCACCTTCACCGTCAAGCCCGGATCCGAGTCGAAGGTCGCCGAGATCCTCGCCGGGTACGAGTCACCCCAGGCCCAGGTCGACGACACCACCCGGCTGCGGCGCACCTCGCTCTTCATGCACGGCAACCGCGTCGTACGCGCCGTCGAGGTGGAGGGCGACCTCCTCGCGGCCCTGCGCCACGTGTCGCGCCAGCCCGAGGTACGGGCGGTCGAGGAGGCCATCAACCCCTACCTGGAGCAGGACCGGGACCTGAGCGACCCCGACTCGGCCCGCGTCTTCTTCACCCGTGCGGCCCTCCCCGCCGTGCACCACGTGGTCGCCGGCCGTGAGGAACCCGCGAAGGTGACCCGGCACGCGCTGTTCTACCCGGCCCGCAAGGGCCGCGGCATGGAACTGGCCCGGCTGCTCGCCCACCAGGACGAGGCCGCGGCCGACGACAGGAACAGCCCGGTCTACAGCAGCACCGTCTTCCAGCGCGACGACATCGTGGTGCGGCTCATCGACATCACCGGCGACCTCGACCTCGACCCCGTCGCCTCCCTCGGCCTCAAGGGCGCCAAGAAGGCCGCCGAGCTGGAGCGCCTCCTCGACGGCCCCGCGATCGGCGTCGAGGGCTCCCTGGAGACGGAACGCAACATCAACCGCCTCCTGTCGCACGCCGACATGCTGCCCATCACCGACCGGAGCTCGGCGGGTTCCTGACGGACCGCCGCAGCCCGCGTCCCCGGACGTCCCGTCCGACGTCCTGCCACACCCGGAGGTATCAAGCATGACCAAGCAGCATCCACAGATCGTGAACCTGAGCGAGACGGAACCCAACCGCAGACGCGGGGGAGACATCCGGGCCATGCTCACGCCCGCCACGGTCGGGTCCACCAGCGGCTTCATGGGCCTCGCCATCATCCAGCCCGGCGAGCGGATCGGCGAGCACTACCACCCGTACTCCGAGGAGTTCGTGTACGTGGTCGGCGGCGCCCTCGAAGTGGACCTCGACGGCGAGGCGCTGGCGCTCCGGCCCGAGCAGGGTCTGCTGATCCCGATCGGCGTGCGGCACCGGTTCCGCAACGTCGGCGCCGAGGAGGCCCGCATGGTCTTCCACCTGGGCCCGCTCGCCCCGCATCCGAGCATGGGCCACGTCGACACCGAGGAGGCCGCCCACGCCTCCGAACCCGCCCCCGCGTTCCTGTCCGGCGGAGCCGCGCACGGCCACAACGGACAGCCGTCCGAACGAAGCGGGGCCATAAAGTGACCCGCCGGGTGGCCGTCACCGGCATCGGTGTGGTCGCTCCGGGAGGCACCGGGACGAAGGCGTTCTGGGACCTCCTCGAAGGCGGCCGCACCGCGACCCGGGGCATCACGCTCTTCGATCCGGTGGGCCTGCGCTCGCGCATAGCCGCCGAATGCGACTTCGACCCGCTCGCGCACGGCCTGGACCCCGAGCTGATCGAACACGTCGACCGGTACATCCAGTTCGCCGTCGTCGCCGCCGCGGAGGCGGTGCAGGACTCCGGCCTCGACACGGACCGCGAGGACCCCTGGCGCGTCGGAGTCTCCCTGGGCAGCGCCGTCGGTGGCACCACCCGTCTGGAACACGACTACGTCCAGGTCAGCGAGTCGGGCCGGCGGTGGGACGTGGACCACCGGGCGGCCGACCCCAAACTGCACCTCGCGTTCGCGCCCAGCACCCTCGCCTCGGTCGTCGCCGAACGGTTCGGGGCCCAGGGACCGGTGCAGACCGTCTCCACCGGATGCACCTCCGGACTCGACGCCGTCGGATACGCCTTCCACACCATCGAGGAAGGCCGCGCCGACGTCTGCATAGCCGGGGCGTCCGACTCGCCGATATCCCCGATCACGATGGCCTGCTTCGACGCCATCAAGGCCACGTCGCCCGACAACGACGACGCCGAGCACGCCTCCCGGCCCTTCGACGCCAACCGCAACGGCTTCGTCATGGGCGAGGGCGCGGCCGTACTCGTCCTGGAGGAGTACGAGCACGCACGGGCCCGCGGCGCGCACATCTACTGCGAGATCGGCGGCTACGCCACCTACGGCAACGCCTACCACATGACCGGTCTCACCAGCGAGGGACTGGAGATGTCCCGGGCCATCGACAGCACGCTCGACCAGGCCCGCCTCGACCCCACGCGCATCGACTACGTCAACGCGCACGGCTCCGGCACCCGGCAGAACGACCGGCACGAGACCGCCGCGGTCAAACGGTCCCTCGGCGAACACGCCCACCGGACCCCGATGAGCTCCATCAAATCCATGGTGGGCCACTCGCTGGGCGCGATCGGCGCGATCGAGGTCGTCGCCTGCGTCCTCGCCCTGAAGCACCAGGTGGTGCCGCCCACGGCGAACTACGAAACCCCCGACCCCGAGTGCGACCTGGACTACGTGCCGCGCACCGCCCGCCCGCGGAAGCTCACGAACGTGCTCTCCGTCGGCAGCGGGTTCGGCGGATTCCAGTCCGCGGTCCTTCTCACCGGGCCGGCTGGGAGGACACGATGAGCACGCAGCGCCCCCGGAACGCGGCCATCACCGGCATCGGTGTCATCGCCCCCAACGGACTGCGTACCGACGCCTACTGGAAGTCCGTCAGGGAAGGCCTCACCGTCCTGGACCGGATCACCCGCGAGGGCTGCGGACACCTGCCGCTGCGCGTCGCGGGAGAGGTCCGGGCCTTCGACGCGGCGGACCTCATCGAGGAACGCTTCCTCGTCCAGACCGACCGCTTCAGCCACTTCGCGATGGCCGCGACCGTCCTCGCCCTCGACGACGCGGGCCTCGGAGCGGCCGCCCCCGACGACGCGTACGACGTCGGCGTCGTCACCGCCGCCGGATCCGGCGGCGGCGAGTTCGGCCAGCGCGAACTGCAGAAACTGTGGGGCCAGGGCTCCAAATACGTCGGCCCCTACCAGTCCATCGCCTGGTTCTACGCCGCCAGCACCGGCCAGATCTCCATCCGCGGCGGGTTCAAGGGACCCTGCGGAGTCGTCGCGAGCGACGAGGCCGGGGGACTGGACGCCGTCGCCCACGCCGCCCGCGGCGTACGGCGCGGCACCGGCGCCATGCTCGTCGGCGCCGCCGAGGCGCCGCTCGCCCCGTACTCGATGGTCTGCCAGCTCGGCTACCCCGAACTCAGCACCGTCGAGGACCCCGCGCGCGCCTACCGCCCCTTCACCGAGGGAGCCTGCGGCTTCGTGCCCGCGGAAGGCGGCGCCATGCTCGTCGTCGAGGACGAACGGCGGGCCCGCGACCGGGGCGCGGAGATCCGGGCCCTCGTGGCCGGACACGCGGCCACGTTCACCGGCGCCTCGCAGTGGGAGAGGTCCCGCGAAGGGCTCGCCCACGCCATCCGGGGCGCCCTCGCCGAGGCGCGCTGCGCCCCGGAGGAGATCGACGTCGTCTTCGCCGACGCCCTGGGCGTCCCGGCCGCCGACCGCGCCGAGGCCCTGGCCATCGCCGACGCCCTGGGGGCCCACGGCACCCGGGTCCCCGTCACGGCCCCCAAGACGGGCATCGGACGGGCCTACTGCGGGGCACCCCTGCTGGACACCGCGGCCGCCGTCCTCGCGATGGAGCACGGCCAGATCCCTCCCACCCCCAACGTGTTCGACGTCTGCCACGACCTCGACCTGGTGACGTCGAACGCCCGACCCGCCGAACTGCGCACGGCCCTGGTCCTCAGCAGGGGCCTCATGGGGTCCAACGCGGCCCTGGTCGTGCGACACGGCGGGGACCACGCCCGGTGACCCGGGCCGTACGTGAGGAGAACCACCGCATGATCACCACCGAAGTGACCGTAGACGAACTGGCCGCGCTCATGAAGAAGGCGGCCGGGATCACCGTCGACCCCCACGAACTCGCGCAGTCCCTCGACACGCAGTTCGGCACCCTCGGACTCGACTCGCTCGGTCTGCTCGGCATCGTCGGGGAACTGGAGAACCGGTACAGCCGGCCCCTGCCCACCGACGCCGAGCGCTGCAAGACCCCGCGGGAGTTCCTCGACCTCGTCAACGACAACCTCAAGGCTGGAGCCTGAAGTGGCAGGACACACCGACAACAGCGTCGTCATCGACGCCCCGCTCGACCTCGTCTGGGACATCACCAACGACATCGAGAACTGGCCGCGGCTCTTCAGCGAGTACGCGTCCCTCGAAGTCCTGACCCGGGACGGCGACACCACCACCTTCCGCCTCACCATGCACCCGGACGACAACGGCAAGGTGTGGAGCTGGGTCTCGCAGCGCACCGTGGACCGCGCCGCGCGGACCGTCCGGGCGCGCCGCGTCGAGACGGGACCGTTCGCGCACATGAACATCCGGTGGGAGTACGAGGAGACCCCGGCCGGCACGCACATGCGCTGGGTGCAGGACTTCGCGATGAAGCCCGACGCCCCCGTCGACGACGCCTGGATGACGGACAACATCAACCGCAACTCCGTCACGCAGATGGCCCTCATCCGGGACCGGATCGAGCAGGTCGCCCGCGAGCGCCGCAGCCCCGCGGCCATGCCCCGCTGACCGCCGGAAGCGGCACAGGAAGGACACCCGATGCACCACGCCCTGATCGTCGCCCGCATGGCGCCCGACTCGGCTCCGGCGATCTCCGACGTGTTCGCCGCCTCCGACCGGGGTGAGCTCCCGCACCTCATCGGGGTCAGCCGGCGCAGCCTCTTCCAGTTCGGTGACGTGTACCTGCACCTCATCGAATCCGAACGGGACCCGGGCCCCGCCATCGCGAAGGTGGCCGGACACCCCGAGTTCCGCAGCGTCAGCGAGGAACTGTCGGCGTACGTCAGCGCGTACGACCCGCAGACCTGGCGCGGTCCCAAGGACGCCATGGCGCACTGCTTCTACCGCTGGGAGCGCGACCCCGCCTCCTGAGCGGGCACCGTGACACAACCCGAGGCCGCCGGCTCCGCGATGAAGCGGAACCGGCGGCCTCGGGTTTTCCTGAAACTCAGGAGGTCCGGCCGGATCAGCCGGGGACGGTGCACTCGAAGGCGTGCAGATAGGGGTTCACCGGGCGGATCTCACCGATCACCAGGCCCGCCGCCGTGAGCCGGTCGACCATGCTCTGCCGGGTGTGCTTCGCACCACCGACGTTCAGGAGCAGCAGCAGGTCCATCGCCGTCGTGAACCGCATCGACGGGGTGTCGTCCACCAGGTTCTCGATGACGACGACCCGGGCGCCGGGCCGGGCGGCCGCGCGGACGTTCGCGAGCGCCCTGCGGGTGCTCTCGTCGTCCCACTCCAGGATGTTCTTGATGATGTAGACGTCCGCCTGGACCGGAATGCCCTCACGGCAGTCCCCGGCCACGATCCGCACCCGGTCGGCCAGCGCCCCGCCGTCCCGCAGGCGCGGGTCGGCGTTCTCCACCACACCCGGCAGGTCGAGCAGGGTGCCGTGCAGGCCGGGGTGCTTCTCCAGCAGACTGGCCACGACGTGACCCTGGCCGCCGCCGATGTCGGCGACCGACTTCACGCCCTTCAGGTCCAGGAGCTTCGCCACGTCCTGGGCGGACTGTGAACTGGACGTCGTCATGGCCCGGTTGAAGACGTGCGCGGACTCCGGGGCGTCCTCGTTGAGGTACGGGAAGAACTCCTTGTCGTACACGTCCTCGAAGACGTTGCGGCCGGAGCGCACCGCCTCGTCGAGCTTCGGCCAGACGTTCCACGTCCACGGCTCGGTGCACCACAGGGCGATGTAGCGCAGGCTGTTCGGGTCGTCCTCGCGCAGGAGCCGGGACATCTCGGTGTGCGCGAACGTGCCGTCGGGGCGCTCCATGAACACGCCCTGGCAGGACAGGGCGCGCAGCAGCCGGCGCAGGGTCCCCGGCTGGGTCTTCACCGCGGCGGCCAGGTCCTCGGCGCTCATGGGCGTGTCGTCGAGGGCGTCGGCCACCCCCAGCCGGGCCGCGGCACGTACGGCGGCGGCACGGGCCGCCCCGAAGACGAGTTCCCGCAACTGCATGGACGGCGGGGGACTCTGATCGACAGTGGTCATTCAATGCCTCGTTTCTGGTGTCGTGCCGTACGTGCTCAGCACATGCCCGAGGGCTCGGAGACCTTGCAGGTGTTGCCCCGGAAGGTGTTGCCCTTGCCGGTGGTGTCGCGGTTCGCGAGATCGGACGGACCGTTGCGCAGGACCACGTTGTCGCGCACCTCGTTGCGCTCGCTGAGCGCGCCCACGAAGCTCTTGAACAGCACGATGCCGCCCGACAGCGGGGAGGTGCCCACGTTGTCCTCGACCCGGTTGTGGGTCACGCGCGTGTCCTCCGCGCCGGTGAGGACGATGCCGGAACCCTGGAGGGCGGGCAGCCGGGGGGTCTTGGGGCAGGACTTGTTGTTGGCGTGGATGTAGTTCCCGGTGACGCTCAGGTCGCCGACGCGCGGCTTGTTCTCGTCGCCCACGACGAACACCGCGGTGCAGTTGCCGGTGGCCTCGTTGCGGGCGACGGTCAGGTTCCGCACCCGCCGGACCGTGATGCCGATCCGGTTGCCGCTCATCAGGTTGTGGGCGACCACCGTTCCCTTGGTGTCGCGGGCGCCCTCCTCGGTGGTCACCGTGTTGGAGACGAAGAGACCGGCGTCGCCGTTGTCCCTGGCGATGTTGCGGACGAACCTGGTCCGCACGGACCGTTCCTCGGCGATGCCCCACTGGCCGTTCTTCTCGGAGGTCACCCTGCGCACGGTCAGCCCGTCGGTCCCCGTCGCCCACAGGCCCTGCTTCGAGAAGCCCCTGATGGTCAGTGAGGCGACGGTGACCCCGCGCACGCGCTTGGCGTCGGTCCCGGTCACACAGATGCCGTTGCCCGCCTTGGCGCAGGCGTCGGTGGCGGCGGCGTTCGGCACGATGACGGTGGACCTGGCGCTCGCGCCCCGCAGGGTCACGTCCCGCGCGGTGATGGTGACGCTCTCGTGATAGGTGCCGGGGGCGACGACGACGGTGTCGCCCGCCCGCGCCGAGTTCACGGCCTTCTGGATGGATTCACCCGGGCGTACCAGGTGCACTGACGGGTGGTCGGCGGGCAGGGCTGCGCCCACTCCCGATGCCACGACCACAGCCGTGCACGCGAGGTAGGCCATCTGTTGTCTGGTCATAGGCCGAAGCTATGAACGGGTGTTGCGGCCCGCCACCGCTGATCGCCCAGGTGGGCCGCAGCCGTCACCGTGACGCGCCGGGAGACGCCGGAACGACGCCGCCCCGGCCGGAGGATCCGGCCGGGGCGGCGTGCGCGGGGCTGTGCCCGCGAGGTGGTGCGGTGGTGCGGTGGATCAGGCGAAGGTCGCCAGCGTCTCGTTCCAGGTGGCGGACGGGCGCATGACCTTCGCGGCCTTGGCCGGGTCGGGCTGGTAGTAGCCGCCGATGTCGGCCGGGTTGCCCTGGACCGCGTTCAGCTCGTCGACGATCGTCCGCTCCTGCGCGGTCAGCGTCTCGGCGAGCTGCGCGAACGCCTTGGCGAGGTCCGCGTCGTCGGTCTGCCGCGCCAGCTCCTGCGCCCAGAACAGGGACAGGTAGAAGTGGCTGCCGCGGTTGTCGATGCCGCCGACGCGACGGGTCGGGGACTTGTCCTCGTTGAGGAAGGTCGCCGTCGCGCGGTCGAGGGTGTCGGCGAGCACCTGGGCGCGCGCGTTGCCGGTGGTCTTCGCGAACTGCTCGAGCGAGGGCACCAGCGCGAAGAACTCGCCCAGCGAGTCCCAGCGCAGGTAGTCCTCCTTGACGAGCTGCTGGACGTGCTTCGGCGCGGAGCCGCCGGCGCCCGTCTCGAACAGGCCGCCGCCCGCCATCAGCGGGACGACCGACAGCATCTTGGCGCTGGTGCCCAGCTCCAGGATCGGGAACAGGTCGGTCAGGTAGTCACGCAGCACGTTGCCGGTCACCGAGATGGTGTTCTCGCCGCGGCGGATGCGCTCGACCGACAGCTTGGTGGCCTCGACGGGGGCGAGGATCCGGATGTCCAGGCCCTCGGTGTCGTGCTCCGGGAGGTACTGGTTGACCTTGGCGATCAGGTTGGCGTCGTGCGCGCGGGTCTCGTCCAGCCAGAACACGGCCGGGTCGCCGGAGGCGCGGGCGCGGGTGACCGCGAGCTTCACCCAGTCCTTGATGGGCGCGTCCTTGGTCTGGCAGGCGCGGAAGATGTCGCCGGCGGAGACCGCCTGCTCCAGCACCACGTCGCCGGCCGCGTCGACCAGGCGGACCGTGCCGGTGACCGCGATCTCGAAGGTCTTGTCGTGGCTGCCGTACTCCTCGGCCTTCTGCGCCATGAGGCCGACGTTCGGGACGGAGCCCATGGTCGACGGGTCGTAGGCGCCGTTGGCGCGGCAGTCCTCGATCACGGCCTGGTAGACGCCGGAGTAGGAGGAGTCCGGCAGGACCGCGAGGGTGTCGGCCTCCTGGCCGTCCGGGCCCCACATGTGGCCGGAGGTGCGGATCATGGCCGGCATCGAGGCGTCGACGATGACGTCGGACGGCACGTGCAGGTTGGTGATGCCCTTGTCGGAGTCGACCATCGCGAGGGCCGGGCCCTCGGCGAGCTCGGCGTCGAAGGACGCCTTGATCTCGGCACCCTCCGGGAGCGTCTCCAGGCCCTTGAAGATGCCGCCGAGGCCGTCGTTCGGGGTCAGACCCGCGGCGGCGAGCGTCTCACCGTGCGCCGCGAAGGTCTTCGGGAAGAAGGCGCGCACGACGTGACCGAAGACGATCGGGTCGGAGACCTTCATCATCGTGGCCTTGAGGTGCACCGAGAACAGGACGTCCTCGGCCTTGGCGCGGGCGATCTGCGCGGTGAGGAACTCACGCAGCGGCGCGACGTGCATGACGGACGCGTCCACGACCTCGCCGGCCTGCACGGGTACCGACTCGCGCAGCACGGTGGTGGAGCCGTCGTCGCCGACCAGCTCGATGCGCAGCGTGCCGGCCTCGGAGATCACCGCGGACTTCTCGGTGGAGCGGAAGTCGTCGACACCCATCGTGGCGACGTTCGTCTTCGACTCGGAGGACCACGCGCCCATGCGGTGCGGGTGGGTCTTGGCGTAGTTCTTGACCGACGCGGGGGCGCGGCGGTCGGAGTTGCCCTCGCGCAGGACCGGGTTCACGGCGCTGCCCTTGACCTTGTCGTAACGGGCGCGGATGTCGCGCTCCTCGTCCGACTTCGGGTCGTCCGGGTAGTCCGGAAGCGCGTAGCCCTGCGCCTGAAGCTCGGCGACCGCGGCCTTGAGCTGGGGGATCGACGCCGAGATGTTCGGCAGCTTGATGATGTTCGCGCCGGGCGTCTTGGCCAGCTCACCGAGCTCGGACAGGGCGTCCGCGATGCGCTGGTCCTCCCGGAGGAACTCCGGGAAGAGGGCGATGATGCGCCCGGCCAGCGAGATGTCACGGGTCTCCACAGTGACACCCGCCTGAGAGGCGTACGCCTGGACCACCGGCAGGAACGAATACGTCGCCAGGGCCGGGGCCTCGTCAGTGTGCGTGTAGATGATGGTCGAGTCAGTCACCGGGTGCTCCGCTCCACGTCTGCAACATTGCTCGACATCAAGATATCTCGTGGGAGCCCCCGTCTCGACAGGGGTCCGTCCCGCGTCGGACGCGGAGGGGCGGGAAACGGCCGTACGGGCCGAACCGGGTCCGCCGGAGCGAATCGCCCTGATCGGACACCTCCGGCATCCCCCCCGACGCCCCTCCGGCCCCGGAAAGTGAACGCGCCGACCGGAGTGAAAACCGGTTCCGCCCGCCGGAGGCAACCGGACGGCCCGCTCAGCCGTACATGAGAGTGACCGCGCAACTGATCTTGCGGCGGATCTCCCTGCCCTCTGTCGCCCGAACGAAAGCGAAACATGAGATATCGCACCAGAGTGACGGCCCCCGCGGCCGCGCTGCTCGGAACGGCGGCGGCGCTCGCCGCCGCCCCCACCGCCTCGGCGCGGCCCCTGGCCTTAAGGCCGGATCAGGGCACCCCCGGTGCGGAGACCCTCGGCGACTCCGTCTTCCCGGCGCTCGGCAACGACGGCTACCGCGTCGAGGCGTACCACCTCGACTTCGCGTACGACGCCACGACCCGCCTGGTCGACGCCAAGGCGATCCTGCGGATCAAGGCGACCCAGGACCTCTCGCGCTTCTCGCTCGACGCGCTCGGCCTCGACGTGCGGACGGTGAAGGTCGGCGGCGTGGCCGCGGCCTTCGAGCAGGTCGGCGAGAAGCTGCGGGTCACCCCGGCGCGCACCCTGCCGAAGTCCTGCGCCGTCGTGGTCTGCGTCGAGTACGGGGCCGACCCGGCCAGGACGCTGGCGTACACCGCCTGGGTGCCGACCCCCGACGGGTTCGCCATCTGTCCCCAGCCCAACGCCGCGCACACCGTCTTCCCGTGCAACGACCACCCGTTGGACAAGGCCGACTTCAGCTTCCGCATCACCGTGCCGAACACCCTGCGCGGTGTCGCGAACGGCTCGCTGACCGGCACGGAGCAGCTCGACGGCGACCGCACCGCGTACTCGTACCGCTCGGCCTCGCCGATAGCCACCGAGCTGGTGCAGATCACCGTCGGCGACTACGTCGTCAAGGAGCGGCAGGGGCCGAACGGGCTGGGGCTGCGGGACGTCGTCCCGGTCGCACGGGCCGCCGCGCTGGAGCCGGCGCTCGCGCTCACCCCCGGCCTCGTCGACTGGCTGGAGCAGCGCCTCGGCGCCTACCCGTTCGAGACGTACGGGCTGCTGCCCTGCAACTCGGACGCGGCCAACGCGTTCGACTTCACGGGCCTGGAGACCCAGACCCTGACGCTCTACAAGCCGAACTTCCTGCTCCAGGCGGAGAACAAGATCGGCTCGCACATGATGCACGAGCTGGTCCACTCCTACTTCGGCAACAGCGTCAGCCCCGCCAACTGGGCCGACCTGTGGCTGAACGAGGGCCACGCCGACTTCTACGGGCTGCTCTACCGCTACGAGCGCGGCTGGGCCGACTCGCTCGGTCTGACCACCATGGAAGCCCGGATGAAGGACACGTACGCCCGGGGCGACCAGTGGCGTCAGTCGTCCGGCCCCGTCGCCGCGCCGAACGCCGCCAACCTCTTCGACAGCCAGCGCTACCTGGGCGGCGTCCTCGTCCTGTACGCGCTGCGCGAGCTGGTCGGCGAGGACGTCTTCAACCGCATCGAGCGCACGTTCCTGGAGCGGTACCGCAACCGCGCGGCGACCACCGCCGACTACATCGCGGTCGCCACCGAGATCTCCGGCGCGGACCAGTCCGGCTTCCTGAACGACTGGCTGTACGGGACGAAGACACCGCGCATGCCGAACCACCCGGACTGGACGGTCACCCCGGTCGTGTCGAGCCTGGTCGCGCCGCGCAACCGCGCGCCCGGCCACTACCCGGACTCGACCGCCACGCTCTGACCGCCGCACGCCGGCCGCCACGTTCCGGCCGGGCGGCGTGAAGAAGGGGCCGGGCGTGAAGAAGGGGCCGGGCGTGAAGAAGGGGGACGGGCGGATCACTCCGCCCGGCCCCCGACCCGTTGGCCGTCGCCTTGCCGGCCGTCGCGGTTCCGGTCCGGTGGAGGGGGTCGGGGCCGCGCCGGTACATCCGCCCGTCGCCGTCGGACGAGAGGTGAACGTCGGTGGCGACGGGCATCTGATGTACCGGCGCGGCCCCTCACGCCGAAGCCGACTGCGGGTGCGTCGTGGTGCCCCGTACCCAACCCTCCGTGCCCTGCCCTTCCCCACGCGATGTCAGGGACGCTGCGCGGCCTCGCGCTGATGGGGGATGGCGGTCTCCAGGAAGCCCGCCCCGCCGGGCTGGAGCGCGACCGTCCGGGCGGGCGACGGAATCCGGATGCCCTCGTCCCGGTAGCGCTTGTGCAGGGCCTTGATGAACTCGTGCTTGATCCGGTACTGGTCGCTGAACTCACCCACGGCCAGGATCACCGTGAGACCGATGCGCGAGTCGCCGAACGTGTGGAAACGCACGGCCGGTTCGTGCTCCGGGACGGCACCGTCGATCTCGGTCATCACCTCGGCGACGACCTCGTTCGTGACCCGCTCGACGTGGTCGAGGTCGCTGTCGTAACCGACGCCGACCTGCACCAGGAGCGTCATCTTCTGCTCGGGCCGGGTGAAGTTGGTCATGTTGGTGCCCGAGAGCTGGGCGTTGGGGATGATGACCAGGTTGTTGGAGAGCTGACGGACCGTGGTGTTGCGCCAGTTGATGTCGACGACGTATCCCTCCTCCCCGCTGCTCAGCCGGATGTAGTCGCCCGGCTGGATCGTCTTCGAGGCGAGGATGTGCACGCCCGCGAAGAGGTTGGCGAGGGTGTCCTGGAGCGCGAGCGCGACGGCCAGACCGCCGACGCCCAGGGCCGTCAGCAGGGGCGCGATCGAGATGCCCAGGGTCTGCAGGACGATCAGGAAGCCGATCGCCAGCACCACGACCCGGGTGATGTTGACGAAGATGGTGGCCGAACCGGCGACGCCCGAGCGGGACTGCGTCACCGACCGGACCAGACCGGTGATCAGGCGGGCCGCCGTGACCGTCGCGACCAGGATCAGCAGGACGGTCAGCGACCGGTTCACGGTGCGGCCGACCGGCGCGGTCAGCGGAAGCACCGCGGCCGCCGCGGCGACGCCTCCGGCCACCGCCGACCACGGCACGACGGTACGCAGGGCGTCCACCATGACGTCGTCGCCGCTCCAGCGGGTGCGCTCGGCGTGCTTGCCCAGCCAGCGCAGCAGCATCCGCAGCAGGAACGCCGCCAGCAGCCCGGCCGCCACGGCTATTCCGGCGATCATCAGGTCGTCCAGGGTGACGGAGCGCTTCATCGGTGACCTCCTCGGAGAGCGGGACCGGGACCCGTACCGGGATGAGGGCCCACGGGCCGAATGTGCTGTGTCGTCACTTGCCACCTGCTCGAATCCGGGAACGCGATCATGCCCGGACGGGCGTCAGCCGTCGTCCGGGGAGACGGCTCATCCTGCCGCATCCCCCTGCCTCCCCGTCACCACCCCTACGAGGGCCAGCCCTTGACACCCCAATCCGACAGACCTCCAGCTCCGATCCGTCCACCGCGCACCCGCAGCCGGGATCCGGCCACCGCGCACCAGCAACCCGATCCGGCCACAGCACACCCGCAGTCGGGATCCGGCGCGAGGGGCCGTGCCGGTACATCACATGCCCGTCGCCACCGACGCTCACCCCTCACCCAACGGCGACGGGCGGATGTACCGGCACGGCCCCGACCCACCCACCTGCCGAAACCGCGGGTACGCGGCTACGCGGGTCCCCGGCCTGCACACCCGCCCTCGCAGTCACGCTTCGCCGAACGCACCGTGGCGCCCCGCGCCGGAGGCGAAACGGGCGGCGCCCTCCATGCTCTCCTCCAGGACGCCCATGCCGTAACGGAGTTCGGTCCGCATGGCCTCCTTCTCGACCAGGCCCTCCTGGTCGAGGACCGAGGCCCGGTCGCTGCGCAGGCAGGCCTGCGGGAAGTCGGCGATCTCCGCCGCCAGCCGCTCGGCCTCGGCGCGAGACCGGCCGACCGGGACCACCCGGTTCGCGAGCCCCATCTCGTACGCCTCGGAGGCGGCGACGGCACGGCCGGTGAGGATCATGTCCATCGCCCGGCTCGTGCCGATGAGCCGGGGCAGCCGCACCGTGCCCCCGTCGATCAGCGGCACGCCCCAGCGTCGGCAGAACACCCCGAAGACGGCGTCCTCCTCGGCGACCCGCAGATCGCACCAGAGCGCCAGTTCCAGGCCGCCCGCCACGGCGTGCCCCGCGACCGCCGCGATCACCGGCTTGGTCAGCCGCAGCCGGGTGGGCCCCATCGGACCGTCCCCCTCCTCGGCGACCGCGTTCCCCCGCTCCGTGCCGATGGACTTGAGGTCCGCGCCCGCGCAGAAGGTGCCGCCCTCACCCCAGAGCACGGCGACACGCGCCGTCTCGTCGGCCTCGAACTTCCGGAAGGCGTCGGCGAGTTCGGCGGCGGTCGGCCCGTCCACCGCGTTCCGGGCCGCGGGCCGGGAGAGGACGATCGTGGTGACGTGACCCTGACGTTCGCTGCGGACCGGCATCGCGCTGTCCCTCTCTGCGGCCGGCGCGCCCCGTCGCGCGCCGTGGTTACTCCTCGGTATCACAGCGCGCGGCGCCCCGCACGACCCAGGACGGAAGCGCTCGTGACCCCTGGCGCCTGCCCCAGCCCCCGACCGGGTCAGATCACCTTCCAGCGGACCAGCGCGCCCAGGGTCAGCGCCCCCGGCAGCAGCGGCACCCACACCGTGATGATCCGGTACGCCAGCACCACCGCCGTCGCCACGGCCACCGGGCCCCCCGCCGCGACGAGGGCCACGATCAGCGCGGCCTCCACCAAACCGAGCCCGCCGGGGGTCGGCACCATCGCCACCGCGATCGTCGCCGCCAGGTAGGCGATCATCATGTGCGTGGGCGACACCGGGAGGCCCAGCGCGCGTCCCACGGAGGCCAGCCCGGCGGCCTGGAGCAGCGGGAAGGCCAGCGATCCGCCCCACAGGGCGAGGGCGCGGGACGGGCGGGTGTGCACCGAACGGGCCTCACCGAAGGCGGTGCGCAGGAAGGAGAGGACGGCCGTGCGCAGCCTTCGTACGAGAGCGAGCACGGCCAGCGCGGCGCACAGGGCCACGCCGACGCCGATCAGCAGCGGTCCGAGCGCTCCGTCGGGTATCAGACCGTCGACCCGCAGCGCGTCCGGGAACGCGATCAGCAGGCCGACCAGCAGGGTCAGCCGGGCGACCGCCTCCGCCAGCAGGTACAGCGCGAGCGCGGCCGAGGAGCGGGCCAGCGGCACCCCGCACACGGTCATGAACCGCAGATTCACCGCCCCGGCACCCAGCCCCGTCGGCAGCAGATGGTTCGCCGCGCCCGCCGCGAACTGCGTGGCCAGCAGCCGGACCGCGGGCAGCCGTTCCATGACCGCGCCCTGCCGGGTCACGGCCGCGGCCACCCAGGTCAGGCAGGTCGCGGCGGCCGCGGCGACGAGCCAGGGCCACTCGGCCGACCTCAGATGCCCGAAGCCCTCGGCGAGCACGGACCGGTGCCGCACGGCCACCACGAGGACCAGCGCGAGCGGGATCAGGCACAGGACCGGCCGGACGGCGGGCCGCAGGGTGAGGAGGCGGGGGAGCCGGGGCAGCGCCCGGGGAAGTCGTACGGCTGTCACATCTCGAGAGGTTTTCCACACCGCACCAACGCGAGGTTGCGGGCGCGGGGACGGAGGCTGACACGCCGGGCAAGCCGAGGGAGGCCCGACCCGGGGGCGCCGGGTGCCGGTCTCCGGGGAGGCCCACCCGCGTGAGTGCTCCCGCCCCGATCCGTTGACCTCAACAAAGCTTGAGGTCCTACTGTCTCTCCCATGAGCATGGAGACCACAGCCTGGACACAGTTGCACAGTGTCATGAACGCCCAACAGGAGCGTCGTCCCTTCGACCGCGCGACGCTGCGCCGCATCGCCGCCTTCGCCCGCCCGCACCGCCGCCGTATCGCGCAGTTCGTCCTCCTCAGTGTGGTGACGGCGCTGCTCGCCGTCGCGACGCCGGTGCTCGCGGGGCACGTCGTGGACACCATCGTGGCCCACGGGGACGAGAGCACCGTCGTCCGTCTTTCCGTGCTCATCGCCGTCATCGCGCTCGCCGAGGCGGCCTTCGGGATCCTGAGCCGCTGGCTCTCGTCGACGCTCGGCGAGGGACTCATCCTCGATCTGCGCACGGCTGTCTTCGATCATGTGCAGCGCATGCCGGTCGCGTTCTTCACACGTACACGTACGGGAGCGCTCGTCAGTCGACTCAACAACGACGTGATCGGCGCCCAGCGCGCGTTCAGCAACACCCTGTCCGGCGTCGTCGCCAACGTGGTGACCCTGCTGCTCACGCTGGTCGTGATGCTCACCCTGTCCTGGCAGATCACGCTGCTCGCGCTGGTCCTGCTGCCGGTGTTCGTGCTCCCCGCCCGGCGGATGGGCAGCCGCATGGCCAGGCTCCAGCGCGAGGCCGCGGACCTCAACGCCGCCATGGGCACCCGCATGACCGAGCGCTTCTCCGCCCCGGGCGCCACCCTCGTCAAGCTCTTCGGGCGGCCCGGGGAGGAGTCCGCCGAGTTCGCGGCGCGCGCCCGGCGGGTGCGGGACATCGGCGTCCGTACGGCCATGGCGCAGTCCGCCTTCATCACCGCCCTCACCCTGGTCTCGGCCCTGGCACTCGCCCTCGTCTACGGGCTCGGCGGCTGGTTCGCCCTGCGCGGCACCCTGGAGCCGGGCGCCGTCGTCTCGCTGGCGCTGCTGCTCACCCGCCTGTACGCGCCGCTCACCTCGCTGGCGGGCGCCCGTGTCGAGGTCATGAGCGCCCTGGTCAGCTTCGAGCGCGTCTTTGAGGTGCTCGACCTCAAGCCGCTCATCGAGGAGAAGCCGGACGCCCGCACGCTCCCGGACGGTCCCGCCTCCGTCGAGTTCGACGACGTCCGTTTCGCCTACCCCTCCGCCGACAAGGTCTCCCTCGCCTCCCTGGAGGAGGTCGCCGCCCTCGACACCCGCGGCGGCGACGAGGTGCTGCACGGCATCTCCTTCCGCGCCGAGCCCGGCCAGACCGTCGCACTCGTGGGCTCCTCCGGCGCCGGCAAGTCGACCATCGCCCAACTCCTGCCGCGGCTGTACGACACAGACGCCGGCGCCGTTCGCATCGGCGGCGTCGACGTCCGCGAACTCAGCGCCGTGTCGATGCGCGCGACCCTCGGCATGGTGACCCAGGACGGGCACCTCTTCCACGACTCGGTCCGCCAGAACCTGCTCCTCGCCCGGCCGGACGCCACCGAGGACGAGCTGTGGGACGTGCTGGGCCGGGCTCGTCTCGACGACCTCGTACGGTCCCTGCCAGACGGTCTCGACACCGTGGTCGGCGAGCGCGGCTACCGGCTCTCCGGCGGCGAGCGCCAGCGCATGACCATCGCCCGGCTGCTCCTCGCCCGCCAGCGCGTCGTCATCCTGGACGAGGCCACCGCCCATCTCGACAACACCTCGGAGGCGGCCGTCCAGGAGGCACTCACCGAGGCACTGGAGGGCCGCACCGCCGTCGTGATCGCGCACCGGCTGTCGACGGTACGGGCCGCCGACCTGATCCTGGTCGTCGAGGCGGGCCGGATCGTCGAGCGGGGCACCCACGACGAGCTGCTCGCGGCGGACGGGCGCTACGCGGAGCTGTACCGCACGCAGTTCAGGACCGGCCGGCCGCAGCACGAGGAGGAGATCCCGGTCACGGCGGACGCGACGCCGTAGCGGCGACGCGAACGCCGTGACCACCTGATCACCTCACCCGGCCCGGTCCGTCCGGTCCCTCCGTTCCCGCGGCCCCCGGTCAGGTGGTGAAGCGGTGCCGGCCGGAGCCGACGCGGTACACCGCGCAGCCGTCCTCCGTACGCAGGAAGGCGGCGCCGGTGTGCGCGACCGCGTCCGGGCCGCTCGCCGGGATCCACACTTCGGCCGTGGTGTTGGCCGGGACGGCGCAGGTGAGGTCGAAGCCGTCGGAGCCCTGTCGCCACCGGGTGGAGACCGGACCGTAGAGGGACGTGAACGTGGCCCGCGCGGAGGTGAGGCCGCCGCCCGGCCGGGGACGGACGACGATCTCGCGGTAGCCGGGCCCGCCCGGCGAGATGCCGGCGACGGTCGCGTACATCCACTCGCCCACCGAGCCGTAGGCGTAGTGGTTGAAGGAGTTCATGTCCGGGGCCTGGAAGCTGCCGTCGGGCCGGATGGAGTCCCAGCGTTCCCACATCGTGGTGGAGCCCTTGTCGATCTGGTAGCCCCAGCTCGGGAAGGAGCGCTGAAGGAGGAGCCGGTAGGCGACGTCGGTGTGCCCGGTGTCCGTGAGGACCGGGAGCAGCCTGGGCGTCCCGAGGAAGCCGGTCGACAGATGCCAGTCCCTCGCGCGGATCAGGTCGACGAGCCGTCCGGCCGCCGCCGTGCGCAGCGCGTCCGGAACGAGGTCCATCGACAGGGCGAGCACGTACGCCGTCTGCGTGTCGCCCCGTACCGTCCCGTCGGCGCCGATGTACGCGTTCCGGAAGGCCTCCCGGACGCGGTCGAACAGGCCCGCCCAGGGCGCGGGGTCCTCGCCCAGCGCGGTGGCCATCCGGGCCGCGAGGTCGGCGCTGTGCGCGAAGTACGCGGTGGCGATGACGTCCTTGGGCGTCTCGTCCGAGACGTTCAGCCAGTCGCCGTATCCCTCAGCGGGCCGCAGCAGGCCGTGGCTGTGGCGCTCCAGATAGCCCAGCCACGCCTTGACGGACGGCCAGGCGTCGGCCAGGACCTGCCGGTCCCCGTAGGCCTGGTACAGCGACCAGGGGACGGTCACACCCGCGTCTCCCCAGCCCGCGACCCCGTTGCCGACCGTCCCGACCATGGGCGCCACGTCCGTGAACGCGCCCTCGGCGGTCTGGCCGTCGCGCAGGTCCACCAGCCACTTGGCCAGGAAGCGCGCCGACTCCATGGTGTAGGCGGCCGTGGGGGCGAAGACGTTGATGTCCCCGGTCCAGCCGAGCCGCTCGTCGCGCGCCGGCGTGTCCGTGGGGACGGAGAGGAAGTTGCCCCGCTGGCCCCAAGTGATGTTGCTGTGAAGCTGGTTGAGCAGGGGTGCGTCGGTCTCGAACTCCAGGGTGAACGGCGCCGACGTATGCATGACACGGCCGGTCACGGCCGCCGTGGAGGGAGTCCCGGGGAACCCGGTGACCTCGACGTAGCGGAACCCGTGGAAGGTGAAGCGCGGCTCGTACGTCTCCTCGCCGCCGCCCTTGAGGATGTACGTGTCGGTCGCCGCCGCCGAGCGCAGATTTGCGGTGTAGAGGGTGCCGTCCGGGTTGAGGACCTCGGCGTGACGTAGCCGCACGGTCGTTCCGGCCTCGCCCGTGACGCGCAGCCGGACCGAGCCGACCATGTTCTGGCCCAGGTCGAACACGTGGACGCCCGGGGCGGGTTCGGTCACCTTCTCGGCGGGCCGTTCGGCGGCCACGCGCACCGGACCGTCGGACTGCGCGACGATCCGGCGGGGCGCAGCGTCCCCGGCGGCACGGACGGCGAGCCAGGTCCGGTCGTCGAAACCGGGGGAGGTCCAGCCGTCGGTCTCCGCACGCGCGTCGTACGTCTCGCCGTTCAGCAGGTCGGCCGCGACGATCGGTCCGGACGCGGCCCGCCAGTCGGGGCCCGACGAGACGCTCTCTCTCGTCCCGTCGGCGTACTCGATCTCCAACTGGGCCAGCAGCGCGGGGCGTTCACCGTACTGGCGGGGTCCGAACATGCCGACGTTCCCCGCGTACCAGCCGGGCGCCACCCAGGCGCCGACGGCGTTGGCCCCGGGCCGCAGGAGGGAGGTGACGTCGTACGTCTGGTACTGGACGCGCTCGCGGTAGTCCGTCCAGCCGGGGGCGAGCTGGTCGCGGCCCACCCGCCGGCCGTTGAGGTGGGCCTCGTACAGGCCGAGGGCCGTCGCGTACAGGCGCGCGCGGGCCACTCGCTTGGCGGGCAGGGTGAACGCGTGGCGGAGCTGGTTCGCGGCGAACGAGGCCGGGACGACCCTGCCCCAGGGGCCCGCGCCCCACGCGGCCGCCACCTTGGCCGCCGGCCAGCCGCCGTCGTCGTAGCCGTCCCCGCGCCAGTCACCAGCGGGCTTCGCGTCCGTGGCCCGCCAAGACGCGTCGGTGACGATCCGGCGCTCACCGGAGGAGGTGGTCAGGGTGAGGACTCCGACCAGGCCGGCGGGCCCCACCGTCGCGTTGGCCGCCTCCACCGCGAGGACGTTTCGTCCGGGGCGCAGCCGTCCGAGGACGTCCACGACGGCCGGGCGGCGCCAGTCCTCGTGCTCGGTCGCCAGGTCGGTACGGGCCACCTCGGCACCGTTGACCGAGAGCGAGAAAACGTTGTCGGCGCTGAAGGCGATCTTCGCCGCCGTGACACCGTCGGGAACGTCGACGACCCGCCGGAACCACCGCGTGGCCGCCGGGGCGCTGCTCGCCGGATCACCTTCGGGGAACCAGATCCAGGCGCTGCCCTCCAGGGAGGGCGCGTCCGTGAGGGCGAGAGGAGCCGAGACCCACTCCGCCGACCACGGCGTGTCCAGGAGACCCGTCTCCCACCAGGACGGCGCGCTCCAGCCGGAGGCCGCTCCGTCGGTGTCCCAGACCCGCACGGACCAGAAGTACCGGGTCCGCGGAGCGAGCCGGGGACCGGCGTAGGGGACGAGGACGGACTGGTCGGACGTCACCTTTCCGCTGTCCCACACGTCGGGCCGGGACAGGCCGGACGCGCTGGTGGCCACCCGGATCCGGTACGCGCTCTGTCGCGTCCCCGGCGCGTCCGAGACCATCGGCCAGCTCAGCCGGGGGTGCTGGGTGTCGAGCCCCAGGGGGTGCTCGACGTACTCGACGGTCGGAGCGGTGACGCGCGGGGCCGCGCGCCGGGCGCGCGGGCCGGCCGGCGCGGATGCCGACGAGGGCGAGGCCGCGGCTGCCGGTCCCGCTCCCGCGGCCGTCGCCGCGACGACACCCGCCGCACCGGCCGCGCCCGCCAGGATGTTCCTCCTGCTGATCAACTGGGGCCCCTCACCTAGGAGTTATGAATCGTTTCACGGCGGTGAAGGTAGGGGCGGGGGAGGTAGCGGTCAACAAGTGCGGCGGTATTTTCCGGAAATCGGCCATGCTTATCCGTGTCGTCAGTCGATTCGGCCGGTTCGCGTGCCCGAACATTGAACGGTTTCAATCGGGTGGACGAGGGCCCGCGCCGACCGGGCGCGGCCGGCTGGAGGGGAGCGTGGGCCCGCGGCGGCCGACGGCCGGAGGGTCGGCCGCCCCGGCGGCCGGCGGGTGTGTCGCCCGCCTGGGTGCACGCGGGTGCCGACCCTGGCCGGGCGCCGTGCCGCGAGGTGGCAGAATGCTCCGGCGCCGCATGGTGCTGCCTGGCGCCGCCGGTCGTGTCGGCTGCTGACCGGCACTGACCGGCACTGACCGGCACTGACCGGCACTGACCGGCACTGACCGGCACTGACCGGCACTGACCGGCACTGACCGGCACTGCCCCGCGGTGCCCGCCGGCGCGTGGTGGCCCTGCTGCCGACCGGCGTGGCCTGCTGTTTCCCGCCGCCGCCCGGCGGTGAGGGCCCGTCGAGTGGTGATGGTCACGAACGGCGTCGGAGGCCCTTGCCGCGCTGCTATAGTCATTTCCGATCGATCTCGATCGCAGGATTGTTACTCCCTACGGAGACGCCCCCGGCGTCCGGTTTGAGGGAGGCAAGGCCTGGGTGGCGCCCCGTGCGCTTCCCGGGCCTTTTTTGTTGCCCTGGTCCATGCGCGAGAGATCGCGGACCAAGGCAAGACGGCAAGAATCAGGGATGCAAGGACGCGTCATGAACACACCCACACCCGGTGCGCTGGCGGAGCAGATCCTCAGCGGCGTCGGCGGAGCCGAGAACATCGGGAGCCTCACGCACTGCGCCACGCGGCTGCGCTTCGAGCTCCACGACGGCAAGAAGGTCGACCAAGCCGCGCTCGACGCCCTCGACGGCGTCATGGGCACGGTGCCCCAGTCCGGCGACCGCTTCCAGATCGTCATCGGCGGAGCCGTCGCCGGCGTCTACTCGGACATCATGAACCTGCCGTCGATGGCGGGCGGCGCCACGGCGCGTCCGCAGTCCGACGCCGAGGTCAAGGCCGAGATCCGCGCCAAGGGCCGCGGTCGCTTCGCCTGGCTGGACAACTTCTTCGAGTACCTCTCGGACTCGTTCCGTCCGCTCCTGGGCGTGCTGCTCGGCGCCTCCCTGATCATCGCGATCGCCTCGATGCTCGACGCCTTCGGCGTGGTCGACTTCCGCTCCGCGGACAAGTCCGCCACCTGGGTCTTCGTCGACTCGATGTGGCGCTCGGTGCTGTACTTCCTGCCGATCATGGTCGCCTACAACGCGGCCAAGAAGCTGAAGATCGACCCCTGGGTCGGCGCCACCGTGATGGCCGCGGTGATGACCCCGAACTTCACGGGCATGATCGGGTCCAAGACCCCCGGCGTCACCACGACCACCAACACCACGCTGGGCACCTCGGAGTCCGTGGCCCACGTCTTCGGGCTGCCGATGCAGCTCAACGACTACGGCGGCCAGGTGTTCGTGCCGCTGCTGATGGTCGCCCTGCTCGCCCTCGTCTACAAGGGCCTGAAGCGGATCTTCCCCGAGAACGTGCAGATGGTCTTCGTACCGTTCTTCAGCATGCTGATCATGATCCCGATGACCGCGTTCCTCATCGGCCCCATGGGCGTCTGGGCCGGCAACGGTCTCGGCACGGGTCTGTCGTGGCTGAACGGCAACGCCCCGATCGTCTTCGCGATCGTCATCCCGATGCTGTACCCCTTCCTGGTGCCGCTCGGTCTGCACTGGCCGCTGAACGCGCTCATGCTCGTGAACATCAACACCCTCGGGTACGACTTCATCCAGGGCCCCATGGGCACGTGGAACTTCGCCTGCTTCGGCGCGACCGCCGGTGTCCTGCTGCTCTCGATCCGTCACCGTGAGAAGGACATGCGCCAGACCGCCACCGGCGCCCTGGCCGCGGGTCTGCTCGGCGGTATCTCCGAGCCCTCGCTGTACGGCATCCACCTGCGCTTCAAGCGGATCTACCCGCGCATGCTCGTCGGCTGCCTCGTGGGCGGTGTGATCATCGGTCTCCTCGGCGGCGTGAACACCAAGGCCTTCGCCTTCACCTCCCTGCTGACCATCCCGGTCTTCGACCCGATGATCAAGTACATCATCGCGATCTCGGCGGCCTTCTTCACCTCGATGGCGCTCGTGTACTTCGCGGACTACCGCACCAAGGAAGAGCGCGCCGAGGCCAACGCCGAGCGTGACGCGGCCGAGGCGGCCGCCGGCGGCAAGGCCGTCGTCCCCGCCCAGACCGCCTCTGCCCAGACCGTCGCGGCCGACGACCGTGAGCTCGTCGGCGTCGGTGCCGCCGCCGCTGCCACCGGTGCCACCGGTGCCTCCACCGGCAGCGTCCCGGGCGCTGCCGCCACGGCCGAGACTCCCGCCGCCGGAAAGGGCCTCGAGCTCACGGCGCCCGTCGCGGGCCGTGTGATCGGCCTCGGCGAGGTCGAGGACCCGGTCTTCGCCTCCCGCGCGCTCGGCGAGGGCGTGGGCATCGAGCCGGCCGACGGCCGCGTCGTCGCCCCGGTCGACGGTGAGCTGATCACCGTCGCCGACACCGGCCACGCCTTCGGTATCCGTACCGCGAACGGCGTCGAGGTCCTCATCCACGTCGGCATCGACACCGTGAAGATGCAGGGCGAGGGCTTCGACGTGCGCGTCGCGGCCGGGCAGAAGATCGCCGCCGGCGACCTCCTCGCCGAGGTCGACCTCGGCGCCGTACGCGCCGCGGGACACCCGGCCGTCACCCTGATGACCGTCCTCAACACCGCGGACATGACCTCGGTCGAGCCGCACGTCGGGCAGGACGTCACCGCCGGCACCCCCGTGGTGACCGTGCGACGGTGATCAGCCCCGCTTGACGCCTACGATCCGGCGCGTGCACGCCTCCCGCGAGGGACGCGTGCACGCGCCGCGTCGGCGTTCGGGAGACCATGGAGATCGGACGGAAAGGAGGGCCGGCGGTGAAGGCTGTGCGTGTCCTGAACAACAACGTGGTCCTCGCGAGCGACGAGAAGGACCAGCCGGTCATCCTGACCGGGCGCGGCATCGGCTTCAGCTCCCACCAGGGCAAGCCCGTCGACCCCACGCTCATCGAGCGCGTCTTCGTCCCGGCCGACGGCCGCGACCCCGCCGCGGGCCCCGTCCCCGACGCGGACCCCGCCCGGCTGGCCGAGGCCATGGCCCTCATCAGCGAGGAGATCCTGGAAGCCGTCGTGACCGCCCTCGGCGACGCCGGCATCGAGGGCCGCGAGTCCACCCGGCCCACCCTCGCCATCGCGGTCGCCGACCACGTCGCCGGAGCGCTGGACCGGGCCGCGCGGGGCATCGTCATCGAGTACCCGCTGCGCGCCGAGGTGCAGACCCTGTACGCCACCGAGTACGCCCAGGCGCAGCTCCTGCTCCAGGCCATCAACGAGCACGTGACCCCGCAACTGGAGGCCTCCGAGGCGACCCCGCTGGCACTGCACCTGGTGAACGCGGGCTTCGTCTCGGGCGACCTGTCCTTCACCTACACGATGACCGGGGTCATCCAGCAGATGCTCGCGGTCATCAGGGAGCGGTACGGGCTGGACGTCTCGCACGAGTCGATGAACGTGGCGCGGTTCATCACCCACGTGCGCTATCTCTTCGTACGGATCCAGCAGCGCCGGCAGCTCAAAGGCCACGAGTCCACGATCGGGAAGGGCATCCGCCAGTACTACCCGGAGGCGACCCGCACCGCGCAGCAGCTCGCGACGATCGTCGAGCTGCGCCTGGGCCGCCAGCTGAGCGAGGACGAGGTCTCCTACCTGGCGCTCCACGTGGCCCGCATGACGATGGAGGCCGACGACACAGCGGCGTGAGCCACGAACCGGCCCCGGACCGGCACTCCCGCCCGCCGGACCGACGTTGCCCGGTCACCTGACGTCGCTCGCGCCCGCCCGACCGGCGTTTCCCCATCACCCGGCGTCGCATCTGCCTGCCGGACCGACGTTCCGGATCATCTGACGTTTCTCCCGCCCGCCGGACATTCGTTTCCCAGTCACCAGGCGTCGCTCCGGCCCGCTTGACCGGCGCGCTTCCGGTCGCCCGACCGACGCTTCCGGCTGCCCTTTTGGACCGCTCGGCCCGGCGCTCCCGGCCGCCCTACCGGACAGCCCGGCCCAGCGGTCCGGATCGATCAGCCCGGCGTCCGGCCTCTTGGTCGGAGAGCCCCGACGCCCTCAGCGCCGCCCATACGGTCTCGTCGTCGATCCGCTGCCCCAGCCGGTCGAGCAGCGCGGCGCCCTGGCGCGGGGGCCGCTCCCGTCGTCGCAGCTCAGGGCTCCCCGCCGTGCTTCTGCGCCCCCGCCAGCCCGTCCCGCCAGCCGGCCGGCCAGCCGCCGATCCGGCCTGATCGACGGTACGGATCGGTGGTCTACGTAAGGGTCCCGTCAAGGCCGGGAGCGTCGGCGTATGGGAGCCGTCAACGGGGGCCGGATCCGGGCGGAGCGGAGGTTTCCTCTAAGCGTCCGATGCAATAGGAACCTCCCCTAGGAGTTCGCGATGGCCGATCTGGCCTTCGTCGTCACCACGATCGCGTTGTTCGCGCTGGTGGCCTTCGTCGCCAAGGGGGTGACGAAGCTGTGACCGCCGAGAACGTCGTCGGCCTGATCGTGGCCGTCGCCCTGCTGGGCTATCTGGTCCTTGCCCTTGTCTTTCCGGAGAGGTTCTGAGCACCGATATGAGCCCCGTCCTCGCCGGCGTCCTCCAGTTGCTCGCCCTCATAGGCGCGCTGGCGCTCGTCTCCATCCCCTTCGGTACCTACATGGCCCGGGTCTACTCCTCCGAGAAGCACCTGCGGGTCGAGAAGTGGGTCTACAAGGGCATCGGCGCCAACCCGGACGCCGAGATGACCTGGCCCGCGTACCTCCGCGCGGTCCTCGCGTTCTCCGCGGTCAGCGTCCTGTTCCTCTATCTGCTCCAGCGGCTCCAGGGTGTCCTGCCGGGGTCGTTGCACTTCGACGCGGTCAACCCGGCCCAGTCGTTCAACACCGCCGTGTCGTTCGTGACGAACACCAACTGGCAGTCGTACTACGGCGAACAGACCATGGGCCACGTCGTGCAGACCGCCGGTCTGGCCGTGCAGAACTTCGTCTCCGCGGCGGTCGGCATGGCGGTCGCGGTTGCGCTCGTACGGGGCTTCGCACGGTCGCGCACCGGTGAACTCGGCAACTTCTGGACGGACCTGGTGCGTGGCACGCTGCGCATCCTGGTGCCGGTCGCGGCGGTCGCCGCGGTGATCCTGGTGGCGTGCGGGGCGATCCAGAACTTCTCCGGCATCCATGAGGTCGGCCAGTTCATGGGCGGCTCGCAGCAGTGGAACGGCGGCGCGGTCGCGTCGCAGGAGGCCATCAAGGAGCTCGGCACCAACGGCGGCGGCTACTTCAACGCCAACTCCGCCCACCCCTTCGAGAACCCGACCCCGTTCTCGAACCTCTTCGAGATCTTCCTGATCCTGGTGATCCCGTTCGCGCTGACCCGCACCTTCGGCGTGATGGTCGGCTCGGTCAAGCAGGGATACGCGATCCTCGCCACGATGGCCACCATCTGGATCGGCTTCACCGCCCTGATGATGGCGACCGAGTTCCACCACCACGGCGCGGCCTTCGACCTCGCGGGCGGGGCGACGGAGGGCAAGGAGACCCGCTTCGGCGTCGGCGCCTCGTCCATCTTCGCCGTGGCCACGACCCTGACCTCCACGGGCGCGGTGGACTCCTTCCACTCCTCGTTCACCGGACTCGGCGGCGGCATCACCATGCTGGGCATGCAGCTCGGCGAGATCGCGCCCGGCGGCACCGGATCCGGCCTCTACGGCATGCTGATCATGGCGATCATCGCGGTGTTCATCGCCGGCCTGATGGTCGGCCGCACCCCCGAGTACCTCGGCAAGAAGATCGGCGGCCGGGAGATGAAGCTTGCCGCCTGCTACATCCTCATCACCCCCGCGCTGGTGCTGGTCTTCACCGCGGCCTCCATGGCGCTGCCGACCCCGCCGCACTCGATGCTCAACTCCGGCGCGCACGGGTTCTCCGAGGTCCTCTACGCCTTCACCTCGGCGGCCAACAACAACGGCTCGGCGTTCGCCGGCCTGAACGCGAACACCGACTGGTACAACACCATGACCGGACTCGCGATGCTGCTCGGCCGCTTCCTGCCCATGGTGTTCGTGCTGGCCCTGGCCGGTTCGCTCGCGGGGCAGAAGCCCGTCCCGGTGACCGCGGGAACCCTGCGGACCGAGAAGCCGCTGTTCACCGGCCTGCTCGTGGGCGCGGTCCTCATCATCACCGGTCTCACGTACTTCCCGGCCCTCGCCCTGGGCCCGCTCGCGGAAGGACTCGCGTGATGACCACCCGTACAGAGAAGGCAGAGGACTCGATGTCCACAGCCACACCCACCAGGGCGCCGCACAGCGACGTCCCCACCGCGCACAAGCCCTCGGACGGCCGTGTCGGAGCCGGTCTCTTCGACGCCGGACAACTGATCAAGTCCGTGCCGGAGGCGTTCCGCAAGCTCGACCCCCGGGTGATGGTCAAGTCGCCCGTGATGTTCGTGGTGTGGGTCGGCTCGGTGCTCACCACCGTCTTCTCCTTCAAGGACCCGGGCGACTGGTTCGGCTGGACGATCAGCGCCTGGCTGTGGCTCACCGTCCTGTTCGCCAACCTCGCCGAGGCGGTGGCCGAGGGACGCGGCAAGGCGCAGGCCGACACCCTGCGCAAGGCCAAGACCGACACCGTCGCCCGCCGACTGCTGACGGACGGCTCCGAGGAACAGGTGCCCGGCACCGCGCTGACGATCGGCGACCTGGTCGTCTGCGAGGCCGGCGACATCATCCCCGGCGACGGCGACGTCGTCGAGGGTGTCGCCTCCGTCGACGAGTCGGCCATCACCGGCGAGTCGGCCCCGGTCATCCGGGAGTCCGGCGGCGACCGGTCGGCCGTCACCGGCGGCACGAAGGTGCTCTCCGACCGGATCGTCGTCAAGATCACGACGAAGCCCGGCGAGACCTTCATCGACCGGATGATCGCCCTGGTCGAGGGCGCGGCCCGGCAGAAGACGCCCAACGAGATCGCGCTGAACATCCTGCTGGCCTCGCTGACGATCGTCTTCCTGCTGGCCTGTGCCACACTGCCGCCGCTCGCGGCCTACGCGGGCACCGACCTGACCATGGTCGTGCTGGTGGCCCTGCTGGTCTGCCTGATCCCGACCACCATCGGCGCCCTGCTCTCCGCGATCGGCATCGCCGGCATGGACCGGCTCGTGCAGCGCAACGTGCTCGCCATGTCCGGACGCGCGGTCGAGGCCGCCGGTGACGTCTCGACGCTGCTGCTGGACAAGACCGGCACCATCACGCTCGGCAACCGGCAGGCGTCCGAGTTCGTTCCGGTGACGGGGACGACCGAGGCCGAGGTCGCCGACGCCGCCCAGCTCTCCTCCCTCGCGGATGAGACCCCCGAGGGCCGCTCGGTCGTCGTCCTGGCGAAGGAGAAGTACGGACTGCGCGAGCGTCACCAGGGCGAACTCGCCGGCGCCGAGTGGATCGCCTTCACCGCCCAGACCCGCATGTCCGGCGTCGACGTCGACGGACGCAAGATCCGCAAGGGCGCGGCCGGTTCGGTCATCGCCTGGGTCGCCGAGCAGGGCGGCACGGTCTCCGCGGACGCCGGCACCCTCGCGGACCGGATCTCGGAGTCGGGCGGTACCCCGCTGCTCGTGGCCGTCGAGGACGTGCACGGCGCACGGGTCCTCGGTGTCATCCACCTCAAGGACGTCGTCAAGGACGGCATGCGCGAACGGTTCGAGGAACTGCGCCGCATGGGCATCAAGACCGTCATGATCACGGGCGACAACCCGCTGACCGCGAAGGCGATCGCCGAGGAGGCGGGCGTCGACGACTTCCTCGCGGAGGCGACTCCCGAGGACAAGATGGCGCTCATCAAGCGGGAGCAGGCCGGCGGCAAGCTCGTCGCGATGACGGGCGACGGCACCAACGACGCCCCCGCGCTCGCCCAGGCCGACGTCGGCGTGGCGATGAACACCGGCACCTCGGCCGCCAAGGAGGCCGGGAACATGGTGGACCTGGACTCCAACCCCACCAAGCTCATCGAGATCGTCGAGATCGGCAAGCAACTGCTGATCACCCGGGGCGCGTTGACGACGTTCTCCATCGCCAACGACGTCGCCAAGTACTTCGCGATCATCCCCGCGCTGTTCGCGGCCGTCTACCCGGGCCTGGACAAGCTCAACATCATGCACCTGTCCTCGCCCGACTCCGCGATCCTCTCCGCCGTCATCTTCAACGCGCTCGTCATCATCGCGCTGGTACCGCTCTCCCTGAAGGGCGTCCGCTACCGGCCGGTCAGCGCCGACAAGCTGCTCCGCCGCAACCTCGGAATCTACGGACTCGGCGGCCTGGTCGCCCCGTTCATCGGCATCAAGGTCATCGACATGATCGTCTCGATCGTCCCCGGGATCAGGTGAAGGACATGAACAACTCCTTTGTGAACACCGCCCGGTTGCTCGGCGCGGGTCTGCGGGCGCTGCTCGTACTGACCCTGGTGACCGGTGTCGTCTACCCGCTGGTCGTCACCGGCGTCGCCCAGGGCCTGTTCAACGGCAACGCGAACGGCTCGGAGATCAAGGCGGACGGCAAGGTCGTCGGCTCCTCCCTCATCGGCCAGTCCTACGACCTGCCGCTGAAGAAGGGCCAGGAGACCCCGGAGCCCGACCTCAAGTGGTTCCAGGGGCGCCCCGCCAACGGGCTGGGCTCCAACAGCATCAACACGCGGTACACGCTGATCCTCTCGGGCGCCACCAACCTGGCCGGTGACAGCGGCGCGGTCGACGGGACGTGCCCGGCGAAGCCGGAGGACGGCACGCTCTGCGCCCAGGTGGCCGCCGCCAAGGCCGCCGTCGTCCAGGACAACTCGGTACCTGGCTACAAGGTCGAGCCGTCCGCCGTACCCGCCGACGCGGTCACCTCCTCCGGTTCCGGCCTCGACCCGGACATCTCCCCGGCGTACGCCGAACTCCAGGTCCACCGGATCGCCGAGAAGAACGGCCTGCCCGTCGCACGGGTCGAGAAGCTGGTGGAGGACCACACCCAGGGCCGCACCCTCGGCTTCATGGGGGAGCCCCGGGTGAACGTCCTGGAGCTCAACGTCGCCCTGAAGGACCTCGCGGCGAAGCGGTGACGGCTACGGCCTTACGCGGCCCCGAGGGGAGCCGGGGGGCCCGGGGGGCAACCCGGGCGCCCGGCCCCCCCCGCCGGGACCCCTCGCCCCCCCCCCCCCCCCCGGCCCGCCCCCCCCCCCCCCCCCCCG
>NZ_JBHTZF010000002.1:111804-234055 GCF_042790435.1 Streptomyces sp. NPDC056738
GCGGCCGTCCGGCACCCCTCGGCCCCGCGCCGCGGCCGCCGGGCCCCCGCCCCCCCGCGCCCCCCGCGGCCCCCCCCGGCTCCCGCCGTCATGAACTCCGGTCCGGGCGTGGGCTGTTGCCGGGATGGGTGACGAGGTACGGGGCGGCTGCCGGGCCGGGCGGCGTCGCGCCGACGGCGTATGACTTGCGGCATCGGGCGGCGTCGGGCCGACGGAATCGAGTGTCATCGGGCCGGCGGCATCGGGCGGGCTTCGGAGGTGGCCGCAGCGGGCCGGCGGCACCGGAGCCGGCCCGTGCCTCTGCTTGTCTACCTCGGATTCGCGCTCTCCCGTTCCAGGTCGCCGGTGTCCAGGCGCAGCCGCAGGGTGTTGCGGCGGTGCGCGGCCGTCAGCGCCGCCCGCAGCGGGGAGGGCGGGACCGCGAGCACGGGGCAGACGGCGTGGGCGAGGCAGTGGCGGCCGACCGACGGCCACAGCGCGCGACGCAGCAGGCCCCGGTCGCCCGCGCCGACGACGATGAGGTCGCCGTCCCGGTCGGCGACGCGCACCAGTGCCGGGCCGGGGGCGCCCCGGACGACGAGCGCCCGTCCGGGCAGCCCGCTGCCCGCGCCGCCGAACGCGTCCCGCAGCGCGTCCGTGAGCCGTTCCCCGGCGAGCCGTTCCCACTCCGGGACCAGGGCTCGCGTGGCCGGGAACCTGCGGGCGGTGAGATCCCCCTCCGGAGGCTCCCAGGCGACCACCGGCCAGAGCTCCGCGCCGCGGAGCCGGGCCTCGTCGGCGGCCCGGCCCAGAACGGTGAGGCACCCCGGTGAGTCGCCCACGCCGACGACGACGCGGGCGACCGGGGGACGGGGGGACTCGGACATCGTCTTCACCTTCCGCATGTGCCGACCAGGAGGTCCGGGCCGGCGATCCATCGGTCTACCGCCTCCATCTCACCGCCGTCCCCGTGCTCCCGGCAGCGCGCGAGCCCGTTCTTGGCGCTCCCCTGACGGCGCTCCGCGGGCCCTCCCACCAGCGGTGTCAGCGGCCCGTCAAAGTCGTCCGGCCTCTCGTCAACGTCCCGTCAGGACCGGTCCGGCCAGCGGGGGATGCGGGCATAACGTCGGCAGCGAACCCCGGCCCGCCTCCCCGCGTCCGGGGTCCCACAGCTCCGATCCCACACTTCCCGCCCTTCGTGAGGCACCCCATGACAGAACTCCTCCACGGCGAGGACCCCGAGCCCGCCGATCGATTCCCGGCCGGACCCCTGTACGTACCGGTCCGGCCGGGTCCCTCCGTGTGCGCGGCCCGGCTCTTCCGCACCCCGCTCGGCCGGCGAACCGCCGTCGGCTTCACCTCCGAGCACCGGCTCATCGCCACCCTCGGTTCCGGCCAGGCCTGGATCCGGCTCGCCGAGCCCGCGCTGCGCGCGCTGACCGTGCCGCTCGGCGTCACCACGGTCACCGTCGACCCGCAGTTCACGGCCCCGGCGCCCGCACGCGTCACGGAGCCCGTCCCCGTGACGTCGGCCCCCGTCCCACCGGCCGGCCCGGTCACGCACGAGTTGTCCGCGCTGCGGATCGCCTGAGAGGAGCGACGATGACCACGGTTCACGAACCGGCACCCGCGACCACCGCCAGTACCACGCCGGGTACCCCCACCACCGCAACCGTCGCAACCGCTGCCGATGACGGACCCGGCACAGGCACCGCTGCGGCCGTAACGACCGCCGCCACCACGGCGACCGGCACAGGTACCACTGCCACCGCCGCCGAGCCTGCCGCAACCGCCGCCGCCATGGCGGTCGGCCTGTCGGTGTGGCCCGCCTCCACCACCGAGGCCCCGCACGGTGATCTCGTCGTGGGTGGCGTACCGCTCGCCGAGATCGCCGACCGCTTCGGCGCGCCCGTCTACGTCCTCGACGAGGCCGAGGTCCGCGACCGCTGCCGTACCTACCGGGACGCCTTCCCCGACGCGGAAGTCCTGTACGCGGCCAAGGCGTTCCTGTGCCGTGCGATGGCCCACTGGATGGACGAGGAGGGCCTCGGCCTCGACGTCTGTTCCGCCGGCGAACTCGAACTCGCCGTCACCACGGGCTTTCCGCCCGAGCGGATCGTGCTGCACGGCAACGCCAAGTCCCCGCACGACCTGGAGCTCGCCCTACGGCTGGGTGTCGGCCGCATCGTCATCGACAGCCCGTCCGAGATCGCCCGGCTCGCCGCAGCCGTGGGCCCGGACGGCCATCAGAAGGTGATGGTCCGGGTGGTGCCCGGCATCAGCGCGGGCGGTCACGAGAAGATCCGCACCGGCACCGAGGACCAGAAGTTCGGCCTGTCCATCGCCGACGGCTACGCGGCGCACGCCATCACCCGCATACTCGACCAGCCGCAGCTCGAACTCACCGGTCTGCACTGCCACTTGGGCTCGCAGATCACCAGCGTCACTCCGTACCGGATCGCCGTACGACGTCTGGTGGGCCTGATGAGCCGGCTCCACGAGCAGCACGGCCTGATCCTGCCCGAACTCGACCTCGGCGGCGGCCACGGCATCGCCTACCGCCCCGGCGAACCGGCCCTGGACCTCACCACGCTGGCCCGCAAGGTACGCGCCGAACTCGCCGACGCCTGCGCCACGGCCGGACTCCCCGTCCCCCGCCTGATCATCGAACCGGGACGGGCCATCGCCGGACCGGCGGGCATCGCCGTCTACCGTGTCCTGTCCGTCAAACACACCGGCGGGCACGTGTTCGTGGCCGTCGACGGCGGCATGAGCGACAACCCGCGCCCCGCCCTGTACGGCGTCCGCTACGCGCCGCGCCTGATCGGCCGGCGCAGCACCGCGGCCCCGGCCCGGGTCACCGTGGTGGGCCGGCACTGCGAGGCCGGCGACACCCTCGCCGCGGACACGGACCTCCCCGCCGACGTACGCCCCGGCGACCTGCTCGCGGTCCCCGTGGCCGGCGCCTACCACCTGTCCATGGCCTCCGGCTACAACCTGGTCGGCCGCCCGCCCGTGGTCGCCGTCCGCGACGGCCGGGCCCGCCTCCTGGTCCGCCGGGAATCCCTGGCCGACATCCGCAGCCGCGACGTGGGCCTGTAACCGACCCCAGATCTCCGGACAGGCCGGCCCTCCCTCCCTCGCCGACCGGCCTGTCCGGGCCTTCGTGCCCGGATGCCGGCCGCCTGCCTGTTCACGGGCAGTCCTCCACGCCCGGCGCCGGTGCCAGACAGGCGCCGGGCGGCATGTCTATTCCCGTTCCCCCTCGGCACCACCGGCGCCGGGCACCTCGGCTCCGGCCCGGCGGGCGGCTCCGGCCAGCGCCTCCAGGGCGGCCAGGTGCGACGCGAGCGCCTCGCGGCCGGTCAGGGTGAGAGCGAGCCACGTACGGGGCCGCTTGCCGAAGTAGCCCTTGCGGACGCTCACATAGCCGGCCTTCTCCAGCGAGGCGACCGTCTTGCTCAGTACGGAATCGGTGACCCCGCAGTAGTCCCGCACCGTGCTGAACTCGGCCTCGGCGCAACCGGAGAGGAACGCGGCCACGGTCAGCCGGGTGGGGTGGTGGATCTCCTTGTCCAGGCCCGGCGGCTCAGCATGGCAAGTAGTTTCTGTCTCGGCGAGTACGGGCGCACGAAAGCCCCGCCGGAACGGATCCCGGCGGGGCCCTCGGCGAGACAAGTGCGTACGCACACAACGACTCTGAGCGTTTGTCAGCTATGGCAGGCGGATGTCACGTCCGGTCGGCGGGCGGCCTTGCCTCGCTCGCCGCCTCGGTGGCCTTACAGCCGGTCAGTCCCGGCGGGCCAGCAGGCGGTAGGCGTTGGACACGCCGAGCCGGTGTGCGAGGGGGCGGATCGCGAAGCGGTCCAGGAGTGTGGCCAGGACCAGGGGCGGGATTCCCGCGACGAGCAGGGCCGTTCGCCCGGCACGCCGTAGCGCGCCCGGTGGGTTCGGCAGCCAGGGCGCGTCCTCGCGCGGAGCGGCGTGGTCCAGCGCCAGCCAGGCCGCGGCGAGCAGGTCCACCGGATCGTGCGGCTCGGCGTGCTGCTGTGCCACCACCGTGAACCCCAGCTCCGTCAGTCGGTGGCGCAGATTGGCGACCGGCACGAAGTGCAGGTGCTGCGGCTGGAGCCAGGGCAGCCACCAGCGGCCCAGCAGCCGGGCGTAGCGGCTCTCGGGGTCCGGGACCTCGATGAGCAGATGGCCGCCGGGCCGTACCGCCTGCCACGCGGCCCGCAGTTCACGGTCGGGGGCGGTGCTGTGCTCCAGGTAGTGGAACATGCTCACCACGTCGTAGCGCGCGGCGAGTTCCGGTGCCAGGTCGGGGAAGGCGCCACGGTAGCCGTGCTCCACCCGGCCCTCACGGGCCGCGAGTTCGACGCCGTCCGTGAAGTCGAGACCGTCGAACTCCGTGCGGGGCAGCACCTCGCGGGCCGTCGCGCAGAAGTGGCCGTGTCCGGTGCCGACGTCGAGCCAGGTCTTCGGGTCGGAGTCGTACGGCAGGATCGACTCGGCACGGTCCCGGTACATCTTGGTGCGGCCGCCGAACGTGTCGCCGAGTCTCTTCTCGCCGAGCCCGTCGTAGAAGTCGCGGTAGTAGAACTCCAGGCCGGTCTCGTTCAGCCGGGGGTTCTGAAAGACGTGCCCGCAGGCGTCGCACCGGTCGAGGACGAACCGGCCCGGCTTGTGCTGGAGCAGGTCGGTGGTGCGCAGCCGGGTGGTCAGCCGATCGGAGCCGCACCAGGGGCAGGTGGTGGCCGGTGGGTCGAAGTAGCGGTCCGTGCCCTCGGCCAGGTCGGCCAGGTAGCGGGGGCGCAGCCCTGCTACGAGATCGGTACGGGTGGGTTCCTCGACCGGGTCCGCGGCGTCGGGCTTGGGTCGCTGCGCGGGAACCCGTCCCGCCGATTCGCGGGCGCCCGGCCTCAACTGCCCCCCGGGGTTGGGTCCGGTCGGTTCCTCGGCGTCGGGCCCGGGTGGCTGCTCGGCGTCCAGGCCGGCCGGTTCGCCGGCGTCCCGCCTGCCCGGCTCCTCGGCGGCCTGCCCGGTCGGTCGATCCGTCTGCTCACTCATCGGTACTCCCAGGCGAGTTGTTCGAGGCTGTCCGCCGCCGCGGATGCACCGCCGGCGGCGCGGAACGCCGTGCCGATCCGTTCGGCGGCTGCGCGGTGCCCGGGTTCGTGCAGTACGGCGTCGAGCGCGGCGCCCAGCCGGGCGGCCGTCACCCGGCCGAACCTGACCCGGACGCCCGCCCCCGCGTCCACCACCTGGCCGGCCACCACCGGCTGGTCGTCGCGGATGGGTGCCACCACGAGCGGAACCTCGTGCCACAGCGCCTCGCACACGGTGTTGTGGCCGGCATGGCAGATCACGGCGTCGACCCGTTCGAGAAGGGCGAGTTGGGGTACGGAGGGCAGGACCAGCAGGTCCTTGTCGTCGCCGAGTGAGGGTCGAGAGGTGTACGGAGCCCTTGTGGCGTCCGGGGGCGGGTCGTCGCCCCGTGGCCGCCAGGCGGCGTCCGCGCCCAGGGTGTTCCCCGGGTCGACGACGACCCCCTGCACCCGGTCGGCCCGTGCGCGCAGGGCCTCCCGGCAGACGGCGAGGAAGCGCCCGCCGGCGTCCGCGTTCGCGGTGCCGAGCGTCACCAGCACCGTGGCCCGGCCGGGGTCGAGCCAGTCCCAGGGGAAGTCGGCCGCGGCCGGTCTGGCCGTGATCGAGGGACCGACCCAGCGGATCGGGCCGCCCCGAGCGACGGCCGGCGGACCGGCCAGCTCCACCGTGCTGAACGCCAGCACCAGATGCGGTGAGAACCGCGGATCGGTGTCGCCCGACGGATCCCCGACGGACCGGCGTAGGTCCGCCAGGCGCTCCGCCAGCCACTCCGTGACCTTCGGCAGCCCGGCCAGCGGGTCGCCGAACTCGGCCGAGGTGGTCGCCGAGGTGGCCCACGGCAGCCCCGCCCGCTCGGCGACCAGCCCACCGGAGAAGGCCTGTTGGTCGGCGACGACCACGTCAGGACGGAACGTCTCGACCGCCGCCCGCACCCCCGGCGCCATGGCCTCGGCCAGCGGCAGCAGATACCACTCCCACAGGAACTTCAGCGCCTCCGGCCCCCGCAGGTCGGCGGGCCGCCGGGCCTCGCCCACCCCCGGTACCGGCCCTGCGCACGGGAACACCGGGGCCCGGTCACCCGCGAGGCGCTCCACGAGATCGGGGTCCGCGCAGGCCCACGCCACCCGGTGCCCGCGCGCGAGCAGCAGGTCGGCGACCCCCACGGCCGGGTTGATGTGCCCCACCAACGGCGGCACCACGAAAAGGAATCCGCTCACCGGGCCTCGGCCCCCACACTCCGGGCCGCCGAAGTCCCCTGGATCTGCTCCAGGATGTGTCCGCCCACGGTCCCGGCCGCCTCCACCAGGACCGAGTGCTCGTGCCCCGGGATCACCACCGTCCGGCAGTCCGGCAGCAACGACCGTAACCAGGGCGCGAGTTCGGCGAGGTCGGAGTCACCTCCGTACACGCCGAGCACCGGACGGCGCAGTTCGGCGATCTGATCATCCGTCAGGACGTTGCTGGCCGGGATGTCCTGTCCGAGCGTGGTGTCCCGGGCGAGCCGGGCCGCGCCCCTGGCCAGCCGGGCCGTGTTGTGGCCGCGGTTCGCCGTGATCCAGGCGACGGCGTCGGGCTCGTTGTGCGCCAGTTGGGTCACCACCCGATCCAGGATGCCGCCGAGCTTCGACGCCCAGGCGGCGGTGGCCGGTTCGGACTCGATCAGCGTCACGCCGGCCACCCGCTCCGGGTGGTGGACCGCGAAACCGAAGGCGATCGTGCCGCCGTAGGAGTTGCCGACCAGGTGCACCGGTCCGGTCACCGCCAGCCGGTCCAGCAACGCCCGGAGATCGTCGATGTTGTGGTCCAGGGTGTAGCCCTCGGGCGGGCGTTCGCTGCGGCCGTGGCCCCGCAGGTCGTACATGACGACGTCGAGGCCGGCCGCCGCGAAGGTGGGCGCCACGGTGAAGTAGTAGCTGGCCAGGCTGTCGGTGAGCAGACCGTGGACCAGTACGACGGTCGCGGTGGCCGCCCGGCCGTCCCGGGGGCCGATCCTCTGTACGTGCAACCGGAGTCCACCGGCGTCGACCATCGCCATGCCTCAGCTCGCCTCCGCCGCCTTCAGGCTGGTCACGACGTAGGCGACGAGCTGCCCGACGGTGAGCCCGATGATCTCGTCGAACTCCATCCCGGCCAGGAACTCGGCGAAGTTGACCCGCCCGCCGTACCGCTCCTCCAGCAGTCCCGACAGCGTCACCAGGTCGATGCTCTCCAGCTCCAGATCGCGGTTGAACGTGGTCGCCATGCCGATCTCGACGTCGTCCAGGCCGTACTCGTCCTCCAGGAGCCGGGCGAGCAGTCCGGCGATGTCGGCGAGGACCACGTCCGCCTCGGCGGTGCGCGGGGTGGCGATGTCCGTAGGGCGGGTGGTGACGTCTGCGGGGTGGGGGGTGGCTTTCATGGGGCTTACTCCTCCTCCTGGGGGTGTCCCGTCGGTCCGAGCGGTCCCGTGGTCCAGGCCACGACATAGGCCCGTTCGGTCAGTCCGGGCGGGTTCGTGGCAGGCGCGCACCGCACCGCGTAGGCGCGTTCCAGGCGCCCCGAGACGATCAGCTCGTCCCCGGCCGGTGCCGCCTCCAGCACGGCGAAGTCGCGCGGCCGACCGCCGAAGCCGGTGCCCTCCGCCTTGGCGACCGCCTCCTTGGCGGCCCAGAACCGGGTGAACCACAGTGCCTCGGTGTCGCCGGTGTCGCCGGTGTCGCTCGTGCTGCCCGGCCCGCGGGTGGCGGACAGCGTCCGCAGCAGCCGCAGTTCGTCCGCGCCGAGCACCGTCGCCATCGCCTGCGGGTCGCGGGCTGTGACCTCCTCGATGTCGATGCCGGGACCGGGAGCGGGCGTGTGCGGCCGTACGATCGCCACGCCCACCTCGGCGCGGTGCGCGAGGGACACGTCCAGCGGGGGCAGCTCCCTGCCGTGCACCCCGGTGACGTACGGGCGGCCCATGTCGTCGTTGCGCACCCGCAGCTCCGCGGGAAACACCGGGCCCTCGCCGTGGTCCCACAGCCATTGCCGTACGGCGTCCTTGACCGCGATCCGGCCCAGCAGCCACTGCCGCCGTCCGCGCGGTGCGTGCCCGGCGTACTCCGAACGCTCCTGCCCGCCCAGCGAGTTGCGCATGATGAGTTCGCGCGACGCCAGATCCGGCCACCGTTCGTGCACCAGCGACCAGCCGCCGGGACGGGCATCGGACAGGGTGTTGCGCTCGGGGAAGCGCTCCACCGGGCGGGTGTGCGGGTCGTTGTCGAACCGGCGGTCCTGCCAGCCCCGCACCTCCGCCCACACCACGCCCGCCACCGAGAGCTGTACGTCGGCCTCCAGCACGGTGTCGGTGAGCGAGGTGATCCGCACCAGGCACGCCACCTCCGTCCCCGGGGCGGGGTGCGGGCCGTGGAAGCGTATTTCCCGCATCCCGACCGGGAACACGACCGTCCGCTCGGAGCGGGTCGCCATGATCCAGTAGCCGAGGATCTGGCCGACGTTGTCCAGCAGGGCGCCGGGCGCCGCCGGGGTGGTGATGACCCCGCGGATGTGCCGCTCGCCCAACGCGGTCAGTTCGGTGACTCCCTGGAACGCCGGACCGTGGAACATCCAGCGCTCGCCGTACAGTTGCGCCGCGGTGTGGAGCGGGGCGCGCTCGCTCGCGGGGTCGGTGCGCCAGCAGGCGGGCGGCGGGGCCGGGTACCCGGTGCCGAGTTCGACCGTGGCGCGGGCCCGGGGGCCGAAGGACATGGCGAGGCGGTCCGGTCCCACGGGCTCCGCCGTGACCCGCACGTCGACGGCCGGGGTGGCCGTCAGCCACTCCTCGAACCGGGCGCCGTGCACCGCGACCGGTACCCTGCCCGCCGCCGCCCGCCGGGCCGCGTCCATCAGGTGGTGCACGATCGTGGTCGCCGGGACGACCGGCCAGCGGTCGGCCACGTCCGGCCAGCCCGCCCGTTGCGGGAAGAAGCAGTGGTCGAGCAGGTACGGCATGGTCTCCGGGGAGACGCGGACGACCGAGGTTCGGGCGAGGGTGTCCGTCGCCGCGTCGCCGACCGCCGTTTGCGTTTCACCGCCCGCAGCTCGCGTCTCGCCGACCGTCGGCTGCGTCTCCGCGACGGGTCTGGAGGCGGGCATGGCGACGGGTCTGGAGGCGGGCGCGGAGGCGGAGTCGGAAGGTGGGGGCGTGGCGCCCGGCCGGCGAGCGGGCCGCGCGGTGATGAGCGCTGCCGCCGTGTCCGCGGTGTCCCGGAGCAGGGCGTCCAGTTCGGCAGCGCCGGGGAACCGGTCGGCGAGCCCACCAAGTCCACCAAGCTCACCAAGCGCGCCCAGCCCGCCCGGCCCATTCGGCGCGTACCGCGCGGCGGCGCCCGGAGCGGGGGTGGCCGTCTTCAACTCGGCTCTCAGGTCGGCGAGTTCAGGCCCGTCGAGCGAGATCAGCGCGCCGTCCAGGTCGAGTCGTACGGGAGGCCGCGCCGACAGCGCGCCGCCGTCGGCGGTTCCGGTTCCGCCGATACTGGTTTCGGCTCCGGCTCCGGCTCCGGCCCCGACTCCCGAAGTGGCGCCTGTGCGAGGCCCGTTGGACAGGGCGGGAGCGACGGCCGCCCCCGCGGTCCATAGTGCTGCCGCCACCCGGCGCAACTGTGCCAGGCCGCTGCGGTGGGGGGAGTTGGCCGCCACGGTCAGATGGTCGCGGTCGCCGAGGGTGTCGCCCACGAGCGACCCGAGCTGCCCGGGGCCCACCTGGACGAAGGTCCGGTGCCCGGCCGCGTGCAGCGCCTCGGTCAATTGCCGGAAGCGCACGGGTTCCAGCAGGTGCCGGACGAACAGATCACGTACCGCCTCTTCTCGTTCGGGGAACGGCGCCGCGGTCGTCCCCGACCACACCGGGACGGTCGCCGGATGCAGCCGGAACCGCCGCGCCGCCTCTCTGATCGGCCCGAGGTAGGGCGCCAGCATCGGCGTGTGGAAGCCGGACCGGAACGGCAGCACCTGGCCGAGTACACCGCGGGCCCGGAACGACCGGATGAAGTCCTCGACCGCGTCGTCCGGCCCGCACACCATCGACTGGCCCGGCGCGTTGTCGTGGGAGAGAACCAGGCCCGCGCCCGTGAACTCCTCCTCCAGGGCGGCCAGTACGCGCTCGGCGGGTGCGCCGACGGCACCGAACGCGAGACCCGACACCGTGACCGTGTCCGGATCGAAGCCCGCCATGAAGGCGTCGACCTCGTCCCCGGAGTACAGCCCGGCCACCGTCATCGCGGTCCATTCGCCGACGCTGTGCCCGGCGACCGCGTCCGGCACGACACCCAGGCGACGCAGCGCCGCGTCGAGAAGGCGTCCGACGGCCACCACGCCGAGGCCGTGCCGGCCCACGTCGCCGACGGGGTCGCCGTCGGGCAGCGCCCGGGGCAGTCCGAAGTACGCGGCCACGTCGTCGACGCGCGCGGAGAACTCGCTCTCCAGACCGGGGAAGACGAAGACGAGCTTGCCGTGCCCGGGACCGAGCAGGGGGCCGGGCCGGAACCAGACGTCGCCCCGGCCGTGCCAGGCGCGGCCCCGGCCGACCGCCCGGCGGGCCAGCGCCAGCCGTTTCGCGGTCGGGTCGACGATGCCGAGCCGGGCCCGGCCCGCGGCCGGATGGCCGAGCGCGGGGTCGAGCCCGGCGGCGCGTACCGCGGCGTCGTCGGTGTCCAGAAGTGCGGCGAGCTGTTCCGGACCGTCCGCGGCGAGCAGCAGGACCCGTTCGGGCTCGGTGACCCGCACGGCCGGGCGCGCGGCTGCCGGGGCGGGCGTCGTCGTGACGGGTGCCGGTGCCTCCTCCAGCACCACGTGCGCGTTGATCCCGCCGAAACCGAAGGCGTTCACGGCGGCCCGGCGCACCGGCTGACCGGACGAGACTTCCCAGGGGACGGCTTTCTCCAGCGTGCGGAAGCGGGTCGCCGCCAGCGCCGGATGAGGGTCGTCGCAGTGCAGTGTCGGCAGCAGCGTCGCGTGGTGCACCGCGAGGGCGGCCTTGACCAGTCCGGCCACCCCGGCGGCGGGCATGGTGTGGCCGATCATCGACTTCACCGAGCCGATCACCGCGCGGTCCGTGCCGGGTTCTCCGGCGGGGCCGAACACCGCTCCGAGTGTGGCCAGTTCGGCCGCGTCGCCGGCCGGGGTCGCGGTGCCGTGCGCCTCCAGCAGGCCGACCGAGCCGGGCGCGGCCGGGTCGAGCCCGGCGGCGAGCCAGGCCTGCCGTACGGCACTCGCCTGACCGCCGGGATCGGGGGAGACCAGGCCGGCGGCCCGGCCGTCGCTCGCGACCCCGGTGCCCCGGATCACCGCGTAGATCCGGTCGCCGTCGCGCCGGGCGTCGGCCAGTCGCTTCAGTACGACGACTCCGGTGCCCTCGCCGACGAGGAGGCCGTCGGCGTCGCGATGGAAGGGGCGGATGCGCTCGCTGGGGGAGAGGGCGCGCAGTTGGGAGAAGACGCTCCACAGGGTGATGTCGTGGCAGTGGTGGACGCCTCCGGCGAGCATCAGGTCGCAGCGGCCCGAGGAGAGTTCACCCACCGCCTGGTCGACCGCGACCAGCGACGAGGCACACGCGGCGTCCACGGTGTAGGCGGGGCCGCGCAGGTCGAGCCGGTTGGCCACGCGGGAGGCGGCGAGGTTGGGCACCAGGCCGATCGCCGACTCGGGGCTGTCGGGGCCGAGCCGGTCCGTGAACGCCGCTCGCACGCGCTGCAGTTGAGTGCTTGTCAGGTCTGGTAACAACTCGCCCAGAGTGCGTACCAGTTGCCCGGCCGTGCGTACCCGTTGGTCGAGCCGCACCAGGCCCGGGGTGAGATAGCCGCCCCGGCCGAGGACGACACCGACGCGCCGCCGGTCGGGAAGCCGGCCCGGGCCGCCCGCGTCCGCGAGGGCCGCGGCGGCCACGTGCAGGGCGATGAGCTGGTCGGGCTCGGTGCCGGCGACCGAGTTCGGCATGATCCCGAACCTGGTCACCTCCACCTCGGCCAGTGCGTCCACGAACCCGCCCCTGCGGCAGTACACCTGGTCGGCCACGGCCGGTGCGGACGCGGTGCCGGGGCGGTAGTAGTCGGCGTCCCAACGCCCGGTCGGCACCTCTCCGATCGCGTCCACGCCGTCCCGCAGGTTGAGCCAGTACGCGTCCAGATCCCGGGCCCCCGGCATCAGCACGGCCATGCCGACGATGGCGACCGGAACCTGCCGCCGGGTCACCGGCTGTTCCGCCGCACCGGCCGCCCGATCCCTCGCCGTGCTCGCGGCACTCGGCGCACTTGCCGCGTCGGCCGTACTCGGCGTCCCGTCCCCGGCCGCACCTGCTGCGTCGGCCGCACTCGCCGTCCGGTCCCTCGCCGCACTCGCTGCGTGGGCCACACCCGCCATCCGGTCCCTCGCCGCGTCTGCCGCGGGACCCGTCACCGAACCCCTCACCAGCCCGAGGCGGTGTAGACGACGGAGGTGGTCGACGGGTCGCCCCAGGCGAGTTCACGCAGCAGGGCCGCGGTGCCTTCCTCGGGGTCGATCAGGCCGATGCCCCGGCGGCCGTAGGCGCGGGCCAGCTCCGGTTTGACCATGCCGCCGTGCCGGGCGGCGGGCGCCCAGGGCCCCCAGTGCACGGTCAGCGCCCGGTGCCCGGTGCGCGCGGCCCAGGCCGAACCGAGGGTCTGGAGCGCGTCGTTCGCCGCCGCGTAGTCCGCCTGGCCCCGGTTGCCGAGGACGCCCGAGATGCTGCCGAACAGCACGGTGAACGCCGGTCCGTCGGGCAGTTCCTCCAGCGCGGTGAGCAGGGCGTCGGCGCCCGTCGCCTTCGTGCCGTAGACCCGTTGGAAGGACTCGGGGTTCTTCTCGGCGATGATCCGGTCCTCGATCACCCCGGCCGCGTAGACGACACCGTCGAGGCGGCCGTGCTCGGCGTGGATGTCCTTCACCGCCTGGAGCACCGCGTCCGGCTCCCGGAAGTCGACACAGCGGTAGCGGACCTCGCTTCCGAGCGCCCTGAGTTCCGTGAGTGTCGTGGCGATCTCCCGCTGGGCGAGGAGGAGTTTGGCGGCCTGGTTGATCGCCGCGGGTGTCGTCCCGCCGCGCGCGGCGAGCGCCGCGCGCAGTGCGGCCGGGGTATGCGCGGCGGCCGTGTCCGGGTCCTCCGGGCCGTCCGGCGCCGGTGTCCTGCCGAGGAGTTCGAGCCGGCAGCGTCCGGCGGCGGCGAGGGCCGCGGCGCACTGCGCGGTGATGCCGCGTGCACCGCCGGCCAGCAGGACCACCGCGTCCCGGTCCAGGCCGAGCGCGGCGGCCTCGGCGGCCCCGGCACCGGCCGGGCCCGCTCCGGTGCCGCCGAGGATCCCCAGCGGTGACTCGACCAGCTCCAGGCCGAACCGGCCCTCCGGCCGGCGCAGGACGACCGGGGCGAGGTCGGACTTGCCCAGCTCGTCGACCAGCGCGTCCGCGAGCAGCAGCCTGTCCGCGACGGTCAGCGTGTCCGAGACGGCCGGCGTGGTCACCACCTCCACCGTCCGCGCGACCGTCGACGGGTACTCGCGCGCCACCGTGCGGAAGAAGCCGCGCAGCCCCGCGGCCGCCGTGTTCGGCGCACCTCTGCCCACCGCCCGCAGGGCCAGCAGCCGGTTCGGTGCCATGGCGAGGGCGGCCTTCAGGACGGGGAACGCGTCCGGCAGCACCGGCGCGCCACCCGTGACGAGGTACACGACCCCGTCCACCCGGCCGTCGTCCCGCGTGAGCAGATGCTCCCGGTCGTGTACGACGACGTCGGCGCCGTACGAGGCGAGCCGGGCGCCGATCTCGGGGGCGTCGCCGAGGACGGCCCACCGCGTCCCGGACAGGAGGGCCGCCGGATCCGCGGGGCCACCCTCCGGCCCGAGGGGCACCGACCGCAGCACATACCGCTTGGGCGCTTCGCCGTTCACCGTCGCGGCGTTCAGCTCGTCGCCGACCACCGCGTCGCCGCTCGCCGCATCGCCGTTCAGAGCTTGGCTGTTCAGAGCTTGGCTGTTCAGGGCTTCGCCGTGCGCCGCTCGTACGGCCTCGACCGTGCCGGACGCCGCCGATGTCTGCGACGCCTCGAACGCCTCGGCGGATTCGGCGGACTCGGCGGACTTGAGGGGCTCTCCGGACTCGGTGGCCGCGGGGGCCTCAGCCGGGTCGGCGGTGTCGGCCATGGCGGCCGCCGGGATCGTCCCGGCGTCCTCGGCGGCTTCGGCGGGAAGCGCGGCCGGTTCGGCGGGGCCGGAGAGCCGCGCGGTCAGCCAGTCGGTCACCGCGGCGGCGGTCCGTGCCTTCGCCAGATCCTCCAGCTCGGCGTCGTCGAGACCGGTGAGGTCCGCACCGTCCCCGGCGCCGAGGCGCCGGGCCAGTTCGCCGGCTATCTCGGCCCGTTTGATGGAGTCGATGCTGAGGTCGGCCTCCAGGTCGAGATCGGGCTCGATCATGTCGAGGGGATAGCCGGTTCGCTCGCTGATGATCTCCAGGACCATCTGCTGGACGTCGACGTCCTGAACCGATGCCGACCCGGTGGCGGGTGCCTGGTCGTCCGACGGCCCGGTCGTCCGGGGCGGCGCCGACATCGGTGGCTCCGGCTCCGCCTGGGGCGCGGCGGCGGTCGTCGTGCCCTGCGGTGCCGGCACGGCGACGGGCGCGGGCGGCGCGGCGGTCCGTTCACCGGCCACCGCACCGAGGTAGGTCATCAGCACGTCACGCTGGGCGGCGATCATCTCACGGCTGGTGCGCAGGAATTCGGTGATCACCGCGTCCTGGGCGTCTTGGCGGTCCTGGTAGTGCGCGCCGTTGCTGCCGTTGCTGCCGTTGCTGCCGTTGCTGCCGTTGCTGCCGTTTCCGGCGTGCAGGTCGTGCACGCCGTTCGTGCCGTGGCGGCCGTCCCGGTCGGACGGGACCGCGTGCGGGGGGTTCGTCGGCACAGTCGTCTCCACGACTCGTCGGGCCGGTGCCAGCGCACCGGGAAGGAGGTCTCCGGCGGCGGTGCGGACCAACTGTCCGTCGACCGTCCAGCCGGGCCGCTTCGGCACCGGCGTGCGCACCGCGTCGACGGCGTCGCGGCCTCGTAAGAGCCAGCCGGTGCGCACCGGCAGCCCGGCGACGGCCAGCCGGGCCAGGGCGTCCAGCCAGCCGCGCAGGCCGCTCTCGGGGCGCGGCTCGCAGGCGACCGTCCGGTGCGGCCGGTCGCCGAGGATCTGTCCGACCAGCCCGGTCAGCACGGATCCGGGCCCGGCCTCGACGAAGATCCGCGCGCCCGCCTCGTACATCGCCTCGATCTGCTCGACGAAGCCGACCGGGGCGCCGATCTGGTCGGCGAGTTCGGCCCGTACCGCGTCCGGGTCGGCGGCGTACGGCATCGCGGTGCGGTTGGCCCACACCGGGAACTCCGGGGCGCGCACCGGGCGGGCCGCGAGCGCCTCGGCGAACCGGTCGCCCGCGCCGGCGACCAGAGGGCTGTGGAAGGCGCAGGCCACGGGGATGCGCCGGGCGTCGTACCCGGCCTCGCGCAGCAGACGTACGGTGTCCGTGACGGCGTCGGCCGGGCCGGATATCACCGTCTGACGGGGCGCGTTGCGGTTGGCGACGACCACCGTGGCCGGGGCCTCCACGGCCCGGAGCGCCCCCGCGACCTCCGCGGCGCCGGCCGTGACCGCGGCCATGGTCCCCGGGTCCGCTCCGCGGTCCGCCCCGGCGGCCGCGAGGATGGCCGTCGCCCGTTCGGAGCTGAGCGCCATAAGCGTCTCGGGGCTCAGGGCGCCCGCCGCGCTCAGGGCGACCAGTTCGCCGTAGCTGTGCCCGGCGGCCATGTCGGGCCGCACCCCGGCCGTGGTGAGCAGGGCGTGGGCGGCGAGTCCGGTGATGCCGAGGGCGGGCTGTGCGGCCCGGGTGTCGGTGAGCGCCGCCCGCTGCCGGTCGCGTGCGCCGTCGTCGAAGGCGGCGGGCGGGTACAGGCGGCCGGCGTGGTCGGCGCCGAGTTCGAGGTAGTGGCGCAGCTCGGGGAAGGCGACGAACAGGTCGGTGAGCATGCCGGGGCGCTGGCTGCCCTGACCGGGAAAGAGGAAGGCGACCTTGCCTTCGACCGCTTTGCCCTCAGCCGCTTTGCCCTGGCCCGCCTTGCCCTCGGCCGGGTCCTGGGTGAGGTGGGGCCCGTGTGTGGGGCCTTCGGCCGTGTCCTGGGCGCGGTGGGGCCCGTGCGTGGGGCCGTCAACCGGGTCCTGGGTGAGGTGGGGCCCGTGTGTGGGGCCTTCGGCCGGGTCCTGGGCGAGGTGGACGTCGTGCGCGGGGTCCTCGGCCCGGCTCTGGGCGAGGTGGACGCCGTGCGCGGGATCGTGCTCCCCGGCCAGCGCCTTCCGCAGCCGCCCGACCAGTTCGTCCACGTCCGCGGCCACGACCGCCACCCGCGCCGGATCCGGACAGACGTCGGCCCGGCGGGCCGCGCTCAGCGCCAGGTCGCGCAGCCGCCACGGTCGGCCGTCGGCCTCGGCGGCCACCAGCAGGTCCTCGACGGCCCGGTGGGCCGCCGCCGTGTCCCGGCCCCGGAACACGAACAGTTCGGCGGGCCATTCGTCCAGCGCCTGCGCCGGTGCCACCCCGTCCGCGTACGCGCCGAGCACCACATGGAAGTTGGTGCCGCCGAAGCCGAACGCGCTGACACCGGCCAGCCGTTGACCGGCCGGAGCCGCCCAGGGCCGGGCCCTGGTGTGGAAGACGAACGGGCTGCTCGCCTCGTCCCAGGCCGCGTTGGGGTGCTCCAGGTGCAGGGTGGGCGGCCGGACCCCGGTGTACAGCGCCAGGGTCGTCTTGATCAGCCCGGCCAGCCCGGCGGCACACTTGGTGTGTCCTATCTGCGACTTGACCGAACCGAGCGCGCAGCTCCCCGGCTCGGCCCCGGCCTGGCCGAACACCTCGCCCAGGACGGTCAGTTCGGTGCGGTCGCCGACCACGGTCCCGGTTCCGTGCGCCTCCACGAGCCCGACGTCCGCCGGTGACACCCCCGCGTTGCGGTAGGCCCGCTCCAGTGCCGAGCGTTGCCCCTCGGGGCGGGGCGCGGTCAGACCCAGGGAGCGGCCGTCGCTGGAACTGCCGAGGCCCTTGATCACGCCGTAGATCCGGTCGCCGTCCCGCTCGGCGTCCGCGAGCCGCTTCAGGACGACGCAGGCGACGCCTTCGCCGAGCGCGATGCCGTCCGCCGAGCCGTCGAAGGAGCGGGAGCGCCCGGTGGGGGAGAGCGCGTGCACCGAGGAGAACAGGACGTAGTCGTTGATGCCGTTGTGCAGGTCGGCGCCACCGCACAGCACCACGTCGCTGGTGCCGCCGACGAGTTCCTTGCACGCGACGTCCACCGCGGCCAGCGAGGAGGCGCACGCGGCGTCGACGGTGTAGTTGGCGCCGCCGAGGTCCAGCCGGTTGGCGATCCGGCCGGAGATCACGTTGGCGAGCATGCCGGGGAAGGAGTCCTCGGTCAGCCGGGGCAACTGGACGTCGAGGCCCTCGGGGACGCGCCCGTGGTACGACGGGAGAACGGCGCGCAGGGTGGCCGCGTTGGACAGGTCGCTGCCCGCCTCCGCGCCGAACACCACCGACGTACGGGAACGGTCGAACTCCCGTCCCCCGTCGCCGTATCCGGCATCCTCCAGGGCGCGCCGGGCGGCCTCCAGAGACAGTAGCTGGACCGGCTCGATGCTGCCGAGCGAGGCCGGCGGGATGCCGTAGCGCAGCGGGTCGAAGGGGATACGGGGCAGGAAGCCGCCCCACTTGGAGGGCACGGCCCCGCTGGAGGAAGCGGCCCGGTCGGAGGGAGCGGCACCGCTGGAGGGGACGGCACCACTGAAGGGGGCGAACCCGTCGGAGGGGGAGCCGCCGTTCGTGGTCCGGGCCCCGTCGGCGCCCGGCCCGTAGTGGACGGCCGGGTCCCAGCGGTCGGGCGGAACCTCACCGACCGCGTCCCGGCCGCCGACGACGTTCGCCCAGAAGGCGGCCAGGTCGGGCGCCTGCGGGAACATGCAGGCCATTCCGACGACAGCGATGTCCAAGGGAGGCGGCGCCACCGGCTCCCGCGTCCCGGCCGCGCCCGGTCGCTCGCCGAGCCGGTCGCGCAGCCCCGCCGCCTGCCGCGTGAGGAAGCCGGCGGCCCCGGAGGTCACCGACTCGTGCAGCGCCGCGAGGGTCGTGGTGGCCGAGCGCAGTACGGCCACCTCCCCGGCCATGAACATGCCGTCGGTGAGCTGGCGCGCCTCGTCGACCGACCTGAGCGCCCCGTCGCCGTCCCGTTCCACGCCCTTGCTCGCGAGGCGCAGCCGCCCGACGTTGAGCTGCTCCAGTTCCTCCCAGATCCGCCGGTCGGCCACGCCCGCGGACCGCAGCCGCCCCTCGTGCGCGCGGTACCCCTCGGTGAACGAGCTCGGCACGCAGCGGGTGGCGTGGCCGGGCGCGGTCTCCAGGAGGGTGGTCCGCTCGGCGGCCCGCACCTGGCGCTGGAAGAGCGGCTGGATCGCGCCGCGCGCGACCGCCTCCTCGGTGAACAGGTACGCGGTGCCCATGAGGACCCCGACGGCGGCCCCGCGAGCGGTCAGCGGGGCCGCGAGCGCCGCGACCATCGCCGCCGAGCGCTCGTCGTGGACACCGCCGGCGAAGAACACCTCCAGCGCCTCCGCCGTGTCCCCGCCGTACCCGTCTCCTGCACCCTCGCCGCCGCCCTTGCCCTTCCTGCCGCCGTTGTCGGCCGTGCCGTCCAGGAAGTCCTCCAGGACCGCGAGTTGCGCCTCCCAGAGCGGGAAACTGCCGCGCGGACCGACGTGTCCGCCGCACTCGGAACCCTCGAAGACGAACCGGCGGGCCCCGGCTTCCAGGAACTGCCCCAGCAGCCCCGGCGAGGGGACGTGCAGGAACGTGCGGATCCCCTCCCGCTCCAGCGCCCGCGCCTGGGAAGGCCGCCCGCCCGCGATGACGGCGTGCGTCGGCCGCAGTTCCCGTACCGCCTCCAACTGGGCGGCACGCATCTCCTCCGGCGCGAAACCGAGCACGCCGACGCCCCAGGGCCGCCCGGCCACGGCGGCCCGGGTCTCGGTCAGCATCGCCCGGGCGCGCGTGCCGTCCGCCAGCGCCAGCGCGAGAAAGGGCAGGGCGCCGTCCTCGGCGACCGCCGCCGCGAACTCGGCGCGGTCACTGACCCGGGTCATGGGTCCCTGGGCGACGGGCAGTCGGGTGCCGAGCGCCCGGCTCATCGCGGAGCCCGGGCCCAGTGCTGCGGCGGCCGTGTCGTCGCGTACGACGTCGCGCACCGCGTCCGTCAGAGCGCGCACCGTCCGGCGCACGTCCCCCCAGCGCTCCGCGAACCGGGCGGCGAGGAAGCCGTCCTGACCCACCGGCAGCAACTGGGTACGAGGATCCTGGGCGCCCAGTGCCGCGGCCACCGTCTCCGGGTCGTCCCGCTCGACGCGTGGTGCGTCCGGGCCCCGCCGCAGCAGCACCCGGTGACCGGCCAGCACGGTCGTCTCCGAGCCGTCCAGGGACCGCAGTTGTGCCGCGGCCGCCTCGGGGAGAGAGGACTCGGCGAGCAGCGCGAGCTGGCTGTCCAGCACCACCCCGGCGGCCCCGCCGGCCATCGCGGCGGCGGCCGTCCGGGGGCCGATGCCGCCACAGGCCCAGACGGGGAGCGTCATGTCGGGCGCTGTGAGCAGCCGCTGGAGCAGGACGAAGGTGCTCAACTCCCCGATCCGGCCGCCGCATTCGCTGCCGCAGGCGATCAGTCCGTACGCTCCTGCGAGCACCGCGGCCCGCGCCTCGTCGAGGTCCGTCACCTCCACCAGCACACGGTGGTCGGCGGTCAGGTCACCGGTCCGCCAGGGCGCGTCGACCGCGAGGACCACCGTGTCCGGCCGGCCGGCGTCACCGGTCCCCGGCGCGAGGTCGGCGGGGTCCAGTCGGCAGCGGGCGCCGATCCGCACCCCGAACGGGCCCGGTGCCAGGCGGCCCAGGCGTTCCAGGGCGTCACGGGATCTTCGGTCCCCGTCGCCCAGGTCGAGAACGCCGAGCCCGCCGGCCCGGCACACCGCCGCGGCCAAGCGGGCGTCGGGTTCGCCGAACGGGGTGATGCCGATGATCATGTCCTCGGAACGCACAGCAGACGTCATGATTCTCCGAATCAAGCTGAGACTGCATGGTGGGGGATGCGGTACGACAACGATGGCGGCACGTCGGATTCCAGCGGGACCTGCGGAAACCCCGGGAACACCGTTCAATAAAGCCTGCTCGAAACGCGTTGAAAGGTAGCCCTGTTGTTACTGGCTGGTCAATGTTGAACCAGTGGGGCGCTGTACGGACGCATCGATTCGGTCAATCGTGGACGCCGGAAGGGGTGCTGGGAATCGGAGCAATTCCTTGATGGTGGCGTCTCGTTCACTCACTTCACACATCATCGAAACGCCAATAGGTGAATGAGGAACTTTCTCGGGTGCGGCATGTCCGAATCGGGTCGCATTTCCCCGCGGGCGGCGGACCCGGGAAAATTCCATGTGTCGATCTTGAAGTGACCGGGAAAGGCGTGTGCCGGTTGCCGCCCGCCACTTGTCGTTCGCCTGATCCCTTCCAGGGGATACAGCCGGGAGAGTGCCGGACGGGGGGCGCGTTCAGGCCCGAGGCCGGGATCCCCGGGGGACCTGAGGGCGGCCTGAGGGGGGCTTGAGGGGGCTGTCCGGAATGAGGAGTCGCGGTAGCCTGTCCGCGACGCCCTTGACCTGCAAAGGCAGGCAGGGAGCAGACGATTCGGGAGTTCTTCGTGCTTCGTACCATGTTCAAGTCCAAGATCCACCGTGCCACGGTCACCCAGGCCGACCTGCACTACGTCGGATCCGTCACCATCGACGCCGATCTGCTCGACGCCGCCGATCTGCTGCCCGGCGAGCTCGTCCACATCGTCGACATCACGAACGGCGCCCGCCTGGAGACGTACGTCATCGAGGGGGAGCGCGGCTCCGGTGTCGTCGGGATCAACGGAGCGGCGGCCCATCTCGTGCACCCCGGTGACCTGGTGATCATCATCAGTTACGCTCAGGTGACCGACGCGGAGGCGCGGGCGCTGCGGCCGGCGGTCGTGCACGTGGACCGCGACAACAGGATCGTGTCCCTCGGCGCCGACCCGTCCGAGCCGGTACCGGGCTCGGACCAGGAGCGCAGCCCGCAGGCCGTGCCCGTCACCGTCTGAGGGACGGCGCGGCGGCATCGCAGGACCGAAGGACCCCAGGACTCAGGACCCGAGGAGTGCCCGTGAGCGACATCGAGATCCGCGACGACCGGCCGGCCGGCCGCCTCGAGGCGTTCGCCGGGGGCCAAGTGGTCGGGCACATCGAGTACTTCGTCCTGGAGGAGCCCGCGCGGGCCCTCGTCCCGGTGCACACCATCGTGGAACCGGAGCACGAGGGCCGGGGCATCGCCGGCTCCCTCGCCCGCGAGCTGTACGGCATCGCCGCCCGTGAGGGTGTCGTCGTGGCGCCACTCTGCCCGTACGTCGTGAAGTGGGCCGCCCGGCACCCCGAGGAGGCTCCGGCGGCCGACCCGGCGCTGCTGGAGGCCGCGATGGAGTGGCTCGCGGCACACCCCGGTCGCTTCTGATGGCTTCGGCCCCGGTCCGGTCCTCGTCACAGGTCCAGGTCCAGCCCTCGACGCAGGCGCCGGTCGAGCTCTCGGCGCAGGTGCAGGTCGGACCCTCGACACCGGCCTCGGTCCAGCCCTCGGCGCAGGACCCGGTCCGGCCCTCGGCGCAGAGCCAGGTCCGGTCCCGGGTCCAGGCCGCTGAATCGGCGCCCACTGCGGCCCCGGCTCACCCTGGCCTCGGGCCCCTCGCCCTGCTGCACACGTCACCGGCTCACATGCCCGTCTTCGACGCCCTGCGTGACGCGGACCATCCGGGCCTGGAGCTGCGGCACCTCGTCGACGAGGAACTGCTCGCCAGGGCCCGTCGCGAGGGTCCCGAAGCGGTGGCCGACGAGGTCCGGGCGCGGCTGGCCGACGCCGTCGCCGACGGTGCCCCCGTCGTCCTGTGCACCTGCTCGACCATCGGCGCGATCGCCGAGCGGACGGACGTCGGCGTGCCCGTGCTCCGCGTGGACCGTCCGATGGCCGCCGCCGCGGTGGCCAAGGGCTCCCGGGTCGTCGTCCTCGCGACCGTGGCCAGCACCTTCGAACCGACCGTCGCCCTGGTCGAGGAGGAGGCCCGCCGGGCGGATCGTCCCGTCGAGGCCCGGACGGCCCTCGTCGAGGGCGCGTGGGCGCTGTTCGAGGCGGGTGACTCGGAGGGCTGCGCCCGCGTGGTGGCCGAAGCCGCCGACGCGGTCGCCGACGCCGACGCGATCGTCCTCGCGCAGGCGTCCATGACCGCGGCCGAGGGGCTCACCACGACCGCGGTGCCGGTGCTGTCGAGCCCCCGCCTCGGGCTCGCCGCCGCGGCTGACGCGGTCCGCCGGGTGCGCGCGGCCGGGTAGGGGCGAGAGCGGCGCCGAACGAGGCGCCGCCGCGCCGGGTGGTGCCGACCGTGCACTCGGGGCGGTCGGCCGACGGGCGACGATCGCCCGCCGGGCCTTCAGCGAGCGGCCTCGCTTCCTCGCCGGTGGCCGTCCCTTCGACGTGGGGCCGCCCAGCTTCCTCCTCGGCGGTTGTGCCGTTTGATGCGGGGCGGTCTCGGCTCGTCCTCGGTGGCCGTTTCGGAGGCGCGGCGTGGTGTGGGTTGTTCCTCGGTGGTCGTTCCGTCGGCACGGGGCGGTCTCGGTTGTTCCTCGGTGGTCGTTCTGTCGACTCGGGGCGGCCTCGATCAGGCTCTCGGGGCCGGTCCGGTCCGAGTCCCGTCCATGCGGGGCAATCTTGGTCGGTCCTCGGCGTCCCCGGACCTCCGTGGCCGTCGTCGCGCCCCGGCTTGGGCCGTCCAGGCGGCCTTCCCCGCGCGACGGGGTGAGTGGGCGCTCGGGCGCTGGGTACGCGGGAGACACGTCCAGAGGGCCGATGTACCGACTGGCTGGAGGACCGCCATGACACAGCCGTATCCCGACCCCGTGCCGCCGGCACCCACGCCCGGACCGAGCCCCGAACCCCCGGGGCCGTCACCCTTCCCGGACCCGGTGCCGACCCCGGGCGGCCCCGATCCCGTACCGGGACCGACCCCGGGCAGCCCCGACCCCGTACCGGCGCCGAAGCCCGGACCGCCCCCCGTGCCGAAACCCGGCCCCCCGCCGGGGCCGAACCCGGGCGGGCCCGATCCCGCACCGGGGCCCGAGCCCGTACCCTCCCCGTCCCCGATCCCGAAGCCGCCGGGCCCCGATCCGGTGCCGGAACCCCAGCCCGGGCCGGGGCCGCTGACCTGACGCACCGAGCCGGTCGACCGGCACTGGTGACTGGCATGCCCGTCCCCAGCCGGCCGACCGGCCCGGGTCACCGGGGGTCTGCCCCAGCGGGCCTTCCGGCCCCGGTCACCGCGGTGCCGGACGATGTCAATACACTCCCGCGCGTGAACGACATACGGTGCACGCAGTGCGGTCATGTTGGGCTGGAGCCGGGGTTCGTCGAGGACTCCGGACAGGGCGCTCGCGGGTTCGCGCGGTGGGTCGAGGGCGCGCTTCAACGGGGCCCGCTGGGCGGCGCCAGACTGATGGGCCGACCGCGCTGGCAGATCGACGCGTTCCGCTGTCCCAACTGCGCCCACCTGGAACTCTTCGCGGGCCAGCGCAGCTAACCTCGCCGGGCCCGCGGCCGGCACTCACGCCCGCAGGAACCCGGGTACCCAGGCCCGTAAGCCCGTAAGCCCGTAAGCCCGTAAGCCCGCCACCCCGACCTCGAACGCGCCGAAGCCGTCACGCCCCCCTTCCGGGAACCTTCCGGGAACCTTCCGGGAACGTGACGGCTTTCGGACGAGCGGGCGGGACCGGGGCGCCCGGTGACAGCCCGCGGGGCGACCGCTACGCCTCGACCTCCGACCGGTCGCCGCCCCACAGCGTGTGGAACGAGCCCTCGCGGTCCGTCCGGCGGTACGTGTGCGCTCCGAAGAAGTCCCGCTGCCCCTGGGTGAGCGCGGCCGGCAGTCGCTCGGCGCGCAGGGCGTCGTAGTAGGCGAGGGCCGCCGAGAAGCCGGGAGTGGGCACGCCCTGGCGGGTCGCGGCGACGACGACCTCGCGCCAGTCGTCCTGCGCCGCTCCGATCTCCTGGGCGAACGTCTCGTCCGACAGCAGGCTCGGCAGGTCCGGCCGGGCGTCGTACGCGGCGCGGATACGGTCCAGGAAGGCCGCCCGGATGATGCAGCCGCCGCGCCAGATCGAGGCGACCGAACCGAGGTCGATGTTCCAGTCGTACTCGTCGCTGCCCGCGGTGATCTCGTGGAAGCCCTGGGTGTACGACACGATCTTCGACGCGTACAGCGCCTGCTCCACCCGGTCCGCGAAGGCCGCGGCCTCGGACTCGTCGAGCTTGCGCGCCGTCGGACCGGCGAGGTCGCGCGAGGCCTCGCGCAGCGCGGCGTGTCCGGACAGGGAGCGGGCGAAGACCGCCTCGGCGATGCCCGACACCGGCACGCCCAGGTCCAGCGCGATCTGCACGGTCCAGCGGCCGGTGCCCTTCTGCTCGGCCCGGTCCTGGACGACGTCCACGAACGGCTTGCCCGTCGCCGCGTCCACGTGCGACAGGACCTCGGCGGTGATCTCGATCAGGTACGAGTCGAGCCGGCCGGTGTTCCACGTGCGGAAGATGTCCGCGATCTGGGCGGGGGAGTACCCGGCCACGTCACGCAGGAGCTGGTAGGCCTCGCCGATGAGCTGCATGTCGGCGTACTCGATGCCGTTGTGGACCATCTTCACGAAGTGCCCGGCGCCGTCGGGGCCCACGTGCGTGACGCACGGCGACCCGTCGGCGGCCTTCGCGGAGATCTTCTCCAGCATCGGACCGAGCGAGGCGTACGACTCGACCGAGCCGCCCGGCATGATGCTCGGCCCGTTCAGCGCGCCCTCCTCGCCGCCGGACACGCCCGTGCCGACGAAGTGGATGCCCTGCTCGCGCAGCGCGCGCTCACGGCGCCGGGTGTCCGCGAAATGCGCGTTGCCACCGTCGATGATCATGTCGCCGGGCTCCAGGAGCGGGGCGAACTCCTGGATCACCGCGTCCGTCGGCTCGCCTGCCTTCACCATGATCACCAGGCGCCGGGGCCGCTCCAGGGCCGCAACGAACTCCTTCGCCGTCTCGGCCGCCACGAACGTGCCCTCGTGGCCGAACTCCTCCACCAGCGCGTCCGTCTTCGCCGACGTGCGGTTGTGCACGGCGACCGCGTATCCGTTGCGTGCGAAGTTGCGGGCGAGGTTGCGCCCCATGACCGCGAGACCCGTGACGCCGATCTGGGCTGAAGTGCTCATCCGGTTGGCTCCTAAGAAGTGCGGTAAGTCCGTCGGCCGACAGGGAGGACGCCTCGGCGCCGATGACGCCGGTCCTGCCCGTCCGTGCCGCTCGCCAGTATTGCCCCAGCCCATCCTGACGTGTCGGAGGTGTCCACGCAGGGGAACGTCCCGGCGCCGCGAGGGCGGATTTCGGACACTCCGTGCCGACGTGACCGCGCGCGACGGGCCGATCCGGCGGTCCTTACGCGGTCCCGGCTCGCGCGCGGCCGGGCCGGAGGGAAGAGCCGGACGCCCGTCGCGGGACACGGGAACCCGACGTCGGCGGGCCATGGAGTGGCGGGCGGGGCAGCCCGGCCCCGGGCGGCCCCGGTCACTCACCGTGGTGCGGGCGCCCGGCCGGGCGCGGGCCCGGAATTGGGTCAACGGGCTTTTCGGAGCGACCGGTTGCCGCCTTGTCCCGGCCTGTTCCCAACGCTTACTTTTGCCGCTCCTGACGCATGTCTAGGGGGGCTCCCTCATGGCCGTACGCGGTCGGCACCGCCGGTATCAGCCGAACAGGATCAACCGCGCCTCACTCACCGTCACGGCGGGCGGAGCCGGGATCGCGCTCCCGCTGGTCGGGGCCGGAGTGGCCCACGCGGCCGACGTCGGGACCTGGAACAAGGTGGCCGCCTGCGAGTCCAGCGGCAACTGGAGCATCAACACCGGCAACGGCTACTACGGCGGCCTGCAGTTCACCCGGTCCACCTGGGAGGCGTACGGCGGCAAGGCCTACGCCGGGCGCGCGGACCAGGCCACGAAGGACCAGCAGATAGCCGTGGCCGAGAAGGTGCTGAAGGGGCAGGGGCCCGGCGCCTGGCCCGTGTGCTCGGTCCGCGCGGGGCTGACCAGAGGGGGCACGACACCCGACATCAGCCCGGCGGGGACCGCGCCGCAGACGGCGAAGCGGCATTCGGTGCGGGACGTGAAGCCGCAGACGACGCCGCAGTCGCGGGCCGGGACCGCCGAGATGTACACCGTCGTGCGCGGCGACACGCTCTCCGGCATCGCCGACTCCCGGCACGTCCAGGGCGGCTGGCAGGGGCTGTACGCCGCGAACCGCTCGACCGTCGGCTCCGACCCGGACCTGATCCTGCCGGGCCAGCGGCTCGCCCTGGACGGCAGGGCCCAGTCACCCGCGCACACGCCCGCGAAGAGCCCGGCGAAGACGACCGAGCGGACGCCCGCGAAGAAGGCGCCGACGACGCCGGCCAAGAAGACCTCCGGCCGGACGTCCTCGCACACGACGACCCCGGTCAGGTCCGGGACGCACACGCTCGTGGCCCCGGTCCACGCGGCGACCGGCACGCAGTACCACGCCACCGGCTCCCACTGGTCGAAGGGCTACCACACGGGTGTCGACTTCCCCGTGCCGACGGGCACCTCCGTCGCGGCGGTGGCCGCCGGGCACGTGGTCAGCGCGGGCTGGGGCGGATCGTTCGGCTACGAGGTGGTGATCCGGCACGCCGACGGGCGCTACACGCAGTACGGCCATCTCTCCGCGATCTCCGTGAAGGCGGGGCAGAGCGTGGTGGCGGGCCAGCGCATAGGGCGCTCGGGGTCCACGGGCAACAGCACGGGCCCGCATCTGCACTTCGAGGTGCGGACCGGGCCCGGCTTCGGTTCGGACGTCGACCCGGTGGCGTACCTCCGGGCCGGTGGCGTCAGGATTTGACTCGGGTGCGGTGGTGGCTGACGAACGGGATCGGCACGTACGGCACACCGAGCATCACCGTCAGATAGGGCAGCTCGTCTTCGCCCGCCGGCGGGCGGGGGGCGACGACCTCCCTCGTGGGCACCGCGGCCCTCGTCGGAGCCGGGACGAACGTAGCGGCGATCACGGGCTGGGGAACCACCTGGGGAACCACCGCGGCCGGAGGAGCCGTCACGGCCCGCGGAACCGGCGGGAGCAGGCCGTCGCCGCCCGCCGGCGGAGCGGGTGCCGGGCCTCCGGCACCCTTCGGCGACGCCGGTACGAGTCCGTCCGCGCCCTCGGCGGGCTCGGGCAGTCCGGCCAGCAGCTCCGCCACGGCCGCCTCGGCGGGCGTCAGCGTGCCGAGTCCGGCGACGGCCGGGACGGAGGGCTCCGCGAGGCGGGGCCGCGCCACGGCCGGCTCGGGCTGCGGCTCGAGCCGCAGCCCGGACGGGGCGGTGAAGGCGGGCGGAACCAGGTCCGCCGCGGGCCGGAGCGCCGCGTCGGCCGGCTGCACGGCGTCCGCCTCCGGCACGGCCACGGGTTCGGGGGAGGGCGCGGGGGTGACGGCCACGGGCCGCTCGCCGCCGCTGATCCGCTCGGTCGTCAGCAGGATGAGACCGCCGGCCGCCACGACGCCGCAGCCCAGGGCGAGCGCGGTGCCGGTGGTGCCGTAGCGGAAGGTCTCGCCGAACATCGTGAGGCCGACGGCGGCCGCCACGACGGGGTTCACGACCGTCAGCGTGGCCAGCGGAGCCTCCAGGCCGGCACCGCGGTACGAGGCCTGCGAGATCAGCATGCCGGCCGTCGCGAACACACCGATGGCGGCGAGGCTCGAGAAGTCGGCGAGCGAGACCTGACGGGACCAGTCGACCGCGACGGTCTTGGTGAACACGGAGGACATGCTGAAGGCGACGCCCGCCGCGACCGCCAGCAGCACACTGCGCACGGCCGGGTGCCGGTGCGCCGCGCGCCCCGCGACCATCAGGGCCGCGACCGCGCCGCCCGACACGACGCCGAGCGCGAGGCGCTGGGCATTGCTCAGGGACTGGGCGTCGGACGCGCCGACCAGGGACAGCAGACCCGCGAGACCCACGGTGGCCATGATCGCGCCGCGCCAGGCGGTGGCTCCGGCCTTGCGGCCGACGAACAGCGCCGCCATGGGAAGCGCGAAGACGATGGTGAGCGCGCCGAGCGGCTGTACGAGGCTCAGCGGGCCGAAGGCGAGGGCCACCACGTGCAGCAGCCCGCCCAGGCCGGTCAGCGCCACGGCCGCCCACCAGCCCGGCCTGCGCAACGGGGCGTAGGTCTGGCCGGGAGAGGTCACGGCGACCTGCTCCTGGATGATCGCGCCGCCCGCGTACGCGACGGCTGAGACGAACGAGAGCACCACGGCCAAAGCGAGGGCACTCATGAGTCCCTCCTCTGCGTACGGCGCGGAGCGGCGGCCCGGCGCGACGAACGGTCGGCTTCCATGCAAACAACGATGCCGTGCGATTTAGTTCTCGTCGTCGTCCCTGAGCAGTCAATGGGTCCTACTGCCGATGGAGTACGAATCGCCCGGTGTCCTCCCCAGGGTGGGCGACATCACGGCCCGATCCACTGCTGGTCACCCCTAGGGGGCTTGGTACTACTGGTCTTCGTGGACCTCGACCCCCGGCTCTCCGCCCTCGACGCGCTCGGCGGATTCTCCGTACTACGCACCGGCGTACCCCCGGGCTCCGCCCTGCCCACCCTCGCGAGCGCCTGCGCGGACTCCCGATCCGGGACACCTTCGGAGGTTTACGGAGATCCGATAACTTTCCGCATTCAAAAGGTGGCGCAGAGTATCCGGGCGCCGGAGGTGCGGGTTGCGGTCTCGGTGGCGCAGCAGGGGCTCGCCGCCCGCTTCTGGTCGATCGCCCTCGGTGCCGCCGCGCTCTGCGACCGGCTGCCCGACCTCGATCCGGAGCTGCTGCACTGGGACCCGGACGCGGGCGCGCCGGACGACCTGTGGCTGCGCGAGGTCCGCTTCCGGCCCGTGTCCGATCTCGACGCCGTCGTGCGCGCCGGGCTCCTCGTGCCGCTGAGCGCTGCGCTGCGCTCACGCCACCGGGTCGCACCGGCCCTGCTGTGGGGCAACGCGGGGTCCGCCCTGGCCGGGACCGTCCGCCAGCTCGACCGCTGGGCGCTCGCCCACGGGCGCCCGGACGTGGGGGAGCGGGCCCGGGCCCTGGCCGGCCCGCTCTTCGCGCACCCCGACCTGTCCGGCACCCTCGACCCCGGCACGTTGCGCCGCCGGAGCTGCTGTCTCTACTACCGGGTGCCCGGCGGCGGAGTCTGCGGCGACTGCTGCTTCGAGCGACCACCGCGCCCGCCACGCCCGGCGCAGCGTCCCTGACGGCCGCGCCCGGCGCACCGTCCCTCCTGGCAGCCGCGCCCGGTGCACCGTCCCTCCTGGCAGCCGCGCCCGGCGCAGCGTCCCTCCTGGCAGCCGCGCCCGGCGCAGCGTCCCTCCTGGCAGCCGCGCCCGGCGCAGCGTCCCTCCTGACGGCCGCGCCCGGCGCAGCGTCCCTCCTGACGGCCGCGCCCGGCGCAGCGTCCCTCCTGACGGCCGCGCCCCGCGCACCGTCCCTCCTGACCGCCGGGGCCGGGCCACCGTCTCTCCTGGACGCCGGAGCCGGGCCGATCCGACCCGGTCTCAGGCCGGAACCCGACCCGGGCTCCGGCCCGATCCGCCCCGGGTCCCCGGCCCGATCCGATCCAGGCCTCCGGCCGGACCCGACGCCGCCGTCCGCCGCCCCCGGCACAGGGGTCCTCCGCGCGGTCTTCCGTATCGGCTTCAACTGAGTGACCATGAGGGGCACCAGCCGGCGAGGACGGGGGTTCTGTGTGCGCGTGGGACTGCTGACCCGGGAGTATCCGCCGGACGTCTACGGCGGCGCGGGCGTCCATGTCGAGTTCCTCGCACGGGAGTTGCGGGCCCTCACCGAACTGGACGTGCACTGCTGGGGCGAGGGCGGCGCCGGCGGGGTCGTCCGCCACCGGCCCTGGAACGCGCTCGACGGCGCCAACGACGCCCTGCGCACCTTCTCCGTGGACCTCTCCATCGCCGCCGCGCTCGAAGGCCGCGACCTCGTCCACTCCCACACCTGGTACGCCAACCTCGCGGGCCACTTCGGGAAGCTCCTGCACGGCATTCCGCACGTGATGACCGCCCACTCGCTCGAACCGCTGCGGCCCTGGAAGGCCGAGCAGCTCGGCGGCGGCTACGCCCTGTCCGGCTGGGCCGAGCGCACCGCCATCGAGGCCGCCGACGCCGTGATCGCCGTGTCCGGCGCCATGCGCGACGACATCCTCGGCTGCTACCCGGGCCTGGACCCGGCCCGCGTGCGCGTCGTGCACAACGGCATCGACACCACCCTGTACCGGCCCGACCCCGGCACCGACGTCCTGGAGCGGATCGGCCTGGACATCGCCCGCCCGTACATCCTGTTCGTCGGCCGCATCACGCGGCAGAAGGGGGTGCCCCATCTCCTGCGCGCGGTACGGGACATCGACCCGGCCGCCCAGGTGGTGCTGTGCGCGGGCGCCCCCGACACCCCGGAGATCGACCGCGAGTTCCGCGAGCTGTACCAGGAGTTGAGCGCGGTGCGGCACGGCGTGCACTGGATCCCGCAGATGCTGCCGCGGCCCGACGTCATCCAACTCCTCACCCACGCGGCCGTGTTCGTCTGCCCTTCGGTCTACGAGCCGCTCGGCATCGTCAACCTGGAGGCGATGGCCTGCGGAACGGCCGTGGTGGCCTCACGCGTCGGCGGCATCCCCGAGGTGGTCGAGCACGGCGAGACGGGCCTTCTCGTGCCGCTCCAGGACGACTTCGAGGCGGGACTCGCGACCGCACTCGACTCGGTGCTCGCGGACCCCGGCGCGGCGCGGCGCATGGGCGAGGCCGGACGGCGGCGCGCGGTGGGGGAGTTCGGCTGGGACGCCGTGGCGCGCAGGACCGTGCGGCTGTACGAGGAAGTCCTCAAAGCGGGGTAACCGTTCAGACAGGCGAACTTCGGAACACGGGGCGGGGCCCGGGCAGCCGGGCGCGGCCCCACCGGGCGTAGAGGGGCGGCGGCATGCGGCGCGGTGGGCGCGGTGGACCTTCGGTGCTGGGAATCGTACTGGCGGGCGGTGAGGGCAAGCGGCTGATGCCGCTCACCGCGGACCGGGCGAAACCGGCGGTGACCTTCGGCGGCACGTACCGCCTCGTGGACTTCGTCCTCTCCAATCTCGTGAACGCCGACATCCTGCGCATCTGCGTGCTGACGCAGTACAAGTCGCACTCGCTGGACCGGCACATCACCACCACATGGCGGATGTCGAGCCTGCTCGGCAACTACGTGACGCCCGTGCCGGCCCAGCAGCGGCTCGGGCCCCGCTGGTATCTCGGCAGCGCGGACGCGATCCTCCAGTCGCTCAACCTGATCCACGACGAACAGCCCGAGTACGTGGCGGTGTTCGGCGCCGACCACGTCTACCGCATGGACCCCCGGCAGATGCTCGCCCAGCACATCGAGAGCGGGGCGGGCGTGACGGTGGCCGGAATACGGGTGCCGCGCGCCGAGTCGTCCTCGTTCGGGGTCATCAGCCCGGGCTCGGACGGCCAGAGCGTGCGCGGTTTCCTGGAGAAGCCCGCCGACCCGCCGGGCCTCGCGGACGACCCCGAGTGCGTCTTCGCCTCGATGGGCAACTACATCTTCACCACCAAGGCGCTGGTCGAGGCGCTCCAGCGGGACGCCGAGGACGACAACTCCGTGCACGACATGGGCGGTTCGATCCTGCCCGCGCTCACCGAGCGCGGTGAGGCGCAGCTCTACGACTTCAGCGACAACCACGTGCCCGGCGAGACCACCCGCGACCAGGGCTACTGGCGTGACGTGGGCACCCTCGACGCGTACTACGACGCCCACATGGACCTGATCGCCGAGCGGCCCGCGTTCAACCTGTTCAACCGGAGCTGGCCCGTCTACACGAGTTCGGGGCAGCTCTCGCCGGCGCGGTTCAACGCGGGCGGCATCGCCAGCGAGTCCATCATCAGCGCGGGGTGCCTGATCCGCGGGCAGGTGACACGGTCGGTGCTGTCGCCGGGTGTGGTCGTCGACCCCGGGGCGGTGGTGCAGGGGTCGGTGCTGCACGACAACGTCAAGATCGGGCGGGGTGCCGTGGTGCGGGGGGCGGTGCTCGACAAGAACGTCGAGGTACCGCCGGGTGCGACCATCGGCGTCAATCCGGAGCGCGACGCCGACCTCTACACGGTCTCCAAGGCCGGGGTGATCGCCCTCGGCAAGGGCCAGCGCGTGCCCTGACCGGCCTCACGGGCCTCGCGAGAGGCCGCGCGGGGTCCGGCGCACGGCGACTTCCGGCCGTTGTCGGACCCCGCTTGTCATGTCCCTGGACGGGGCGCGGAACCCCGTGCTGTCATGCCACTTGCCCGTGGAGGACGACGTTGTACAGCCTGACAACGATGTCATCGCGCGGGATGGTCCCGGCGCACCGCGCCCCCGGCGCGACGCGTCCCGCGGGTTCCCCTCCGGTTGCCCGGAAAGCCGGTCGCCCGCCCCGACCATGCATGAGGACAACGATGTCGATCACCCCCCGGAGGTCTCCCGTATGAGATGGACCCGGCGCCTGCGTCTGTGCACGGCGGGACTGGTGACAGCGTCCGCGCTGTTCGCCCTGCCCACCGCTCAGGCCGCCGAGCCGCGCGACGGCCAACTCACCGACCTGGTCAATCCGTTCATCGGCACCCAGAACGAGGGCAACACCTACCCCGGCGCCGCCGTGCCCTTCGGCATGGTGCAGTTCTCACCGGACACCGGCCACAACACCGGCTACGACCACTCCCAGAACCACGTCCGCGGCTTCTCCCTCGTCCACCTCTCGGGCGTCGGCTGCGGCCTCGGCGGCGACCTGCCCGTGCTGCCCACCACGGGGGACATCACCCGGACGGACGACGCGCAGTACGCGGCCGAGTTCGGCCACGAGACCGAGGAGGCGCACCCCGGCTACTACCGGGCGGACCTGAAGTCCGGGATCGAGGCCGAGCTGACGGCCACCGCGCGCACCGGCGTGCAGCGCTACACCTTCCCGGCCACCGACAAGGCCAACGTGCTGCTGAACGCGGGCCAGTCGCTGCACAGGACGGTGGCCACGAAGGTCGAGATCCTGGACGACCGGACCGTCCGCACGGAGATCACCGGCAGCGGCTTCTGCCAGGGCACCAAGCCCTACACGGTGTACACGGTCACGCGCTTCGACCGGCCGTTCACCACCTCGGGGACCTGGAACGGCGACACCGTCACCGGCGCCGCGAAGGCGGCCGGCACCACCGGGCGCACCGGCGCCTTCGTGCGCTTCGACACCACCGAGGACCGCACGGTCGAGGCGACCACCGCGCTCTCGTACGTCGACGCCCGCGGAGCGGCCGTCAACCTCCGTTCCGAGGGCGGCCGTTCCTTCGACGCGGTCCACGCCGCGGCCCGCCGCGCCTGGGAGGACCGGCTCGACGACGTACGCGCCCAGGGCGGCACCGACACCCTGCGCCGTACCTTCTACTCGTCGCTCTACCGGTCCTTCCTCGCGCCCAACATCGGCAGCGACGCCGACGGCCGCTACACCGGCTGGGACCAGCGGATCCACCGCGCCAAGGGCTTCACGTACTACCAGAACTGGTCGCTGTGGGACACCTACCGCACCCAGTCGCAGCTCCTCTCCCTGCTCGCGCCGCGCGAGGCCCGGGACATGGCGATCTCGGTGATCAGGATCGACGAGGAGAGCGGCTGGCTGCCCAAGTGGGGCTACGGCACGGTCGAGACGAACATCATGACCGGGGACCCGGTCACCCCGTTCCTCACCAACGCCTACCAGCAGGGCCTGCTCGGCGGGTACGAGGAACGGGCGTACCGCGCGTTGAAGAAGAACGCCGACGGCGTGCCCCCGGCCGACTCGCCCGCGGTGGGCCGCGAGGAGAACCGCGAGTACATCGCGAACGGCTTCGCCCCGTACGTCAGCGGCCGTCCGCACGCGAAGCCCGGCGACTCGGACTACGACCACGGCGCCTCCGTGACCCTGGAGTACGCCCTGTCGGACGCCGTGCTCGGCGCGATGGCACGGGACCTCGGCCACCCCGAGGACGCGGCGCGCTATCTGGCGCGGTCCCAGAACTACCGCGCGATCCACGACCCTTCGACCGGCTTCTTCCGTGCCCGGGACGCCGCCGGTCACTTCACCGGCCCCGTCGACCCGGCCCAGAGCGTCGCCTTCCACGAGGGCACCGCCTGGCAGTACCAGTGGCTCGTGCCCCAGGACCTGCCGGGCATGATCGGCCTGATCGGCGGCAAGCAGGCCGCGAACGACCGGCTCGACTCGTTCTTCGCCTACGACCGGTTGCTCCAGGACCCCGCGAAGACGGCCCGCGAGGTCTGGGTCAACGGCCCGTACGCCTACTACAACGCCGACAAGTACAACCCGCAGAACGAACCCGACCTGATCGCCCCGTACACCTACCTGTCCACCGGGCAGCCGTGGAAGACGACCGACGTCGTGCACGCGGCGCTGACCCTGTTCACCGACGCGCCGACCGGCATGACCGGCAACGACGACCTCGGCACGATGTCCGCCTGGAACGTCCTGTCGTCCATCGGGATCTTCCCGGTGCAGCCCGGATACGACACCTGGGGTCTGTCCACGCCCGTCTTCGAACGGGTCGACCTCACCCTCGACCGGCGCTACTACCCGCGCGGCGCCCTGACCATCACGGCGCCGGGCACCTCGGACACCGACCGGTACATCAGCTCGGCCCGCCTCGACGGTTCGCCGTACGGCCGTACGTACCTGACGACCGGCACGCTGAAGGGCATCCGTTCGCTCCGCTTCACCGTCGGCGCGGAGCCGTCCGAGTGGGGAACGGCGGCCTCCGACGCGCCTCCGGTCCTGAAGTGAGGACGGGCGTGCACTGAGGAGAATGAAGTCCCGCCCGTCCCCGGAGGGGCGGGACTTAATCCGCTGTTAACTGTGCGTAACTTGATCGTACTTGACCGTAATCACCGGTCCGGGTTTGACTGCAAGTTCACCCGTCGTCGACGCGAGAGCAAGCCCTTGATCTCCGACCTCCTCGCACCACTCGACCTGGCGTTCTGGAACATCGAGTCCGACCGGCACCCGATGCACCTCGGAGCCCTCGGTGTCTTCGCCGCGCACTCGCCCACCGCCGGCGCCCACGCCGCGGACCTGCTCGCGGCCCGCGCCGCCGCCGTCCCCGGGCTGCGCATGCGCATCCGCGACGTCTGGCAGCCCACCGCCCCGCTCGCCTTCGGCAGCGCCGCCCGCGAGCCCGCGCCCGACTTCGAGCCGCTGGACCACGTCCTGCTGCACAAGCCGACCGCCGACTTCCACGCCGAGGCCGGCCGGCTCATGGAGCGCCCGCTGGAGCGCGGCCGGCCGCCCTGGGAGGCGCACGTGCTGCCCGGCGAGGACGGCACGTCCTTCGCGGTGCTCTTCAAGTTCCACCACGCGCTAGCCGACGGACTCAGGGCCCTGATGCTCGCCGCCGCCATCATGGACCCGATGGACCTGCCGGAACCCCGGCCGCGCCGCGCGGAACCGCCCCGGGGGCTCTTCCCGGACGTCCGCAAGCTGCCGGGACTGGTCCGCGGCACCCTCTCCGACGTGAGCCGCGCCCTCGACATCGGCACCTCGGTGGCCCGCGCCACCCTCACCGCGCAGTCCTCGCCCGCCCTCACCTCCGCGCCCACCGGGACGCGGCGCACCGCCGGGGTCGTCATCGACCTCGACGACGTGCACGTCGTCCGCAAGACCGTCGGCGGCACCGTCAACGACGTCCTGATCGCCGTCGTCGCGGGCGCGCTGCGCCGCTGGCTCGACGAGCGCGGCGACGGCAGCGAGGGAGTCTCCCCGCGCGCCCTGATCCCCGTCTCCCGGCGCCGGCCGCGCACCGCGCAGCCGCAGGGCAACCGGCTCTCCGGCTACCTGATACGGCTTCCCGTCGACGACCCGGACCCGCTCGGGCGGCTGCGTGCCGTACGGACGGCGATGGACCGGAACAAGGACGCCGGACCCAACCGGGGCGCGGGAGCCGTCGCGCTGCTCGCCGACCACGTGCCGCCGCTCGGACACCGGATCGGCGGGCCCGTCGTGGGCCAGGCCGCCCGGCTGCTGTTCGACATCCTCGTCACCAGCGTGCCGCTGCCCAGCCTCGGCCTGAAGCTCGGCGGCTGCCCGCTCACCGAGGTCTATCCGTTCGCCCCGCTGGCCCGCGGCCAGGCCCTCGCGGTGGCCGTCTCGACGTACCGCGGGAAGGTCCACTACGGGCTGGTCGCCGACGCCGAGGCCGTCCCCGACCTCGATCTGCTGGCCCGTTCCCTGGCCGAGGAGGTGCGCGAACTGATCACCGCCTGCACGCCATGATCACCACGGGTTTGGTGCCGCGCGCGATTGGTCCGTAAAATTCCGCCTTCGAAAGCGAGCGCGGTTCGAACGCGGCGCACAACCCGAGGAACGGCAGCAGCGATGACGGTGACAGAGGACGGCCGGGCGACCCCCGCCGTGGACACGACAGATGTGGCGGACGTCGCGTTCGGTCCCGGCATCGATCCGGAGCGGCTGGCCGTCTGCCTCAGCGTGCTCGACGAACTCGAGAAGATCGAGGTCGACCACCCCGACGCGATCGCCGTGCGCCGCGCCACCGCCGGCATCTACCGCATGGTGAAGCAGCGCCGCCGCCAGGAGCGCCGCGCCGCCAAGACGGCCCACGACAAGATGGTCACCGAGTCCACCGCGACCGGTTCCGCCCAGCGCATCGACGACGAGACCGAGGGCATCCTGCCGTCGTCCGTGACGGAGGAGGGCAGGATCGCGGGCATACTCCAGCGCCCGCGCTCCTGCTACACCTGCAAGACGCGCTACGTCGAGGTCGACTACTTCTACCACCAGCTCTGCCAGGACTGCGCCGCCCTGAACCGCTCGCGCCGCGACGCCCGGACCGACCTCACCGGCAAGCGGGCACTGCTCACCGGAGGCCGCGCCAAGATCGGCATGTACATCGCGCTGCGCCTGCTGCGCGACGGCGCGCACACCACGATCACCACGCGCTTCCCGAACGACGCGATCCGCCGCTTCAAGGCCATGGACGACTCGGCGGACTGGATCCACCGCCTGGAGGTCGTCGGCATCGACCTGCGCGACCCGGCCCAGGCCGTCGCCCTGGCCGACCGCGTCGCCGAGCAGGGCCCGCTCGACATCCTGATCAACAACGCCACGCAGACCGTGCGCCGGCTGCCCTCCGCCTACGCCGCGCTCGTCGAGGGCGAGAGCGCCCCGCTGCCGGCCGGCGAACTGCCCGCCCAGCACGTCATCGGCGCCTTCAACTCCGGCGCGGTCGACGGCCTGCAGGCGCTGCCCGTAGGCGTCTCCGGCCTGGAGGCGCAGAAGGTGGCCGATCTCGCCCTGGTCGCCGGCAACGCCAGCGTGGTCCGCCACCGCGAGGGCACCGCCATCGACGCGGGCGGCCTGCTCCCCGACGTCGTCGAGAGCAACACCTGGGTGCAGACCATCGAGCAGATCTCCCCGGTCGAGCTGCTCGAGACCCAGCTCTGCAACTACACGGCGCCGTTCATCCTGATCAGCGCGCTGCGGCCGCAGATGGCCGAGGCGGCCCGTACGGCGTCCACCGGGCGCGCGTACGTCGTCAACGTCTCCGCGATGGAGGGCGTGTTCGGCCGCGGCTACAAGGGGGCCGGTCACCCGAACACGAACGCCGCGAAGGCCGCCATGAACATGGTGACCCGCACGAGCGCCCAGGAGATGTTCGAGTCGGACGGCATCCTGATGACCTCGGTGGACACCGGCTGGATCACCGACGAGCGCCCGCACTACGACAAGCTGCGCCTGGCCGACGAGGGCTTCCACGCCCCCCTCGACCTCGTCGACGGCGCCGCCCGCGTGTACGACCCGATCGTCCGCGGCGAGCTGGGCGAGGACCTGTACGGCGTCTTCCTGAAGGACTACGCGCCCGGTAAGTGGTAGTCACGGGGCTGTGGGGGAGCGCCTTTGCGACCGGTGCTCCCCTCGTGCGCCCTTGCTCGCAAAGGGCGATGTCGCCACTCTCTGATTTCTGACGACGCTTCAGGATCGCCGAGTAGCATGGCGCCCATGACCGAGTTGTTCGCGTTCATCGGCGACGCCATGGCCCGCTCGCAGGATCCGGAAAAGATCATCGTGACAGTGTGCGAGAACGGCTGGTTGCGCGAGCACCTCATGGCAGCGGTAAAGGACAGGGCGCTTCTCACCGATGCGCTTTGCTACCGGCACCCGAACGGCTTCTACAAAATAAAGCTGCTTTCTCCGGGTGCCGATTCCTGGGCTCTTCGGCTCCATCTCTGGGACGGCCCCGTGATGCAGTCCGACGTCCATGACCACCGGTGGGACTTCTCCTCGTACATCGTGTGGGGCGCGTTGCTGGAGTCGCGGTTCGAGCTGGAACGCGGAGTGGGTGCGACACCGGTCTTCGAGCTGGCTCAGCGCCCGTTGTCGGGCGAGTACCGATACACGCCCGGCGGGCTGGGACGTCTGCGGGAGACCTCTCGTATCCGGCGGGTGGCGGGTGACTCCTACACGCTCGACCACCGCGTTCTGCACCGGGCCGACCCTGATGGCGCCTACCCGGTCGTCACGGCGGTTTTGCAGGGCAGGGATCTCAGGACCAGTACGACCGTCGTTCCCGTTGCAGCGCGGGACACGTCGTCCGCGGTCGGACTGCTCGATCCCGATGGTGTCGCACAACTCATGGAACGGGTGGCAGAAAGGCTGGCCGCATGACCACTTCCGCTTCCGGCGGCAGGGACGGCGTCCGAATATTCGCCAAGTACGCACGGCTCTGGGCCGTCGTGGTGATGCTGGCCTCCACCGTGGTGGGGGTTCTGCTCACCTTATGGGGGGTCTTCTTCGAAATCGACAAGGATCTCTCGACCGCTCTGGCAGCGATCGGTGAATCGGTAATCGCCTCGGTTCTCGTCTACGTCATGGTCTCGCTGTTCCTCGATCCGGTCAGGCAGCGGCTACAGGCCCAAGAACTCGCTGGTTATGCGATCGATGTGGCGCATTCCCAATTCCAGGAGCGTTTCGAAGTCTCCTTGCCGAGTGAGGTCTTCGAGTCGGCCGATGTGCCCAAGCAGGCATTCAGGGAGGCGTTCGAGTCGCTTCTCGTCACATCCACTCGATACGACAGCAAGGGATCAGCGGCCGAGTTCGCGACCTTTCGGCTGGCTCTCGGCAGTCAGAAGCGCGCCTTTCGGCGGCTCGACCAGATCAGGCTCTGCCTTCTCGATCCACGGGCCGAGGACAGTCTCCGGGCTCATGTGATCATGAGTCAGCGTGAACACAACGGCAGAAGGCCGCACCCTACTGTCGACCAGGGCATCGAGGCACTTCGGCGGCAGATATTCATCTCGCTCGCGGCTTTGCACGACCTGCGCTCGTCTCTCCCGACCTACGTGTACCTCCACCGAGACCTCCCGTTCTTCCGGTGCGAGATGTTCGACGGCGGCATGTTCCTCACGTACAACCTGGACGGCACGGAATACCCCGAGAACCTGCAGTTCTCCTCGCGGACCCGGCCCTATCGGGCCTATCACTCGAGCCTCGACATGACACGAAGGTTCGCGTCCAGGGAGATCCGCTTCGGATCGGAGTCGGCGCTCGGTGTCGATTCCGATTCCCGTTTCGTCGAGCTGCTGGCGGAACTTGGCTGCCGGATCCCGCTCGACGAGCTACGCACGGCCCGGGACGAGCGATTCCGGCGATTCCGTGCCCAACTGCGCGCGGCGCGTATAGACGAGGGAGACATTTTCTGAGGACGCCGACAGGGTCTTTGTGCACGGGCGGAATCGTCAGCCAGGCTCCGGCGTCGGCGGTCATGTGCCGGGGGTCCGCTGTCGCAGCCGTTCCTGGACGGGCGCGGCTGCGGAGCCCGGGGAGGCCGCTCTCACGCGTGTGCCCCCATCGACCAGCAGGTCGGCACCGGTGATCCACCCGGCCGCGTCGGAGGCCAGCCAGGTCACGGCGGCGGCGACGTCCTCGGGCCGTCCGATGCGGCCGAGCGGCAGCGAGGCGCCCAGCCGGTCCTCGGCGCCCTCCCACACGAAGCGGGCCATCTCGGTGCGCACGAGGCCGGGGGAGACCGAGTTGACCCGCACCTTCGGGGCCAGCTCGCCGGCCAGTTGCCGGGTCAGATGGAGCAGGGCGGCCTTGCTGGTGCCGTACGCGCCGATCTGGGGGCCGACGTGTCCGGCACCCTCCGTGCAGACGTTGACCACGGACCCGCCGTGCTCGCCCATCCACGCCCGCCAGGCGCACTGCACCAGGCGCAGCGGCGCCTCGACGTTCACGGTGAACGCCTCGCGCCAGCGTTCCGGGTCGGCGTCCATGAGCGGGCCGTAGGGCTGGTTGGTCGCCGCGTTGTTGACCACGATGTCCAGGCGTCCGAAGGACCGCAGGGCCAGGCCGGTCAGTTCCCCGAGGTGTGCCGCGTCGGCGACGGAACCGGCGAGCCCGACGCCGCCGACCCGCTCGGCCGCGCGTCGCACCGCGTCCGGGTCCCGCGCGCTCACGCACACCCGGACACCCGCTCCCGCGAGCGCCTCGGCCACGGCGAGACCGATGCCGCGCGAGGCGCCGGTGACGACGGCGGCCCTGCCCTGGAGTCCGTACGCGTACGGCGACGTCATCCGCGTACGGTCTCATGACGGGCCGTCAGCCGACAGCCCCGTGCGCCGGCGGAGCCGGATCCCTGCGCCGCCAGTCCCGTGTGCGGGCGGACCTCTACTCCTGCGTCGGCAGAGCCGTACCCCTGCGGCGACAGACCTGTGCGCCGGCGGACCGGTGCCCTGCGCCGCCGGTCCCGTGCGTCGGCGGACCTCTACTCCTGCGTCGGCAGCCCCGTACCCCTGCGTCGGCAGACCCTTGCGTCGGCCGGACGCCGGTGTGTCAGTCCGTGGCGCCCAGTCGTGCGGAACGTTCCGCCAGGTCGGCCGCGGGATCCGGCCGTCGCGGGTGCCGGGGGGTGCCGGTGCGGGCGGCCGTCCACGCGGAACGTTCCGCCACCAGTTCCAGCAGCGTGCGCCAGTCCTCCATGTCCCCGGCGTACAGGCCGGGGACCCGCCCGGCGTCGTCCGCCTGCCGCAGGGTCACCGCGTCCTCGGCCAGGGGATCGTGCCCGAACGCGGCCGCCTCCTGGCGGGTCATCGCGCCGCCCGGGGCGAGCGGGGCCGGCCCCTGGGCGGGCGAGCCGGCCGCGAGGTACCGCTCCGCCGCGACGTGCAGCCGGACCAGTCCGGAGACCCGCTCGCCGAGGAGCGGCCGTACCGCGTCGGCGGCGAGGCCGGCGTGCCCGGCTTCGTCGCCGGGCCGGAGCAGATGCCCGATGTCGTGCACCAGGCCCGCGACCTGGAGCTCCTTGTCGCTGGGGTGCCCCCGGCGCAGCAGCGCGGCGGTCTGCAGGGCGTGGTCGTGCAGATCGACGGGATCACCGGAGGGCGTTCCTCCGCCCGGGCGGAGCCGGGAGGGGGCGAGCTCGGCGGTGTCGTGGACGCCCCGGCAGGCGTGCAGCAGATCCATCAGCTCCTCGACGCTGCGCAGCTCCATGCGTCAGTCCTCCCGCGAGAAAGGCCGTTGCCGTGCGACAGCACAGCATGGCCTCCTTGCGAACCGGCCAACGGCACCTGAACTGCGTGACGTCTTCGGGCCGGCCGCGCGTGACGGCCGTCGGCCGATGGTGACTCAGTCCTGCCCCGGGTCGGCCCCGACGCCCCCGTCCAGGGGCGATATTGAGCCGAATGGGTGGTCGCGAAGAGGGCATCATGTTTCAAATCGCCGCAGATCGAGGCTTGATGGAGCCTGGAAGACGTGTGACAGTTACCTCACGTTTTCAGCCCCATAGAGCGGGGGCCTGCTCATTTGGTTAGGCTGTAGCCGACGGACAGACTCACTGGGGTCCACCCACACCCACGGTCCGTCCCGGGACTTGCCGGTCACCACGGCCTGCTCTCACACGAGTTACCGGCGCCACCGCGTCCCTAACTGCTTCGACTCAGACCCGAGCGGACGTCAGGCGACCCGAGAGCACCGGGCCCTAGCGTCCCGAGGGTGACCCGACACATAAGGAGTGCGCGGTGACACCAGAGAAGACGAATCGCGATCAGGGCACCAAGGAACGCAGGGACCGCCTCGGCGGTGGGTCCGACACCAAGCTCGGAAGCCTGGACGTGTGGGCCAGGTCCGCCCCCATCCGCCTCGCGGGCTACGAGGACGACCTCGCCGAGCCCCACATCCTGCCGAGCGTCGACTGACCGACGCCAGGAGCCGGCGCGACCGGGGACGGCACGTGAGTGCCGGACCCGCGTTCCCGCCGAACACGAGAAGCCGCGGCCGACGACCGGCCGCGGCTTCGGCGTGTGACGCCACCTCCGGGCCGACCGGCTGCTCCCGGCCGACCGCCGACCGCCGCCCGCGACCGCCGAGGGGCTGGCTGCCGTCTGCCGACGGCCTCCAGCCCTGGAGGTCGTCCCTCAGCCGAGCGGAGCGGTGCGCCGCCACGGGTGGAGTACCTCGAGTTGCCCGGCCACGTCGAGCAGGGCCGCCTCCGAGCCGGGCATGCCGACGAGCTGGACCGCGCACGGCGCCCCGTTCGCCAGCTTGCCGAACGGGACGGACATCGCGGGCCAGCCGGTGAGGTTCCAGGGCGGGGTCATCGGCGAGTAGTTGGTGTTGGCCAGGACATTGCGCAGCCAGCCCCGCTTGTGCCAGTCGACGGACGCGGGGCTGCGCCGGGCGAGGGCCGGGGTGAGCAGCACGTCGTACTCCGCGAAGAACGCCGCGAGGCGCCCGCGCAACTGCTCGCGCCGGTCCCCCTTGCGCACGCCCGTCACGAAGCGCCGGCCGACCGCGGCGTGCACCCGGGTGCGCCGGGCCAGCCGGCGCGGGTCGAGGTCCTCGGCGTCCACGGCGGTGCCCGCCGTCCAGTGCGCGAGCGAGGTCGTGCTCAGCCACAGCGGGTAGGGCGGGTTCGCGGTCCGCACCCGGTGCCCCGCCTCGGCCAGCAGAGCGGCGGCCTCCCGGGCCGCGTTCGTATACGGTCGCGTGACGTGGATTCCGGCCAGCGGGCTGCGTACGGACAGGGCGATCCGGCGGGTGGCGGGCTCCGCGGGCGGGGCCGGCTCGATGTCCGCGAGGAGGGCGAACATCAGCCGCGCGTCCTCGACCGTCGTGGCCAGCGGGCCGTTCTCCGACATGCCGAACCAGTCGCCGTGACCGATCCCGGCGGGGATGACGCCGTGGCCCGGTTTCAGGGTCACCAGACCGCAGTTGGCGGCCGGGATGCGCAGCGAGCCCATGCCGTCGTTGCCGAGGGCGATCGGCACCATCCCGGCGGCGACCGCGGCCGCGCTGCCGCCCGAGGAGCCGCCCGCCGTACGGGACAGGTCCCAGGGGTTGCGCGCGCTGCCGTACACGCCCTCCGTGGTGCCGAAGACACAGAGTTCGGGCACGTTCGTCAACCCCACCACGACGGCGCCCGCCGCGCGCAGCCGGGCCACGGTGACGTGGTCCTCCTCGGCGACGGCGTCCGGGGTCGCGGCGGAACCGTTGCGGGTCTGCTCGCCGCGCACCGCGAGGTTGTCCTTCACCGCCACCGGCACGCCCGCCAGGGGGAGCCGGCCGAGATCCCTGCCGGCCAGCTCGTCGGCCTCCGCGAGGGCGGCCTCGGCGCGGACCGTGCGGAAGGCGCCGACGCGCCCGTCGAGGCGTTCGATCCGCGCGAGATGCTCGGCCACCACCTCGCGGGGGGTGACCTTCTTCTCGCGTACGGCTGCGGCGATCTCGGTGGCGGTCCGGCCGGCCCAGGTGGTCACGGGCGCTCCTCACTCGTGTCGTACTGGTGAGTAGTTACGGGGAGCACTCTGCCCGCAGCCCGGGCACCGCGTCGAGAGCACACGACCCCCGAACCTTCGGCCGTCGGACCGGAAACGCGCCCGACGCTGTACGCGGACGGGTGGGCGGGGAGATCCTCGGGACCGAGCATTCCTCCGCATCCGGCCATGGACCCCTGCCGCCGACGGAAAGGCCCGCCGTGCCCCCGACCTCCGCCCGTGTCGTCGCGGTCGACACCCACGACATCCGCTTCCCCACCTCGCGCGAGCTCGACGGCTCGGACGCGATGAATCCGGACCCCGACTACTCGGCCGCGTACGTCGTGCTGCGCACCGACGCCCCCGACGGAGCCGAGGGGCACGGCTTCGCCTTCACCATCGGGCGGGGCAACGACGTCCAGGTCGCCGCGATCGACGCGCTGCGCGGACACGTCGTCGGGCGGTCCCTCGACGAGCTGTGCGCCGACCCCGGCTCCCTCTCACGGGACCTCGTCGGCGACAGCCAACTGCGCTGGCTCGGACCCGAGAAGGGCGTGATGCACATGGCGATCGGCGCCGTCGTCAACGCCGTGTGGGATCTGGCCGCCCGGCGCGCCCGCCGTCCGCTGTGGCGGCTGCTCGCGGAAGCCGAACCCGAATGGCTCGTCTCCCAGGTCGACTTCCGCTACATCGCGGACGTGCTGGCGCCCGAGGAGGCGCTGCGCCTGCTGCGCCGGGGCAGGGAAGGCGCCCAGGAGCGCGTCGCGAGCCTGCGCGCACGGGGCTACCCCGCGTACACCACCTCGCCCGGCTGGCTCGGCTACGACGACGAGAAACTCACCCGGCTGGCCGTCGAGGCCGTCGCCGGGGGATTCCGGCAGATCAAGCTGAAGGTCGGCGCCGACCTCCAGGACGACCTGCGCCGCCTCCGCGCCGCGCGGGCCGCGGTCGGTCCGGACATCCGTATCGCCGTCGACGCCAACCAGCGCTGGAACGTGGACGAGGCGATCACCTGGACCAGGGCGCTCGCCGCGTACCGGCCGTACTGGATCGAGGAGCCGACCAGCCCCGACGACATCCTCGGCCACGCGGCCGTGCGCGAGGCGGTCGCCCCGGTCAAGGTCGCCACCGGCGAGCACGTGCACAACCGGGTCGTCTTCAAGCAGCTCCTCCAGGCGGGCGCCATCGACGTCCTTCAGATCGACGCGGCACGCGTCGGCGGTGTCAACGAGAACCTCGCCATCCTGCTCCTCGCCGCCAAGTTCGGCGTGCCCGTCTGCCCGCACGCCGGAGGGGTGGGCCTGTGCGAACTCGTCCAGCACCTCTCGATGTTCGACTTCGTCGCCCTGTCCGGCACCACCGACGACCGCGTCATCGAGTACGTGGATCACCTGCACCACCACTTCACCGATCCGGTGGTCCTCCGTGACGGCCACTACACCGCGCCCACCGCGCCGGGCTTCTCCGCCGCGATGCGGCCCGAGTCCATCGCGGAGTTCACCTATCCCGGCGGCACGTTCTGGGCCGCCGACCTCGCCCGGCACCAGGCCGACGACCCGAAGGGACACGCCGTATGACGGACTCTCAGGAACTCGACGGGCTCAGGGCCCTGGTGACCGGAGGCGCCTCCGGGATCGGTAGGGCGACCGCCGATCTGCTCGCCGCGCGCGGCGCCCGGGTCGCGGTCCTCGACCTCGACCCGTCGTCCGTCGACAAGCCGCTGACCGGCCACCGGGCCGACGTCGCCGACGACGCCTCCGTGCGTGCCGCCGTCGCCGCCGCGGTCACGGACCTGGGCGGCCTCGACATCCTGGTCAACAACGCGGGCATCGGCGCCCGCGGCACCGTCGAGGACAACGACGACGCCGAATGGCACCGGGTCCTGGACGTCAACCTCCTCGGCATCGTGCGGACGACCCGCGCCGCCCTGCCCCACCTGCGGGAATCCGCGCACGCGGCCGTCGTGAACACCTGCTCCGTCGCGGCCACGGCGGGACTGCCCCAACGGGCCCTGTACTCGGCCTCCAAGGGCGCGGTCCTTGCGCTGACCCTCGCCATGGCGGCCGACCACGTCGGTGAGGGCATCCGCGTGAACTGCGTCAACCCGGGCACCGTGGACACCCCTTGGGTCGGCCGGCTCCTGGACGCCGCCCCCGACCCGGCCGCCGAGCGTGCCGCGCTGGAGGCCCGTCAGCCCACCGGACGTCTGGTGTCGGCGGCGGAAGTCGCGGGCGCCATCGCCTACTTGGCGAGCCCGCTGTCCGGATCCACCACCGGTACCGCCCTCGCGGTGGACGGCGGGATGCAGGGACTGCGGCCGCGCCCGGTGGTCCGGTGAACTCCCTCGGCGCCGCAGGCGTCCCCGTCAGCGCGCTGTCCTTCGGCGCCGCCGGCATCGGCAACCTGTACACCGAGGTCACCGACGAGCAGGCGTACGAGGCCGTCGGCGCCGCCTGGACGAACGGCATCCGCTACTTCGACACGGCCCCGCACTACGGCCTCGGCCTCTCCGAACGGCGGCTGGGCGCGGCCCTGCGCGACCTGCCCCGCGCCCAGTACGCCGTCTCGACCAAGGTGGGCCGCCTGCTGGAGCCCGTCGACTCCGGCGGCGACGACCGGGCGGACGGCTTCGCGGTGCCCGCCACCCACCGCAGGGTCTGGGACTTCAGCGCCGACGGCGTACGACGGAGCCTGGACGCCAGCCTCGACCGCCTCGGCCTCGACCGCGTGGACGTCGTCTACCTCCACGATCCCGACGACCACGCCGAACAGGCGTTCCGTGAGGGCTTTCCCGCGCTGGCCGAGCTGCGCTCGCAGGGCGTGGTGCGGGCGATCGGCGTGGGCATGAACCAGACGCGGATGCTGACCCGGTTCGTCCGCGAGACCGACGTCGACGTGGTGCTGTGCGCGGGCCGCTACACCCTCCTGGACCACGAAGCGCTCACCGAACTGCTGCCCGCCGCGCAGGCCCGCGGTACCTCCGTCGTCATCGGCGGCGCCTTCAACTCCGGTCTGCTGGCCGACCCGAGGCCCGGGGCGACCTACAACTATGCCGCCGCGCCACGTGAGTTGCTGGACCGCGCTCTACGGCTCCAGGAGATCGCGGGACGCCACGGCACCAGCCTGCGCGCCGCCGCACTGGCCTTCCCGGCCGCCCACCCGGCGGTGGTGAGCGTCCTGGCCGGGGCCCGCTCGGCGGACGAAGTCCGTGACTGCGCCGAGCGGTTCGCGGAGCCGGTGCCCCCGGACTTCTGGCGGGAACTGCGCACGGAGGGCCTGCTCCCCGACACCGCACCCCTCCCCGCCGGAGCCCCCGTGACGGCCCCCGGCCCGGTCCCCGACCCCACGACCGCCCCCCGCCCCGCCGGGGGCCCTGCCCCGGAGCGTCCGTGACCGTCGACGCGCACCACCACGTCTGGGACCTGTCGGTCCGCGACCAGGACTGGCTCACCGCACCCGCGCTGCGGCCCCTGCGGCGGAACTTCGCGATCACCGACCTCGAACCGGTGGCCGCGGCCGCGGGGGTGGACCGTACCGTCCTCGTCCAGACGGTCACCGTGGCCGAGGAGACCCCGGAGCTGCTCGCGCTCGCGGAGCACAGCGCCCTGGTGGCGGGCGTGGTCGGGTGGACGGACCTGACCCGGCCGGACGTCGCCGACGAACTGGCGCGGCTGCGGGAGCTCCCCGGCGGCTCCCGCCTGCGCGGCATCCGCCACCAGGTCCAGGGCGAACGCGACCCCGGATGGCTGCTGCGCCCCGACGTGCGCCGGGGACTGGCCGCCGTCGCGGACGCCGGCCTCGTCTACGACCTGGTCGTCCTGCCGAGCCAACTGCCCGCCTGCGCCCGGGCGGCCGCCGATCACCCCGGACTCGTGCTCGTCCTGGACCACCTGGGCAAGCCGCCGATCGCGAGCGGCGCCCTGGACCCCTGGGCGGGCGCCGTCCGTGAGCTCGCCGCGCTGCCCGACACCGTCTGCAAGCTCTCCGGCCTGGTCACCGAGGCGGACCCGGCGCGCCGGACCCCGGACGACCTGCGGCCGTACGCGGACACCGTCCTGGAGGCCTTCGGTCCGGAGCGCACGATGTTCGGCTCCGACTGGCCCGTGTGCACGCTCGCCGCGCCCTACGGAGAGGTCCTCCGGACCGCGCGGGAGCTGACGGCCGGGCTGGGTGAGAGCGAGCGCCGGTCCGTCTTCACCGGCACCGCCGAGCGCGTCTACCGCCTGGGACCGCCACCCGGTGCTTCCTCCGTCGTGACCACCCCCGCCCCGTCCCGCTGATCAGCGGGGAACGCCTCGCTCGGCGGCCCCCTCCAGCCGGGTCGGCGGGAGGAAGTCGCGCACGTACGTCCGCTCCCAGCACGCGCCCGTCTCGCGCAGCTCGCGCCAGGTCGTGTAGCGGTAGCGGAAGAGGCGGGCGCGGACGTAGCGCGGCGGCGCGTCGGCCGGGAACGGGGAGCGGCGCAGCAGCCGCAGGGTGTCGGGGTCGTTCTCCAGCAGTCGCTCCACGAGACCGGAGAACCAGGTGCCGGCGTAGCCGGGAGACAGCGCCACGAACCACATCAGCCAGTCGAGCCGCAGATGGTACGGGGCGAACTGGCGCGGCCAGTGCCGCGGATCCCCCGGCTTGCCCTTGAACTCGTACTCCCGCCAGTCGGCGTCCTCGCGCGGCACCGCGTCCGCCGTGCCCTCGACGACCACCTCGTGGCGCATCCTGCTGACACTGCCGAACGCCCCGTAGGTGTTCACCAGATGAAGCGGGTCGAAGGAGCGGTTCATGACCTGCCTCCGGGAGACCAGATTGCGCGCCGGACGGTAGCCGAGCGCGAGCAGGCCCGCGGCCACCACCAGCACGACCACCTCGTACCACAGCGGTGTGGGCGGGTTCCTCGGTGCGGTGACGGGGAGTTCGGTCACGCTCAGGGCGAGCACGATCGTCGTCCAGTTCAGCCAGGAGAAGTTGCCGGAGAGCACCAGCCAGAGCTGGGTGAGGATCATCAGCGAGGCCGCCGCCGTCGCGATCGGCTGCGGGGTGAACAGCAGCACCGGAAGCACGAGTTGGGTGAAATGGTTGGCGGCCGCCTCGATCCGGTGGAACGGCTTCGGCAGATGGTGGAAGAACCAGCTCAGCGGGCCCGGCATCGGCTGGGTCTCGTGGTGGTAGTAGAGGCAGGTCAGCTTCCGCCAGCAGGCGTCGCCCCGCATCTTGATCAGCCCCGCGCCGAACTCCACACGGAACAGCACCCAGCGCATGAGGAACAGCACGACGACCGGCGGTGCCACCTCGTCGTTGCCGAGGAACACCGCGAGGAAGCCCACCTCCAGCAGCAGCGACTCCCAGCCGAACGCGTACCAGGTCTGGCCGACGTTGACGACCGACAGATACAGGGCCCACGGCACGAGCCACAGCAGCATCGCGCCCCAGAGCGGCAGCAGACCGTCGAGTCCGGCGGCCAGCGCCAGCGACACCGCGCAGCCCGTCCAGCACCAGGCGGCGTAGAAGCCGTCGGAGTAGCGCCAGTGGAACACGCTCGGCGCGTCCCGGAACGCGACGTGCCGCACGAAACGGGGCACGGGCAGCATTCCGCGCTCCCCGGTCAGCGCACGGAACTGCCGGGCCGCGCCCAGGAACGCGACCACGTACAGCACGGCCAGCCCCCGCTGGAACACCAGCCGGCTCAGCTCGTACCCGGGTGCGACGAACCACTCCATGGCGCGTGCTCCTCTCCCCTCCATTGTGACGCTGGGTGACTGTTTTCCGCTTGCGTGCGCCAAGAGGGTGACGCAGAGAATGAGGCACGAACAGCCCGGGACGAACGGGAGAACGCGTGCACATACCCACCAGGACCTTTGCCGCGGCCTGCGCGCTCGCGGCGGCACTCCTCGTCGTCGCGGGCTGTGGCGGCGGGGGCGGGCACTCCGCGCCGAACGGATCCAGCGGCGGCGACGTGCTGCTCCAGCCCCTCGCGGTCCGGGGGCCCGACCCCTTCACGGAACCCACCGTCACCACCCCCGCGCCCCGCCCGCCCGTCACCCGAACGCCGCAACCCACGGCCACCGGCACCGGGGGCGCGCGCACCGTCTCGGGAGCCACCCCCGGTCTGTACGGCGGCACCCGGAACGCCGGGAGCTGCGATGTCGAGAAGCAGATCCGCTACCTCGCCGCCGACCCGGCCAAGGCCCGCGCCTTCGCCGAACTCTCCGGCGTCTCGACCGGGTCCGTCCCGGACTACCTGCGCCAACTCACCCCGGTCGTGCTGCGCGCCGACACCGGCGTCACGGACCACGGCTTCGCCGCCGGACAGACGACGGGCTACCAGGCCGTGCTCCAGGCCGGTACGGCCGTCCTGGTCGACAACCGGGGCGTACCCAGGGTCCGCTGCGCCTGCGGCAACCCGCTGGGCCGGCCCACCGCGCTCGACCGCGACCCGGACACCCGCGGCACGCCCTGGAGCGGTTACCGGCCCGCCCGGGTGGTCATGGTGACGCCGTCGGCCGAGGTGATCACCGCCATCACGATCGTCGACGACGGCGACGACACCTGGATCGAGCGGCCGGTCGGATACGATGGCCACCGTCACGACCACGCCGTACCGCCGCCCGAGGGCCAGGACCCGGTGCCGCACGACTCCGACTGCGCCACACCGACCGCGACGGTGACCGCCACGCCGGGCACCGGTGAGGGGACCCCGGGCGAGAGCGCCGGGCCGCGCACCGCGCCCACCGGCAGCCAGACGCCCACCGACGGCCCCCTGACGACCGTCGGTCCCACGCCCAGCGGCATTCCCACGGACGACACCGCCATGGACGTCGTCGCGCCGGGCCGCACAGAGCGCCCGAGCACCGAGCGCCCGCACTGCCCGGAGGCCACCGTCACGGCATCGCCGACGACGGGACCCGGCACCACCCCGCCCCCCTCGGGCGGCACCACGGCCCCGCCGTCCGACCCGGCCGCCCCCGACCGCTCCGGCTCCCCGGAGTCGCGGGTCCCGTCCGAGGAACCGGGCACCCCCACCGAGGACACCGGCCCGGACAGCCCGGACGCACCCGACGGCGGGCTGATCCCCGACGAGCCGACCGGTCCCGACAGCGTCTTCGAGGTCTCGGCCGACACCCCGGGCACGTGAACGGGGCCGCGTCCGGGAGCCCCGGAACCATGCCCTCCAGAAGTCGAACAATCGGGCAAATGCTGGCATGGTGGCCCCATGGTTGATCGGGGAGCGAGCGCCCTGTCACTCCCGGACGACTGGCCCGCCCACCCGGATCCGATCCTGGCGCTCAACCGCATGGGCAGCTTCGACTGGGACCTGGACACCGGTCTGATGCAGATGGACGCCCAGGCCCACGAGGTCTTCGACGTGCGCCCGGACGAATACGACGGGCAGCCCGCCACCCTGTCCGTGCGCGTCCCGCCGGCCGAGTCGCGCCGCCTCGACACGATGGTCTCCCACGCCCTCAAGGACGGCAGCGAGAACTACGGCGCCTACTTCCGCATCCGGCGCCGCGACGGCGCCCTGCGCTGGACCCATACCCAGGGCTACATCCGCCGCGACGAGAACGGCAGGCCGCGCCGCATCATCGGCATCGTCCGCGACGCCACCGACGAGCTCGACGAGAGCGCGGCACGCCGTGAACAGGCCGCCCAGAACGAGGTACGGCGCCAGCAGACCAGCGTCGTCCAGCTCACCACCGCCGCGCTGGCCCACGCCGTCACCGTGCAGGACGTCATCGACGTGCTGCAGGACACCCACGGCCTCACCCACCTCGGGGCGGCCAGCCTGGTCATGGGCCTGGTGGAGGCCGGCCGTATCCGCATGGTCGCCACGGGGCCCGTCGACAGCTACGTCCCCGGCACCCGGGTCACACGGCTGGACGCGCAGTACCCGATGAACGAGGTCGTCCGCAGTCTCGCCCCGCACTTCATCGAGTCGCCCGAGGAGTTCGCCGAGTCGTACCCGCTCCTGTGGCCCAACATCACCGGTCTGAAGATCACCTCGGCGGCGTATCTGCCGCTCATCGTGCAGGCCCGCCCCATCGGCGCCATCGGCCTGCTCTACAACGACCGGCACGGCTTCTCCGAGGACGAGCGCAACGTCCTCGTCGCGCTCGGCAGCAGCATCGCCCAGAGCCTCCAACGGGCCATGTTCTTCGAGCAGGAGAAGGACCTCGCCCAGGGCCTCCAGCAGGCCATGCTGCCGCGCTCCATCCCCAGCGTGCCCGGCGCCGACATCGCCGTCCGCTACCGCTCCGCCTCACTGGGCCGGGACATCGGCGGCGACTGGTACGACCTGATCCCGCTGCCCGGCGGACGCGTGGGCGCCGTCATCGGCGACGTCCAGGGCCACGACACCCACGCCGCCGCCGTCATGGGCCAGCTCCGCATCGTCCTGCGCGCCTACGCGGCCGAGGGCCACACCCCGGCCACCGTGATGGCCCGCGCCTCGGTCTTCCTCCACGAACTCGACACCGACCGCTTCGCGACCTGCCTGTACGCGGAGATCGACCTGTCCACCGGGGTGACCCAGCTCGTCCGGGCCGGCCACATCGACCCGCTCGTGCGGTACACCGACCGGACCTGCCGGCGGCTGCCCCTCGAAGGCGGCCTGCCGCTCGGCCTGTCCGCCGAGTTCGGACGCCTCGAATACCCCGTCGCCATCATCGAACTCGACCCGGGCCAGACCCTGCTGCTGTGCACCGACGGGCTCGTCGAGGAACCGGGCGTCGACCTCGACGACGGCATGCACACGCTCAGGGAACGCGTCCGCGTCGGCCCGGAGGACGTCAGCGATCTCGCCGACCGGCTCATCGACATGGCCGAGGCCCGCGGCGGGGACGACGACGTGGCCCTGCTGCTCCTGCGCCGCCATGGCGGCGGCGACCAGCGCTCGGGCGGGCGGCTCCAGCAGCACGTGGCACCCGGCGACCCCGAGGCGCTCAGCTCGGCCCGCCACATGATCCGGGCCGCCGTCCGCGCCTGGGGAGCCCGGGACCGGGCCGACGAGGTCGAGCTCGTCGCCGACGAACTGATCACCAACGCCCTCATGCACACCGAGGGCTCGGCGATCGTCACCTTGCGCGTCCTGGCCGGACCCGAACGCCGACTGCGCGTCGAGGTCGAGGACTCCTCCAGCGCGCTGCCGCGCCGCCGTGAGGCGGGGGAGTCCGGGGTCTCGGGCCGCGGACTGCTGCTCGTCGACCGGCTCACCGACGTCTGGGGCGTCGACGCGCGCGGCGGCGGCAAGGTCGTGTGGTGCGAGTTCCTGGTCGGAGAGCGCGCCTGATCCCCGGCGTCATCGGCGCCGGATGGCACTCTGGACGTATGCCGGAACTGCCCGAGGTCGAAGCGCTCAAGGATTTCCTGGCCGAGCATCTCGTCGGCCGCCGGATCGTGCGCGTGCTGCCCGTCGCCGTCAGCGTCCTGAAGACGTACGACCCGCCCGTCTCCGCGCTGGAAGGACGCGAGGTCACGGCCGTCCGCCGGTTCGGCAAGTTCCTGGACATCGGCACGGACGGCCCGCACCTCGTCACGCATCTGGCCCGGGCCGGCTGGCTGCACTGGAAGGACACGCTCCCGGACGGCCCTCCCCGGCCCGGCAAGGGGCCGCTCGCGCTGCGCGTCGCCCTGGAGACCGGCGAGGGCTTCGACCTCACCGAGGCGGGCACCCAGAAGCGGCTCGCCGTGTACGTCACCGAGCACCCGGAGCAGCTCCCCGGCGTGGCCCGGCTCGGCCCCGACCCGCTCGCCGGCGACTTCGACGAGGAGCGGTTCGCCGGGCTGCTCCAGGGCGAGCGACGCCGGCTCAAGGGCGCGCTCCGCGACCAGGGCCTGATCGCGGGTGTGGGTAACGCCTACAGCGACGAGATCCTGCACGCCGCCCGGATGTCCCCCTTCAAGATCGCCTCCTCGCTGACCCCCGAGGAGACCGCGCGGCTGTACGAGGCGCTGCGCGACACGCTCACCGACGCGGTGGAGCGCTCCCACGGGCTGGCTGCGGGGCGGCTGAAGTCGGAGAAGAAGAGCGGTCTGCGGGTGCACGGGAGAACGGGGGAGCCCTGTCCGGTGTGCGGCGACACCATCCGTGAAGTCTCCTTCAGCGATTCCTCGTTGCAGTACTGCCCGACCTGCCAGACGGGCGGCAAGCCGCTGGCGGACCGGCGGATGTCCCGGCTGCTCAAGTAGGAACGGGCTTCGCTTCAAGTAGGAACGGGATTCGCTCAGGGGGAGTTGAGCGAGACGAGGTGCTCGCCGTCCGCCGTGCGTACCTCGAAACCGCGGATCTCGTCGGTCTGCATCGAGGAGCCGCCCTGCATGGTGATGGCGTCCTCGTTGTGCGCGGGCTCCATCCAGCTCGTCACCGACTGCTCCGAGCCGTCCTTGCCGATGGCGACGAGCTCGCAGGAACGGGGGCCCTTGGCGTCCTTGACCTCGACCTCGATCTCGCTGCCCCAGAGCCGTTCGCGGGTCGTCACCTGGGCCCACACCCCGGTCTCCGCGTCGGTCCTGGCCATCTGGCTCGACGGCGGGCCGTCCGCGACGATGCTGTCCGAGGGCGAGTCGTGGCCGACGACGAGCGCGAGCGCGGGTCCGCCGGTCGCGAGGACCACGGAGGCGGCCAGCGCGAACAGAAGACGCCGGCGTCCGGCCCGGTTGCGTGCGGCCACCTCGCCGAGCAGCCGGTCGAGCAGGCGCGGCCCGGGGGCGGCGAACGGGTGGACGCTGCGCGGCGTCGACTGCCGGTACAGCATCAACTGCCGGGTGGCGGGGCGGTACTCGCTGACGAACGCCGTGCACTGAGCGCACTCCACGAGGTGGTCCTCGAAGCGGAAGGCTTCCGCCTCGCCGAGCACGCCGAGCGCATAGGCGCCGACGTCGCGATGCCGTTCCAGGGACCTCATACCGAATACCGAATCCTCGTGGCGTTGGTGCGGACTGTGAGTGGTGTTGCTGTTGCCCACGGGTACGCATCAGACCGTCGAATCACTCAAGACTCGTCAGGAATCGGGGTGAAGACATTCGGAGCGGGGGCGCTCGCGGATTGGTGCGAGCCCCGGGAAATTCTCCCGGGACCGGTCGCGGCCGCCGCCGGAAGCCGTTCCGGCGCGGTCACGGCCGTCGTCAGAAGAGGTGGATGGCCAGATGGCCGAGCGGCAGACCCAGCCGCCAGGCCGCCGTCCACACCTTGGGACCGTCGTCCTCACCGGGCACGGAGCCGCCGCCGGGCACCGCGTCGAGGTCCGGCGCCAGGAGCTCCGTCTCCTCCAGCCACCGCCAGGCCGCGGACGCCAGCTCCAGATCGGGGTCGGGCGCGGCGCGTCCCGTCGCCTCGGCGGCGCGCAGCTCCAGGTGCTCGCGCACCCAGACGTGCCAGGGCTGGTCGTAGGCCGTCAGCGACAGCCAGGTCTCGAGCTGGGTGATGACCCGGATCCCGGAGAGTTCGCCTCCGCTGTCGGACAGGAAGATCGTCAGCGCGAGGGCGTCGCGCCCGGCGCGGAACTCGAAGGAGGTGGGCGGCATCAGGTCGCCCGTCCGCAGCAGTTCGTCGGCGATGTACTCGGCGTACAACCAGGCCATGGGGACGGTGAGTTCGCCCCCGCCGGTACCGTCCGTGCTCTCTTGCCCTCTGTGCAGCATCCCTTCCTGCCTTCCTCCGGTGCGTGCGCGTCGCCCGACCCCGGGCCCCAGTCCGGAACACGGATGAGGCAAGCTGATTGCTCAACCATGGTCCTCAGCAAGGCACTTTACGGAGGTTTGACTAAGCCTTCGGTTTCACCGCAGGTCGGCCGCATATCCAGGAAGAACCCGGCGCAGGGCGCGCAGCGCGTAGTACGCGCGGGATTTCACCGTACCGGGTGGAATGCCCAGCGCCGCGGCGGCCTCCGCCACACTGGCACCCTGGAAGTACACCAGCACCAGGACTTCACGGTGTTCGGGAGTGAGAGTCTTCACAGCCTCCCGCACATCGAGCGTCGCCGCCGACCGTTCGGCGTGATCGGCGCAGATCCGCGCGTTGTCGAGGACGTGGTCGCCGACCTCCGGGGGCCGGGCCTGCCGGGCCCGCCGCGCGTCGATGGCCAGCCGCCGTCCCACGGTCAGCAGCCAGGGCCGTACGGAGTCGAAGTCGTCCGCGCGCAGTGCCTCGGGATGCTGCCAGGCGCGTACGAACGTCTCCTGCACCAGGTCCTCCGCGCGCTGGCGGTCTCCGTCGGACAGGCGCAGCAGCAGCGCGAACAGGGGGCGGCCGTGGTCGCGTTGCAGCGCGGCCAGCTCGTGTTCGGCGGTCGTCCCGGGGGTGATGGTGGTGGTTCCGGCCGTCATGGCGTGTATGTCAGCGCCCCGCGCCCCGCGCGGACAGGCCGGGGACACGGTTGTGCGGTGGGCGGTCGAAGCCGTCGGTGAACGGTGCGCCGAACGGTCCGCCGAGGTGGAGCCCCGAATTCCGGAGCCCCGGTGTTCGTACCGCTGTTCGTCCGGCGGGCAGGCCCGCGAACGCCGGACGGGTGACCTGCCGGGGTGTCTCCTTGACTGCCGGCGGCCCGTATACGTGGATGCGTATCTATTGGTAGGTAAATGCGACCGCATGGGGTCCGGCATGTTCACACGCGCGCGACAGATCAATCTGGCCCTCGCGGCCGCCCTCATCGCGGCCGCGGTGACCAGCCAGGCCCATGACGCGGCCTCCCCCCACCGCGACGGGCGGCCCGGCCCCGCCGCGGCGGCCCGCGGTTTCACCCTCGTCGCCGGTGGTGACGTCCTGCCGGACAGCTCGGTCCTCGAACGGGCCGGCTCCGACGCGGGAGGCACCGGATACGACTTCCGGCCGATGCTCGCGGGCGTCCGGCCCCTGGTCTCCCGCGCCGATCTGGCGCTCTGTCACCTGCGGACCGTCTACGACACCGACGCCGCCCCCAGCGGCACGTACGCCTTCAAGACCCCTCCCCAGGTGGCCGAGGGGCTCGCCGCCACCGGCTACGACTCCTGCTCCACCGCCTCCAGCCACACCCTCGACGACGGCGCCGACGGTGTCCGGCGCACCTTGGACGCGCTGGATCGCGCGGGCGTGCGGCACGCCGGTTCGGCCCGTGGCGCGCGGGAGGCGAACACCGTCACCCTGATGCGGGCGGGGAGCGCCCGGGTCGCCCACCTCGCGTACACCGACGGCACCGGCGGCCTTCCGCTCCCGCCGGGACAGCCCTGGGCGGTCGGTCTGATCGACCCCGCCCGGATCGTCGCGGACGCCCGTGCCGCCCGGAAGGCGGGCGCCGACGTGGTCGTCGTCTCCCTCGACTGGGGCACCGAGTGGCAGGACGGGCCCGACGAACGCCAACTGAGCCTGAGCAGGCGGCTGACCGCCTCCCGCACCGGCGGACGGCCGGACATCGACCTGATCCTCGGCACCCACTCCCACGTCCCGCAGGCGTACGAGAAGGTCAACGGCACCTGGGTCGTCTACGGCACGGGCGACCAGGTCGCCGGCGAGATGTACGACGACCGCGGCGTCCAGGACCCGCGCGGCGACCAGAGCACCATCGGCCGCTTCACCTTCTCCCCGCCCGCGGGGCCCACGCGGCGATGGGAGGTGACGAAGGCCGAGTTCGTCCCGCTGGCCTTCGACCTCGACGCCGGCCGGGTCGTCGACCTCGGCGCGGCGCTGCGGCAGGGCGCCGACGTCGGCGCGGTGCGCGACCGGATCCGCGACGTCGTCCTCGCCAGGGGCGCGGGCCGGGCGGGCCTCGTCATGGCCGAATGACCCCCACCGGACCGGCCGGAACCCGGGGCCGCCGGCGACCGACCGCAAGGGGCCCGACCGGACCGCGGCGAACGCGACGGGACCTGCCGTGACAGGGCGGGCGGGCCCCCTGGGCACCGCCTACGGCACGACCGTGACCGGCCAGCGGCCCGCCTTCACCAGCCGGATCGCCACCGAACCGATGATCCGGTGCCCCGACTGCTCGGAGGCCCCGACCACCACGGCGTCCGCCTTCAGCTCGTCCGCGGCGGTGACCAGACCGTTGTACGGATCGCCGCGGAAGGTGTGGAACTCCCAGCGCACGTCGAATATGTCCTTCACCCGCTCGGCGGCGTCGCGGATGTACTGCACCAGATCCTCGGCGATCTCGTCGGTCGTGTCCGCGACCGGCACCCCGAGCGCCGCCCCCGCCGCCATCACGGGCTTGACGTAGACCACCGCCAGCAGCGCGTGCTGGCGCCGGGCCAGACCCCCGGCGTACGCCGCGGCGCGCAACGAGGAGTCGGAGCCGTCCACCCCGACGACGATGACCTTGGGACCGTCCGTCCCGCGTTCGAACCGATGCGCGTGCTGCTCTTCCGTCACGGCTGCGAGGCTATCGGAACCCCCAGGTCCCACCGCCGCGGGGGAGCGGCGGAGATCCGCTCGACGGGCGGGGCGCCGCCGCTCTTCCTACAGTCGGAACCATGAGTGCCACCGTGGAGGCCCGCCCGCCGAAGACCGCCAGTGGCGCGCCACGGCCGCCCCAGAGCGGGTTCCTGAGCAAGGTGCCCGAAGGCTTCGCGACCTTCTTCGTCGCCATCGGCCTGCTCTGCACCCTGCTGGCGTTCATCCCCCCGCTGCGCGCGCTGCTGCGCCCGGTCGTGCGGTTCCTCGACCTGCTGATCATCCCGGTCAGCGCCAACCTCGCGTACGCCGTCTTCCTCTTCCTGCTCGCCGCCGCGACCGCCGCCCGCAAGAAGATCGCCTGGTGGCTGGTGGTCGTCTACCTCGGCCTGCTCGTCCTGACCGACGTCCTCGGGATCGCCGCCGGCCTGTACGCCGCCTCGATCCCGTCGTTCGTCGTCTGCGGGCTCCTGCTCGCCCTGCTGATCGTGGCCCGCCGGGAGTTCTACGCCGACTCGCGCCGCGCCGCCGTACGACGCGCCCTGCTCGTGCTGGTCACCGGCCTCGTCGTCGCGATCCTGCTGGGCTGGGGCCTGGTCGAGCTGTTCCCCGGCACCCTGCCGGAGAGCCAGCGGCTGCTGTGGGCCGCCAACCGGGTCTGCGGCGGACTCGTCTCCGCGCGCTCGTTCGACGGCCGTCCACCGCGCTGGCTGTTCTTCGTGCTCGGCCTGTTCGGCGCGCTGGCCCTGCTCAACGCGGCCGCCACGCTCTTCCGCTCCCAGCGTCTGGTCGCGGCCCTGCACGGCGACGAGGAGGCGCGGATCCGCGCCCTGCTCCAGGCGTACGGCGGCGACGACTCCCTCGGCTACTTCGCCACCCGCCGCGACAAGGCGGTCGTCTTCTCGCCCAGCGGCAAGGCGGCCGTCACCTACCGCGTCGAGGCGGGGGTGTGCCTCGCCAGCGGAGACCCCGTCGGCGACCGCGAGGCCTGGCCCCACGCGATCGCCGCCTGGCTGGACATCGCCCGCCGCTACGCCTGGGCGCCGGCCGCGATGGGCGCCTCCGAAGAGGGCGCCAAGGCGTTCGCGCGCGCCGGGCTCGGTGCCCTCCAGCTCGGCGACGAGGCCATCCTGCACGTCGCCGGCTTCGACCTGTCCGGCCGCGACATGCGCGTCACCCGGCAGGCCGTCAACCGGGCCAAACGCTCCGGCGCCACCTGCCGGGTCCGCCGCCACTCCACCCTGTCCGACAGCGAGATGGAGGAGATCGTCGGCCGGGCCGACGCCTGGCGCGACACCGAGACCGAACGCGGCTTCTCGATGGCGCTCGACCGGCTCGGCGACCCCGAGGACGGCGACTGTCTGCTCGTCGAGGCGATGGGGTCCGACGGCAAGCTCCTCGCGCTGCTGTCCTTCGTGCCCTGGGGCCGCGACGGCATCTCGCTCGACCTCATGCGCCGCGACCGCAGCGCGCCCAACGGCGTCATGGAGTTCATGGTCGCGGAGGTGTGCGCGGTCGCCGGCAAGTTCGGTGTCCGGCGCATCTCCCTGAACTTCGCCGTGTTCCGCTCCGTCTTCGAGGAGGGCGCCCGCATCGGCGCCGGACCGGTGCTCAGGCTCTGGCGCAGACTGCTGCTGTTCTTCTCCCGCTGGTGGCAGCTCGAGGCCCTGTACCGCTCCAACGCCAAGTACCACCCGGAGTGGTACCCGCGCTTCATCTGCTACGGCGACACCGGCGCCCTCGCCCGCATCGGCCTGGCCTCCGCGATCGCCGAGGGCTTCGTCTCCGTACCGTCGCTGCGCAGCCTGTGGGGCAAGGGGCACACCAAGGGCGGACTCGCGCCCGCCACGACCGCGGGACTGCCGTCGCTGGCCGCCCTCGGCCTCGACGCGGACGGCGGGGCCCCGGCCGACGATCCGACCACCGGTCTGCCCGACCAGGTCCGGGTGCGGCACCGCAAACTCGACCGGCTGCGCGCCGAGGGCACCGACCCCTACCCGGTCGGCATCCCCCCGCGCACCCATGTGCTGGCCGACGTCCGCGGCGGGGAGGACGTGACCGTCGCCGGACGCGTCATGCTCGTACGCGACTTCGGCGGCATCCTCTTCGCCGTGCTGCGCGACTGGTCGGGCGACCTCCAGATCGCCCTCACCCGTGACGGGGCCGGACCCGCGCTCGACCGTTTCCGGCAGGTCATCGACATCGGCGACCACATCAGCGCCGACGGTCTGGCGGGCGCCAGCGACACCGGCGAACCCACGGTCTTCGTCACCTCCTGGCGGCTCACCGCCAAGTGCCTGCACCCGCTGCCCGACAAGCGCAAGGGCCTCGCCGACCCCGAGGCCAAGGTCCGCCGCCGCTATCTCGACCTGGTGTCCAGCCCGGCCGCGCGCGAGGTCGTGCGCGCCCGCTCCACGGCCGTCCAGGCGCTGCGCCAGGGGCTGCTCGACCGCGGCTACCTGGAGGTCGAGACCCCGATGCTCCAGCAGATCCACGGCGGGGCGAACGCCCGGCCCTTCACCACCCACATCAACGCCTACGACCTGAACCTCTATCTGCGCATCGCGCCCGAGCTCTACCTCAAACGGCTGTGCGTCGGCGGCATGGAGAAGGTCTTCGAACTGGGCCGCACCTTCCGCAACGAGGGTGTCTCCTACAAGCACAACCCCGAGTTCACGATGCTGGAGGCCTACCAGGCCTTCGCCGACTACGACGTGATGCTCGACCTCGTCCGCGAGCTGATCCAGGGCGCCGCGACCGCCGCGTTCGGCAGCCCGATCGCCCGCAAGGACGGTGTCGAGTACGACATCTCCGGGGAGTGGCCGGTCAAGACGGTGTACGGCGCGGTCTCCGAGGCGCTGGGCGACGAGATCGACGCCGACACGAGCCTGGAGAGGCTGCTGCGGCTGTGCGACCGCGCGGGCGTGCCGTACACGGCGGACGACGGACGCGGTGACGTCGTCCTGGAGATGTACGAACGCCTGGTCGAGGAGAAGACCGGGCTGCCCACGTTCTACAAGGACTTCCCGACCGACGTCTCCCCGCTCACCCGCCAGCACCGCACCGACCCGCGGCTCGCCGAACGCTGGGACCTCGTCGCCTTCGGCACGGAACTGGGCACGGCCTACTCGGAGTTGACCGATCCGGTCGAGCAGCGGCGCCGGCTCACCGAGCAGTCGCTGCTGGCCGCCGGGGGAGACCCCGAGGCGATGGAGCTCGACGAGGACTTCCTGGACGCGCTGGAGTACGCCATGCCCCCCACCGGCGGGCTCGGCATCGGTGTCGACCGGCTCGTCATGTTCCTCACGGGCCTGACGATCCGTGAAACGCTGCCGTTCCCGCTGGTCCGCCGCCGCTGAGTGGTCCAGGCGGGTGCATTCACGGGGCCTTCCCGGTGGTGCTCGGCGTGGTGGGTCCTCCGCCGGGTGACTGATTGGTCATGAAAAAGGATCAGCTGATTACCCGACGCCGGGCGTTGATCGCTGGCGCCGCTGTCCTCGGGGCGGCCGGAGCGGCGGGCACGGCCCATGTCCTGACCGCCGGTCAGGCCGCGCAGCCGGCGAGCGGCCCGCCGCTCTCCGGCCCGCAGGCGAACCGGGCCCTCAAGCCCTCCGCCTACCGCCTCCAGCCGCTCACCGGGTACGGTCCGCCGCACGGCACTCAGCTTCGGACCCTCGTCCGGCACGAGCCCTTCATGCGCGTCTCCGGGCGGGGCCGCACCATGGTCCTGACCTTCGACGACGGCCCCGACCCGACGTACACCCCGGAGATCCTGCGGACCCTGCGCGAGTACGACGTGCACGCCATGTTCTTCGTGTGCGGGCAGATGGCCGCCGACAACAAGGACCTGCTGGGCGACATGGCCGACGACGGACACATCGTCGGCAACCACACCTGGAGCCATCCGCTGCTGACCAAGCTCTCGCGCTCCGCGATCCGCTCCGAGATCGAGCGCACCAGCGAGGTCATCGACGAGGCCTACGGCGAGCCGCCGAAGTGGTTCCGCGCGCCGTACGGGGAGTGGAACCGGGCGACCTACCAGATCGGCGCCGAACTCGGCATGGAGCCGATGGCCTGGACGATCGACACGAACGACTGGGCGAGGCCCGGGACCCGCGCGATCGTCGGCACGATCCAGAAGGAGGCCGCCCCCGGGGTCGTCGTCCTCTCCCACGACGCGGGTGGTGACCGCTCGCAGAGCGTGCAGGCGCTGCGCACCTACCTCCCGCGCCTGCTGGACGCCGGATATCACATCACGGTGCCACGCCGGAGAGACGCCTAGAACCGAAAAAGGCCCCGCGCACCCTGTGTCGCGGGGCTTTCGGCCGGACCGGCCGGCGGGAGGCGGAACGCCTCACCGACCGGCTTTCTCGCGGACCGGTCCGGGAACGCTCAGCGCACCTCGGAAAGGCGCGCGAAGACGACCACGTTCCCGTCGTAGCCGTGCTGCTTGGAGAATCCGCCCCCGCACGTGATGACACGCAATTCGGGGGTTCCCTTGCTGTTGTAGACACGGTCGCCGGGGAAATTGCTCTTCGCGAAGACCTCGATGCCGTAGATCTCGAACACCGCGGTCTTCCCGTCCTTGCGCTGGACCTCGACCTTGTTCCCCTTCTTGAGCGCCCCGAGCCCGTAGAAGACGGCGGGGCCCTGCATGTTGTCGACATGGCCCACGATCACGGCCGTGCCCTTCTCGCCGGGCGAGACCGCGCCGGTGAACCAGCCCGCGAGATTCGGGTCGTCGGGCGGCGGCGCGTCGACCCAGCCGTCCACGTCCAGCCCCACCGGCATCACGGGGGCGTCGACGCGGATCGCCGGGATCCGCACCCGGTCGACCACGGAGTACGGCAGCGCGGCGGGCGTCTTCGAGAACGTGCCGCCCGGTGTGCGGCTGTCCGCCGCGGCCGCCGAGGCCGGCTGCGGGGGGCCCACGTCGAACTCGCCGGAACCGTTCCGAATGAGTGCGAGGCCGGTCAGCAGAACAAGCGCTATGACGCCCCAAGGAGCGCGCTTCCTCCGCCGCTCCTCCTCTTCGGCCAACTCGTCGGACGCAGACATTCGCAATCCCCTCTCGACGCGGCCGTCGCCTCGTCATCCGCGCATATGAGCACGCTAATGGCAGCAAGGCCGCCCGGCGACGGGGCACGGGCGAACGGGTGGCGGCGGGAATGCCCCGTGCGCCATCCGAGTTGCCGTGACCAGGAATTTTCTGACGGTCCGTGACCTGCGGCAATATCCGATTGTGTGGAATTCCTTCGGCGTGTCCTCTCACCAGGACGGACCATTCCCGAAATGCGGCCCCGTGCACGGCATCTGAGGGTCTGACTGGGAGGCGCTTTCTCGCCGATCCACCGGGGACGGTTCCCGGGGCGCCCCCGCGGAGGATCACATGCGTACTACTCGTGCCCTGGCGGTGTCCGCCGCCGCGGTCGCCGCCGTGGGGCTCGCCGCCCCGATGGCCGCGGCGTGGAACACGCCGAGCAACATCGTCGCGCAGCCCAGCGTCATCGCCCGGGGCGGCCAGCTCACCGTGACGGTCGACGGGTGCCCGAGGGGAGGCACGATGACCTCTCCGGCGTTCCGTCAGGCCAGACTCTCGCCGCTCCTGGGCAGCCGCACCGAGGCGTCCAGCGGTACGGCCACCATCAACCAGGACGCCAGCCCCGGCTCGTACGACATCACCGTCAACTGCGACGGGACGGGCCCGCTGACCCGCCCGGCCGCCTTCACCGTCATCGGCGGTGTGCGCGGTGGTCTCGGCGGCAGCAGCTCCACCGGTGCCACGCCCACCGACATGGCGATCGGCGGCGGTCTGGTGGCCGCGGCGGCCGTCGGCGGCGGGGTGTTCTGGATGCGGCGCAGGTCGGAGCGGCACATCTGACCGTTCCACCGGTGAACGGCCGGTCCCGCCCCCTTCGGAGGCCGGCCCTCGCCGCGCGGAGCCACACCTGACAGCCCTTCGCTCCGGACCCGCCCGACCGGGTCCGGGGTGAAGGGCTGTGCCGTCGTGTCAGGTCTCGTCGGAGGAGGTGCGCCGGCGGGACAGGTACCAGGCCGCGCCGACCGAACCGGCGATGAGCGCCGTACCCATCCCGATCTGCTTCAGGTCGAAGCCGCCGGCGCTGCCGCCGACACCGGCCCGCACGCCCCGCTGGAGCGGAACCGGGGTCGGCGTGACCGGCCGGCCGCCGGCGATGGTGAGACCGGTGCTGCCGCTCGCCCCGCTGCACGAGAACGTCACGTCGTACACGGCGCCGGGTCTGGCGTCCCAGTCGACCGTGGCGGTGGCCGAGGACTGTCCCGGCGGGATGCTGACGGTGTCGAAGACCCCGGAGGTGACCGTGGCGGTGCCCCGGCACTGGCCGTCCCGTTTCAGGAGCAGCGACACCTGCCCCCCGGGCGCGACGGTCGACGGCTGCACGCTGAAGGCGAACGGGGTGATCGGGGTGAGTCCGTGGTCACCGTCACCGGCGAGCGCGGCGGGTGCGGCGAAGGTCAGGGCGGTCACGCCCAGCAGTGCGGCCGAAGCGACGCGTATCGCGCGCATGGTGAGCCTCCAGGTCCCCGAGGAGCCTTGCTGCGGACCTTTTCCGCTTGCGCCAGAAATGCACCTCGATGATCGGAACGCTAGGAAAGGCCGAACAAGGACGCGATCCCAGTAGCGCGAACGGGGCAATTGTGTGGGCCGTCCGGGGGACGCCGTGCCCGCGGACGGGGGACGGGCACGGCGTGGCGCGCGTCCCTCCGCCCGCGGAGAGTGCTCAGGACCGCGTCACCCGGGAAGCTGCGGGAACAGCGAGGTGAAGGCTTCCGCCGACGTCGTGAGCCCGCGGCTGTAGGGCGCGTCGAAGTCCCAGATCAGGAACAGCAGGAACGCGATCAGGGCGGAGAACAGCCCGGCCAGGATCAGTTCCCGCGCGGTGCGCCTGATCTGCAGCGCGAAGATCATCCCCACTGTCACCACGGCACCGGTGATCAGCCCGAACCACACCACCCCGGGCATGGTCGCCCCGGTCGAGTCGGCGCGGGCGCTGCGCGCGGTGTCGGCCGCCGTCACCTGGTCGAGGAGCGGCTGGTAGGCCTGGGCCTCGAAGTCCGACTTCGGCTGGTAATCGGTGACGTCGTGCCGGACCCGGTCGAGGAGCCGTCCGCCCTCGTCGGTCACCCGGCCCTGCTCGGCCATGGCCTTCCACTCGGTGGTGACCACGTAGTGGACGTACGTGTCGACGTCGCCGCGGATCCGGTCGCGGACGTCGGGCGGGTAGACCCGGACCCGTTCGGAGATCTCGTGCAGGGCCTGGGCCTCCGTCTGCACCTGGCTCTCGGCGCCGCCGCGGGCCTCCCAGACACCGGCGATGGCCAGTCCGAGGACGATGGCGTACACCACGCCGATCATCATCGTCATGTACTCGATGACGTCCGGCGTCTCGGTGGGGTCCTCGTCCTCGCGGGCCCTGCGATGACGCAGGAGCGTCACGACGAGGACCACGAGGCACGCGGCCGCCATCGCCAGGGCGAGAACAAGCCAATCCGACACAGTGTGCCTCCAGGGGTCAGCGCGGGCGCAGTGCCGCGACGGCGAGCACCGCGGGCGCGGTGATGAGCAGGGTGAACGAGACCAGCGAGGGGCCGCCGCGGGGCGCGTGCTTGTGCGCCGGGGCGCGGTACGCCGGATAGCTGACCGGAACCGGCCGCGGTGCGGGACGCGCACGGGGTGTCGGGGCGGGCTCGGGAGCGGGTCTCGGTGCCACGACCGGAGCCGGCGGCGGAGGCTTCGGCACCGGCGGTGGAGGCGGTGGGGGCGGTGGGGGCGGCGGAGCCGGAGGCGGCGCGGGTTTCGGCGCGTGAGTGGGCGGCGGCGGAGGTGGCGTCGGCTTCGGCTCGGGCCTGGGACTCGGCTTCGGCGGGGGAGGGGGCTCGGGGGCCGGAGGTGGTGGCGTGGGCGTGGGGGTCGGCGGGCAGGGCGGGGTGGGCGTCGGGGGCGGGCACCGGATGGTGTGCCCGGCGACGGCGACCGCCCCGTCGCCCGCCACGGCCACCGCGGTGATCCCCTCACCGTCCGGGCCGGTCGAGGCGTAGGCACAGGCGTCGGCCGCGGCCGTTCCGCTGGGCGCGCCGACGAGGAGCCAGGTGAGCGCCGTCAGCGCCAGTACCCGTATGACGAGGGCGGATCGGGTCCGCTGGGGTGCGTGCACGACGGAGATCATGGAGTGTGAGGGGCCCGGTCACGCCGAAGTGTCCTGGAATGGCCACGAATTGGGTACCTCGGCCCCCCGGCGGCTTGACGCGTGGGGCCGACGAACGCCGCCGTGGCTCGAACGCGTGGGCGGTCCGTTTCGAACGGCGTCACAGTCTTCCGAAAGAAATGTGGCACCCCTTTGAACGCTCCTGCACCTCCCGCCCGTACCTAGGGCCATGCGCGGCGCTGCAGGGCGCTGCAACACTTATGCGAACAGCGGGAGTTACCAATGAAGACCTCCTGGCGGAGCGCCTCACTCGTAGCGTCAGCTGCGGCCGTGCTGGCGCTCACGACGGCGTGTGGTCAGGAAAATGGCACTGCGACGGGTGCCCAGAACGTCGGCGCCACCGCGCAGGCGGGGGGTTACGGCACCAGCACCACCGCGGGTGCGGGCAACGGCTACGGAGCCGATTCCGACGCGAGCGCCGCCGCCAAGCCGGAAGCCGCGGGCGAGCTGTCCGTGAGCGAGAGCGCCAAGGTCGGCAAGGTGCTGACCGACGGCGCCGGATTCACCCTTTACCGTTTCGACAAGGACACGGCCGAGCCCCCGAAGTCGAGTTGTGACGGCGACTGCGCGAAGGCCTGGCCGCCGGTGCCCGCCGAGGGTGCCGAGGCCGCCACCGGTGTCGACAAGGCGCTGCTCGGCGAGGTCACCAGGACCGACGGCACAAAGCAGCTCACCATCGGCGGCTGGCCCATGTACCGGTACGCCAAGGACACCAAGGCCGGTGACACCAACGGGCAGAACGTGGGCGGGACGTGGTTCGCCTCGGCGCCCGACGGCAAGAAGGCCACGCTGGCCTCCCTGCCCGGCCTGTCGGTCCGCAAGGACCCGAAGCTCGGCGACATCATCGTCGACAAGAACGGCATGACCGTCTACCGCTTCATGAAGGACCAGGCCTGGCCCGTCTCGAAGTCGGCCTGCACGGGCGCCTGCCTGGAGAAGTGGCCCGCGGTCGCCCCGGTCGACGAGGCCGACACCAAGGGCGTCAAGAAGAAGGGCCTGATGCCCTTCACCCGCCCCGACGGTCTGAAGCAGATGACGGTCAACTGCTGGCCGATCTACACCTTCTCCGGTGACAGCGCCCCCGGCGACACCAACGGTCAGGGCGTGGGCGGCACGTGGTACGCGGTCTCGCCCGAAGGAAAGCCGGTCGGCGCGGCCAAGTAGGGCACCGGCACCCCACGGTCGACCGCCCCGCCCGCACGAACGCGCCGCCAAGGGTCCGCCCCCTCCACGGAGGGGGCGGACCCTTGTGCGCTGCTTCCGGCGGACTTTCACGTTCCGGCGGCGAAGGTTTCCGGCCGTCGCCGGAACGTGAAAGATCCGGGCGTCGGCCCGGATGTGAAAGAACGCCTCGGCCCGGCGGGAGACTTGACCACGCTTCGTGACCCCGCGGAGCTTTTTGGAATGCTTCGGAGGGATTTCGCGAGGGCGGTGAGTGGCGTGCGCGGTATACGTTCGCAGATGCCAATTCGGCACGTGCCTGAGGCAGTGACCGGGAACGGACGGTCAATTTCCGGTTTGACTCGCTCCTTTGGCGGGCGATCAGTAGCCTCTGCTCGAACACCGGATCGTCCGTGCCGTCGCCTACGCCTTGGAGAGATAGATGGAGCGTCCCGCCTGGGCCCCTCGCAGCATTGACATCTCAGTGCCGAGCGTGTCCCGGATATACGACTACTACCTGGGCGGTTCGCACAACTTCGAGGTCGACCGGGAAGCGGCGCGCAAGGCGATGGAGTTCATGCCGGGACTTCCCAAGATCATGCAGGCGAACCGGGCGTTCATGCGCCGGGCCGTCCGCCACGCCGCCGCCGAGGGCATCGACCAGTTCCTCGACATCGGCTCCGGCATCCCGACGTTCGGCAACGTCCACGAGATCGCCCAGGCCGCCCGGCCCGGCGCGCGGGTCGTCTACGTCGACCACGACCCGGTTGCCGTCGCACACAGCGAGGTCGTGCTGCGCGACAACGAGGACGCGGACGTCGTCGCCGCGGACCTGCTCAAGCCCCAGGAGATCCTGCTGAGCCACCCGGTTCAGCGGCTGATCGACCTGAACCGGCCGGTCGCGGTGCTTCTCGTTGCCATACTTCACTTCGTGGAAGACGCGGACGACCCGTACCGGGCGGTGGCCGAACTGCGCGACGCCCTCGCGCCGGGAAGCATGCTCGTCGTCACGCATGCCTCGTTCGAGGGCATTCCGCTCCCGCGGGAGCAGGCCGAGGGCACGGTCGACGTCTACAAGGACATCCGCAACCCGCTGATCATGCGCACGCGCGACGAGATCGCGCGGTTCTTCGAGGGGTACGACATGGTGGAACCCGGACTGGTGCCGATGCCGAACTGGCGGCCCGACACGGCGTCCGAGGACGAGGATCCCTATTCCTTCTCCGGGTTCGGCGGCGTGGGACGCACGGCGTGAGCGCCGAGCCGGACGGGCCGGAGGACAGACTGCGCCGGTTCGCGACGATCTGGAGCCGCGCGGTCTTCCCCGTCACCTCCACCTCGCTGACCCGGCCGGAGTTCGAGGAACAACTGCTGCCGCTCGCCCGGCGGCTGAGCGAGGCGCTGCGGGCCAGGACCTTCGAGGCGGCCGAGGGACGCGGCGTCGGAGCCGCCCTCGTCGCCGCGCACTGCACCGACCCCGAGGCCCTCAGCAGGGCCCTCGACTGCGTCGACGCCTACCTCGTGCTCTACTGCGGCGAGGACGGCCCCAAGGAGGCCCTGCGCACCCGCTCCGCGCGACTCCAGCACGCGATGGCCGCCGGGTACGCCGAGGCGCTGCGCGAGCGCACCCTCTCCGAACAACAGGCCATCTCGCAGGCGGCGTTGACCGCGCGCAGCGCGGTGGCCGAGGCGCTGCACGACAGCGAGGCCCGCTTCCGCGCGGTGTTCGAGGGCGCGGCCATAGGCATCGCCATCGCCGACCTCGAAGGCAACATCCTCCAGGCCAACGGCGCCCTGCTGCGGATGTTCGGCGGCTCCGAACAGACCATGCGCGGCCGCAAGGTCCCGGAATGGACCCACGCCGAGGACGCTCCCCAGGTGTGGCGGCTGTACGAGGAACTGGTGCGCGGCGAGCGCGAGCACTACCACGTCGAGAAGGCGTTCTACCGCCCCGACGGCACCGCCCTGTGGACCAACCTGACGGTCTCCCTGCTCCGCGACGCGGACGGCCAGCCCCAGTACCAGCTCGCGCTGATGGAGGACACCACCGAGCGGCGGCTGCTCAATCTGCGGCTGCGCTACGAGGCGACCCACGACGCGCTGACCGGACTGCCCAACCGCACCCTGTTCTTCGAGCGCCTGGAGAAGGCGCTGGCCGCGGGGGAGGGGCAGCGCTTCGGGCTCTGCTACCTCGACCTCGACGGCTTCAAGACCATCAACGACAGCCTCGGGCACGCGGCCGGCGACCGGCTGCTCGTCGAGGTCGCCGACCGCCTCCAGTCCTGCGCTACCGCCCCCGGCGAGATGGTCGCCCGGCTCGGCGGCGACGAGTTCGTGGCCCTGACCACCGGCCCGCACACCGAGCGCGAGGTCGACGAACTGGCCGGGCGCATCATGAACGCGCTCGTCACCCCGATCAGCATCGACGGCCGTGACCTGACCGTGCGGGGCAGCGTCGGCGTCGTCGAGGGGCCGGCCGGGGAGCGCGGCGCCGCCGAGGTGCTGCGCAGCGCCGACATCACGATGTACCGGGCCAAGTCCGCGGGCGGCAACCGCTTCGAGCTGGCCGACCCCGAGGCCGACGCGCGCGCCATCACCCGCAACGGGCTGACCACCGCGCTGCCCGCCGCCCTGGACCGGGGCGAGTTCTTCATCGAGTACCAGCCGCTGGTGCACCTCGGCGACGGCAGCGTGCGGGGCGCGGAGGCGCTGGTGCGCTGGCTGCACCCGCAGCACGGCGTCCTCGGACCGGACCGCTTCATCCCGCTCGCCGAGCACACCGGACTGATCGTGCCGCTCGGCCGCTGGGTCCTGGAGCAGTCGGTGCGGCAGGCCCGTAGCTGGCAGGAGCGGCACTCCGACGCGGGTCCGCTGCGCGTCAACGTCAATCTCTCGCCGTGCCAGCTCACCCATCCCGGCCTGGTCCAGGACACCGTGGACATCCTGGAGCGCGAGGGTCTCGACGCCCAGGCGCTGTGCCTGGAGGTCACCGAGTCCGCGCTGATCGGCGCCGACGACGACCTCCTCAAGCCGCTGCGCCGGCTCGCCGAGATGGGCGTCGACATCGCGCTCGACGACTTCGGCACCGGCTACTCGAACCTGGCCAACCTGCGGCGCCTGCCGGTCAGCATCCTCAAGCTGGACCGCTCCTTCACCCAGGGGATGCAGCAGTTCCCGGCGGATCCCGTCGACCTGAAGATCGTCGAGGGCATCGTCTCCCTCGCCCACAGCCTCGACCTGGCGGTCACCGTCGAGGGCGTGGAGACCGGCGCGCAGGCCGAACAGCTTCGGATCCTGGGCTGCGACACCGCCCAGGGCTGGTACTACGCCCGCCCCGGACCGCCGGAGCGGCTGCACGAGCTGGCCCTGGTCGACGCGGTCGGCTGAGCCCGTCCACGCGGCGCGCCTCCGTCACCGGAGGCACGCCGCGCGGGGGCGGACGTCCCGGGCGCACGGCACGCCTCGCGCCCGCGGCCCTTCGTATGTCTCATGGACGGGGAGCACCTCCCACACATGGAGCTGAGACGGATGAGCACGGAACTTCAGGGCAGGACCGCCGTCGTCACCGGAGCCAGCAAGGGCATCGGACTCGCGGTCACGGAGGCGCTGGCCGGGGCGGGCGCCACGGTGATCGCCGGCTCCCGCGGCACCTCGGCGGGCCTCGACGCCCTGGCCGCCAAGGGGAACGTGACCTGGGTGCCGGCCGACCTCGCCGAACCGGACGCCGCGGCCAGGCTCGTCGAGGCGGCGGGCGGACGGATCGACGTCCTGGTCAACAACGTGGGTACGGCCCCCGCCCGCACCGGCGGCTTCCTGTCGGTCACCGACGAGGAGTGGCGGCGCAGCCTCGAACTGAACCTGTTCACGGCCGTACGGGTCACCCGTGCGGCCCTGCCGGTGATGCTGGCCGCCGGTGACGGCTCGGTCGTGACGATCGCCTCGGTCAACGCCACACTCCCGGACCCGCTGGTCATCGACTACAGCGCGGGCAAGGCGGCCCTGGTCGCGTTCTCCAAGGCCCTGTCCAAGGAGGTCGGCCCGCAGGGCATCCGCGTCAACACGGTGAGCCCCGGCCCGGTGAAGACCGACCTGTGGCTCGGCGGCGGGGGAGTGGCCGCGACGGTCTCGGCGTCCGCCGGGCTCACCCCCGACGACGTCGTCGCCAAGGCGTCCGGCGCGACCGTCACCGGCCGCTTCTCGGAGCCGTCCGAGGTGGCCGGACTCGTCCTCTTCCTCGCCTCGGACGGGGCGCGCAACATCACCGGCAGCGACTTCGTGATCGACGGCGGCCTCATCCCGACCTGGTGAGCCCGGGGCGGTCCGCCGTCAGCGCTCCAGCAGCATCCGCTGCAGCTCCCGGGCCGCCCGGGGCGGCGCCACGTCACTGCGGTGCGCCAGCGCGATGGTCCGTTCCAGACCGGGCGGCGCCAACGGTGTCACCCGCAGGCCGGACCCGGACCGCGCGGCCACCATGCGCGGTACGACGGCCACGCCGAGGCCCGCCCGGACGAAGCCCAGCACCGCGTCCATCTCCCCGCCCTCGACCGCGAAGTCCGGTTCGAAGCCCTCGGCCCGGCAGGCGGCGACGGTCAGCTCCCGCAGGTCGTAGCCGTGCCGGAACATCACCAGCCGCTCGCCCTCCAGATCGGCGACCCGCACCGCGCGCCGCCCGCCGCGCCCGCCGGGCGGCGGAGCGTCGGGCGACGACACCACCACCAGGTCCTCGCGCAGCAGCTCCACCGTGGTCAGCGCGGGGGACGGGGTGGGCAGGGGCAGGACGACCAGGGCCAGGTCGAGCGCGCCGCGCGCGAGTTCCCGTACGAGATCGTGCGAGCCGCCCTCCTCGATCAGCAGCCGGATGCCCGGATAGCGGTCGTGGAAGGCGCGCAGCACGTCGGGCAGCAGGCCCGTGCACAGGCTCGGGGTCGCGCCGAGCCGCACCCTGCCGCTGCGCAACTGGGCCAGCTCCTGCACCTCGTGCCGGGCCGTGTCCGCGTCGGCGAGGATGCGCCGGGCCAGCGGCAGCAGCGCCTCGCCCGCGTCGGTCAGCGTGATGTTCCCGCGTGCCCGCAGGAACAGATCGGCCCCCAACTCCCGCTCCAGCGCCTTGATCTGCTGGGACAGCGAGGGCTGCGCGACATGCACCAGGTCGGCGGCCCGGGTGAAGTGCCGGGTCTCCGCGACGGCCACGAAGTACTGGAGCTGGTGGAACTGCACCCTTCGACCATAGCCCAGGTCTATGGAAACCAGCCGCTTCATGTCTTGGACCGATCGGTGCCTGGCGACCTACCGTCTCTTCCCATGGCTCTGGCAACGCGGACGGACCGACGGCCGTCCATGGCGCGCACCGTGTGGGACAGCTCCGTCGGCAAGAAGACCGTGATGGCCGTCAGCGGCCTGATCATGCTGCTCTACCTGGTCGCCCACATGATCGGGAACCTGAAGATCTACTTCGGAGCGGGCGAGTTCAACCACTACGCGCACTGGCTGCGCACCATCGGCGAACCGTTCATGCACTACGAGTGGACCCTGTGGCTCGTCCGCGTGGTCCTGGTCGTCGCCGTGATCGCGCACGCCACCTCGGCGTACCAGCTCAGCCGGCGCGACATCAAGGCCCGGCCCACCCGGTACGTGCACCGGAAGCGCGGCGCGAGCTACGCCACCCGCACGATGCGCTGGGGCGGGATCATCCTCGGCCTGTTCATCGTCTGGCACCTCCTCGACCTGACCACCGGCACCGTGCACTCCGGCGGCTTCCAGGAGGGCCACCCCTACCAGAACGTCGTGGACACCTTCTCCACCTGGTACGGGAACGTCATCTACATCGTCGCGATGCTCGCGCTCGGCCTGCACATCCGGCACGGCTTCTGGAGCGCCGCCCAGACACTCGGGGCCGGCAGCCGCACCCGCGACCGCGCCCTCAAGACCGTCGCCGACGTCCTCGCACTGCTGCTCACGGCGGGCTTCATCGCCGTACCCGTGGGCGTCATGACCGGAGTGGTGAGCTGAAATGACCACCGAATACGCCCACTTCACGACCGGCGAACCCGTCGCCGACACCAAGGCACCGGCCGGCCCGGTCGAAGAGCGCTGGGACAGGCGCCGCTTCGAGGCCAAGCTGGTCAACCCCGCCAACCGCCGCAAGCACACCGTGATCGTCGTCGGCACCGGCCTCGCGGGCGGCTCCGCCGGCGCCACCCTCGCCGAACAGGGCTACCACGTCGTCCAGTTCTGCTACCAGGACTCCCCGCGCCGGGCCCATTCGATCGCCGCGCAGGGCGGCATCAACGCCGCGAAGAACTACCGCAACGACGGCGACTCCGTGCACCGGCTCTTCTACGACACCGTCAAGGGCGGCGACTTCAGGGCCCGCGAGTCCAACGTCCGCCGCCTGGCGCAGATCTCGGTCGAGATCATCGACCAGTGCGTCGCCCAGGGCGTGCCCTTCGCCCGCGAGTACGGCGGCCTGCTCGACACCCGGTCCTTCGGCGGCGTCCAGGTCTCCCGCACCTTCTACGCCCGCGGCCAGACCGGCCAGCAGCTCCTGCTCGGCGCCTACCAGGCCCTGTCCCGGCAGATCGCCGCCGGCAACGTCGAGATGCACCCTCGCACCGAGATGCTGGACCTGATCGTGGTCGACGGACGCGCCCGCGGCATCGTCGCCCGCGACCTGATCACCGGCCGGATCGACACCCACTTCGCCGACGCGGTCGTCCTGGCGAGCGGCGGCTACGGCAACGTCTTCTACCTCTCGACGAACGCCATGAACTCCAACGCCACCGCGATCTGGCGGGCCCACCGGCGCGGCGCCTACTTCGCCAACCCCTGCTTCACCCAGATCCACCCCACCTGCATCCCGCGCACCGGCGACCACCAGTCCAAGCTCACCCTGATGAGCGAGTCGCTGCGCAACGACGGCCGCATCTGGGTCCCGAAGGCACACGGCGACGCCCGCCCGCCGAACGAGATCCCCGAGGACGAGCGCGACTACTACCTGGAGCGCATCTACCCCTCCTTCGGCAACCTCGTGCCCCGCGACATCGCCTCCCGCGCCGCCAAGAACGTCTGCGACGAGGGCAGGGGAGTGGGCCCCGGCGGCCAGGGCGTCTACCTCGACTTCGCCGACGCCATCCGGCGGATGGGCCGTGCCGCGGTCGAGGAGAAGTACGGCAACCTCTTCGACATGTACGCCCGGATCACCGCCGAGGACCCGTACACCGTGCCCATGCGGATCTACCCCGCCGTGCACTACACCATGGGCGGACTGTGGGTCGACTACGACCTCCAGACCACCGTCCCCGGCCTGTTCGCGATCGGCGAGGCCAACTTCTCCGACCACGGCGCGAACCGGCTCGGCGCCTCCGCCCTCATGCAGGGACTCGCGGACGGCTACTTCGTCCTGCCCTCGACGATCAACGACTATCTCGCCCGCAACCCGAAGCAGCAGCCCGTCACCACCGGACACCCCGCCGTGCAGGAGGTCCTGGCCGAGACCGAGGACCGCGTCAACCTGCTCCTGTCCGTCGACGGCGACCGCACCCCCGACTCCTTCCACCGCGAACTCGGCGAACTCATGTGGGAGTTCTGCGGAATGGCCCGCACCGAGAGCGGCCTGCGCAAGGCCCTCGAACGCATCCCGCAGATCCGCGAGGAGTTCTGGCGGCGCATCAAGGTCCCCGGCAGCGGAGAGGAGTTCAACCAGTCCCTGGAGAAGGCCAACCGCATCGTCGACTACCTCGAACTCGCCGAGCTGATGTGCCTCGACGCACTGCACCGCGCCGAGTCCTGCGGCGGCCACTTCCGCGAGGAGTCCCAGACCCCCGACGGCGAGGCCGCCCGCCGGGACGAGGAGTTCTCGTACGCGGCCGCCTGGGAGTTCACCGACACCGGCACCGCGCCCGTCCTGCACAAGGAAGACCTGGTCTTCGAGTACGTCCACCCCACCCAGCGGAGCTACGCATGAAGCTCACCCTGCGCGTCTGGCGGCAGAAGAACGCCGACGCCGACGGAGCGATGTCCACGTACGAGGTGGACGGCATCTCGGCCGACATGTCCTTCCTGGAGATGCTCGACACCCTCAACGAAGAGCTCATCCTCGCCGGGGACGACCCCGTCGCCTTCGACCACGACTGCCGCGAGGGCATCTGCGGCGCGTGCAGCCTGGTCATCAACGGCGAGGCGCACGGACCCGAGCGCACCACCACCTGCCAGCTCCACATGCGCTCCTTCCGCGACGGCGACACGATCGACGTCGAACCCTGGCGGGCCGCCGCCTTCCCGGTCGTCAAGGACCTCGTCGTCGACCGCTCCGCCTTCGACCGCATCATCCAGGCCGGCGGCTACATCACCGCCCCGACCGGCGCCGCGCCCGAGGCGCACGCCACCCCCGTCCCCAAGCCCGACGCCGACTTCGCCTTCGAGCACGCGGAGTGCATCGGCTGCGGCGCCTGCGTGGCGGCCTGCCCGAACGGCGCCGCCATGCTGTTCACCTCGGCCAAGATCAACCACCTGAACGTACTGCCGCAGGGCGCCCCCGAGCGGGAGACCCGGGTGCTCGACATGGTCGGACAGATGGACGCGGAGGGCTTCGGCGGCTGCACCCTGGCCGGGGAGTGCGCGACCGCCTGCCCCAAGGGCATCCCGCTGGTCTCCATCACCTCCATGAACAAGGAGTGGCTGCGCGCCACCCGCCGAGCGGGCAAACGTTAGGCACAAAGTCGTTCGCCGTACGGTGCGGACGGGCGGGACCGGGTGTGGTGCTCATACCCCGGTCCCGTCTCGCTTTTCCGGGCACCCCTGTCATTCAGCATCCCCACATCCGCCCTCCTGGCACTGGTCACGCAGGCGCCAACCGGCGTCGGAAGAACAGGAGCGCGCAGACCGTTCGGATCCGGCCTGCCTCCCCCGAGCTCTCGACTCCCTTGGAGCAAGGGGTATCCCCTCCGCCGAACCGGCCCGTGACCAGGAGAGTGCCATGACCGGCGTATCCACCCTCGACAGCCCGACCGAGCCCGTCGCTCCCACCCGCTACACCGTCACCCTGGCCCGCGACGAGGCCGATGTCCGGGCAGCGCAACGGCTCCGCCACGACGTCTTCGCCGGGGAGATGGGCGCCCTCCTGAACACCCCGCAGCCGGGCCTCGACATCGATGCCTTCGACGCCTACTGCGACCACCTGCTGGTCCGCGACACCGAATCGGGGCAGGTCGTCGGCACCTACCGGCTGCTGCCGCCCGAGCGCGCCGCGGTCGCCGGACGGCTCTACTCCGAGAGCGAGTTCGACCTCGGTCCGCTGGCCGGAATTCGCCCCGGACTGGTCGAGGTCGGCCGCTCCTGCGTCCACCCCGACCACCGCGACGGCGCCGTCATCGGACTGATCTGGGCCGGGATCGCCCGCTACATGGTCGACGGCGGCCACGAATGGCTCGCGGGCTGCTGCTCGATACCCCTCGCCGACGGCGGCACCCTCGCCGCGGGCACCTGGGACCGGGTCGCGGCCAAGCACCTGTCCCCCGAGGAGTTCCGTGTCCGCCCCCTGCTGCCCTGGAGCCCCGAGGACATCGCCCGGCCCGCCCGCACCGAACTGCCCCCGCTGCTGCGCGGCTATCTGCGCCTCGGCGCCTGGGTGTGCGGCGAGCCCGCGCACGACACGGACTTCGGGGTCGCCGACATGTACGTGCTGCTGTCGATGCGCCGGGTCAACCCGCGCTATCTGCGGCACTTCCTCTCGCTCGTCCCCGCCTGATGAGCACGCCCCGCACCGGAGCGCCGCGCCTCCCCGCCGTCCGCCGCCCCCGGTTCGCCGGAGGGCGGTCGGCGACCGTGCTCTCCGAAGCCATCCCCGCGCCTCGGCGACCCGCCGCCGGTCCGCTCCCCGTGGCGAGGCCGCCGGCGGCCGGTCCCGTGCCCGCGCGGGGCCGGCGGCCCGCCGCCGGCCCCGTTCGGGGGGCCAGTGCCTGGCTGCCCACCGCTCCCTGCTCGCCGCGCGGCTGCGTGGAGTCCGCACGGCCCTGGTGGGGCGCGCCCCGCGCCGTCCTGCGGCTGGCCGCGCTGGTGGCCGTCGTCGTCCTCGGGATCGCCCTGATCCCGGCGGCCGGACTGCTGCGGGAGCGGCCCCGCCAGAGGTGGATCCGCCGCTGGTGCCTGGCCGTGGTGCACACGGCCGGGGTCCGGACACGGATCACCGGAGCGGCCCGGCCCACCGGCGGCGTGCTGATCGTCGCCAACCATGTCTCGTGGCTGGACATCCCGCTGCTCGCCGCCGTCCGCCCGGCGCGGATGGTCGCCAAGACCGAGGTGCGCGGCTGGCCCGTGATGGGCGCGCTGGCCGCCCGTGGCGGCACGCTCTTCATCGACCGCGACCGGCTGCGCGCCCTGCCCGGCACGGTGGGCCGGGTCGCCGAGACCCTGCGCGGCGGCTCGGCCGTCGCCGCGTTCCCCGAGGGCAGCACCTGGTGCGGCCGGGCCCGGGGCCGCTACCACAGGGCCCTCTTCCAGGCCGCGCTGGACGCCGGTGTACCGGTCCAGCCGGTGCGTATCCGGTACCGCTCCGCCGACGGCACGGCGAGCACCGCGCCCGCGTTCGTCGGCGAGGACTCGCTGCTCGCCTCCCTGTGGCGGGTGGTGTCGGCACGCGGCCTGGTGGCCGAGGTGGACCTGTCTCCCCCGCTCCCCGCGGGCAGCCACCCCGACCGCCGCTCCCTGGCCGAGGCGGCACAGACCTTCGCAGGCGACCCCGGCGCGGGCGCCGGAGCGCATCTCTGAGGGCCGGTCCGTGTTCCGGGGCGGGGCCCTGAGCCCCGGGGCCCCGCCACTGGAGCCGTCCGAACCGTCCGAGCGCCCTGGGCGGGGCGAAAGTGGGCCGGAGCCGTCCGAGCCCCAGGTGGGGCCGAAGGAGGCCGGGTCGGATCGGCTAGCGGCGTCCGTTCAGGGCACGGGCGAGGTAGGGCGCCGTCCGGCCGTCCGCCGCCGCCACCTGCGCGGGTGGTCCGGCGGCCACGATCCGGCCTCCCTCGTCACCTCCGCCCGGCCCGAGGTCGATCACCCAGTCGGCGCCCGCCACCACCGTCATGTCGTGCTCCACCACCACGACGGTGTGACCGGCGTCCACGAGCCCGTGCAACTGGCCCATCAGCACCTCGACATCGGCCGGATGCAGCCCCGTCGTCGGCTCGTCCAGGAGATAGAAGGTGTGCCCCCGGCGGATCCGCTGCAACTCGCTCGCCAGCTTGATGCGCTGGGCCTCGCCGCCCGACAGCTCCGTGGCCGGCTGGCCGAGCCGCAGATAGCCGAGGCCCACGTCCAGCAGGGTGCCGAGGCTGCGCGTGACGGCCGGGGTGTCCGTGTCGGCGAAGAACCGGGCCGCCGCCTCCACCGTGAGATCCAGGATCTGCGCGATGTTCCTTCCCCGGTACGTCACTTCGAGGGTCTCGGGGTTGTAGCGCGCGCCGCCGCAGTCCGGGCACGGGGCGTAGGTGCTGGGCAGGAACAGCAGCTCCACACTCACGAAGCCCTCGCCCTGACAGGTCTCGCAGCGCCCCCCGGCCACGTTGAAGGAGAACCGCCCCACACCGTAGCCGCGCGCCCCGGCCTCCTCCGTCCCCGCGAACACCTTGCGCACGACGTCGAACAGCCCCGTGTAGGTGGCGAGATTGGAGCGGGGGGTTCGGCCGATGGGTCTCTGGTCGACACCGACCAGCCGTCCGACGCCCGCCAGGTCCTCGGTCAACTCGCCGATCAGCGTGGACTTGCCGGAGCCGGAGACCCCGGTGACCGCGGTGAAGACACCGAGCGGGAACTCGGCGGTGACCCCGCGCAGGTTGTGCCGGGTCACCGGGCCGACCGACACCTGCCCCCGAGGGGTGCGCGCCGGGCGCGCCGGTGCCGGGGAGCGGTCGAACAGGAAGCGTGCCGTCGCGGACTCCGGCACATCCTCCAGCGCGGCGACCGGCCCGCTGTGCAGGACCCGCCCGCCGTGCTCCCCGGCCAGCGGTCCCACGTCGACCAGCCAGTCCGCGCCGCGCACGACGTCGAAGTGGTGCTCGACCACGAACACCGAGTTGCCCGCCGCCTTCAGCCGCTCCAGCACGGTGAGCAGGGCCTCCGTGTCCGCCGGGTGCAGCCCCGCGGACGGCTCGTCGAGGACGTACACCACACCGAACAGCCCGGAACGCAACTGCGTCGCCAGCCGCAGCCGTTGGAGTTCGCCCGCGGAGAGGGTGGGGGTGGCCCGGTCGAGGCTGAGGTAGCCGAGTCCGAGCTCCACGACCGGCGCGATGCGGGAGGCGAGGTCCTCGGTCAGGACGCGCGCGGTCTCGGAGTCGCCCTTGAGGGACTTCGCCAGTTCGACGAGCGGCAGCGCGGCCAGCTCGGCGATGTTCCGCCCCGCGAACGTCACGGCCAGTGCCTCGGGCCGCAGCCTGCTGCCGCCGCACACCGGGCAGGGGGCGGCGGTGAGGAATCGCTCGGCCTTGGCCCGCAGGGTGGCGCTCTTCGTGTCGGAGAAGGTCTTCATGACATAGCGCCGGGCGCTCATGTACGTGCCCTGGTAGGGGCGTTGGATCCGCTCGGCCTCGCGAACCGGATGCACGGTGACCACCGGCTGCTCCTCCGTGAACAGGATCCACTCCCGCTCCTCGGCGGGCAGTTCACGCCAGGGCCGGTCCACGTCGTGGCCGAGCGTGTCGAGGATGTCCCGCAGGTTCTTGCCCTGCCAGGCTCCCGGCCAGGCGGCGATCGCGCCCTCGCGGATCGACAGCTCCGGATCGGGGACCAGCAACTCCTCCGTCGTACGGTGGACTTGGCCGAGGCCGTGGCACTCGGGGCAGGCTCCGGCGGCCGTGTTCGGGGAGAACGCGTCGGAGTCGAGCCGTTCGGCGCCCGCCGGATACCGTCCCGCGCGCGAGAACAGCATCCGCAGTGAGTTGGACAGATTGGTGACCGTGCCCACGGAGGAGCGCGAGGTGGGAGCCGACCTGCGCTGCTGAAGCGACACCGCGGGCGGCAGCCCGGTGATCTCCCCGACCTTGGGCGCCCCCACCTGATGGATCAGCCGCCGCGCGTACGGGGCGACCGACTCGAAGTACCGCCGTTGCGCCTCCGCGTAGATCGTGCCGAAGGCCAGCGAGGACTTCCCGGACCCCGACACCCCGGTGAACACCACGAGGACGTCCCGCGGGATGTCGACGTCGACACCGCGCAGATTGTGCTCCCGGGCGCCGCGGACGCGGACGTACGAGTCGAGGGGGCGGCCGTCGGGGCTGGGCATCGGCGGGACTCCTGGGGGCGGCCCGTACCGCGGTCCGTGGGCCGCGGCCCGGCCGTCGGCGGGGCAGGGGGCAGGGGGCAAGGGGGCAAACCCCACGATTCTAGGCCGCGCCCGGTCCCGCTACCCGGGGGCGTCCCCGCCGGTCAGGACGGCTCGTTCTCCAGGTCGAGGAGCTGCCGCTTGCGTTCCAGGCCTCCGGCGTATCCGGTGAGCGCCCCGGTCGCGCCGATCACGCGGTGGCAGGGGCGGACGATCAGCAGCGGGTTGGCGCCGATCGCCGTACCGACGGCGCGGACCGCCGCCCTGGACGCCCCGATCCGCGCGGCGACCTCCCCGTAGCTGACCGTGGTGCCGTACGGGATGGTCTCCAGGGCCTTCCAGACGCGCCGCTGGAAGTCGCTGCCGCTCGTCACGTACTCGATGTCGAAGGCGGTGAGCCGGCCGTCGAAGTACGAACCGAGCTGGGAGACGATCTCCCGGAACGCCTCCGGGTCCTCGTGCCAGCCCTCCTGGACGACCGCGCCGCGCTTCTGGTCCGGCACGGACAGCGCGGCCAGCGCCGTACCGCCCTTGGCGGTGGCCGACTCCTCACCCACCAGCAGCAGTCGGCCGAGCGGGCTGTCCATGGTCGTGTAGACCGTCATCGGTCGGTCCTTTCCGAGTTCTCGCAGCGTGTTCACCCTCAACAGTGAGCCCTGCGCCGGCTTCCGTCCGGCGGGATTCGGACACGGCGCTGAGCCGGTGGCCGCTCGCCGCCGTGCGGGCGTGTTCGGCGGTGCCGGGCGGCCCGCTGGGGTCGCGCCGGGGCCGGTGCGGGCACACGATCGAAGTCGACCACTCCGCACGCCCCAGGAGTCCTGATGGTCTGGATCCCGCAGATCCCCGACCTCGTCGGCCGGCTCGGCGCCACCGAGCTCGCCGACGCCCTGCGCGACCCGGCGACGGCCACCGTACCCGTCGCCCTGGACGACCCGGAGGCCGGCCGGATCAGCGGCGTCGCCGTCCTGGCGGCCTGGCTCGCCGTGCAGGACACCTGGAGGGCGGAACGGAAGGCGGAGATCGAGGAGGTCGCCACCACCTTCGGCGAGGGGCGGGCCGTGGGGGAGTGGGTCGTCCACCTGGAGGGTGTGGAGGGTGAGCGCGTCGGGCTGCCCGTGGCCGCCGCGGTCGACCTCGCCTCCGCGCTCCCGGTGCGGATCCACCACTCCCGCCTGCCGCTGCTCGGCCGGCACGCCGTGCGCCGTCCGATGGTGCCGCCCGACCCCTCGGCCCGCACCTCCGGCGTGGTGGACGGCTATCTGGCCGCCCTCGGCGCGGGGGACACCGCGGCCGCCGTCGCCGCCTTCGCTCCGGACGGGACCTTCCGGGGGCCGTCCGCCGACACGGACCGGTGCACGGGGACCGGGGAGCTGACCGAGCTCCACGACATCCTCTTCTCCGCAGGCGGCGGCATTCCGCTCACGCTGTGCACCGTCACCGAGGACGGCGAGCGCAGCGCGTTCGAGTACGTCGTCGACCGCTGGGGCGGCACCGAGCTGCCCCCGCAGCCGGGCCTCGCGGTCTGCGCCCGCGGGACCGATGGCCTGATCGCGTCGGCGCGGGTGTACGACGACGTGGAAGCACCGGTGGAGTAGGGCTGCCGGGCCCGTGGCGCGGGCAGGGTTCTGTCCTCGGATCTCCCCGCCCCACCCCCACCGGCACCGAGAGCAGGAGTGAGCATGCGGTACGTGAAACTCGGATCGACGGGTCTGGACGTCTCCCGGATCTGCCTTGGCTGCATGAGTTTCGGTCTGCCCGACCGGGGCGTCCACGCGTGGACCCTCGACGAGGAGGCCTCGCGCCCCCTGATCCGGCAGGCCCTGGAGTCCGGGATCACCTTCTTCGACACGGCCAACGTGTACTCGGACGGCACCAGTGAGGAGATCGTCGGACGGGCGCTCGGCGAGTTCGCGCGCCGCGACGAGATCGTCGTCGCCAGCAAGGTCAACGGCGCGATGCACGAGGGCCCCAACGGCCGTGGCCTGTCCCGCAAGGCGATCATGACGGAGATCGACAACAGTCTGCGCCGCCTGGGCACCGACTACATCGACCTCTACCAGATCCACCGCTTCGACCGTCACACCCCCGTCGAGGAGACGATGGAGGCGCTGCACGACGTGGTCAAGGCGGGCAAGGTCCGCTATCTCGGGGCGAGTTCGATGTACGCGTGGGAGTTCTCCAAGGCCCAGTACACGGCCACGCTGCACGGCTGGACCCGCTTCGTCTCCATGCAGAACCACTACAACCTCCTCTACCGCGAGGAGGAGCGCGAGATGCTGCCGCTCTGCGCCGACCAGGGGGTCGGCGTCCTGCCGTGGAGCCCGCTCGCCCGCGGGCGGCTCACCCGTGACTGGGACGCGGTCACCGAACGCAGCCGGGCCGACGCGTTCGGCCGGAACCTGTACCAGGACGGTGACCGCGAGATCGCCGGCGCGGTCGCGCGCATCGCCGCCGAGCGCGGGGTGCCGCGCGCCAGGATCGCGCTCGCCTGGCTGCTGGGGCGCGACACCGTGACCGCGCCCATCGTCGGCGCCACCAGGGCGGCGCACATCGAGGACGCGGTCGCCTCGCTCGACGTGGAGCTCTCGGAGAAGGAGACCGAGGAGCTGGAACAGCCGTACACGCCCCGGGCGATCAGCGGTCACTGACACACACGGAAGGGCCGGCCGTCGCCGGGCGTGTGTGTCGGGCATACACGGTCGTGTGGCTGTCGCTGGGCGTGTGTGTCGGGTGTACGCGGTCGGGCGGCTGTCGCCGGGCGTGCCTCGTGCCCGTCGACAGCCGGCTCCGGCTGACCAGGAATTACGTGCGGAATGACGCTCGGATGAGCGCGTGAGAGCGCTCCCATTGCGGAGACTTCGGACGGAAGGGAGACCCCCCGGGGTTTCCGAATTTCTTTTGGAGCGGCCCGGCTGACATTTGGTCAATATTCCCGGCCGGGCCGTATTAGGAGAAAATCCGGGATCGCTTGTTCCGGCTCGCCGCCCTGTGCAAAGGTGGGCGTTGTCGGCGTGCAGACAATATTGACTTCGTTCTGCACGCATGCGGCGCGCCCGCTCCCTCTCGCCCGGAAGGGCCGCCGGAGGTGGTCGTTCGCGACGCCGGCCCCCATGGGCAGGCCCTCCGGTTCCGACGGGCGGTCTACATACCCATTGGTATGGACTATTTACCGCGCTGCCTTTGGAAGGAAAGCGGACGTGAATGACGGAACGCTGCCTCATTCGTCTGACCCCGACCGTGTGTTCGAGGTGTCGGATGAACGGCTCGCGGCCGAGCTGAAGAGGCAGGGTGGCGCGACCGCGAACTATCCGGTCGGAGAACTCCTGGACCGCCACTGGGAGGCGGTGTTCTCTTACGCGCGGCTGTGCACCGGCGGTGTACGTCCCGCAGGAATGCTCACGACCGCCTCATTCACGCGTCTGTTCGGGGATTCGCTGCACCAGGGCGGACCGAGCGCCGCCTGGCGCCCCCACCTGCTCGTCACCGTCCGCCGCATAGCCGCCGAGTGGCTGATGGACGCGCGGCGCGAACTGCTCGATCCCGGGCTCCTGGCCGAGACGGACGGCGCGGACCGGGCGGCGGCACGGCTGCTTCCCCCGGAGAACCGGCGGCTGATCTCCCGGGCGTTCCAGCGCCTGCCCGAGCCGGCCCGCTGCCTGCTGTGGCACGGGGAGGTGGAGGCCGAACAACCGGAGGTCCCCGCGGCCCTGTTGGGGATCTTCCCTGAGGACGCGGTCACCGAGCTGGAGCGGGCCAGGGAGCGCCTGCGCCAGGGCTGTCTGGAGATCCACCACGAACTCGCCCCCAGCCAGGAGTGCCGCCGCTACCACCGCATGCTCGACGCCTCCTTCCGACGCGGCGGTACGGTCCTCGATCCCGACCTGCGCGGCCACATGGACGCGTGCGGCCACTGCCGTTACGCGGCCGACCAGTTGAGCCGGTTCAACGGGGAACTCGCCGTCCCGCTCGCCGAGGCGGTGCTCGGGTGGGGCGCGCACGCCTATGCGGCCTCCCGGCGGGCGCGGGCCGCCGCGGCCGCGGACGCGGCCCAGGAGCCCTACGGTGACCCGGCTGACGGAGGCGCGGTCCGCGCCGGGGGAGTGCCGGGCGCCGACGGCGGTCCGGCCACCGGGACCGCCGGCATCGTCGAGTTCCTGCCCGACGCCGACGGCGTACGCACCCAGGGCTTTCCGCCGCCCACCGGGTCGGACGTCGGCTGGGTCACCGGCAATGCGCCCCTGGGCCCCGAAGCGGCCGTGCCGGGGCCTGCCGCGCCGTCCGGACCGGGTGCCTCCGCGCCGTCCGGACCGGGTGTCTCCGCGCCCCTGGGGGACGACCGGCCTCTCCGCCAGGACGAGCAGTCCTTTGGCCGTCCGGAGGAGCGGTCCTTCAGGCGTCGGGACGACCGGCCCTCCCGCCGTCGGGGCGCGTCCCGGTCCGGTGCCGGGACCCGCTCCTCGCGTTCCGCGGGAGGCGCCGGGACGCGCGCCACCGGCTCGGCCGGAGGCGCCGAAGCCGGGATCTCCGGCTCCGTGGCAGGGACCGAATCCGGCAGTTTCCGCTCCGAGGCGGGTACCGAATCCGGCAGCTCCGGCTCCGTTGGAGGCACCGGAACCCGTGCCTCCCGCAGGGTTGCCGGGCGCAAGGCGGCCCGGCGCGCTCCGGGCCGCCGCAATGTCGCCGTCGCCGTGCTCACGCTCGGCGCGCTGATCATGGTCCCGCTGGTCCTGTGGATGTCCGACAACGATGCCGACGGCCGACACGACACGGCCGACGGCGGCCGCTCCGCCGACGCGCCGAGCCGCAGCACCGACCCGTCGTGGGCCCGGACCGGCGAGAAGAAGGACGGCACGATGCGCGGGCGGCTGCGCAACGTCGCGTCCGGCCGCTGCGTCGGCTTCGCCGGGACGACACCGGCGATCGGTGCCGAGGCCCGGCTCATCCCGTGCTCCTCGGAGTCGGCGACGGAATGGTCGTACGGGACCGACGGGCTGCTGCGCGACGCGGCCCACCCCGGCCTGTGCCTGGACTCGCACCTCGGCTACTCCGTCCAACTGGCCCCCTGTACGGACGCGTCGCGGCCGGGGGCGAAGAACGTCCGCTACGAGCTCACCCTCCAGGGCCTGCTCGTGCCGCGCTGGAACCCGGATCTGGCCCTCGTCCCGGCCTCGGCCGAGGGGGAGTCGGCGCTCGTCCTCAAACTCCGCGAGGACGAGCCGATCCAGCACTGGACCTTCGACCCCTCGTCGCCCTCGCTCCAACTGGAGGTCGTCAACTGGGACTCCACGGACGGCGACGCCAAGGGCTCCACCACAGGGAAGCCGACCGCGTCCGCCACGGCGACCGCCGGCACCCGGACGCCCACCGCCACGACCGCGCCCCCCGGCCACGCCACGCCGTCCGCCGAGCCGTCCGACGGCTCCTGCGCCTCGGTGTCCGCCTCCTGCCCGGGAGACGGCCTCAACGGGTCCCGCCGGGACGGCGGTTACGGTACGGGCTCCGGGTCCGGCGGCTACGGATCGTTCGGCGGAGGAGGCCAGGGAAGCCGCCGGTGACGCGACGGACACCGGCGGCCGTGGGGCGCGTGACCGCGGGACCGCGAGGCCGTCAGGACGCCGCGGCGCCGGCAGAGCCGGTCGCCGAACCGGCCGTGCCCGCCTGGCCAGTTGTATCCGCTGTGCTCGCTGAACCCTTCGCCCCCGCCGTGCCCAGGAACTCGTCCCAGCCGCCGAGCGGCGACTGACCCGGGCCGAGCGTGCGCAACTTCCGCAGAACCGCGGGGTCCTGGGCCTCCAGCCAGGTGACGAGCTGACGGAAGGAGACCATGCGGACGTCGTCGTGGGCCGCCATCCGGGAGAGAGCCTCCTCGACGGCGTCCATGTAGATGCCGCCGTTCCAGCGCTCGAAGTGGTTGCCTATGAAGAGCGGGGCCCTGTTGCCCTCGTAGGCGCGGCGGAAGCCGGCGAGGTAGCTGTCGCGGGCCTGGACGCGCCAGGCGTCGTACCGGGTACGGTCGCCGAGCGGATTCGCACCGGACTGATTGGCCATCAGGTTGTAGTCCATCGACAGGACCTGGAAGGAATGGCCGGGGAACGGGATGGACTGGAGCGGGAAGTCCCAGATCTTGCCGCCCTGCACCTTGGCGGGCCACATCTGGAGTCCGCCGGGCGAACTGGCGTCGTACTTCCAGCCCAGAGCGGCGGCGGTCGGCAGCAGATTCGCCTGACCTTCCAGACAGGGGGTGCGGCCGCCGGTCAGCTCCTTCTCGTAGTCGAACGGGAGCGGTTCCAGGTCGGTGAAGCCGGTGTTGGTCCGCCACTCGGTGACGAACTTCTTGGCCTGCGCTATCTCGCTGCGCCACTCGGCCGGCGACCAGCGGCGGACCCCGTCCGCACCGCAGAAGTGACCGTTGAAGTGGGTACCGATCTCGTGCCCCTCCAGCCAGGCCGCGCGTATCTGCTGGAGGGTCGCGTGGATGTGCCGGTCGGAGAGATATCCGATGGCGGAGGCGCCCACGGGGTGCTGCGGCGGGTGGTAGAGGTGCTTCTTCGACTCCGGCAGCGTGTAGATGCCGCTGAGGAAGAACGTCATCGACGCCCCGTGGTCGGCCGCGACCTTGCGGAACCGGGAGAACAGCTTGTTGCTCAGCTCGCCCGCGCCGTCCCAGGAGAAGACGACGAACTGAGGGGGCCGTTCACCGGGCTTCAGCCGCTTCGCCTTCGGCTGCCCCGGCTGGGCGCCGGTGTCGGCCGTCGACCCGTCGCCGATCAACCGGACCGGCCGCAGCCGCGCCGGGGCGTCGCCCCCGCCTCCCACGGACCAGTCCTTCGCCGAGCAGGCCGACAGGGCGCCCAGCGCGCCCGCCGACGCCGTCGCGGCCAGCAGTCGCCTGCGTGAGACACCGCTCATCTCATCCCCCGATGTTCTTGGCACCGGCCCGGGTCCGGGGCCGGCGCCTTCGTCAGAACGACGCGCCTTTCACGGGGTGCGTCAAACGGTGGGATGCGTGAAATTCCGGAAAGGGTCGCGGGAAGCGGGACACGTTGCCGTTCTGTGACAAATCCCGCTGCCCGAGGGGCGGTTGGCGGGCCAAGGGGCGCCCCTGTCCGGTGCGGCGACGGCCGGGCGCACGGTCAGGGGGCGCTCCCCGGGCGGACGACCGTCAGGGAGACCGACGACGCGTTGCCCGACACGGGCACCTTGCCCTGGGTCCACGCCACGGTGAGCGAGTCCCGTTCGTCCGGCGGCGTGACGATCAGGGAGGCGGGAGTCGCCGTGTCCGCCCCGCTGATCTCCGGGTTGGAGAAGGTCAGTCCGGACCAGGCGCTGTGGCCGGGCGTGAGCGCGACGGTCGTGGGCGTGCCGGAGGACCGCCGCGGATCGGGTCCGAGCTGCTTGCCGGACGCGTCGACGAAGGCCGCGCCGGGGTAACCGCGCACGGTGCAGACGCGCTTGGACGTGTTCGTCAGGACGATCGGGAAGTTCTCCTGGCCCGCTCCGGGGTCGTTGCGGCCGACGGAGGCGCGCAGTTCCGAGGTGTGGCAGCGCCCGCCGCCCGCGGCGCTCCCGGCGGAGGCCGAAGCGGACCCGCTCCCCGTCCCGGACCCGGTCTTCGGCGACGGGGCGCTCGACGCCGGGCCTGCCGACTTGGTGGAACCCGCCGTCGGGTCCGTGCTCGCATCGGTGCTCGTGCCGCCGCCGGAGGCCGGTCCGGCCGTGCCGGGCAGCGTCTTCGGCGAACTCTGCGGGGTGCCGCTGCCGCAGGCGGTCAGCACACTCAGCAGGGCGACACCCGCGAGCAGCGCGGCCCGCCGGGCCCCGGGTGCCGCGCGGTGCGCGGACCCCGTGCCGGTCCGGTCCGTGTCCGCCGCCGTGTCCGGGAAGGTCGACATGTCACCACTCCTTGCGAATCTCCGTACGAGCTCGTCGCACATGCGCGAGGCGCGTCGCGCCCCGTCATTCCTCTTGGATGCGCCCGGGGGCCGAAAAGTTCGCGGGATCGTGGACGGGTTCGGGCGGGACCGCCCGCCCAGGATCACGCTTCGAGGCGTACGGAGCCGATGACACCGTCGGCCGTGTCGTCGGCGCCGCTCTCCTGGCGGATCTGGACGTACACCTGAGGCCGGGTGCCGGTCCCCGTCGCGGTCAGCGCGGCCTCGGTGTGGCGGCCGTCCGGGCCGGGACAGCCGTCCCAGGTCCGTATCAGCCCGTGCCAGCGTCCGCCGGCATAGGCGTGGCTTCCGGCGTAGTGGCATCCCGGGTGCGTGACGGCCCGGACCGCGCCGGTCACGTCGCCGTGTCCCGCGAGTCCGACGAAGACCCCGTCGACCCGGGCGCGGAGGTCCGGCCAGCGTGTCAGGCGGTTCGCGACGACCAGGCCGGGTTCCGTACCGTCCTGGAGTCCCAGCGACCGCGGATTCCACCCGGAGTCGCGCACCTGCCCGCCCCACGAGGCCGGTACCTCCACCGCGATCCGTCCCGTGCCGTCCTCGACCGTGAGGGTCCTCGCGCCGGGTCCGTCCGTCAGCAGGACGGCGGTGACGCCGAGGGCGCAGGCCACGGCGACGCCGGCCGACGCGAGGATCGCGGTGCGCCGGGGCCGCCCGGACCGCTGGTTCCGCCGGGGCGGCCGTTTCTGCCGGGACGCGGGGACGGTTTCGTCCGTGGCCTCCCCGGCCAGCCGTTCGAGCTCCGCCGCGAAGGCCTCGGCGCTCGGCCAGCGCCGCTCCCGGTCGGGTTCCATGGCGCGCAGCAGCGCCCGTCCGACGCCCGGACCGACGTCCGTACGGAGCCGGTCGGGGCGTTCGGACCTGCCCGGCGGGCCCGGAACCGAACCGGTGACGAGGTGGTGGCCGAGGGCGCCCAGGCTGTACACGTCGGCCCGCGCGTCGATCCCGTATCCCGCCTGGGCCTGTTCGGGCGGGGCGTAGCCGGCCGAGCCCGCCGCGATGGTGAGTCCGGAGGCCTGGGCCAGACTCTTGGCGAGGCCGAGGTCGGCCAGCAGCACCCGGTCGGGCCCGCCGGGTGTCGCGCGCAGCAGCACGTTGGACGGCTTGATGTCGCGGTGCACGATCCCTGCCGTGTGCAGGGCGGCGGCGGCCCGCGCCGCCAGCGCCGTCAGACGCAGTGCCTCGGCGACGGGCAGCGGTCCGGCCTCGATCCGGTCGGCGAGGGTGCCGCCGTCGGCGTACTCCATGACGAAGTAGGGTCGTCCGTCGGGGAGTTCACCGATGTCGTAGACCTGGACGACCCGGCTGGAGTCGGCCTTGCGCAGCAACCGGGCCTCGGAGAGGAAGCGTTCGCGGATGTCGAGGCGGTCGACCCAGTTCTCGGTGAGCACCTTGACCGCGACGGCGGCGTCGAGGACGTCGTCGTGGGCGAGCCAGACCACGCCGAAACCGCCGGCTCCCAGGCGCCGTTCGAGGCGGTAACGGCCGATCCGCTCCAGCGAGTGCATACGACTATCATGCCTGGCCTTCGGCCGGCATCGAGGGGAGCGTCAGGTGGGCGACGCGGCGGAGACCGAGGAACTCGCGCGGCGGGCGGCGGCCGGGGACCGGGCGGCACTCGACGTCCTGCTGCGGCAGGTCCGGCCCGAGGTCGTCCGCCGGTGCGGACGCTTTCTCCCCTGCCGTGAGGACGCCGAGGAGGCGGCCCAGGACGTCCTCCTCCAAGTCGCGCGCGGGATAACGGCGTTCGAGGGCCGCAGCCGGTTCAGCACCTGGCTGTACATGGTGGTCGCCAACTGCGCCCGGCAGAAGTACCGCGAGCTGAGGCGGCGGGCCGCCGAGCGGCCCGAGGTCATCGACGCCGCGCGGTACGTCGATCCGCGGACGACGAGCGTCATCGCGGGTTCCCGGATCGACCTGCTGGAGGCCCTTGAGCGGCTGGAGCGTGAACACCCGCATCTGGTCGAGCCGTTGGTCTACCGGGACATCTGCCGGCTCGAGTACGCGGAGGCCGCCGAGCGCGTCGGTGTTCCGCTCGGCACCCTCAAGTCCCGTCTGCACGAGGCCCGTAAGAGGGTCAGGCCGTGGTTGTCGGACGCGTCCTGACCGCTTCCCGCCGGGTCCGGGGACCCGGCGGGAACGGTTCGGGTGCTTGCGGTGCGGCCGGCGCGGTCGGCGTCGGGTGGCCGGGCAGCGCCGGCGTGCCCGGTCACCGCCGGCGTGCCCGGTCACCGCCGGCGTGCCCGGTCACCGCCGGTGTGCCCGGTCAGCGCTGGGTGTAGATGAAGCCGATCTTGTCGACCTCGTCCCCCGCGCGGCCGTGGAAGCCGGCGATCTGCCGCCCGCTCGGCGCGGTGCGGGTCACGCAGTCCGACGTCGTCGTACCTCCGGACAGCGTTCTCCCGAGGTTCGTGGTGAACTTCGCGTAGAAGATGCGGGTATGACTGTCCTTCACGCCTTGGCAGAGCTGCGCGGAGGTGACGTACTCGCCGCTGCCGAGCGTCAGCGAGGAGGCGGTGCCACCCGTGCCGCCGTGCGTGAACGTGGTGCCGTCGCTCAGGGTCAGCCCCAGCCGGTCGACCCGTGAGCCGCTGCCGATGGACACCACGGACGCGCGGGCCCCGGCCGGCACCCGGACGATGTCGTTGAAGTAGGTGCCGTGCGGCCCGCCGAACTGGTCGCTGAGCTGGAAGGCACTGCTGCGGGACCAGGTGAACGACGCGGTGATCGGGTCGTGGTCGGAGAGCATCAGGCCGTCGGAGGTCAGGAAGCGAGTGTGCTCGTTGTGGTAGCTCGTCGCGTCGAGCGTGACCGACTTGCTGCCGCGGTAGAGGATCTTGTCGACGACCTCGCAGGTGTCGGGCACGGTGGTGCCGCTCTGGTCGCAGACGAGGGCGTCGCTTCCCTTGGCCGGCGCGGATCCGCCGCGGACGAGTTGGACCCAGGCGTCCGACAGTCCGTTGGCGGCGGCGAACTCCGCGATGGTGTCGCCGGAGCGGGTGTACCGGGTGTTCGTGTCGCCCATGACGACGACGGCGTTGCCCGCGGAACGGCTGCTGATGAGCGCGGTGAGCTGGGCGAGGTTGTCGGCTCGGGAGGCGAGGTCGCCGGTACTGGTGCCCGCGTTCGTGTGCACGTTGTAGAAGTCGACGTACACGCCGTCGGCGAGGCGTTCGCGCATGAACGTGAAGCCCTTGGGGGTGAGGCAGTCACCGGAGTCGAGCTGGCAGGAGTTCCAGCCGACCCGCTCGAAGTCGTCGGTGTCGTACGAGATCTTCGAGAGGGTGTTGAGGCCGCTGCCGATGCCGGCGCCGCCACTGGTCGGGGTGCGGTAGGCGTGCGCCGTGTCCGCCGCGTACAGGGCCGCGTGATAGTTGAAGTCCTCCTCGACATGGACGATGTCGTAGGGGGCGATGAGTCCGCCGATCGCCGTGGTCGCGCTCTGGCGGGGTGTCGGCGCGCTGGAGATGCCTTCGGGCAGCCCGGCGACGTTGTAGCTGAGCACGCTGAAAGTGCCGGAGTCGGCGGCCGTCGCGGGGGACGCGGCCGCGGTGAGCCCGCCGAGCGCGGCGGCTGCCGCCGCCGCACCGGCGAGAAGTCTGCGGAGAGGGGACATCGGGGGTGACATCGCGGGTGTCTCCAGGGGACGAAGGGACGTCAAGAACCGACCGAGAAGGGGGCGTCGGCCTTGTCGGTGGCGGTGGAGATCGGATCGATGCGCAGCACAGAGTTTGCGTGCCGGAGGTGACGGTCCGGGTGGTCCGTCCGGTCTCCTCGGTGAAGGAGCGGCGATGGCGAGGATGTCCCTCCGCTGACCGACACCCCTGTTCGGCCCACAATTTGCCTACCGTTCGAGATACCGAATGGCGTACGACGGGCTGTTCGGGGATTACCGTAGGGGCCCACCGGTGATGTGAACAGGGCCTGGAGGGACGGAAGTTGAGCGTGTTCACGCTTCTTCGCGGCCCCTGGGCGGAGGGTTGCGGCGCGGCCGTTGTCGGAGCCGCTGTCTAGGCTGGTCCGTGTGAAGGAACAGACCAGCAGACCCCTCGCCGTGTTCGACCTGGACGGCACGCTCGCGGACACCGCGCACCGGCAGCGGTTCCTGGAGCGCTCGCCGCGGGACTGGGACGCGTTCTTCGCGGCGGCGCCCGAGGACCCGCCGCTCGCGGAGGGCGTCGCGCTCGCGCTGAGCAGCGCGCGGGAGTGCGAGGTGGTCTATCTGACCGGCCGCCCCGAGCGATGCCGGCGGGCGACGGTGGAATGGCTGGCCGAGCACGGCCTCCCCGAGGGGCGCATCTGGATGCGGCGCAACGACGACCGCAGGCCCGCCCGCCGCACCAAGCTGGAGATCCTTCGCCGGCTGGCCCGCGACCGGGAGATCCGCGTCCTCGTCGACGACGACGAATTCGTGTGCGAGGAGGCGGAGCGGGCCGGCTTCACGGTCGTACGGGCACGGTGGGCGGCCGCGTCGGCGGCACTGAAGGACGCGCAGGAGCGGGAGGGGCGGACCTGAGGGATCCCTGGTCGACGGGGGCATGAGGGAGTCCGACGGGCGGGGCCTGCGGAATCCCCGGCGGGCGGGGCCCGCGGAATCCCCGGCGGGCGGGGAACTGAGGGCTCCCCCGCGGGCGGGGACGCCTGAGGGGTTTCCCGGCAAGCGGGGAACTGAGGGCTCCCCCGGGTTTCCCGGCAGGCGGGCGTGCCTGAGGGGTTCTCCGACAGGCGGAGCAGCTCTGAGGAGACCCCCCGCGGGCGGAGTAGGCCTGAGGAGGGGTATCCCTTGAGCGGGGTGGACCCGTGCGGCGCGGGTCGGGTCAGTCGGCGTCCTCCAGCCGGAAACCGAGCTTCAGACCGACCTGGTAGTGCTCGATCCGCCCGTTCTCGATCTGCCCCCTGACCTGGGTGACCTCGAACCAGTCGAGGTTGCGCAGGGTCTGCGAGGCCCGGGTGACCCCGTTGCGAATGGCCTGGTCGACGCCTTCGTGCGAGGTCCCGACGATCTCGGTGACCCGGTAGGTGTGCTCGGACATGCGGCTGCTCCTCTCCGCCGTGGCGCGAGTGCCAGGCGTGATTCCACGGTGCCCCACCGGGTGGCGCTCCGCGAGACGGCGGGGGTGCGGCGGGTGACGTGGGGTGGTCGGAGACGGGTCCGGATGGGTTCTGAGCCCAGCGGACGCGTCCGGGTGAGGCCGGTGTGTTTGAGTGAGGCGCGGCGACGGCCGGGCCGCACCGCCCGTGCCGCACTGCGCAGCGGCTGTGCCGCGCTCTTCGGAAGGAACCGGACATCGTGCACGTACTGATCCTTGGTGGTACGACCGAGGCCCGTCGCCTTGCCGAGAACCTGACGACGGGGACGCGGCCGGACCTCAGGGTGACGAGCTCGCTGGCCGGACGGGTGGGCGCGCCCCGGATGCCGCCCGGCGAGGTGCGGGTGGGCGGCTTCGGCGGTGCGGAAGGCCTGGCGCGCTGGCTGGGTGAGCACGCGGTGGACGCGGTGGTGGACGCCACGCACCCCTTCGCCGGAACGATGAGCTCCAACGCGGCGTGGGCCGCGGCCGCCACGGGCGTTCCCCTGCTCGCGCTGAGGCGCCCCGGCTGGGTCGCGGTCGAGGGGGACGACTGGCACGAGGCCGGTTCATTGGAAGAGGCCGCCGGACTCCTGCCCTCGCTGGGCCGCAGGGTGTTCCTGACGACGGGCCGACTGGGCCTGGCGGCCTTCGCGTCGCTGGAGGACCTGTGGTTCCTCGTACGTTCCGTGGACGCCCCGCAGGCCTCGGCCCCGCCCCGCATGGAGGTGCTGCTGGACCGAGGCCCGTTCACGCTCCAGGGAGAACGGGATCTGCTCCGGCGTCACGCCATCGACGTGCTGGTGACGAAGGACAGCGGAGGCGAGGCCACCGCCCCGAAACTGGCAGCGGCCCGGGAGGCGGGCCTGCCGGTGGTCGTGATCCGCAGACCCCCGGTGCCGTCCGGGGTCCCGATCGTGGCAACCCCGGAGGCAGCCGCCGCCTGGCTCGACGACGGGATCCACTTGGGCGCGTTCCCGGACATCGGCTGAGGCCGAAGCGCCTGCGACCGGCTGACCCGCCAACGCCGGGGATCGCTAAGATCACCGTCCTGAACCCGAGTTCGGACCGCGGAGTGGGAGCTCGCTGGCTGTTGGAGTAGTCGAAGCATTGAGATATTTGCTGCATCCTCGGGCCTGTCCTCGCGCACTACGAGACAGCACCGCCCTGCGGCGCGATCGGCGTGCGCCCTTTGGCTGCAACTTCATCGAAACCAGCACCGACTTCTACCACTCGGCCCCCACCCGCGCCCGCATCGAACAGCAGGTCGTTGGCTGACGGGATCCGGCGGAGCGGTCACCGAAGCCGACACCTACAGCTACCCGATCTGGGCGATGTCCTCACCCGGATCCCGAAGCCGAAGGTCCTGGTTCAGGGCTGAGACGACCTCCTGTGTCACCGGATTGAGTTCATACACGTGCCGGATCGCCCCCACGGGCGGTTCCACTTCGGAGTGCGCCTCGGCAAAACTTCAGATAGGCCTCGGCCTGGCGTCCTGCAAGGAGCCCCGAACAACCACAGAGCGCCATCGGCGTCATCCTCGGCATCATCCGGGATCGACGTCGCCGCACCTCTACGCGGAGTCCGCGTGCTCTCGCCACAGACAGACGGTGACCCGAGGAACAGCGTTGTGGCCCTGGAATGCGGCGCTTGTGAAAGCGGACGCAAAGCCTCGGGAAGCGATTCGAACATACCGGGCCACGGCGCCGGCGGCGACAGACGATATGCAGCGATCGGCGACTTGCTGGTGCGCGCCTAGGCCCTGTCGCTTTGGAGCGCCCGAGACCTTGTCAGAGGGCCGATTACTCTGTCGTGATGGCCAAGAGGATTGCGTCGGAGCTGGTGGTAGACCTGCGGGGGAGGCTGATTGAGACGCTCGAAGACTTTTGGGACGCTGTGACTGAGCCGTGTGGACTGCCGGATTGGTTCGGCAGGAACACGGAAGCCTGGCGGGACAGCATCCAGACGCGGGGCATCTCCGAGGTCATCGACAGCTACGACGTCCTGGTCGTGCACGTGGACAAGCGAGGAGTCTTCGCCGCCCGGAATCATGAGGCTCGAGCGCTGCGAAGTGCTTTTTCGGGAACGCAGTCGCGACTGGTGGTGCACGAGCTGCTCTGATCACGGCGTTGAGCGGGACGAGATCAGGATGGACGCCAGGTGCAGAGCCGCCTCGTAGGCGAGGGCCAGTTTCTCTGTGCGCATTGCCAGACCACGCCATTGCTTCAAGCGGTTGATGCACCGGTCGGTGATCGTGCTGTTTGCAGCATCTTGCGCGACGTTCGAATTCCATCACCCCAGCATTAGGATCACCGGCTCCGTCTCGCCGTCGATCGCGATCGGCTCACCGTGGCCGCACGGCAGGGGCCGGCACGCGCCTTTCCGCTCCACCCACTGCGTGAGAGCCCGCCGGGAGGTGCTGGAACGCCTGTTCCGTCGCGGACCTGATCGGGCAGGCTCGTTGAGTGCCTGGGAGTCACCAGGTCGCACAGCGGGACGGGCTCGACAGTGCTGATGATGGGTCATCACTCCCGTACAGGACTGGGCCAGTTCGCCTCTCGTGCTGCACACTGTCCTGTATGTGATCGAGACACAACGGTCGGGGGACGAGATGCTGGACGTAGTGCTGAGACTGCTCACAGACAGCGTCACCGACCAGGCGGGCAATGCCCCCTCCACCGCCGACGACCTGTTCCTCCTGCGTCGAGGACTGGCTGCCGAGCCTGAACTGCGTGGCCGGGTGCGTCCGGTACCCAGAGCTCCCGAGGAGGGGCAGATGGGGTCCGGCGTCGAATTGCTGGCCATCGCCATCGGCAGCAGCGGCGCCGTCAGCGCCCTCGTGCGCTCGCTCCCGGCGCTGCTCAAGGCGCGGCGGGCGGCGGCTACAGCGGAACTCACGCTGCCCGATGGTCGCAGTGTGAAGGTCACCGCTGACTCCGCCGACGACGCCCGGACTCTTCTCGACGCCGCACTGCGCGACCACCGTCAGCCGTGACCCTCCGACTTCCGGACCCCCGGGGTTCCCGCGCGGTCCTCATCGGCACCTCCCGCTACGACAGTGACCTGCCGGACCTCCTCGCCGTACGCAACAACCTGGAGGTCCTGCAGGAACTGCTGACGTCCGACGCCTTCGGCGGCTTCCCGAGCCGACGCTGCACGGTCGTGCAGGACGCCCCGGATCCGCGCTCGGTCTGCGCCACGATCCGCGAGGCCGCCATGACAGCCACCGACACCCTGCTCGTCTACTTCTCCGGCCATGGCGTCCTTAACGACAACCTGATCCTGCACCTCGCGCTGACCGGCACGGATGAGAGCGATCTGCGCTGGACGGCCATCCCGTTCGACGCAATCCGGGAGATCCTCGAGGAATCACCCTGCCCCAACAAGATCCTGATCCTCGACTGCTGCAACAGCGGCCGCGTCCTGGACACGCTCATGGGCCGGACCGAGCCGACCGACGCCCTGACCATCCGAGGCACCTACATCCTCACGTCCTCCGCGAACGCACCCTCCTATGCCCCCGTTGGCGAGCGCTACACCGCCTTCACCGGAGAGTTCATCCGCCTCCTCCGTGACGGCTTGCCAGGCAGCCCCGAGCTGTTGACGCTCAGTACCCTCTACGACCCACTGACCAAGTCTCTGCGCAGTCGCGGCTACCCGGAACCACGCCAGCAGAGCTCCGACGGGCACGCGCGGCTGGGGGTGGTACGCAACAGGGCGAGGATCCTGCCGGTCGGGGCGGTGACGGGAGAGGGTCCGGCGGAGGAGGCGTCCGGCGATCGCCCCCCGAGCGGCGAGATCCGCTTCAAACCCAGCCGCACCTTCCACCACATCCGCAATTGGGGCATCGCGCTACCGGTCTCTCTCGGCCTGTTGGTAGGCATAAGCGAACTGCCGTCGCTCGAAGGCGATTCGTTTGACCTGGCCAAGCCGAGCCATGTGGCTGCAGCCCTTATGTGCGTGGCCTTTGTGACCCTGCTCCAATTCCTCGGAAGGCGGAACCCGGCTGGCTATTCACTGGTGCTGAGCCCGGACGGCATCGAACTGCAGTACGGGGACTCCAAGCACTTCTCCTACCCGTGGCATGGGATCAGCCGATGCTGGATACGGCAAAGACCCCAGAGATGGTTACGTGGCCGTCGATACGACCTCATGGTCCGCCCCATGCCTGCAGTCCTTCCGCAGATGGCGGGCAGGAGCACCCCCGGGCCCCACCAGGAAGATGCGGAGGGCACTCTCCGATTTGCGGACCTGCGCAGGATCAGGAAGACGCCGGAAGCCGTCGAGAGCGCCCTTGCCACGTATGCCGGTGCAGCGTGGACCCCCAACCCAGACTTCGCCGTACGGCGGGCTGCCACCACGGAGCCTGTCTTCACTGCCGACCGCCGCTTCCTCGCTGTCGTGGCAGTGCTCGGCACAGCCATGGGGTACATCACCATTCCGCTCCGTGAGGTCATGCGGCCTGCGGAGTTCTTTTCGGCGCTGACGCCTCTGGTCCTGTGCGCGCTGTCCTTCGGCACGGCCTGGTTCGCCATTTCGCGTTTCGTGCGACCGGTACGGCTGACGGTCGGCGCGGCCGGGCTGACCCTGACCCGGGGCACACTGGAGATCGCGTACGCCTGGTCGGAGATCGAGCGGATAGCCGTGGTGGCCTGGCCCCGTGGCGTTGTGACCTGGCCCCGTGGCGTTCGCCACCTGGGGCTGCTTGTGATCCGGCCCATTGGGCGCATCGAGGAGAGGGTCGACCGTACGAATAGGTGGCTGCCGAAACTGGTGCCGGGTGCCCTGACTCTGTGTCTGCTGCCGGAGGTAACGCATGATCGGCGGCTCCTGGAGACCGCGCTCGCGCGGTTCGCCGACAAGGATCAGCTCGCCCTGCCCGGCCAGGCTTGGCTGCGGACGTCTGCCAGGGTCCCGGCGCCTCCCAGGACCGGGTCCACGTTCGTCGGCCGTCAACCGTTGCAGGTGTCCGCCCTCATGGGGCTGGTGCTCTGGACCCCCGTCATGATCACTACAGCACTGGCCGACCTCCCACAGATTTCCGACGAGGTCGCCGCCCTCAACAACTTATGGTTTCCCCTCTTTTTCTTCGGCTTCCTTGCCTACTTCCTCACCGGCACACACCACATACACCTTCACATAGGCCCATCCGGGCTGAACTTCAAAGCGTTCGGCATTCTCCAACTGCACATTCGGTGGCGGGACGTGGAACGCATCGGAATCGTGGCCCGCTCCGATCCCAAGGAGCACGCCCTCGTGCTGTATCCACGCCACAGGGCCGCCCTGCCAAAGGCGTGGTGGCTCCCCTTCCGCCTTCGACACGGCGGGCTGCGCATCCTCACCCTGGAGCACTACCGAATCGATGACTCACCGGAGGACCTTGACCAGGCCATAGTCCGCTACGCCGGCCGCCGCCACACCCGTATGACACAGCTTCGTCAGACGGCTCCGAAGAAGAAGTGACCCCCCTGCGCCGCCTCTGCTCAACGGTGGTGCCGTACTACGCCGCCTGTTCTGCGAGCTCCGGCGACTTGGCTGCTACTCGGGCAACAACCTTCCGGGCCCGTGACACGATTAGCGACATGGGTGCCTTAAGGAACCCTGAGTGCCTCCGCAAGAGCGCCGCAGCGGTGTCCGAGTTCAAAGACGCCTTGAAGGCATTCAAGGAGTGTGAGATCTCGCTGTTGTTGCGTGGCCGAGCCTGCGGTCCCGCATGCAGATTGCGACGGGTCCTGGGCCTTACTTGAGGCGTTTGACCTGCTAATCCTGCAGATTGGATGAGGCCACGTAAATGCAGTGAGAATGCTTGAGAATACCTGAGAGAGACAGAAGGCGATCATGATGGCGGCTTCTCAGCCGAGGGCGGTGCACCTCTGAACGGTCATACGTTGAAGCAGGCCTGCTTCTGGCCTCCGCGGCGACTGCCTGCGTCGCAGAGGTGCACCCGGACTCGAACAAGTCCGCTTGGAACCGGGAACCGCCTGAGGTGTCACCGCTCGCGTCGGACGGTTGTCAGCTCTGGTTCCGGGCTCGGCGGCGGCGCGCGATGAGGAGCGTGCCCGCTCCCGCGACCAGTGCCGCGGCAGCCGCGCCCGTGATCGGCAGTGTCGAGGAGCCGGTCTCTGCGAGGTTGCCGCCGTTCGACGTCGTTCCGTTGTCACCGGTCGACGACGACCCGCCGGCCGAGCCATTGGTCGAGCCGCCCGAGCCATCGGTCGAGCCGCCCGTCGAACCGTTGGAGCCGCCGGTCGAGGCGCCCGTCGAACCGTTGCCGCCACTGGTCGAGCCGCCCGTCGAGCCGGTCGACCCCCCGCCCGTGACGTCCAGCGTGATGTCGGCCTTGTCGTTGGCCTTGTCGTGGTCGAAGGGTCGTGGTCCGGTGCTCAGCGCGATCGAGCCCTTGGCGCCCGCGATCCGCTTGTCGATTTTCAGCTTGAAGGTGTAGCCCATTTGGGCGTCCTCGGCCATGTGCATACCGACGTGCGCGGGGCAGCGATACTTCCCGCCGTCGGCGTGGCAGTAGTAGTCGCGCTTGACGACCGAGGTCCCGGCGGGAGGCGTGATCATGATCTGGACGCCCTGCTCCCCTTCGTCCCCTTCCAGGACCCAGGCGGGCCCGGCGTTGGCGAACGCCACCTTCATCGTCACCGTGTCACCGACCCGCCCCCTCAACGCGGCGCCCGTCACCTGGTAGTCGGCCGTGTTGACGGAGGTGACCGACACATTGACACGTTTCGCGGAGCCCTCGCCCCCGGCCGGTTGCTCGACCAGTTTCACCGCCGGCGCGGTCCCCGGCACCGACGGTTCTCCGTTCTCGTCGTCCATCGGGGCGCCGCCCTCCTCGACACGCACGCGCAGCCTGTCGTGGAACGCGCGGTCCAGTGCCGTGACCCGGAGAGGTTTCTCGGGCGTGTAGACGACGCCCGGCCCCACCGCCTGGTCGAACGTGCACGTCGCGGTCCAGTTCTCGGGCATCTCGTCATAGGACCTGATGTGCTGTACACGGCAGTTGGAGGGAACGTCCACGAAGGCGAGCCCCCGGGTGACGGAGTAGGAGACCCACACCGTCTCGGCGGTCCCGACGCCCTTGTTCGCCACGGTGACCGGCAGGTCGAAGGTGCCCCCCGGTTTCAACCCGTGGATCGGCTCGACGCCTCCGACGACCAGTTCGGGTGCGGTTCCGTCGCCGAAGGCCGCGGGAGCCACGGCCAGCACGATCAGGCCGGCAGCGCCGAGGGCGGCGACAACGGCACCGGAGGCGCGACGGTTGTGTGGGGGTATCGGCATGGAGAGATCCTCTGTCGGGACGCGGGTAAACGGACGGTGCCCTCCAGGGGAACAGTCCTTCGTTCCCTAGACCCTTGCCGATCTCGAACGGTTGTACATCCGGTGCCTTCTCCGCCGCGGGATCACCTCCTTGTGGCCGACCGCGGCGGCCATCCGCCGCAGGCATCTGGCCGGCACCCGATCGAGGAATGAGCGGCCGTACGCCGTGGTCGGGCTCCAGAGCGAGGCCTGGCAAGGCGGAGGCATGGGAGTTGCGGCAGCTCAAGGCGGCGCACGCGCAGAGAGGATCCCGACGGTTCGTGCGATTGGCGCACGAGGTGCGCGCGGGCACGAACTGGTGCCGCATCAGGGGCCGTTGGCCCTCTCGATGGGTACTGTGCCGACGTGGCTGACGAGAAGGACAGCGGGAGCGACTCGATACGGCAACGTCCGTGGGATCTGGTGGTGGAGACCGTCTTGCTGGAACTCGTCGGCCTCGCCTTCCTTGGGATCGCCACCCTTGTGGCGTGGCTGTTCGGGTGGCTGCCCGACCCCACTCTCGGCATGTTGACCACGAGCATGCTGGGGCTCTGGCCTGCGGTTGAGTTGTACCGTGCGGGACCGCCCCGACGGCTCGCCGTTGTTGCCGCTGTCCTTGCGCTGGCAACCGTGACAGTGCTTGTGGCTGCAGTGGCGAACTGGGCCCTTCCCGCGTCGGCTGACTCAGACGTCGGCATCCTCATCGGCTACGTCGTCGCCCTACCCGTCGCCGCGGCTGTGTTCGCGTGGTTCATCAACAGGGCGAACGTTGCCTGACGCGGCACTGGCCAACCCTCAGCCACAGTCCGCCAGCCGCGTCGTCATACCCACCGCTGGGCACCTACTGAGGTTCGGTGCCGCCAGGTTCGGGGAACATCGAGGACTCCGTGAGCGGCGAGCCCTTCGCCATCGTCATGTCGGCGTGCGCCGGGCCCGATCCCTGCCTGGATCGTCGCTGCCGCTTTGCTTGCGACATGGAGCGATCCTGCCTTCGCAGGCCAGGAGGCGGCATCTCCATTTCCCGTGCTCGCACGAGGCCCGGTCGAGCCTCACGCCCAGCTGGCCTTGCGTCTGAGTCCGAGGAGTCGAAGTTCCAGGCGGGATCCAGTTGCGGGTATCGGATGGTGGGTGCCTGCGGTGGAAGCTGATCACCGGTCGCCGTGATGTGCGCCTTCCAGACGAACGGCCCTACAACTCCGCAGGGAGGCGCACGGTGAGCCGGACGGGCCCCGGGCCGTTCGCGGGCTTCCGGACGCTTCCGGCAAATGGCCCCGACCGCGGCGCTCACCGCTGTCGGGGCCCATGTGCCCTCTGCCCGCCGGTAGTTCGCAGCCCTGGCCGATCAGACCCCAGCCCGCCCTGTCCGTGGCCGCGGGCAAGGAGCTGTCGCCAGTGCAGTGCGTGTTGTACGCGGGTGTTGCCGGGCTCTGCGCTAGAAGGTCAGGTTCCAGGCGTCGATCTTGCCTGTGTCGGAGGCGGCGTTGTCGTTGACGCGCAGCTTCCAGGTGCCGTTCGCGACCTCCGAGGAGGCGTTCACGGTGTAGGCCTGGGCGATGTTGTCGGCGCTGCCGCCGGCGTGGTTGTGCAGCGTGTAGACGGTGCCGTCCGGCGCCACCAGGTCGACCTTCAGATCACCGATGTAGGTGTGCTTGATGTCCACACCCACCTTGAGGGTGGCCGGCGCGTTGCCGGTCACGCCGGTCACGGCGATCGGGCTTTCCACGGTCGCGTTGTCGTTGATGGCGAAGTCCGCGAGGTTCTCGAAGTACTTACCGGGCGGCGGGGTGGTCCCGACGGCCTTGAGGGCGTCGACCTGTCCTTCGCCGAAGAACGCATTGTTGGCCGTCGTGCCCGTGCAGCGGCTGTCCGAGGGGCAGGCGACGTCGTTGGCCTGGGCGGCCAGCTTGGCCCGGATCTGCGCCGGGGTGATGCCCGGGTTGGCACTGGCGATCAGTGCCGCCACGCCGACGACATGCGGGGTGGCCATCGAGGTGCCGCTCTTGCTGCCGTAGCCGCCGCCGGGGACGGTGGAGTACACGTTGCTGCCCGGCGCCGCGACGTCGATGACGCCCTGCCCGAAGTTGGAGAACGAGGCCTTGGTGACACCCGTACCGTTGGCCGCGACCGTGACCACGCCCGGCAGCTCGGTCGGGATGTCGAGGCAGGCGTTGGTGATCGTGCGGGTGACCGGCGTCGAGTCGTTCGGGCTCGCGGAGTCGGTCGTCTTGTGGGCGAGGTCGTAGTTCTCGTTGCCCGCGGCGGCGATCTGGAGGGAGCCCTTGCCCTCTGCGTACTCCTGGGCGCGCTTGACGCCCTCGATGATGGCGGCCTGGTCGATGTTGTCCGGGCAGTTGAACTGCCACGGGTCCGTGTAGTAGCTGTTGTTGGTGACCTTGAAGCCGTGGTCACCGGCCCAGACGAAGCCGCAGATGGTGTTCTCGGCGAAGAAGAAGGAGTTGCCCGGTTCGGCGACCCGGACCGCGGCGATCTTCACGCCGGGGGCCACGCCCACGACACCCTTGCCGTTCTTGGCCGCGGCGATGGTGCCCGCTACGTGGGTGCCGTGCGTGTCGACGTCCCGCCAGGCGCCGACACGGGTGTCGGGCTTGCCGTAGGCGCAGGAGACCGAGTCGGCCGCGTCGAAGTTGGGTGCCAGGTCCTGGTGCTGGTCGTCCACACCGGTGTCCAGGATGCCGACCGTGACGGAGGCGGAGCCCGGGTTCACGGCCCAGGCCTGGTCGGCCTTGATCTGGCTCATGTCGGCCCGGACCGGTTCTCCGGCCGGGGTCGAGGCCTGGGCCGGATTGGCCGGGAGCGCGGGGTTGTAGGCGTCGGCCGGGACGTCCGAGGTGCGCGTGGCGCCGACCTGCTGCACGCCCGCGACGCCGCGCATGGTGGCGGCGAAACCGCTGGACGCAGAGTGGGCGACGATCACGCCGATGGCGTCGAAGTTCGAGAACACGGTGCCGCCGTTGGCCGCTATCGCGGAGCGGACCGCCGAACTGTCACCGGGGGCGGTGATCACGAGGTAGGCACGCGTGCCGGCCACCCAGGCCGCACTCTGAGAAGCCGGCGCGGTGGCCGGAGCGTGGGCCTTGGTGGCCGGCACGGGGGAGGGGCCGACGGGGAGCGTGCCCGCGAGGGCGCCCGGGGCGCCGAACGCGAAGGCGGCGCCGACCGCGGCCGCCAGGACCAGCGTGCGTCTGGTCCGGTTTGATATGTGGGGTATCAATGCGTCCTCCGGAGACAGCCCCGCCGTGCTCATGACACCAGTGGGGCCGTACGAAACGAGTGGTGGATGCAAGATGTCAGGCTCGTGCTCCTGTACGGAAGTACCTTTCCGTACAGGGGCGTTGTGGGGGAATGGCTGAAAAAAGACGTACTCCGGGCATCGGGGGGTCGGGATCCACGGGAGCTCGACGACGTCGACCGCGTCCTGACGTACGCCGCCGACCTGATGCCGGCCGTCGACGGGGTGGGTCGACTGCCGGTGGGGTGGCTGACCGGGTTGTGCCTGCAGTTCGGTGACGAGCCCGCCGCCGGGCAGGCCGCGCTGCTGCCCGGCCGCCGACACCGACGGACGTCACGGCATCCACGCCGACGACCTCGACGCGCTCCCCCGCACGGTCACCGCCGCCTGACTCCCCCCGGCGCGCAGGTCACCGAAAGGGTTGCAGGGCAAGGCAGTGACATCCCTCACGCGCCCGGTCCTCATCAACGTGCCGCGATAGTACGTGGCGTGTGGCCGATATAGGCGGATCTGGCATGTGGAAGCGGGCATACGAGGCATCTCGGCCGGGGTCACTGGACCGGGTCCCCGGCCCCGAGCCGCCGGACCGCCTCTGCCGCCCTTCTGACGGAATGTGAGGCGTCGTCGACGTCCGGCGAGGCGGCCCGGCACAGTCCCGGGCCGGATTCAAGAGTGCCCATTGTCTACTAGGTGAGGTAGTAGAAGCCCCCGTTGTCGTGCCCTCCCTCGGCTTTTAACAATGACGGCCCCGCAAGGCGTCCCCGCAGGTCAAGCACAGGTGTCTGTGTGAAGCCGAGCCCGCCGGAGGCGCAAAGAGAGTCGACCGAACGAGGTCCGCATGAGGAACCACCGGAAGCACGGCCGGAAGACGCGCCGCAGGCCCATAGCCGTTGCCGTTCTGGCCATGGGCGCGGTGGCGGTGCCGTCCGCCGCCATGGCGTGCATGGGCGACGGAGGAGCCGAGGCCATCACCGCCACGTCCAGCGGTCACCGGACGGACGGGAGGAAGGCGTCCTGGGACGGACACCGGACGGACGGGAGGAAGGGGTCCTGGGACGGGCACCGGAGGCGGGACGTCCGAACCGCGAAGCCCACCGCCACGGCTTCGCCCTCGGCCTCCCCGACGACCTCTCCCAGGACTGAGGCACCAGCCTCGAAGAAGTCCAAGGCGCCCGTCTCGAAGGCGGCCACCCCGCCGGCCCCGACGAGGACCACCGTCCCGACTAGGACTGCGGCCCCTACGAGGACCGCTGCCGCGCCGAAGCCGACCGCCGCGCCCCCCTCGACGGCCGCCGCACCGAAGCCGCCCACCGTCACGGCACCCGCCGCAAGCACGGCGACCCCCGCGTCCGCCGCCGTCGCCCGCGTGGTCGCCCTGGTCAACAGCGAGCGCGCCAAGGTCGGTTGCTCCCCGCTCGTCCTGAACGCGAAGCTCTCGTCTGCCGCCCAGGCCCACAGCGCGGACATGGCGAGCCACAACACCATGTCGCACACCGGTTCCGACGGGTCCGACCCGGGACAGCGGATCACGCGCGCGGGCTACCTCTGGAGCACCTACGGCGAGAACGTCGCGTACGGGTACTCCACGCCCGAGCAGGTCATGGCGGGCTGGATGGCCAGCGCCGGCCACAAGCGCAACATCCTGGACTGCGGCTTCAAGGAGATCGGCGTGGGGGTGGCGCAGCCCGGCAACTACTGGACGCAGGACTTCGGCACGGCCCGCTGACGCTGACGGGCCCCACGCCCGTCACAGGCCGCCGACCATCACGCCGGCCGCGGCCGCCGACCATCACGCTGGCCGCCGCCCGCCGCCCGCCGCCCGCCGCCCGCCGCCCGCCGCCCGCCGCCCGCCGGCCGCTCCGCTCGCTCCGGAGCGGCCGGCGGCGGGACCGCTGGTGGAGATCTCGACGCTCTGGGTGCCGATCACACAGGCCGATGGCTCGGCATGGCATTCCGTCCCTCACTCTCCCGCAGGAACTGAGGGGCTCAGGCGTCGATGATGACGGGGATGATGAGAGGCCTGCGACGGTAGGTGCGAAACGCCCAGTTCGCCACGGCGCGGGCGATGAGCTGTTCGAGTTGGATCGCGTCTCCGACGCCTTCGGCGGCGGCGGTGGCCAGGGTCTTCTCGATGACGGGGACGACCGGCTCGAAGGTGCTGTCGTCATGGGCGAAGCCGCGGGCCAGGAAGTCGGGGGCTTCGGCGAGGGCGCCGGTGTCGGCGTCGACGATCGCCACCACCGTGACCACCCCCTCCTCCCCGAGCGTGCGGCGGTCCTTGAGGGAGGCTTCGGTGACGCCGCCGACCTCCATCCCGTCCACGTAGACGTAGCCTGCGGGGACCTTCCCGGTGATGGACGCGCGGCCGTCGACGAGGTCGACGACGACGCCGTCCTCGGCGATGACGACCCGGTCCGGGTCGACACCGGTACGGATGGCGAGGTCGCCGTTGGCCTGCAGGTGGCGCCACTCGCCGTGCACGGGCATGACATTGCGGGGTTTGACGATGTTGTAGCAGTAGACGAGTTCGCCGGCGCTGGCGTGCCCGGAGACGTGGACCTTGGCGTTGCCCTTGTGGACCACGTGGGCGCCCCACCGGGTGAGCCCGTTGATGACGCGGTAGATGGCGCTCTCGTTGCCGGGGATGAGGGAGCTGGCGAGCAGGACGGTGTCGCCCTTGCCGATACGGATCTGGTGGTCGCGGTTGGCCATGCGGGACAGCGCCGCCATCGGTTCACCCTGGGAGCCGGTGCACACCAGAGTGATCTTGTGGTCCGGGAGCTTCTCCAGTTCCTTGGTGCTCACGACCAGACCGGAGGGGACCTTCAGATAGCCCAGGTCACGGGCGATTCCCATGTTGCGGACCATCGACCGGCCGACGAAGGCGACCTTGCGGCCGTGCTGGTGGGCGGCGTCCAGGACCTGCTGGATGCGGTGCACATGGCTGGCGAAGCTGGAGACGATGACCCGGCGCGGCGCGGTGCGCAGCACCTGCTCGATCGCCGGGTTCAACTCACGCTCGGAGGTGGTGAAGCCGGGTACTTCGGCGTTGGTGGAGTCGGTGAGGAACAGGTCCACACCCTCCTCGCCGAGGCGGGCGAAGGCACGTAGATCGGTGATGCGGTCGTCGAGAGGGAACTGGTCCATCTTGAAGTCGCCGGTGTGCAGCACCATCCCGGCGCCGGTGCGGATCGCGACCGCGAGGCCGTCCGGGATGGAGTGGTTGACCGCCACGAACTCGCAGTCGAAGGGCCCGAAGCTGCGCCGGTCGCCCTCCCGTACGCGCACCGTGCGCGGCCGGATGCCGTGTTCCTTGAGCTTGGCCTCCAGGAACGCCAGCGTCAGCTTGGAGGCGACGATGGGAATGTCGGACCGCTCGCGCAGCAGGTAGGGCACGCCGCCGATGTGGTCCTCGTGACCGTGGGTGAGGACCACGGCCACGATGTCGTCCAGTCGGTCCCGGATGGAGGTGAAGTCCGGAAGGATCACGTCTACGCCGGGCTGGTTCTCTTCGGGGAACAGCACGCCGCAGTCGACGATGAGCAGCTTGCCGGCGTACTCGAAGACGGTCATGTTGCGGCCGATCTCGCCCAGGCCGCCCAGGGCGATGACCCGCAGCCCTCCTTCGGGAAGGGGCGGAGCGGCTTTCAGCTCGGGGTGTGGATGACTCATGCCTGGACGTTACCCGGAGAATGGGACGACGTGATCCATTGCCTGGGCGATCGTTCCTCCTGCCGAGCGGATCGAGCGGTGCCGACAGCAGGCCGACGACCGTCTGACCGGCCGCTTGCAGGGCCCGGCTCCTGGTACTGCAACGGTGCTTGTCCAGATTGCCGGGCAGCTTTCAGGGGCTGTGTCCGCGTCGCTAGCAGGGGGCAGACGGGATCGGAGTTGGGGTAAGTGGTGGGCTGGGAGGGCGAGGTTCAGCGGGGGGCAAGCGCAAAGCGTCCGTGTACAGCCCGGATCAGTCTTCGGCGTCGTGGTAGTAGACCGTAAGACTCGGCCGATAGCCGTCCGCGGTGATCTCCGTATGCATGACGAGATCCTGAACCTCGACCAAGCCGAGGTCTTCGATGGAGTCCGCGACCCTACGGAGCAGCGCAGGCACGTCATCCTGCCCGGTTCCCTCCGGGTTCGCCTGGGAGAAGTGTCTGATCGTCCACGATTCCATGTGCCCATGATCACCCAAGCGCCAGCCGTCAATGCTGTCCCGTCCAGACGGACCATCCAGGTCTGCCGTACAGCAGCGAAGTACAGCAACCTCCGTGCGACCGAGCGACCGAGCGACCGTCACCAGGTCCAAGCACCGCGAAGCCCATCGGCGTGGGGGGCATGGTCAGACGGCCTGTGCCTGGGGAGTCTGGGCGCGGGTGATGTCCAGAGCGTGCACTCTGGATGCGAATGCGACGAATCAAGCTGAATGTCTGTTAGGCGTGATTCAGTCTGATATCTCGAGAGCACGTCAGTGTGGAGACAGGCTTTCGACGGTGCCTGACTTGCTTGCCCCCTGAAGGGGAGTGAAGATCCCTGAGCTGCCCCGTCACGGTGACAGGAGCAGGGTCATGGGGGGCACGATCGTGGTACAGCGGATGAATTTGCTGGGAGAACCAGGGGTGGGACTGCCGGGGATACCCGGAAGGGCCGAAAAGAGCCGCGCGGGATGGCTCTGGAACCGCCCTTGGAAAATCTATGTGTTCTTGGCGGTGCTCCTGTTCTTCAAAGTGGCCTACGCCCTGGACAGCTGGTACATGACACGGGACGTGTTCACGGGAGCCCACGGCCCCTTTCCTGCCGTGTTCGCCGCCGAGGCCCCGGTCGCGCCTGAACACGTCATAAGCCTTCCGGAGGGTGATCAGGTCCTGGTGCACGGGTTGTCCCTGCGGTGGACGGACGAGTACACGGACAAGTACAACGGCATGGCGGCCGTCAACGTGCGGACCGGCAAGGAGTACTGGCACTACGAGCGCCATGATGTGGACGACGCCTTGGTGTGGCAGTTCGGGGCGTCGGAACGCACGGCGGTGGCCCGCTTCACCGACGGGAAGCTCGTCGCCCTCGATCTGCGCACCGGCAAGCTGTTGTGGCACGCGGAGATACAGGCAGGCGACCGTGGTCGGAACGTGAAGATCGCCGGAGGCCAGGCTGTGACCGAGGACCCCGGTGCCGTGCGCGCCTTCGACGAGCGCGACGGCCGGAATCTGTGGACGGCGAAGACGCCCAAATGGTGTCACGAAGTATTCCTCAGGTCCGTCCACACCCTGTCGGACCATCTGAGCGCCATACAGGTGTTGTGCAACGGCTCGGGACGCTACGGCCCTGACGACGTCGGCCTGCTCATGGGTGTCGACAACCGCACGGGCAAGGTCCTTTGGCATCGACGCACCGTGGACCCGGATCTGACGACCTGGGGCGGTGGGCACACGTTGATCGCTCCGGACCCGGATCACCGGCAGACCATCCAGTTGCTCGACGTGAACCGTCATGGGATCTCTCCACGCACCGATCTCCCGCTGGACAAGTGGGACGTGGTCGCTGTGGGTGACAGCACCGTGCTGTCCGGCACCAACCCGAAGAACCGTGCCAGCAAACACGACACCCTCTTGAGCGCCTTCGACGCCGTGGACGGACATCTGTCCTGGCAGTTGCGGGCACCGAGCGACCATGAGTACGGGCTTCCTAAGATCGCAGACGGCCGGGTGTACGTCGTACGCCAGCCGTATCTCACCGCGGCGGACGCCGGCAGCCAGTTCCTCGCCGACCTGCTCGTTCTCGACGCGGACACGGGACGCCTCCTCCACACCCTGCGGCTGCCGACCATGACGGCGGACGATGAGACCGCCGACTACGAGAAGCTCGTCATCGGCGACGTAAGCGACGGCGCGGTGGGCGTCGGCTGGCGCGACGATGGGGGAGACCTGCTGATCGTCACGGACTGACCGCCGACTCAGGAACCAGGCGGGTGCCCACATCGGCCATGACCTGCTGGCCTACGCAGGCAGCCGACGGTACAGCCCACCGACGTCTACCTTCCCATCGACCTGAACGTCCGCCCCACTGCCTCGCCGGCCGAAGCACTTCAGACCATCACCGCCGGCGGACTGCTCATCAGCGCCCTCGCCACAGCCGACCCGGCCCTGAGTGCCTGGTACTGGGGCCAGTGCGACCCCGAAGGCTTCGCGGCAATGGGCGTCGCCGAAATCCTCTGAACGGCTCCCAAGCAGGACCGGCCTTGCGCCGGAAGGGGTCCGCGGCGCACAGGATGACATCTACGGCTGACGTCAACGACGCCGGACAGGTGCGTACGTCGGCGACTCTGTCCGGCCGTCACCCCGGCCGTCGGCGGACGCCAGACCGGGCTTGGATCCGGGAACCCCGGGGATCCAGGCGACGGATGCCCAAGCTGCGACACCGCTTTGCCGCAGGTCAGCCCGGCACCTTCCCCCAAACGCCCCTATCTTCCCAACCTGGCGTGAGGCGTGTCGCCTTCCAGGCCTGGACCGCATCACCACAGCCAGCGACCCAGGAACTCGGCCCAGATGTATCCCTGGTACCCCGCGAACGCTGGCGGGTCGCATTCCTCCAGTTCGGCCGCCAGCTCTTCCAACTCGGCCAAGACAGCGGCTTCCTCGTGGTCGTCGGGGTTGAGGAGCAGGTCGCACGTGTCGACCCACAGCCCGTAGTGGTGCAGGCACTGCACCTAGAGGCCGACGGAGGAGTTGGCAAACCACGGCTCGCCGTCCGGCTGAACGTAATAGACAGTTCCGGTGGCCGGCTCCACGGCCCACGAGGCCGTCAGGGCACCGTCCGGGAGGTCCGAGAGCTGTCTCTCGGCCAGGCGGTACAGCAATCTTCCATCAGAGGTCGGCAACGACGGCTGAGGTCCTTCCTGAAAACACACCCGGGTGAGAGGCGTGTCCTCGGTGTGAGGAATGCCGACCTCCATCAGGACCGTCTTGTCAGCGTCCGGGATCCGCCAGTCACCCACTTCAGACCCATTGGCGCGGGTCACTCCCTGTCCGCCCGCCCAGTCGACGAGATCGTCGTAGGTCAGGCCCTCATAGAACAGCGCCACGATTACCTCCGGCCCCGGAAGCGTCCGCCGACTCACCCGAGGCCGACCGATAATCCGACCAGGCCCACGACCGCTCCCTCGCACCGATGCCTGCGGGCTCAACCGCCGTACAGCCGAAGGCTCTCCGCTCACTTCATGAAGGCAATCACCAGCGGGTCCGACTCGGGCGCGATGTAGTCGTAGGTCGGGGAGTCGACGTGACAGTGATCGCTTGCATCTGCCTCGGAGGCGAAGCCCTCGATGTTGTCGGCGAGAAGGTCGAGAGCTTTTCGCCCTCCCCGGATCCTCAGGATCTCGTCCTCCGCGACGATCGAGGCGGTGTCGCCCTCCGGGTCCTCCCGGAACGCGATCTCGGACAACGACCTTTCGTAGGGAAAAGGGTGCCGGTTCTCGGAGAGATCGCAGCTTCCGGCCTTCCCCCGCAGCAGGTGTCCGAGCGCCAAGAGCTCTGGACGCGCCCCAGAGAGCTCGATTTCTCTGGTCCCCCCGCTGTACAGCACCTGCAACATCTCATCGCCTCCGGTCTGCCGCCTTTACCGATCACCAAGGTGGATCATTCTCCCGGCCCTTCGGCCTCAGTCGGGCTTACGTTTCCACGGCAGATCTCTATGTCGCAGGTCGCAGCGTTGATTGACCACACCGTCGCAGGTTGGAGACCTGGCACGTCAGTGCACGTTGTGCTGGGGTGGAGAGGGTCGGCTCTACGGCTTTGGATTTCGGTCGAATCAGCCGAAGTTGTTGATCTGGTCGCTCGTTGTAGGGCGGGTGGCCTGCCACTGCTCAGGATTCAGCAGACGTGTCCGCGCGGCCAGACGGCGCAGGGCGGCGATGGCACCTTTGTCGAGTTGGGCCCCGCTGTAGCCGATGTACGCCACGACGCCGGGCACCGGCTCCCAGGCCAGCGCGCCGTTGCCACCGAACGCAGACGTGATGATCGCGGGCTTGCCCTTCACCGTCCCTGCCGTCTGAACGTCGGCGGCGTACAACTGGTCTTCGAAGCCGCCGCATCGGGCGACGCCGGTGAAGGTCAGGCCGCCTGAGAGCGCGTCTTCCTCCCCGGTCCCGGTTGAGCTGTATCGGGCCTCGTATATGTAGGTCGGGCGTGAGGTGCCTGTGGCCGTTACCGAAAGTCCGGGCGGTGATTCGACCTCGGGGCGGCCCGAGGCGTTGCTGGTGGCGGCAGCGACAGCGATCAGCTCGGACTGCGGCAGATCCCCTCGGACTCGTGCGTATGAGCCACCGACTGGCCAGGTGATCTCTCGCTCAAGGGTCCTTCCCGAGACGCCGCCGACCAGGACCGGGCGCCCCCCTGTCGGCGCAGGTACGGGGAACGTGACCACCGCGCTGTGCCGTCCCAGAGAACCGTTTGAACGTCGTACGACCACCGTCGACGGGCCTGCGTCCGCTCTGCGATCACGCCTGATCAGCGTGGCACCCTGAGACAGTCGTAAGCCTGTGATCACCATGCCGGGGGTCTGCCCCGCCCTGACAGTCGCGTCCGGGCCATCAGGAAAGGCACGGCCGGACGGCGACGCCGACGACGAACTAACGGGTGCTGCCGGGGCCTGTTCGTCGGGGCCGCTCACGGCCACGATGCCCACCACGAGCGCCGCGGACAGGGCCACGGCTACGGCCACAGCGATGAGCCGACGCGGCGGTCTCCAGGGCGGTCGGTCCGAGCCATTGCTGAGTACGTCCCCCATGCTCACAGTCTCCCTCGACAGGTTCCGGGCCGTACAGACAGCGGCGTCTTCGATGCGGGTGAACGGGCTTGCTCTGGTCGACGCCGCAAGCCAGTAGCGTGGCTGATCCGGTGGAGCAGGAACAGTCAGGGGCCGTTCTCTTTCCCGGCGCAGGTCGGCGTCCGCCGCTCCCCGGTGTTCCCCGCTCGTTCGCACGAGATCAACCAACGCCCTCAGAGGGCACGTCAGCTCGGCTGCGGCGGACCGATGACGGCTGGCCAGTCTGCTTGGCCGGCCCGGACGCATGGCTTTCCTCGCAAGGTGGCGGGTCCGCCGCGATCGGGGCGGACCCGCCACCTTGACCGTCGCAGCCGCGGTTACCGCCGGCTTGGCCCCTACCAGCCCGCCAGCACCGCGGACATCACTTCACCACGACGTTGTCCCCGGACGACGTCGACGGCCCGGTGGTGGTGTTGCCGTAGTACACCCAGCGCCACGTGCCCGTCTTGGAGGCCTTCACGGTCGTCCTGAGATCACCCGAGCCGTTCGCGTACACCTTCTTCACCGTGGTGTAGGCGGCGGCGCCGTCAGGCTTGAACTGCAGGCTCACCAGGCGGCCTCCGTAGGAGGCGTACTTCCTGGTCTCCCAGTTGGCCCGCGTGACCTTTCCGGTCACGGTGATGGTCTTGTCCTTGGACACCGGTTCGGGCGAGGCGTTGACGGTCAGGCGGGAGTTGCGCTTGACGTCAACCGTCAGACCCTTGTCGTCGGTGTCACCGCCGCCGCCCTCGAAGGACACCTCGGCCCCGACCTTCCAGGCCCCGGCCTCGCTGTTATGCATGTCCCACACGCTCGGGTCGAAGTACATCGTCTCGTTGAAGTCGCAGACGCCCGAGCTCACCTTGATGCAGTCGCTCGTCTCGATGGCGTGCCACAGCCGATCACCCGAGCCACTGCGGTACAGGAACACCGCCGGCCACTTCCACTTGTGCGTGGTCGCCATCCGGAAGGAGGCGGGCACCGCGACCTCGTTCGACACCCCGATCACAATCGACTTGCCGCCGTTCACCTGGACACGGCTGAACGAGACCCCACCCTCGGCCGCCCCGGCCGGCACCGCGGCCACGGCCGTGAACACCGCCGCCGCACCACCGGCCACGAGGACTCTCCAGACCTGCTTCCCCACCTGATCCCCAATCTCCTTGCGGAAATGCACCGAAGGTTCATCCCTCCAGCGCCTTACAGACCGTCAACATCCGCATGGGGTTGTACAACCGCGCATCACAATGGGGCATCAGACATTCCCCGCCCCACGCGAAGCGGAGAGGTCGGTGCGAGCACTCCTCGATCGGCCAGCGCACCCCGGCGACCCGCACGAGCGTCGACAGCGGCGTCGGTTGCGGGGTGGAGCACAGGGAGAACGCGCACTTGCCGGTGGCGGTGTTGCGGCGGACCAGCAGTTGGCGGCCGGTGCCGGTGCCGGTGCCGGTGCCGTCCAAGGCGATCCACGCCCACCGGTAGGTAAGCGGGCCTTGGTGCCGGCCCCAGTACTGCGAGTCGGACAGGCGCTCTCGGGAAGGCTCCGCGCCGCAGCGTGATCATCACCCGGGCCGGCCCAGCACCGAGACGATCTCTGCAGCTACGCTCCTCGGGGCAGTCGACAGCGAGCACGACCGGGGGAATCCGTGAACCGACCACTGTTGTTCCTCGACGTGGACGGGCCGCTCAACCCCTATGCGGCTAAGCCGGAGAGGCGTCCCGACGGCTACACGACACTCAGAGTGCCCCTGGACGGCGGGGCTCAAGCAGAGGGCAGGCGCCTCTCGTACCGACGTCGTCGCCCCCTGCGGGTCTGGCTCAACCCGGAGCACGGTCGGCACCTGCTCCGGCTCGGTTTCGAGCTGTGCTGGGCCACCACATGGATGGGCGACGCCAACCGGTGGATCGCACCGGTGCTCGGCCTTCCGGAACTTCCCTTCGTCGACTTCGGTGACGCCTTGTTCCAGGAGCGCCCTGATGGAGTCCACTGGAAGACCGGTCCGCTGGTGGACCACGCCCATGGCCGTCCCTTCGCCTGGGTGGACGACGAACAGAGCGAGCGGGATCAGACCTACGTGACCACCCACCATCGCGGGTCGGGGCTTCTACACCACGTCAACCCGCGGATCGGCCTACGGGAGAACGACTTCCACACGCTCGCCGACTTCGCACGCTCCCTGGACACTCCACGAACCACCAACTGAGCACGTCGTCGGCTCTTCAGGTGGCCACGCACTCGGAGCCGCGATCATTGCGGGACAGCCCATGGACGGCCCTCCCGGCCCTGGAACACCGTCGTCGGGGGCGGGCCGCCTGTGGTGGGATGGCCCGATGATCGCCACAGTGCTCTGGGAGCGCGAACTGCACCAGCGGGGCGGCGTTTCCGTTTTCGTCGTCGGGCCTGACTGTGTCGTCCTGCACGAGCGGCACACCCGGCTGGTCTGCCTGGAGCGCGTCGACGGCTCTGTGCGCTGGGACGTCCCGCTCGGTACCTGGCCGCGCGGGATCGTCCTCGCGGGGGACCGCGTGCTGGTGTTGCCGCAAACGCCGAACCTGCTGTCCTGCATCGATCTGCGGACGGGTGCGTCGCTGTGGAGCGCCCCGACACCGCGGTGGACGGGGAACCTCGCGGTCCAGTCGGACACCGTGGTGATCGGCGGTTGGCGCGGCTACACCCCGATGAGTGGCCTGGACCTCGCCGACGGGGGCGTCCGCTGGACGACACCGTCGCCGGTGACGTCCGTACGGTCCCTCGCGTGGGCCGGCGGGGTGCTGACCGGCAGTGGCCACGAGGCGGTTCTCCTCGATCCGGCCGACGGGAGCGACCTGGCTCGGTGGCAGTTGCCGGACCCGCTTGCGGGAACCGACGGGAGGGTGTTCGTCCCGGTGGGTGCGGAGCGGGTGGTGGCGGTCTGCGAAGCCTCGTCGCTGGTGACCTTCGGTATCGGCGCGGACGAGCCCAACCGGCTCGGATCCTACGAACCGTTCGGGGCCGTTGGGTACATCCACGGGTCGGTCTGGATGATGCGGTCACTCAGGGGGTTCCTCGCGGTGGATCCCGCCGACGGGATGTCGACGTGGTCGGTCGAGACGGATCGGCGGATTGTGGTCGACCCTCTGCCGTACGCCGACGGTGTCCTGGTCGGGGATGCCAACGGCGGCATCCGGCGGTTGGGGCCCGACGGCCGGACCGTGGAGGGGTGTTCCCTGACCGGTCGGCGCCTGGACGCGCTGGCCGCCGCCGACGACGGCGGGCTGTTCTTCGCGGCGAAGGGCACCATCGGCTCCTTCACCGTCAGCCCGAAAGCCCAGCGGCTGACCACATCCGCAGCCGGCACGGGAGCCCGCTCCGTCCGCGAGTCCACTGGGCAAGATCCGAAAGGGACGGCCCAAGGGACGGCCCAAGGCTTGTCCCGCAGCGGTCACTGAGCGTCGCCCCTGGGCTCTCCGCCAACGTGGCTGTGCGGTGCCCGAGGCGTGCGACCTTCCTCAGAGGTCGGGGAACGGTGGCGTCTCGTCCATCGTCAGCAGCAGTTTCCGTGCTGGTTCGGCCTCTTCCGGCCGCATGGAGGAGGCGAGGCCCTCGATGACCCGTCGGCCCGCGTGCACGGCTTGCCTGGCGGCCGCTTCCCAGGCCGGCTGCTCCCGGAAGCTCGTGCGCTTCGGGCCGCCGGCCGCCGCGGCCGAAGAGTGCCAGTTGTCGGTCCGGTAGATGCTCTCCAGTAGATCCAACAGCTCGGCCTTGCAGGGCACGTACGGGGCCCCGGCGAGCTCCAGGAGGAAGGGGACCGTCGGAGCGGTCGCCTCACCGACTACGAACCCCAAGGCGCAGACGCTGTCGCCCAGTTCGTCGACTGCGAGGCGGGCAGCGTCCTCGCCTCCGTACGCGATCCGTGAGAGCAGCGGCGGGATGTCCCCGGCGGGGAGCTGTCGGGCATCGCGCAGTTCCCCCCAGCGGACGCCGGAGACGCCTCTCAACAAACTTCCCACGCACGGTCACCTTTCATCGGGCGCGCGTCTGCTTCGCCGCCATCTTCATCTGGGCCCGACGCTGACGATGACGGCGTGGTTCAGTCCCACCACAGGGACCACACCGTCGATCGGGCCATGCCGTCGCCGGCGACCTGAGCGTCATCCACGGTGTCCTCGCAGTAGCCCGTCAATTCCGTGGCGGCCTGTGCGGCGGACCGGGGGTCCAAGGGCGGTCTGTCGACGACGAGTTCCAGGCGTGGGCCCGAGGCGAAGAAAAGCTCGGCCCCCCACTGCTCGTGCCAGCGTCTGAGCAGCGCCGCATCGTCGGCTGGGTGGAGGTAGTGGGTGCTGCCGTTGCCCGTCATGATGAGACCGGGCAGCAAGACGGGCACCTCGTAGCCTCCTCGCGCCGGAACGAAGTGGAGCCACCACTGATCCCTCCAGTACATGGTGTTCCGATTTTCGGGAGCCCAGCGTGACACCCCTGGCAGCGGCTCCGCGATCGCATGACCCAACCGCGGTGCCAGGCGACCGGGGTCATATTCGTCAAGCCATTCCTCGAGCTCCCCTTCCTCCGCACAGGCGAAGTCCCTGATCCATAGGAAGCTCGACAGCACGATGGATGCCGCGCGCGCATCGTGGTCCCGGCACACGACCTCGGCCATCATGTTCTCCAGAAACGCAGCGTCCACGCCCTCGTGGAGACGGCCGTCACCGGTCAGACCCTCCGGTGATATCCCGCTGACGTAGGGCCACCAGCCGGTCTCACCGTGCTTCCCGCGCCACTCGTCCCATACGTCACGCACCCTGTCCGACGTCACGAGCACGCTCACCACCTCAACGCCCGCAGTTGTGGTGGACCGCATCGGCTGCGACTGGGGAAAGAGCGTCCGTAGAGCGGAAAACAGATCGTCCGCGGCAAGGCGTGGCTGGTGGAGGAACGTGTTCATGATGTCGGGACCCTACGGTCCGCTCACTCACCACGCACCCGATAAAGAGCCCCGCACTCGGCGTACGAAGATCATCGCAGGATGGTTAGGGTGCCTTCGTCAGCCGAAGGAGTGGAGGCGCATGATGGAGCAGGACGAAGCATCGCAGCTCGCGGTGGCATTCCTCGAGGACAGCCAGGCAGAGTATGAGCCGCCTCTTGCCGTCGACACGGAGGGCGTCTGCCAGAGCAACGGACTTCTGATCGTGCCGTACAACTCGGTGCAGTACCTCGCCTCGCGTGATGTCAGGGAGCAACTGTTGGACTGCTGGCCCATCCTCGTCGACCTTGAGCGCGGAGACGTGCGGTTCGGAACGCTGGACGAGCGGCACCTGTGGAGGAACGCGAGCGCCTGACGAGGCCATGGCTGACCGCAAGGTTCGGTACAGCAGACCCCCCTGCGCCGCCCGGTCTCCCGGTCGTACCCGACCCTGAGACGGCCACAGTCTGGATCACGACACGGCTACATGAGGGCAAGTCCTAGGCCGACGACTAACCCCTGACCCGGCCGCCTCCGGCGCGTCCCCCAGTGCGCATCAGGGCCGCACCACACCGACAACGGCCGTTGCGAGGCCGACGCCCCCGAACACGACCAGCCCTATGGTCCAGACGCGGTGGGACCGTAACCTGACGAGACCCTTGGAGGGCATTCCGGCTTCTCTGCAGCGCTCTTCCGCTGGACCGTGGACTTCGGGAAGTCCTCGGCTCTTCTCGAAGTCCTGCAACCAGATGCTGTCGGCCAGTTCATGGCGCCGGTGCTTCGCCAGAAGCTGCACGGACATGAAGGAGACGACCACCGACAGCAACCCGGAGGCGATTTGCGCCAGTTGCCCCGTGTCAGGGCTCAAGGCGATGGTCATGAGAAACGCCTGAGCCGTCAACCCCAGGCCCGGAGCTTGCCACATCATCGAGTCGAACCCGGCGCGGCGGGCGGCCACCGCCTGGTACTGGAGGAATGCTTGCTCGTCACTCGGGGCGGGAGGCGTTGACATGATTACCATGCAATCAGCCGGCCAGCTCGTCTGGAAGGAGCTCGACGCAGTTCGCTCCGCTCCACGGAGAGCCTGTGGTCGAGTGACCGTCGACCGGCGCATGTCTGGCGACATGGTCTACCTGGTCGGTCGGCAAGGCTGAGTCATTGGCGTCTATTCGGCGTGAAGTTGAGGGCCGTCCAGCCACCGGAGCAGCGAAATTCAGGTGCCGCGATGACAAGGACGCTGCCAGGCTGCGCCCATGATGGGTGAGATTCGATGAGGACGCGCGCCCTGAGATTCGGTCTGTTCGCCGACCAGGAGGGGCTGACATGGGTCCGGGGACTCGTCGAGGAGGCCGTGCGGCCCCGGAGCGCCCGGATCGTCAGTGTGACGGTTTCGCACACCTTCCCTGGCAGCGAACTGACCACGGCCGAGGTGTACGGCACGCTCGCGGAACAATGGGCTTGGGAAAACCCTGGTCGGAACAGTGGCGCGCGTTCTTCGGTCGAGTTGCGCGTTCACGTGGCGTGTTCCCTGCGGGCGTGGCGAGCGATTCGCAAGACAGTGATCAAGACTCTATGTCCGGAAGGCACGGCACCCCATGTGTGCCGTATTCCGTGGTTCGCCGCCTGATCGGAATCACGCGCTGGCCGCCCTCACCTGCGGACGTGCCGGTGTGAGTCCTGCCTTGCCCCGGCTTCTGGGGTGGCGGGGGAGCTTCTGGCCCCTTGCTTCGACGCCTAGAGGCTCAGAATGCGCGGCAGGCGGTTTAGCCGTTCTGTACTCGCGGAGTGTCTTCGATTCCTACGCTTGGTCACCTGCGATGGGCGGATGGCACATGGTCAGGAGTGTTTGTGAGTGCGGAGATCGTCGAGCTGGTGGATCAGGCCACGCCGTATCTGTCGGCCGCTTTGACCACGTACGGGGCGGCGGTCCTGAGCCGGGCTGAAGAGGCTGCGGTGGGTGCCGCGGTCGAGGGGACAGCGGGTCTGGGGCAGCGGATTCTGCATCTGGTGTGGCGGCGACGGGACGAGGAAGGCCGGGCCGTTTTGGAAGGAGCTGTGGCGACAGCCGTCGAGGAGCCGGACGACGTGGATGCGGCGGGGGCGCTGCGGCATCAGCTCAAGCGGGCATTGCGGGAGGATGCGGAACTGGTGCGCGAGCTGGCGGCGTTGCTGCCCGTGTCGGGCGGAGCAACGGTGAATGCGTCGGGTACACGTGCGATCGGCGCGCAGCACATCGGTATCGCGGCTTCAGGCGACAACACCACCATTCACCCGCCCAAGCAGTGAGTGCGCGGATTTCGGGACGGCCGGTGGAGGTAGAGGCATCCGGTGAACGGGCGATCGGGGCCGAGTCGATCGATGTGGCCATCAGCGGGGACCACGCGCGGGTCGTTGTCCTGCCGGCGCAGGCCGTGCACTGGGCGCACACCGTTCAGGCTCCAGCGAAAGCCGGGTTCCTGCCAGAGTCGGTGTCAGGGGTATTCGTCGGCCGCGAGCGTGAGCTGACCGAACTGCGGAAGCTGCTGACGGGCGGGGGCTCCGCCGCCGTGGTTCAGCCGCAGATGTCCCCGTCGCGGGCGAGAGCGATCCACGGGCTGGGCGGAGTGGGCAAGAGCACCCTGGCCCTGCATTACGCCGACCGCTACCGCAGTGAGTACACGCTGGTGTGGTGGATCGCTGCCGAGTCTCCCGAGTCGATCGTGATCAGCCTCGCCGGAATCACTACAAGGTTGTGTCCGCAGTGGGCACAGACGGCCGATACGGACCAGCGGGCGGCATGGGCCATCACGTGGCTCCAGGCCCACCCCGACTGGCTGCTGATCTTCGACAACGTCGAGCATCCAGCGCACTTACGTCCCTACTTCGGCACATTGGACGGCGGGCAGCACCTGGCCACCAGTCGAAAGGCCACCGGATGGCACTCGATAGCCCCGGCGATGGCCCTAGGTCTCCTTTCCCCCGACGAAGGCACCGACCTGCTGTGCGCCATCGCCTTCCCAGGCCGGATCCCTACCGGTGATCAGCGGGAGGCGGCATGTCGGCTCGTCGAAGATCTGGGGTGTCTGCCGCTGGCCCTTGAACAGGCGGGCGCCTACGCCTACCGGACCGGCACCGACCTCGACACCTACCGCCGGTCGCTGGGCCTGGTCCTGGACGAGGGCCGTGACGTGAACGATCCCGAACGCACCATCGCCCGGATCTGGGGCCAGACTCTCACCGCGATCACCGCCCGTGACCCGCTGGCCGTCACTCTCCTGCACACCATGGCATGGCTGGCCCCCGACGACATCCCCCGCAACCTCCTGGCACCCCTCGCCCCCGACTCACTCGCGCTGGGTAACGCACTGGGCGAGCTGCACGCCTACAACATGATTGCCTTCACCGACGATCACCAGGGCGTCAGCATCCACCGCCTGGTGCAAACCGTCCTGCGCCACAGCCTCACCACAGCACCCGACACCTACCCTCCAGGCCGACAAGAAGCAGAGCGTCTCGCCCGTGAGGCCATGCCTGACCAGGACAGCGACATCACGCGGTGGGAAAGCCTCCTGCCCCACCTGTTCGCACTCGCCGCCACGACCGCCCCGCACCTCCCGACATCCGCCCAGACCGCCGACACCTACAGAGACGCGGCACAGTACCTGTCCCGACAGGGACGCGACGCTCACGCCATCCCTTTGCATACGGCCACCGTCGCCCGGTGCGAGCAGGTACTGGGCGACACCCACCCCGACACGCTGACCAGTG